>CAZEHJ010000007.1:18518-48335 GCA_964512485.1 uncultured Rhodothermales bacterium | reverse complement strand
GCACCAGAATCGTGTGGTCAGGAAGCAGCGATTCGGCTCGCTCGGGCCATTCGACAAGACAGATGCCATCTCCCCCCAGATAGTCGTGTACGCCAGAGCGACGAACCTCGTCGACTCCATCGAGACGGTACAAATCCAGGTGGTGGATGGGAAGCGATCCATCGTACTCGTGCGCAATCGTGAAGGTCGGGCTCGAAACCATGTCAGGATCGACGTCTTTTGAAGAGGCGACGCCTTTCACGAACTGAGTCTTACCGGCCCCCAGATCTCCTACCAGGGCTACCACCATTCCACGCTCGAGATACTGCCCGAAGTCCCTGCCGATCTTCTGTGTCTCTGCCTCGGAAGAGCTGATATGAGAAAATGATTCCATGTCCAGATGTCCAGCGCTCCGATTTACTTGGGTCGCATTGTAATCACGGGAAGAATCATTTCTTCCATGGACACCCCACCATGCTGCATCGTGTCACGATACTTGTTGAGGTAGTGGTGGTAGTTGGTCGGGTAGACGAAGTAATAGTCTTCTTTCGCGATAATGAAATTGGTATTTCGATTATCACTCGGCAATCCAAAATCTTCCGGGTGTTTCACAAAAACGGCGTGCCGACTGTCGCACTTCAGATTGCGCCCATACTTGTAGCGCAATGCTGTTGACGTTTCACGATCTCCCACGACCTTCGTCCCATGCAGACTGCGAATGGCCCCGTGGTCAGTGGTGATGACAATCGTACAATCGGTCTCGGCCAGTTGCTGGAAAGCCGAATACAGCCAGGAATGTTCGAACCAGGTTCTGGTGAGAGCCCGGTAGGCACGTTCGTCCGGGGCAATTTCCTTCAATACTGCCGAGTCTGAGCGACTGTGCGCCAGGATGTCGACGAAGTTTACAACGACGGCACTCAGGTCGCTCTGTAGCAGATCATGAACCGATGATTGGAATTCAGGTCCATCCTTGGTGCCGATCAGTTTGTCGTAGCGCACCCGAGCCTTGATGTGCCTCCGTTTGAGCTGGTCATTCAGGAACTGCTCCTCGTTTCGATTCCGGCTGTGTTCATCATCTTCACCTGCCGACCAGATTCTCGGATAGTCGCGTGCTATATCGACCGGAAGCAGTCCGGAGAATATGCTGTTGCGCGAATACGGCGTAGCGGTAGGCAGAATGGAATAGTGATAATCCTTTTGCATCGTAAACAGCGGCGCAAGAAGCTTTTCGAACTCAAGCCACTGATCGTATCGCATGCAGTCGATGACGAAAAAGATGACCGGCCTGTTCTTGTCCATTTCCGGAATGACCCATTTTGGGATCACTTCGTGAGAAAGGGCTGGCCGATCTTCGTCTGGTGCAGAGTCTGTTGCTGAAATCCAATCCTTGTACGATCCTTCCACATAGCGTGAAAACGAGCGGTTTGCCTCCTGGTACTGATCATCGAGAACCTGGCGCACGCCCTCGTCTGCATCCAGCTCCAGATCGTATTTGATGAGCCGTTGATACAGCGAGACCCAGTCGGCGTGATCCAGAGGATTCATGAGGGCACTCGTGATCTCGCCGAACGATTGCAGGTAATTCTGGGACGCCGCTTCGCTTTCGATTCGGCGACCATCCAGGATACGTTTGCATGTGAGGAGTACCTGGCTGGGATTGACGGGTTTGGTCAGATAGTCGCTGATTTTTCCGCCCAGCGCCTCCTCCATAATCCGCTCTTCCTCACTCTTGGTGATCATCACGACCGGGAGGTCGTTTGCCAGCTCCTTGATTTCGTTGAGGGCTTCGAGACCGCCCATGCCCGGCATCTGCTCGTCCAGTAAAACGAGATCGCAGAGACCTTCCCGGACCTGTTCGATCGCGTCCTTACCGTTCGTGACGCTGGTTACTTCAAATCCTCTGGATTCGAGAAATAGGATGTGTGGTCGCAACAGATCAATTTCATCGTCGGCCCACAAAATGCGCGAGGTGCTTGCCATTTGTTAAAGGGCTGGTCACAGCCCGGAATTCGTCCGCGGAATATTGGATCGTAACGTTGTTCGGGCGCGGAGATTTCTGGGATTGGTTTCGTGGCCGGAGAGCGTAATACCATCACATGGTTTATTTTGTTCGATCTGAGCGAAACGTAAGCGACAAAAAAACAGATCATGCGTTCAAGCGTTTCATCGCCGGCCCGCAAATCCTTCACAACACCCACCGAAACATGAATCAGAGGACACTCGACGCAGTCAACGTACAGATACAGGAAGAATATCAGTCAGCATATCTGTATCTGGCCATGTCCGCCCGATTTGAAGACATGAAAATGAGCGGAGCGGCCAACTGGATGCGAATCCAGTGGCAGGAAGAGACTGATCACGCCATGAAGTTGTTTGATCACCTCATTCGCCGCGGCGAAACTCCCGTTCTTTATAAGCTCGACGCACCAGAAGTGAAGTTCGAGACCGCTCTCGACGCTTTTGAGCAGGTTCTCGAGCACGAGCGTCATGTGACCAAACTCATTCACGAGCTGTACGAAGTCGCTGTGGAAGAGAAAGACTATGCCCTTCAGACCCTGCTTCACTGGTTCATCGACGAACAGGTAGAGGAGGAGGAAAATGCGGAAGCCATTATCGACAGCTTGCGTCTGGCCGGATCGTCAGGACAGGGACTGTTTCTCGTAGATCGGGAGTTGGGATTGCGAGCACCTGAAGCAGCCGAGGAATAATTACCAGACCTGAAACGGTCAAATAAGGGCAATAGAGGCCGTTTTTAGCGAAACGGTCTTTTTTGTTGATCAAAATTAACCAAATGGTTGAAACAAATAGTTAAACCATGTGGTAAGTGGGTCCAATATACCCGATATCCATGGCCACTTTTGCTGCAACAAACGAGACCGAGCTGGCAGTTTTCGAAGCTGCGTTGCGTGTTTTCGCGCACAAGGGGAAGGATGGCGCGCGCATGCAGGAGATTGCCGACGAAGCTGGCATCAACAAGGCCATGTTGCACTACTACTTTCGGAGCAAAGACTTGCTGTACGCATCGGTCTTTGAACATGTCTTGGATCACTTTTTCTCTGCGATGGATGAGGTGATGAATCGAAAACAAGCGTTTCGGGAAACCCTTAAGAGTATGATCGACGTGTATCTGACCGAGCACGCCGAGCATCCGGAGGTTTACAGACTGTGGCTGCATGAGAATCTCAACGGCGCCCCCGTAGCCACCGAATTATTGAAAAAGAGGATGGTGGATTCAAGTGTTGCTGGGCCTCTGAAGGTCATGGAACGCATTCAGTCTGCCGTTGACACCGGAGAAATCCGGCCTATGAACCCGATCCAACTCATGATTTCCATCCTTGGAATGACCGTCATGTATTTCATCGGAATGCCCTCTTTTTCCTCCCTGAGCCCGGCTCTCGTTGAGGATCCTGAATTGTCACTCGAAGAGCGAAAGCAACACGTATTTGATGTACTCTACAATGGAATATCCACTTAGATCAATTCGGGCAGCCGCATTCACGTTGGCAGTCTCCGTGTCATTTTCCGCGTGCACGATGGCTCCACAAATGATTCAGTCTGATGTTGCCTCGCGGCTGCCCGAGTCATTTGTAGAGGCCGATACTCACGTGTTTACCGCTGTAAAAGAAGCGGATTCATCGGCGTGGTGGGACATGTGGGAAGACCCAGTTCTTTCCGCTCTGCTGGACTCCGCACTTGTTGCCAATCTGGACCTCAGAATTGCAGCGGCTCGCGTTATGGAAGTCCAACAAAGTCATCGCGCGACCCGTTCGGCCCAGTTTCCCGGTGTCCAACTGAATGCTGACGGAAACCGGCAAAACACACCGACAAATCTGGGCGCTACGGGACAATTTTCATCATCGATTCCCGGGTTTCCGGACCGATTCGATGTCACTACCTACTCCGCCTCGTTGGGCATGTCCTACGAACTCGATTTCTGGGGCAAGGCACGAGCCAGTTCGCGGGCGGCGCTGAGTCAACTCATTGCCACCGAAGCTGACTACGTTGCCGCGCGAATGGGAGTGATGTCAGAGGTCATCTCTACGTATTTCGAAATTCGCGATCTGCAGCAGCAGGTCCGGCTGACGGAGGAGCAGGTCGGATTGCTCAAAGAACGTCTCGAAATCACAGAGGACCGATATCGTCGAGGTCTGGTGTCTTCGTTTGAATGGTATTCCATTCAACAGACTTCCGACGAAGCCCGGGCGGCGAGGCCATCCGTGGATGCTGCTTTAGTCGGAGCATATGCACGGCTGGGAGTCCTGTTGGGTACCATTCCATCACAGACTAGAGAGCTTGTGGGCGTGTCGGATGCTCCCGTCTCATACGCAGCCCCGCTTCCGGATGAGTTGCCGTCAGAACTTGTGCTTTCGCGCCCGGATGTGATAGCGGCCGCAGCCCGACTCGAGTCTGCCCGACAGGCAATCGGAGTAAGGCGGGCCGAGCAATTCCCCTCGTTTTCCCTGACGGCGTCAGGGGGTAGGCAGAGTTCAGACCTGGGAGCCCTTGTTGAGACCTCGCAGCGATTCTGGCTGTTCGGAGGATCATTGACAGCCCCTGTCTTTGCAGCAGGTGCCCGGCGTGCCGCTGTCAAAATGGCCTGGGCTCAATACGAACAAGCCGCGGCAGCCTACGAAAAAGCCGTTTTGACCGGATTTCAGGAAGTTTCTTCGTCGCTCTCGATGTTCGATGCTGAACATCAGAAGATGGAAGCCATGACATCTTCGAATGCCAGCGCGTCTGCCTCATATGAGACGATGCGGGATCGTTACGAGCGGGGAGTGGGCGACTATGTCTCTCTCATTGACGCGCGACTGAATGAACTACGGACACAGGGCTCAATTTCTACAGCCACCCGCTCCGGGGCTCTGGCCAAACTCACACTTTATCGGGCCCTTGGAGGCGTCTGGGTCGATTGACCCGGCGTGATTGCCCGATTCTCGATTTCAAAACATGACCAGATAGATAGCACGATAGCACGATGTCACGATTCAACTTCAAACCATTCCTCATAGGTGTAGGCATTCTCGCCGTTGGCGTGATCGGACTGATCATTCTGATCGGCCTGCGCCCCGAACCTGAGAAGGAAGAACGACGCGAACTGGCTCCTCTTGTGGAAACCGTATCCGTAGAGCGCGCAACTGGCAGCCTGACCGTGTCAGGAAGCGGAACTGTGTCCGCTCGGAGGCAGGTGGCCCTTTCATCAGAAGTCGCCGGCCGAATTGTGTCGGCCTCGGAGGACTTCGTTAATGGCGGGGCTTTCGAGAAGGGTCAGATTTTGATCGAACTCGATTCCACGGACTATGTGAACGCAGTCTCGGTTGCCAGAGCGGAAGTCACGGCACGTAAATACGAAGCCATTGTCGCTCGGGAGGAATCTCAGATTGCAAAGGACGAATGGGAGAGGCTGAAGAGACGGGATCCTGACCTGAAGCCGCCCAAGGAGGGCGAGATGGGCAGTCTTGTTTTCAGGGAGCCGCAGATTGTTCTTGCCGATGCAGCAGTTGCGGCTGCCGAGGCGCGTTTGAATGACAGCCTTCGGCGTCTGGAGAGATCGCGAATACGCGCGCCGTTTGACGGGCGGATCCTGTCCAGGCAAGCTGAACTGGGTCAATACCTGGCCCCCGGAATGGTCGTCGCATCGTTTTATTCGACAGATATCGCGGAAATCGTTGTGGCACTGCGCACCGATCAGGCTGAATTGTTGGGAGACATTCCCGGACTGACTTCCGATCGCATAATTCAAGCAAGGGTGATGACCGGAAACGGTGCGGGGCTAAAACAATGGGATGGCAAGGTCGTGAGGACTGAGGGAGCCCTCGATCCGACGACGAGGACCATTCGCCTGGTCGTTCAGGTCGATGATCCGTACGGACTGAACAGCGGAAAGTCACCTCTCCTGGTTGGTTCGTACGCAAGCGTTGTCATCGCAGCCAGGGACTTCGATGGTGAATCTGTCATTCCTCGCCCGGCCCTTCGTGATAACGATCAGGTCTGGGTCGTCGACAACGAGACGGTTTCGATTCGAAATGTCGACGTGCTGACTGCCGAGCAAGGCACTGTATATCTATCTGGCGGACTCATGCCAGGCGACCGGGTTGTCGTCTCATCCCTGGCTGTCGTGACGGAAGGGATGGGTGTGCGTGAAGTCGAAGGAAGCCGTTCATCCAGATAGCAGAGAACCAACTATGAAAGGAGCAATTGCATGGATGGCGCGAAACAGCGTCGCAGCAAACCTACTGATGCTGTTTTTTGTGCTGATCGGATTCGTCTCGGTGTCCAGCATCGTCCAGGAGGTTTTTCCGGAAGCGAGCCTCGATTCGATTCAGATTCGAGTTGACTACCCGGGAGCATCACCTGACGAAATCGAAGAGTCGATCGTTCAAAAAATAGAAGCGCAGATCGAAGCCGTGGATGGAATTCGCCGCATCATTTCGGTTTCAGCAGAAAATGCTGGCGTTATTACGGCCCAGTTGAAGTTCGGGGAAAACGTTACCCGAGCGCTGGACGACGTGAAATCTGAGGTCGATCGCATCTCCACGTTTCCACTGGAAGCTGAAGAGCCGGAAATATCTGAAGTAACGACCCGGCGGCAGGCCATCCAGCTGGCAATCCACGGCGATGTGCCTGAAAGAAGTCTGAAGGAACTTGCCAACAGGATGAAGGATGAACTCTCGTCCTCGGAAGGAATCTCTTATGTGGCGGTCAGCGGAGTTCGCGAATATGAGGTGTCTATTGAGTTGAGCGATGAGACCCTGAAGGCGTATTCGCTGTCTCTCGACGCAGTCACCATGGCGGTGCGTCGGGGAAGCCTCGATCTTCCCGGAGGATCCATCCGCGCCATCGACGAGGAGATACTTGTCAGGACGAAAGGGCAAAATTATTCTGCTTCCGATTACGCAGAGATCATCGTCCGGGCGACACCCGATGGATCTGTCGTTCGTCTCGGCGACATCGCAACCATTACTGATGGTTTCGAGGAATCAGATCTCATCACACGATTCGATGGGAATCCTACGGCGCTTCTCGAGGTGTATCGAACCTCGGACGAACGCGTTCTGGACATTGTCGAGCAGGTCTACGAATACGTCGAAACGGTGCCCTTGCCCGCAGGTATTGAGGTATCCGTGTGGCAGGATGAAGCGAAGCTTCTCAACAGCCGCTACGAGTTGATGCTCAAGAACGGGGCCATGGGTCTTCTTCTGGTGATTATCGCGCTGGGGCTGTTCATGAATTCCCGTCTGGCTTTTTGGGTATCGGCCGGGATCTTCATCTCTTTTCTGGGCACATTCGCCGTCATGCTGTTTCTGGGGGCATCGATAAATCTGATTTCTCTGGTGGCCTTCATCCTGGCCCTCGGGATAGTGGTGGACGATGCCATAGTCATCGGTGAAAACATATTCGCAGAACAGGAAGCGGGGCATGATCCGGAAGACGCCGCGGTCCACGGAACCACTCGTCTTGCTCGTCCCGTAGTATTCGCAGTCCTGACGACGATGGCGGCATTCACTCCACTTCTCTTTGTGCCGGGCATCATCGGCAAGTTCATGCAGCAGCTGCCCATCGTGATTATCACGGTCCTTGGCATATCGTTGATCGAGTCCCTCTTCATTCTGCCTGCTCACCTGGCACACGTGAAGGCGCTTCGTGGTGGTGCGAAGAATGTGGTGGCGAGAACTCTTGAGAGGGCTCAAAAAAAGATCGCCGATTTCATGACCTGGAATGTTGAGGGACCACTCACCAGGACACTGGAATTCGTAACACAACACTACAATTACGTGGTATTGGGCGGTATTACAGCGGTTTTGTTGGCGGTCGGAATGGTGGCGGGAGGATTTGTGAAGTTCAGTTTCATGCCTGATATCGAGGGCGAAAACGTGATTGCCCGATTGGAAATGCCTGAAGGAACTCCTGCGACCCGAACGGAAGCCGTTGCAGCCCGTCTTGAACTGATAGGAACGGAGGTCGCGGCCCAGATTCAGAGTGAACTGGACGAGGATCATCCGCCCATCGTGAAACACGTTTTTTCGATCATTGGAAAGGCACCATCATTAACATCTCAACCCAACCAGGGAGGGGGTCCGGGCCTCATCGATCCTACCATCGCCGAAATCAACTTCGAGCTGTTGGAATCAGAAATTCGAGAGATTTCTTCAGCAGAATTCGAATCACGATGGCGCGAAGCCGCCGGCGATATGCCCGAGGTCCGATCGCTACAGTTTCAGTCCGCAATATTTTCTCTGGGAAGCGCCATTCAACTTGAAGTGTCGGCGTCTGACGCCAATGATCTGAATGAGGCGGTCGAAGAGGTAAAGGAAGAGATTGCCAACTTTGCCGGTACGTATCAGATCGAAGACGATCGGCAACCGGGAAAGAAAGAGCTCAAACTGGAACTGAAACCCGAAGCAGAAATGCTGGGTGTCACCCTCGACGATCTGGCGCGTCAGGTTCGAGGGGCCTTTTACGGAAATGAAGCGCTGCGCGTTCAGCGTGGAAGGGACGATGTAAAAGTCATGGTTCGGCTTCCGCGCGAAGAACGTGATGCTCTTTCGGATCTCGATGACTTCAATATCCGAACGCTTTCGGGAGCCGAAATACCGTTCTCTGAGGTAGCGATGGTAACGGTAGGAACCGGAACAGCGGCTATCAATCGCAGGGACCGTAATCGAATCGTGACGATCACAGCGGAAGTCAATGAGGATGTGGTGCCCGCGCAGGATGTTATCAATGCATTGGAAGCAGACATTCTTCCCCGCATGGCACAGACGTATCCCGGATTTCGGGGCTCGTTCGAAGGAGAGCAGAGGGAGCAGGCTGATGCGGTGGACGCCATCAAACGCGGATTTCTGATTGCGCTCTTTTTGATTTTCGCCCTGCTGGCTATTCCCTTCAAATCGTATACTCAGCCTCTCATCATTATGTCGGCCATTCCCTTCGGGATTATCGGAGCCATTGTCGGACATCTTGTGATGGGACTGGCAGTCGGTGTTCTGAGCCTCTTCGGAATCGTCGGTCTTTCGGGCGTCGTGGTCAACGATTCACTCGTGTTGATCGACTATGTGAACAAGGAACGAGAGAAGGGGCATGATATTCGAACGGCTGTGATCAATGCTGGCAAGGTTCGATTCCGACCCATCCTGCTGACATCAATCACGACGTTTCTGGGTGTTCTGCCACTCATTCTCGAGCGCAGCCTTCAGGCTCAATTCCTCATTCCCATCGCGGCCAGCCTCGGGTTCGGAATCCTGTTCGCCACGTTCATCATTATCATTCTGGTGCCGGCTCTGGTTATGCTTGAAGCAAGTGTTGAAAGTAAGCTGGCTTCCCTGAGGGGACGCTCGAGCGCGAGGTCGAGCAGGGAATCCACGGTTTCATCACTTGGGTCGCAGCCAGCAAGTGTGTAAACTCGCGGGCCATGGAAAATGCGCACGACATACTTCTCAAAGCCGGAGACCTGAAGACTCCCATTGATGATGCCACGTTGTTCACGCGGCCCGGCCCCCTTGTGCTGGAGGTCGGTTTTGGTGGTGGACACTACCTGGAGCATCTGGCAGAGGACCATCCTGAATGGAATCTTCTGGGAGCGGAAGTGTCGCTCGGCTCAGTTTGGCGAACCTATCGCCGGATGAAGCGCAATGACACCGAGCATGTCCGCCTTTTTAAGGGCAATGCCCGATTTCTGGTTCGGGACGTGCTCGGCGAGCACTCACTGGACCGCGTATTTGTCAATTTTCCGGATCCCTGGCCACGGAAGAAGCATCACAAGAACAGGCTTCTTCAGTCAGAATTTTTCCGGATTCTATCGTCGCGACTCATAGAAGGAGGCTCCCTGTTTCTCACCACGGATCATCCCGAATACTATGCGTTTTCGGTGGCCGAGGGCAAGGAATCTGGATGTTTTGAAGTCATCGAAGGCGACCCGCCACCCGCGACGCTTCAAACCAAATACGCCCGCAAGTGGCTGGACCAGAATAAACCCATCCATCACGCTGAATTTCGATGCACGAAGGTGATGCCTTCGGCGCCGCGACTCATCACATCGATCGATATGCAACACGCTTCACTCAAGGGTTCGCTCACAAACGTCGGCCCGTTTACGAAACAAGTACGTTCATTTGATGGTGGTCACGCCATCGTGTTGGAAGCGTACCGAGACTTGGCGTCTGACGGATTGCTGTTCAAAGCAACCTCCGAAGAACCCGACCTGCGGCAGGAGCTGTTGATTCAGGCGTGGCCCAAGAAAGAAGGTGTTTATGTGAGTCTACAGCCGTTTGGCGATCCCATGACAACCAAAGGTGTGCGGGAGGCGGTGATGGCGGTGGCGGACTGGCTCGTGTCACAAGGTCTGGAGCTTGAGCAAGCGTGGGTCTAAGTCGCCGTCCTCGAGAGCATACTTTCCGACTAGTCCAACTCCTTTCGATTTTTTCTCCAGGAGCTGAATTCCGATGACTTCCCAGCTGCCGCCTGACCATTATGGTGCCGGTGGCCGTCGGCGTAAAGTGCCGAAGCAATGGCGATGGCCGATTCAAGTTCCTCGGCTCCTTCCAGTAATTTTTCTGCACTGAAATTATTCTCAACGAAGTGGGTTGAGAAGTTGCCACCGGTAAATGCCTCGTGATCCATCACAAACCGACAAAAGGGGATCGTGGTGGGTACGCCGGCGATCGCATACTCGTCCAGGGCCCGCCTCATGCGTGCGATAGCCTCTGCGCGGGTTGCTCCCCAGGTCGTCAGTTTTGAAATCATCGGGTCATAGAAGAGCGAAATTTCGGAGCCTTCTTCAACACCACTGTCCACGCGAACGCCAAAACCGGCAGGCGGGTCATGCTTCAAAAGAATGCCCGGGCCCGGCATGAAGTCGTTGAGTGGGTCTTCGGCGTAGATCCTGCACTCAATAGAGTGACCTCCCATCTGGAGATCTTTCTGTTCGAACGGCAACGCCCTGCCTTCAGCGATTCGGATCTGCAGTTCCACGAGGTCGATACCGGTTATGCTCTCCGTCACCGGGTGCTCGACCTGAAGCCTGGTATTCATTTCCATGAAAAAGAAATTCATGTTCTGGTCGAGCAAAAATTCGACCGTCCCGGCGCCGACGTATCCACAGGAGGCAGCCGCCCGGACGGCCGCCTGGCCCATTTCGCTTCGAAGTTCGTCGGTCAGAACCGACGAAGGGGCTTCTTCGATTACTTTTTGATGGCGTCGCTGAATCGAGCACTCCCTCTCGAAGAGGTGCACCGTGTTACCCTTCGTGTCTGCCAGGATCTGAAATTCGATGTGCCGTGGCCGTTCGATATACTTCTCGATAAAAACGCGGCCGTCGCCAAAAGCAGATTTGGCTTCGCGAGAAGCTGTTTCCATCGAAGCCACGAAGTCAGCATCGTCTCGCACGATTCTCATTCCTTTTCCGCCACCGCCGGCGGCAGCCTTGATCAGAACGGGATAGCCGATCTCAGCAGCGATGGCGGCTGCCTCAGACTGATCCGTTACTGCATCGACGGTCCCGGGAGCCATAGGTACGCCCGCCTTTTCCATCAATGCGCGAGCGGCAGTCTTGTCACCCATTGCCTCGATGGCGTCCGGAGTCGGGCCAATGAAACGCAGTCCGGCTTCTTCGCAACCGCGGGCGAACGAACTGTTCTCAGACAGAAAGCCATATCCCGGATGGACGGCATCTGCGCCAGAAGCCTTCGCGACTTCAAGAATGCGCTCTTGAACCAGATAGGATTCGGCCGATGGAGCGGCCCCGATGTGGTAGGCCTCATCTGCCATGCGCACATGAAGAGCCGTCCGATCCGCATCAGAAAACACGGCCACCGTTTCGATACCCAGTTCCCGGCAGGATCTGATAACTCGAACTGCGATTTCACCCCTGTTGGCGATGAGAACCTTTTTGATGTCTGAAATGTCTGACATATCTGTCAAGATTGGGCTCTTGGCACGAATTTGGAGATGGGAATTGGCGCAACGATACCTGAAGAAGTGGCAGAATACCATCGGAATTCCGCCAAAACCAGTGATCAGGAGGACTTGCACTGAAGTTCAACAAGCGGTAGATAGGCCCGTTCGTATCGATTCAACCGGCCTCAGGCACTGAAAATGGCTGCAGACTATTACAAAACGCTCGGTGTTACCGAAAAAACGGAGCCGGATGCCATCAAGAAGGCATATCGGAAGCTCGCGCGTGAACTGCACCCAGACAGAAACCCCGATGATCCGAGTGCTGAAGAGCGATTTAAAGAGGTTCAATCTGCCTACGAAACGCTGTCAGACCCTAAAAAACGTCGTCAATACGACAGAATGAGGAAATTCGGTGGCCCGGGTGGTCCCGGTGGCAGCCCATTCTCCACTCGAACCGGTGGACAGTACTATCAGAACCCGGATGGAACCTACGTGCGCATGGATCCGGGCGGATTCGACGTGGGAGGCGGTTTTGGGGACATTTTTGAGCGGTTTTTTGGCGGCGCAGCGCAAGGCGGAGGGCCGGGCGGCCCACAAGCTGGTTCGCCAGGTGGCTCACGAAGTGGTCCGCAGCAGCGAGACCCACGCCGGAAAGAGAACACGGCATACGACCGGAAAAGAACCGTCCGAATCTCATTTTCCAGGATGTTGAAGGGAGGGAAGCTCAGCTTTTCTCTCGATGGTGAAAAAGTCTCCATTCCCTTTCCGAAGGGTGTTAAAGACGGCCACAAGATTCGGATAAGGGAAAAAGGAAGGCCAAAACCGGACGGCAGCGTTGGCAATCTGTACGTGACGATCCGAGTTGAGGATCACGAACGATTCTATCGTGAAGAGCTCTCTATTCATACGGGACTTGAAGTGTCTGTTTTCGATGCGCTTCTGGGATCTGCGCTGCATATCAAGACTCCACACGGCAAACAGCTCAAACTGACCGTTCCGGAAGGATCTCAACCTGGTGACAAACTCCGGATCAGGGGCCACGGCGTCGAAACGGAGTCCAAAAAGGGGGACCTAATCGTGCATCTGGACATCAGGATTCCAGAATCCCTGTCCAAAGAGCAGAAGGAGCTGATTCAGCAGGCCAAAGACGCCAAATAATCGTTCTCCCGGCGCCTGGAAGCTCTGGTCGTCCTCGCTTTTTCGCCAACCGTTCAGGCATGCTCTGAAAAGCTGCAGGTTCGCCCCTGATTCGTTTTAAAATGACGTTTTTCGGTCGATAATGATGGTGGATGTCTATGTCTTATCGTCATATCACCCGCTTCGTTTTATCGACGGCCATTCTACTGGCACTGACCACCGAGGTCAGAGCTCAGACGGATTATTGGTCCGGCGTCAATGGACCGTTCGGAGGAACGACCGTCTGGGACCTGGAACGGACCGCCGGTGGGCAGATCTTTGCCGCCACATCCAACGGGGTGTTCCAGAGCGTCGATCAGGGACAATCGTGGGAAAACGTTTCGGACGGGCTGGTTCAGTTCGATGTCCGCGACTTGCATGCCCGCGATGACGGGTCGCTCTGGGCTGCTACCTGGGGAACCGGCCTGTACCGCTTGCCTGCCGGAGATGACACCTGGCATTTTGCGGCACTCGCCAACATCTTCACGTCGACCGTCCTCGAGCCGGAACCAGGATTATTGCTCGCCGGGTCGAACGGATTTGTCTATCGCTCAGTTGGATCGGCCGGATCCTGGAGCGCGCATACGCTTCAGGGATTTGATGTCGCGGTGCAGGACCTCTCATCCAATTCGGAATATCTGTTTGCAGCCACATCACTGGGAATATTCCGTTCATCTGACATGGGGCTGAACTGGGAGTTCGCCTCGACCGGACTTCAGGAATACAATGTTGTATCGATCGAAACGAATGATGTCGGCAGCATTTTCGCGGGTATTAATCCTGAAAATGGGGGATGCTCCATTTACCGCTCTCGCGGAAATGGGACGCTCTGGACCTGCGTTCAACCGTTTCCAGATCCGTTCACGGTCGCTGAGCTCAAAGTCGGTCCCGAAGGGCACATTTTCGCAGGGGGATATCGCAACCTGTTCGAATCGACGGACGACGGTTCATCCTGGTCAGCAAGCCCGGCCTCCGGGTCAGGGGTGCAATCAATGCTGTTTCTCGAATCATCCATATTGATTGGGACGCAAGGCGAAGGCATTCTGAGGTCCACCGATAATGGTGCGTCATGGAACGCGTCCAGCCAGGGATTGGACAGCCAGATTACGGTCGTACGGGCTCTTGATGACGGGCGATTGGTGGCCGGTACGAACGGAGGCCTGTTCATTTCCACAGATCTGGGAGTGAACTGGCAAAGAGGTTTCGAATCCGAACCCTTGATTCAAAAAATTACAGACATAGATCTGGACGCAGAAGGACAACTGATCGCGGCGACGACGGTCGGCGTCTGGAAACTCACGGCGTCGAACGGGTGGACTGCACTTGGTCCTCCGGGAATGCCGTCCATCCGGGATATAGATATCACCTCTGACGGAACCATCCTGGCCGGATATCACGCCGGCGTGTATTTCTTCGACGGACATTCCTGGGCGGCTTCGACAGTTCAGGGTAGCGATCAGGCTTTCAGGGATATATCAGCCGTCATAGAGACCGACTCCGGCGCGATACTGGCCGGAGCGTCATGGGATGCGTGGCGACGGGATCTGAGTGGAAATGGTTGGCAGGTCATGGCCTCAAATACCGCGCCCTGGTTCGATGTGCAGACGTTCGCAAAACACGAGGGTCGGATACTGGGTGGCACCAGATTTTCAGCCGTCGTTGAATCCTGGGATGATGGCGTGACCTGGCACAACGCTGGCACAGGACTGGTTGGTTCGGAAGACATCCGAAGCGTCGAATTTGACCGAAATGGAACGCCCCACATTACGACCTATGGAAGTGGAGTATTTCAACTGAACCCCTGGAGCGGGAAGTGGCTGCCCATGAATGGAGGCTTGGAAGGTCATGAACGGGTGACCTCTATTGCTTTCGACGGCTACGGCAACGCTTTTGTCGGAACGGTAGATGGTGGATTGTTCAGTCACATCACCGCCGGTGTCGCCGTTGAAGAGTCGACCGAGCTACCGGATCGGTTATCACTCGGGGCACCGTTTCCCAATCCGGCGTTGAACCGGATATCATTGCCGATTATTATGGCCTCACCGTCGCGGGTTGATATCGACGTCTTCGACATGTTGGGACGACGAGTTCAGTCATCCTCTACATACATTCTGGATACAACCGCGGAAATGGCTCTCGATGTCTCGAAGCTGAACGCAGGATTGTACCTGTATCGGGTTCGTTCAGGGGCCTCTTCGAAGAGCGGTTCATTCTCCGTGATCAACTAGTCACGGCGTCAAAAAGTCCTCCCATGTTAAAAATGGTCCGGTTCTGAGCATGATTTGGTAGGTTCTGCCTAACCAATTTGCCATCAAAATGCCCAAGAACCTCTTTTCGGCAGCAGTATGCTTTCTTTGCATGGTTGCGCTGCCTGTTTTCGGCCAGACGCCGGGTACAAAAACACCGGCCGCCCGACTCGGTGCTGCCATGAGCCAGATAAACTCTGGCCAGACTGCTGAGGGAATCAGCCAACTGAATGCTCTCACTGCCGATCATCCTGATTTCGTTCAGGGATGGACGACTCTGGGTACGGTTCAGCGGAGGAATTCGAGTTTTGAAGCCTCCCTGGAAGCTTTCAAAATGGCGGCAGAAAAAGCCCCCGGAACGCCGGGCATCATGTTTAATCTGGGAGTCGCATACGCATTTGTCGACAACCACGACGAGGCATTCAAATGGCTTTTCGACGCGCGAGATTCCGGAGCCGTATTGGCAGCAAACATTGGCGCTTCGCCAGCGGCTGCGAATATCAACGATGATCCGCGCTATCGAGATCTTTTCCCGGCAGATGAGGAATTTCTGGATTCATTTGTAGAAGGCACAAAGGTCATTCAGGATTGGTACGGCGAACAGGCCGGCGACACGTTTGGCTGGATAGCTCGCAACATTGGCGATGTGGATGGTGATGGTGTGAACGATGTCACGACGTCTTCTCCTGGTTTTTCCAGTGGCCTGGGCAAGATTTATGTCTATTCAGGACGCAAAGGTGATCTTCTCTGGACGGCTACGGGTGAATGGCCGGGCGGAAGGCTTGGTCACGGAATCGAGGCTGCGGGTGACGTAAATGCAGACGGGGTACCCGATGTGGTGGCCGGAGCGCCGTACGCCAATCAGGTTCGCGTCTATTCAGGAACGGATGGAGAGGTTCTTTTCACTGTTTCAGGAGATGAAGCTCCAGGAGCTTTCGGTCTGTCGGTCAAGGGCATCGGAGATGCAAATGGCGATGGCCATTCGGATGTGCTCATCGGACAGCCGTTTCAGGTTTGGGGGGGAGCCATCAACGGAGGCGACCTTTCTCAGACTGGTTCAATCCACATTATCTCGGGAGCAGACCAGTCGACACTTCTGACAGTCAATGGTGAAGGGGCGGGACACGGATTTGGTTCATCGGTCTCAGGCACTTCGCACGACAAAGGATTTACGTTTGTTATCGGGGCTCCGGGTGCTGGAGAACGTGGGACCGGTAAAGCATATGTTTACAATTCCCTGTCTCAGGAAGCCCAGTTCGTAGCCGAGCCCGACTCGGGAGCGGGGGCCTACGGAAGCATGTTCTTGTCAGTGGTCGGAGACCTCAATGCGGACGGACATCAGGATGTGTACATCTCTGACTGGGGGGACAATTCGGTAGCCACGGGCGCTGGTAAAGTGTACCTGTATTCGGGAGCGGACGGTTCGAAGCTGTACAGCCTCAGTGGTGAAACGGCAGGAGATGGATACGGAATCGGGATCTCCGATGCCGGAGATGTAAACCTGGATGGATATGATGATCTGGTCGTTGGAGCCTGGCAGCATAGAAGTGCCGCTGTTTCGGGTGGAAAGTTGTACATCCATTCCGGAAGGGATGCTTCGTTGCTCTACACCATTACTGGAAAGGTGGCTGGCGAGACGCTCGGATTTGATACGACGGGGATGGGAGACGTTGACGGCGATGGCTATCCGGACTTCCTTATCACATCAGCGTACAGCATGAAAAACGGGTATCAATCCGGAAGGACGCTTATTCTGTCTGGTAATCCAGCAGAAAGCAATGGCAGCCATTGATCATAAACTTCCGATTCACGCATGCGCCGCAGACGTCTATGCGGCAATAACGACTCCCGACGGACTCGATGCGTGGTGGACCCTGAAATCTGAGGGTCGGCCGGACATAAATTCGGAATACAGGTTCTATTTCGGACCTGAATATGACTGGACAGGACGGGTGGTTTCAGCGGTCCCCGATTCGTTGATCGGATGGGAATTCACGTCTGCAGAACCGGACTGGACCGGTACCCTTCTCAGTATTGAACTGCAAGAGAAAGGCGAGTGGACGTGGGTCTCGTTTCGTCACAGCAAGTGGGCAGAGACCAACGATCATTTCCGCATTTCGTCGTATTGCTGGGCCTCCTACCTGCGGCTTCTGAAGCGTTTCGTTGAGCGAGGAGAGGTAGTGGAGTATTCCAAGAGGGATGACGCCTGAAAGGGCTACCCTCCCGGCGCTGCATCTCTGTGATTGAGAGAATTCTGTTCCAGGAATGCGGGCGGGCGACCACTCATCATGCACCACCAACCACGCCCACCCGCACCCCGGAAGATTCAGGCTCAGTCTGACGTACCGACCGGGTCGCTAAAGAGCGTTCCCCATGATCTCCCTCAGCGTTTGAGATAACCCGGTATCCCGGCCACTTGTCCGAACGACCACGAGAGCATCTTTCAGATACACATCGCTGTCCGCCCGGATGTTTGAGAACTCATATGCTTCGCTGGAGGCAAGCTCCAGGTCATCGAACTCGTAAACGCTCAATACGTCTCGTCCATCGAGAACGAGCAGCGTGCTCGAAATCGCCGGAACGTTCAGATCGGCCGGACCTTTCGGTGACACAAAAACACCCTCTTCCTGAAGTGCGTTTTCCAGCCAGACGATCTGTCCTGTGTTGTCGAGAGTTGCTTCGTTTGACACGTCAGCAGTCGATATGCAACCCGTCAAGACCAGGGAAACTGCTATTGTTTGCAGCGTGATTTTCAATTTGTTTGCGTTCATTTCCGTCTCCTTTAACCATGTGATCGGCGGGTTCTGGTGTCTTTACATTCAATTGCTGTTCCCAAAAAGGGCTGTTTCTGAATCATACAGGCCGAATAGTCACATCGGGCACATGAATGGACACCAGGTGGGGATGAGTGATCATCGGGGAGAGTGGTCGTGTTGAGGATCTGTCAAGATTGCAGGACAATGCCGCCATCATTTGGACAGAAAAGCGTTCGTGCCGTATACTTGCCGCACTTCCATCAAGAACGACCGAGGGACAGGCCCTAAGACGTCGTAGCAACCGGAACTCCAATAGGAGATCAAATGGTGCTAAATCCTGCTCGAAGTTTCGAGGATGATGGGAAGGACGCCGAAGCACTGCTTCGATGGCGACCCTCCCGATTTATCCGGAGGGTTTTTTTATATCCTCTTTTTTCGAAACCAAAGGCAAAGATGGGCAAATGCCATGGGCAGTGACCGTGTTTACGATCATTGAAGCTCATGAGGCTTCGGCCGGCGCATTTCCCTTCTGGATCTGGCGCGCCACAAGCTGCGAATTCGAAAGGCACTGAGATCGGACTTCCGGGTGGAAGCAATATGAAACCCGAGATACTTAACCGATCAAGACCATGCATCCTCAAACGCGTCTCACGCTCGCCGGCCAGCACACCGATGGAGCCTACAAGAGCGTTTCTCTTCCGATTTACCAGACTGCCATTTTTCGTTTCGATGACACGAACGGCAAGCCTGAGTATGACTATTCAAGAAGCGGCAATCCCACGCGCGCTGCGCTGGAATCGACGCTCGCAGACCTGGAAGGAGGTGCTGGAGCGGTTTGCGTCGCCAGCGGTATGGCAGCCGTTGCTACGGTGCTGTCTCTGTATTCGTCCGACGCCCACGTCGTCTGTTCTCACGACTGCTACGGAGGAACTGAGAGACTGCTGACCTGGCTTCAGAATCAGGGGAAACTCAGTGTTTCGTTCGTGGACCTGAGTGATCCATTGAATCTGGCGCTGAATCTGCGGCCGGAAACCAGGCTTGTATGGGTTGAAACACCTTCCAATCCTCTGCTGCGCGTGTACGACCTGCGCAAGATTGGCAAGATTGCCGCGGATGCAGGAATCGACTTCGCCGTGGACAACACATTTTTGTCTCCGCTCTTTCAGAAACCGTTCGATTTTGGGGCAGACTACGTCGTGCATTCGACGACCAAGTATCTGAATGGTCATTCCGATGTAGTCGGCGGAGTGGTCGTAGCTGCAACGGAGGAAGGTCGTAATCTGGTTCACTTTGCGGCCAACGCCTCGGGCGCTACCACTGTGCCGTTTGACAGCTGGTTGGTGCTTCGTGGACTGAAGACGCTTCCTTTGAGATTGCGTCAGCACGAAGAAAATGCCCACGCGGTTGCTGGATATCTGGACAATCACGATCTGGTCGAGGAGGTGTATTACCCCGGCCTGACCACTCATCCGGATCATGCTCTCGCAACCGAACAACAGTCCGGATTCGGAGGAATGGTGTCATTCAAAATCAAGGGTGATGCGACGGCCATCAGACGGCTGCTCTCTTCGACGCAGGTGTTCACCCTGGCCGAATCATTGGGTGGAGTGGAATCTCTCATCGAACAACCATCCACAATGAGTCATGCTTCCATGCGCATCGAGGCCCGGGAAGAGGCCGGTATTACGGACAGCGTAATCCGTCTTTCTGTCGGTGTAGAGCATATCGAAGACCTGCTCGCAGACCTCGAACAGGCCCTGGAGCATTCGCGATGTAGGACAACCAGATCAGCTAACACCTCTGAAACGGCCAATGTCTGAACTGAAGATCCACACACTTGAGTCCTTCGAGCTGGAAGATGGGACCATCCTCAAGGATGTCGATCTGGCCTATCGAACCTGGGGGACACTGAACGCCGCGCGAAGCAATGTCGTCGTGGCCTGTCACTCGCTGACCGGTGACAGCAATGTAGAAAACTGGTGGGCTCCACTTTTTGGCCTGGGGCGCACACTGGACACAAACAAATATTTCATCGTCTGTGTCAATCTTCTGGGCTCCTGTTATGGCTCTACCGGTCCGACTACGATCGATCCGGACACGGGATCGACGTACTCAGGCGCATTTCCGGTCACCACCGTCCGTGACAACGTCCGCATTCAGCGCAGACTTCTCGATGAGATCGGTATTGACGGCGTAGAAGCCACTATTGGAAGCTCGTTGGGTGGCATGATAGCGCTCGAATGGGCGCTTATCGATCCAAAATTGCGACGTGTCATCGCGATTGCAACGAGTGGCAGACACTCGGCGTGGTGCATTGGCTGGAGCGAAGCTCAGCGGCAGGCGATCTACGCCGATCCAAATTGGAATGACGGATTTTACTCGGCGGCCAGTCCGCCTGACGGCGGACTGGCCGCCGCCCGCATGATGGCCATGTTGTCCTATCGCAACCCGACATCGTTCAGGGATCGATTCGCCAGGGATATCGTTCCAGCGGAGGATTCATTTTCTGTTGAGACGTATTTGAGATATCAGGGTAAGAAGCTGATCGATCGCTTCGATGCGAACAGCTACGTGCGCCTTTCTCAGATGTCGAACTCGCATGATGTATCCAGAGGCAGGGGCGAGTACGAAAAAGTGCTGGCCTCCATTGAGCAGGAAGTGCTGGTTGTGGGTATAGATTCCGACGTCCTTTTTCCCCTGAATGAACAGGAGGAATTGGCTGAGCATATTCCAAATGCAGTCCTTGAAGTCGTCCATTCCTCTCACGGACACGACGCCTTCCTGCTGGAAGCAGATACGCTCAATCGCAAAATTACCCGCTGGCTGGTTGGCAAAACCATACAGCATCCTAAACACGTACGCGTTCATCGGCATGCACATTGATCTGACGGATAAAGTCATTCTGGTTACCGGAGCCAGTCGCGGTATCGGACGCGAAATTGCAAAGCAACTGGGAGCTTCAGGAGCCACGGTTGCTGTCCACTATGGGCGCTCTGCAGACGAAGCGGAATCGCTATGCAGCGAGATCGGCAATGGAGCCAGAATTTTCCAGGCTGATCTAGCCAATGCCGAGGAGGCAAACTCGTTGTTTTCCGATGTGCTGGCTGCGTATGGCAAAGTGGATGCCCTTGTCAACAATGCGGGCATCGTGATTCACGCACCCCTTGATGATGATCTCGACTCATGGACCGCCGACTGGGACCGCACGCTGAACGTCAATTCTCGTGCGGCAGCCATTCTGACCCGAGCGGCCGTTCCACACTTCCAGGAAAGAGGGGTAGGTCATATTGTTTACATGGCATCCCGCGCCGCATTCCGTGGGGATTCAGAAGACTATCTCGCATACGCCGCTTCGAAAGGGGCCATGGTTTCTCTGGCCCGATCGGTTGCCCGTGCGTTTGGAAAGGACGGGATAAAAGCGTTCACCGTTGCACCCGGATTCGTCCGAACAGCGATGGCCCAGGACGCCATCGATGCGTATGGCGAGGAATTCGTAAAAGGTGGAATCGCCCTCGACCGCCTTACTGAGCCTGCCGATGTCGCACCCATGGTCGTACTCCTTGTGAGCGGGCTCTCGGATCATGCGACTGGTACGAGCATTGATATTAACGCAGCCAGCTACGTGCGATAAGAATGTCGACCTCTGTAGTCAAAGTTCTGAAGTTCGGTGGCACTTCGGTAGGATCTTCCGAAGCGCTGAAGAGACTTGTCCGCATTGTAAAAGGCGAGACGGAGTCTGGCGAACCCGTGCTCGTGGTTTCAGCGCTTTCCGGCGTAACGGACCTTTTGGTCAGTCTGGAAGCTGAAACGAAGCCCAAGAAAACCGCATCCCTGATTCGCAGGCTCGTTGCGCGTCACGTGGAATTAGCTCGCGAAGTGCTTGAGTACGACCGCCGCACAACCTATCTGAGCGTACTTTCGAACAGGGTGGAGATGCTTCGTGACGTCTGTCGCCATCATGACCCAGATGTACGATCCCACGGCATTCTTGGTATCGGCGAGCTCATGTCTGCTCCGTTGGTCGCACTTTTGCTCGAGCAAAATGAGGTATCTGCACAGGCTGTGGATTCGCGATCGTTCTTACGAGTAGTCAGGTGCCCCTCGAATACATGGGTTGTGGATCGCAATCAGACATTCGCCAAAACAGAATCCTGGCACCGCAACTGGAGCAAAGACGTGCTGCCGGTCGTCACCGGATACATCGGCGGAACGAAAGAAGGGCATACGATCACGCTGGGGAGGGGTGGAAGTGATTATTCCGCAGCGCTCATCGCCGAAGCCATTCACGCCTCCAAGTTTGACCGTTGGACCGATGTTGATGGCCTTTATACCGCAGACCCCAACAAGGTAGAGGGCGCGGGGAAATTTCTGTTTCTGTTGCTCGAAGACGCCACAACGTGGAACGAAGCGAATCAGCTCGGCATGCATAGTGAGGCATTTGAACCGGTCCTGCAGGCCTGTATACCAGTCCATGTCCGATCAACGAGATATCCTCAAGGTGACGGAACCCTTATCATGCCGACGCATCTTCCGGTCCGCGTGGAGAGAGATGCCCGGGTCAAACTCGAACATGCAGCAAATCGGGGAGTCCTTGAATTGGACTCAGCCCGCGAAGCGATACGGGACAACCCTGAATCGATCTGAAACTGATATCACATGAAACTGAAAGTTGGAATTCTGGGAGCCACTGGAGCCGTCGGACAGAAGTTTGTCCGCCTTCTGGAAAATCACCCCTGGTTTGAAATAAGTGCTGTGGCGGCTTCCAGCCGTTCCGCGGGTCGACCATATCGTGAAGCCGTGAACTGGGTCGAATCCACACCTATTCCCGCTTCCATCAAAGACGTCATCGTCAGCGAAGCCAAACCCGGTCTCGATTGCGACTTTGTTTTTTCTGGACTGGACTCATCCGTGGCGGGAGAGATTGAAGGAGCGTTTGCCGATGCCGGCTACCCGGTGATCTCCAATGCCCGCAATCACCGCATGGAAAAGGACGTTCCGCTTCTCATTCCCGAGGTCAATCCGGACCATCTTGAACTGGTAGGTCGCCAGAACCGGGCAGGTGGGGGGTTCATCGTCACAAATCCCAACTGCGCCACAGTCGGTCTGGCGCTGGCTTTGAAACCCTTGCACGATGCTTTCGGCATTGAGGCCGTAAATGTGACCACGATGCAGGCCCTTTCGGGCGCCGGTTATCCGGGCGTTGCCTCGCTTGACGCGCTGGGCAACGTAGTGCCCTACATTTCGGGTGAAGAAGACAAACTTGCCACAGAATCGCACAAGATCCTGGGGGAACTGACCGACGAGGGGATTCAGAATGAGACGTTCGTGGTCAGCGCGCAATGCAATCGAGTTCCGGTGATGGAAGGGCATTTGGAGTGCGTGTCAGTAAAATTCAGAATTCCTTCTACGATTGAAGCGGTCAGGAAGGCGTTTGAGCACTTTGAGTCCCCCGAACAGATCAGCGGCTTGCCCTCGGCGCCCGAGAGAGTGCTGGAGTTGCTTGAAGACGTCGACGGCCCACAGCCCAGAAAGCATGTTTACGCGGGTGATGGTATGACTGTGACGGTAGGACGCGTGAGGGAATGTGAACTACTGGATGCGAAATTCGTGGTTCTGAGCCACAATACAGTCCGTGGCGCTGCGGGTGGAGCGATCCTCAACGCGGAAGCGCTCGCCTCGAAGGGCATGCTTCAAAAAAGGGATGAACTCACTTCGGGTGGATGATCAAACGAGATTCCGTTCGGTTTGAGGCGTAACTTGGGTCGATTATCCCCATTTTTCTTTCTACAGGAATACATCAAATGGAATTTCTGGACACCGATTTTCTTGGACTGACCGTGCTGTCATGGTTGAAACTGGCAGGCATCACGCTGGGCCTTACTCTTTTGATGATGCTGATTCGACGAGTATCGTTCGGGCGCTTTTCTGCGATGGCCAAACGCACGGAAAACAAGGTCGATGACGTAATCGCCGAGCTTCTTCAAGGCATGCGAACGTTTTTCCTGTTCGTTATCGCGTTTTATCTCGCCGTTGAATATCTGGCCAGCGACGCACCGGCCATACCCTGGCTGCAAAGGGTGGTCTTCGTTGGATTTGTGCTTCAGATGGGGCTATGGGGCAACGATATTATTCGGCTTGCCATGGGTTGGTATGTCAAGAGTCGGGAAAACGAAGCTTCCCAGGTAACGGCCGCTCGAGCCATGGGAATGGTTGGACGACTCATTCTGTGGACCATCGTATTTCTGGCCACTCTGGATAACTTCGGCGTAGATGTCACAGCCATGGTCGCCGGTCTGGGTATCGGGGGTATCGCCATCGCGCTGGCCGTTCAAAACGTGCTGGCAGATCTGCTGGCTTATGTCTCGATCGTGGCCGACCGACCATTCGTGGACGGAGATTTTCTGGTGATTGGCGATTACTCGGGCTCAGTCGAACATATTGGCATCAAGACGACGCGTATTCGCAGTCTCTCGGGCGAGCAGATCATCTTCTCGAACAACGATCTGTTGGGAAGCCGGGTTCGCAACTACAAACGGATGGATGAGCGGCGTGCCGTATTCACCATCGGTGTCACATACGACACTCCCCACGATACGTTGAAATCGATCCCGGACAGACTCCAGGCGGCTGTTGAAGCTCAGGGTGACGTGCGTTTCGACCGGGCGCATCTTAAATCGTTCGGAGATTTTTCGATCGACTTCGAGATCGTCTATTACATGCTCGTTCCGGACTACGCCGTGTACATGGACGCCCAGGAAGCAATCAATCTTGCCGTACACGATGATTTCACTCGAAACGGTATCGAGTTTGCCTTTCCAACGCAGACGCTCTACCTCGAAAAGTCAGGCGGCAATCAGGCCTAGTCTACTCGTCCCGCAAGGCTTCAACCGGATCTGCCCAGGCCGCTTTCAGCGATTGGGATGAGACTGCAAGCCACATCAGCAGAAATGCGCTGAGACCAGCGACAACGAAAGGCAGGACTCCCATCTCCGTGCGGTAGGCGAACGTCTCGAGCCAGCGATTCAAGGCGAACCATCCGACGGGTATCGAGACGATCAAGGCTACGATTACCAGGGCGGAGAACTCTTTTCCGAATATGGCCACGATGTGACCGGTCGAGGCCCCCAGCGTTTTTCTGATACCAATTTCTTTGGTTCGTCTCGCCACCGAAATGGCAGCCAGACCGAAAAGACCGAGACCTGCGATCAACATTGCCAGAATGGAACCGAGTGTAATGATGGTGGAGAGGCGGCTTTCCTGGATGTACTGGCTGGCCAGATCCTGGTCCACGAATTGATAGCTGAAAGGAAGGCCTCCCGCTGCTGCTTCCCAGACAGATTCCAGATACTCGATTGTGGCAGGCACATTATTTCCGCTGACCCGGAATGCGATTCGCGGAATGATATTGCCCTGATAGTCGAAGTCGCTCGCACCAGAGAATATCAGCCCCTGGGACATTGACATGGCTGCAGGCTGAATTTGCGAGTGCAGCGAGGAATAGTTGAAATTCTCTACGACACCTATGATTTCATGTTCGTTGAACTCGCCCGGAATGCGTTCGGCCAACGGGTCAGTCCATCCGTAGGCGTCGGCAAACGCCTGATTGATTACAATGGCGCGGGTTGCGTCCGAGGGTTTGTCCTGATCGAAAAAACGTCCTTCGTTCAGACGCAGGTGCATGGTTTCCTGAAAATTGTGATCGACCACATTCGCGAAGAATCGCTTGTAGGTTCCGTCTGAAGCATTGTACCCGATTCGCCCCCATCCGGCTGTATCGAAGAGCAACATGGACGTTGAAATCGACTCGATGTCCGATCGATCGGCCACTTCGAATCGGATTCGATCTGCAAGGGTCTGAGCTTCGTCTTGAGATATTTCGGTCGGTACATACAATACGTGATCGGGATTGAATCCGAGGTCCTTGGTCTGGACATATTTCAGCTGAGAACTCATGGTCAGCATCGATATGAGCAGCATGATGGACAGCGCAAATTGGACCGTCACCAATGATTTGCGTAGTAGTCCCCGCTGGCTTCCAGTTGAGGTGGTGCCGCGAAACGCCTCAGTCGGACTGAACGAGGACATAACAACAGCCGGATAGATGCCAATTACGAGTGAAATAGCCAGGAAAAGAGAACCGATCATCAGCCACGTCTGGGCTCCAAACGTCAGAGCAATCTCGTCCTGGCTAAGGGAATTGAAACCGGGAACGAGCAAGAATGCAAGCAAGAGTCCAAGTCCGACAGCGAGGGCGGTAAAAACGACAGCCTCACCGAAGTATTGTCGCGCCAGCTGCGACCGATCGGCCCCTATGGCTTTTCTGACTCCAATTTCCCGTGAGCGGGTAGATGCACGGCTCAGCGAAAGCGTGACGAAGTTGATGCACGCTATCAGAAGAACCAGAAGCGCTACGGACAGGAGCACCTTCACATAGACCGGGTTGCTCACAGCAGCATAACCGATGGGAAAGGAAGGGTCCAGGTGAATTCCGGTAAGCGGTTGCAGTCCGGCAGTGTATTGTCCAGGCTCGACCCGATCACCCAGCGCATTCGCAAGAACCGATGGCATCTTGGCTTCAACTGCATTTACGTCTGCTCCAACTCGAAGTGTTATGTAGGTCTCGGGACTGACGTTGAACCAGGCAGAATGCATCCTTGCAGAATACAGCCAGTCGGCTACGGAATAGGGTAGCAGAAACTCCCATTGCAGGCTGGAATTTGACGGCACGTCCTCATATACGGCAGAGACGGTGTAGGACCTCGGATCACCGTTGAACTCGATTGTGAGATCTTCACCTATCGGGTCGGAGTCACCGAAATACCTCTCGACGGCACTTTCTGAGAGGATAATAGACTCAGGACCTTCAAACGGTTGTGCCGGAACGCCCTTGACCATCTTGAAATCAAACACGTCAAAGAAGCCCGGGTCAACCATGTAAAGCGACTCGTTGAAACGAATCGATCCTCGTGTTATGGTGTCGTTGATTCGGTCGTATCGAACGGCATGCTCAATCTCTGGAATCCCTTCACTCAGCGTTGCGGCCAACGGGAGAGGTGTAGTCGTATTGAAGAACTGCTGATCTTCTCCATAATCCTCAAGAACCCAGGCCCGATATGTTCTTTCGGCTGCGCTGTGAAACGTGTCATAGCTTGTTTTCTTCGATACGAATGTCAGCAGGAGGAGAGCGATCGCCACACCTCCAGACAGGCCAAAAATGTTGATCGACGCGTATCCCGGGTGACGGGCGATCACACGTAGTGCCGTGCGGATATAATTCTTCAGCATGAGACTCGTTCTGGATGGTTGAGACTAAAGAACGTCTGAGGGCAAACGAAACGTATGCGTTTCGCCCCGATTAGTACAGCGTTTTCCGCGTACAGGTTACGATCGAAGGGCCAGGCGGATCAGTTCCTCTGCGTTATTGATTTCAGGATTCTTACGCAGGACGGTCAATACAGCTTTTTCCGCAGCAGACTTGGACAGGCCAAGCGCCTCGAGGGCAGACAGGGCATCACTTCTGAATGATGCACTTCCGCTTTCGGTGCCTGCGCTTCCATCGCCTCCGATGTCCGTTTTTTCGAATCGATCTCTCAATTCGACGATCAAGCGCTCGGCCGTTTTGCGTCCGACACCTGGAATACGGGTCAACATGGCACTGTCGCCTTCAATGACTCGTTGACGAATTTCAGAAGGCCTGAGAGCAGACAGGGCCGCGAGTGCGAGTTTTGGGCCAACCCCCGACACAGCCAACATCATATTGAAAACCGTTCGCTCCTCTTCCGTAGCAAACCCGAACAACGTCATGGCGTCTTCGCGGACATGATGATGGGTCAGTACAAAGACATCTTCGCCTCTGGAGGGAAGCTTTTCGAAAGTCGAAGTGGGAATCAACACGCGGTAGCCGATTCCACCAACATCGACCACAGCTTCGGTCGGTTTTTTTGAGGCAAGTGATCCGGAGAGGTAAACGATCATGAGAGTACTTCTTGCTGAAGGTCGGTCATCATTTTCTGAATATCGCTCCGTGTGAGTCGTGCGACAATAGGCATTCGCCGCCCGATCCCGAACGCCTTGTCGCTCACGCGAAGGGCCGGAGGTGCCTGTTTGCGCTTGTATTCGTTTCTGTCGACGGCATCGAGAATGTTCTGGATGAATCCGGCCTCGAGTCCAGTATCGCCTGCAATGGCGTTGACGTCGAGTCTCTTCTCTATATAGAGATGAAGGATCTCATCAAGCACCGGGTAGGGCGGGAGAGAGTCGGCATCTTCCTGATCGGGTCGAAGCTCGGCGGACGGTGCCTTTTCAATAGTGGATCTTGGTATTCGATTGCTCGCATGTAATGCGTTGATGTACTCAGCAAGCGCATAAACATCCATCTTCAGCACATCGGCCAAAACAGCCAGACCGCCCGACATATCGCCGTACAGCGTGGCATATCCCATCGCCATCTCGCTTTTGTTGCCTGTCGTGAGGACCATGGATCCGAACTTGTTGGCCAATGCCATCAGAATCAGACCTCGGGATCGCGCCTGAATGTTTTCTTCTGCAATTCCTTCTTCAGTGCCTTCAAAAATCGGAGCAAGCGTATTCTCAAAAGCCGCCACCGCATCACGGATGGGAAGAGTGTGGCACTCTATGCCGAGATTGTCTGCGAGTGTAACGGAATCATCAACGCTACCCGAGGATGAATACACGGACGGCATAGTCACACCCATCACATTTTCAGGTCCTAGCGCATCGACCGCCAGTGCTGCAGTCACGGCCGAGTCGATTCCCCCGGAAAGCCCCAGGAGGACCTTGTCGAAAGCGCCCGTTTTTCGCACATATTCTCTGATACCAAATACGAGAGCCTGGTAGAGATCGGAGATTTTTTCATGGGGTGGTACTGAGACGGGTTCAGAATGCTCGGTATCCCAGACGACGAGAGCTTCTTCCCAGCAAGGAGCTTGCGCCACGATTCTTCCCTGCGCGTCGTGAACGCGTGAGTCGCCGTCGAATATGATTTCGGTGTTGGCTCCCACCAGACATGACAGGACGAACGGAACGTTGTGTCGTTCGCAGATACGGGAGACGATTTGTGTGCGAATCTCGTGTCTGGCGTGCGAAAATGGCGATGCGGAGAGATTAATCAGGATGTCCACATCCTGTGCCACGAGTTCAGCGACGGGGTCGCGGTCGTACGTGTGGTATGTTGCGAACTCCTCGATATTCCACATGTCCTCGCAGATGTGGACGCCGAGCTTCATTCCTCTGAAGTCGATAGCCGATTGGCCCTGTGCAGGTTCGAAGTGACGATATTCGTCGTACACATCATAGGTGGGCAGGAGCATTTTGTGCACTTCGATCGGCTCCTTTCCCTTTTCCAGCAGTACTGCCGCGTTGAACAGTCGTTTGCCTTCGGAAGACGAATTGCGCACCGGCGCCCCGATGATCACGCCGATGTCGTCTGGCAGGTGGTCATGAACCCAGGAGACGGCGGCTTCGCACGCATCGACGAAATGGTCGTTGTCGAGCAGATCGAGCGGAGAGTATCCGGTGATGCTCAGCTCTGGGAAAACCACGAGATCAGCCCCTCGTTCGACGGCCTCGTGAACGAATTCGATCGTCCGTCGCGCGTTGTTCTTCAGATCGGCGACGATGGGGTTGAATTGAGCTAGAGCGATCTTCATGATGTAGTGGTCATGGTGTCATCGTCATGGTGTCATCGTCGTGGTGTCATCGTCATGGGCGGCTTTCAACGCTTCGATTTGAGGGAAGATGCAAGC
>CAZEHJ010000007.1:0-18418 GCA_964512485.1 uncultured Rhodothermales bacterium | reverse complement strand
TGGTGTCATCGTCATGGGCGGCTTTCAACGCTTCGATTTGAGGGAAGATGCAAGCGAGATTTCATTCTGTTCTTCCGATCATGCCCATCATTCTTCCGGTTATGCCCTTTTCGCCCCGATGCGAAAAAAAGATGTCCATTTCCCCCATCGAACAGCGGTCTGAGACCTCGACTTGCCTGTCACTGATTCCTTTGTGGGTCAACTGTTGCCGGATATATCCACTCAGATCAACGTGCGGTTTCGGCCATTCTGATCGGCGCGCCACCCAATCGGACGGGAACTGAGCAGCCACCTCTTCCCCGACCTCGAAATTATCCACTCCAAGGCAGGGACTGACATACGCATGCATCCGGTCTGCATCGGCACCGCAGGAATTCATCGTCTCAATTGTGTTGCCGATAACACCTCCCACGGCGCCCCGCCATCCCGCGTGGCAGGCGCCCAGAACTCCGTTCTTGGGATCCCACAGCAGAACGGCCGCGCAGTCGGCAGCAGAAATACAGAGCAGAACGTTCCTACGGTCCGTGACAAGACCGTCATAACCGGCAAAGAGGCCGCCCTCTCGGACAAGAAGCACCTGGCTGCCGTGAATCTGACCTGCAATGGCCAGACTATCAACGTGAAACCCGAGTTCGGTCGCAACGCGTTGCCGATTCTCGATCACGTTCTCTGGAGAGTCATTTGTAGACAGACCCAGATTCAGGCTGTCAAACGGGTGTTCACTGACACCTCCTGAACGGGTGGTAAATGCCGCTTTCAGGCCTGAGTGGCCCATGCCTTGCGGAATGATCAGATTCATCTTCCGGCGTCCTTCAATGCTTCAAGCACCGCGTCGACTGGCATTTCGCGTCCGGTCCAGATTTTGAAAGCTGCGGCTGCCTGCGCTACGAGCATCGGAAGACCCCCAATTCCGGTTGCGCCGTTGCTACGGGCCTGCTCGGTGGTGCGGGTCGGATCGGGATTGTAGATCAAATCGTAAAACACCTGTCCGCTTTTCCACGTTTGGTCATCTGGAAGGGGTGAGGCGTCTGTGTCCGGATACATCCCGATGGGTGTGGCATTGACAATGAGGTCCGCCGAGGAAATCATCGTCTGCCCCTCCAGCCACGAACACGCGTGCACTCCGTCGATGGCGCGCGCCGCGTTCAAATTTCTGGCGGCGACGGTTACGGAGCTCGCATCGAGGTGATGTCGGGCAGCGTACGACACGGCGCGCGCCGCCCCACCGGCTCCCAGAATGAGCACGCGCGCCCGTTGCAGAGATAGATGTTCAATCGGCGCCAGAAATCCTCCGACGTCTGTATTGTCACCGACGAGTCGGCCATTTCTGCGAAAGATGGTGTTGACCGCTCCGACGGCTGCAGCCGTGTCTGTCAATTCATGCAGATGTTTCAGCACACTCTGTTTGTGCGGGAGCGTGACGTTCGCCCCCACGACCCGGTCTCCATCGATCGAGTGGAGGATGGATTCGAGATCGCCTTCTTCAATCGAACGCGCCTCGTAACGAATCGGAAGTTCAAGTTCACGAAAGGCTGTGTTGTGAATCAGCGGGGAGACCGAATGTGACACCGGATTTCCAAGCAGAAAACACATTGCCGTCGTGGCGCTTGTAGACCGATCATCACTCATGGCGGGTGGCTAAAAATGAGAGCAATTGCATTTATCCGCCTAAGATAGTTCCTTTTCACTCCCCGTAGGATATCTCCCGAATCCTTTTTCGACCATCAAGCACCATCCTTCCAACCCAATGTCCGGTACTATCAGCTTTCTGAACCAGGTCCACCGAATGTTCGACAAGGCCGCGGCCCTGACCGATCACCCGAAAGGTCTTCTCGCGCAGATAGGAATCTGTAACTCCGTGTACCACATGGAATTTCCACTCGTTCGTGATGATGGATCGATCGAGGTAGTAAAGGCGTGGCGCGCTGAGCACAGCCATCATAAACTTCCTACCAAAGGCGGTATCCGCTTCGCCATGGCTGTGAATGAAGATGAGGTGGCCGCCCTGGCGACATTGATGACCTACAAGTGCGCAATTGTAAATGTGCCCTTTGGAGGAGCAAAAGGCGGCATTCAGGTAGATCGGAAAAGCTATTCTGAAGCCGAAGTCGAGCGAATTACGAGAAGGTACACCTACGAACTGGTGGCGAAAAACTTCATCGGACCGGGTGTTGATGTACCGGCTCCTGATTATGGCTCCGGGCCCAAGGAAATGGCATGGATCGTGGATACGTACCGATCACTGACTGACGATCCGCTGACCGCACAAGCGTGTGTTACCGGGAAGCCGATCACGCAAGGCGGAGTGAGAGGTCGTACAGAGGCAACCGGACGAGGCACGTTTTATGGGATCCGGGAAGCAGTTTCATTTTCTGATGAAATGGACGCTCGAGGATTGAGTACTGGTCTGGACGGAAAGAGGGTAGTGGTTCAAGGTCTCGGCAATGTCGGTTATCATGCCGCGATCTACATGCAGGAAGGCGGATCCAAAATCGTGGGCCTGGCCGAATACGAGGGAGCCATCCATAACCCGGAAGGGTTGGACGTGGAAGATGTCGTAGCCCACAGAACGGAAACAGGATCCATTCTCGACTTTCCCGGGGCTACCAACATCGCCAATTCCTCAGATGCCCTTGAACTCGAGTGTGACATCCTCATTCCGGCTGCTCTCGAGGGCGTAATCACGAAAGAAAACGCGCCACGCATCAAGGCCAAAATAGTCGGAGAAGCTGCAAATGGTCCGATAACTGCCGATGCTGACGCGATTCTTCTTGATATGGGTGTACTCATCGTACCTGACGTCTTTCTGAATGCCGGTGGTGTCACCGTGTCGTATTTCGAATGGCTCAAAAACCTTTCGCATGTCCGTTTTGGCAGAATGAGTAAGCGGTTCGAGCAGGCCAGTAACGAACGCATTGTCAGGACGTTGGCCGATGCCGTGGGTGTTGACATCACTGCGGCGGAGATGATTCGATTGACGGCCGGTGCCGGTGAGGTCGATCTCGTAAACTCGGGTCTCGAGGAAACGATGGCATCCGCCTACGGTGAGATCAGGGAAATTGCCCTTTCGAAGGGAACGGACCTGCGAACGGCAGCCTTTGTGAACGCCATCGACAAAGTGGCCATTTCTTATTCTGAGATGGGAATCTTCCCGTGAGAGCCTGAGCTGGATCTACACGTTCCGTTCGGCCTGTGCGTAGCAGGTTTCGGTTTCTGCGACCCGTACTCTGACTGTGTGGATGCGTCTGGCCTCCAGAAGAGGACGATGTTTTTCCACCAGATGATCCGCCACGTAGATACAGATGTTTTCAGCCGTAGTGTCGAAGGGTAGGAGGGCGTGCCGCCATCCTGTTTCTTGCATCACTTTCAGGAGCTGAGAATCATTCCCGGCCACGAGCGTCGAATGATCCCACTCGTCAATCAGGGGCATGAGTGCGCGCTTGAGGTGTTTGAAGTCCATTAGCAGGCCATGCTCGTCTGGCTCGCCTTCCACCTCTACAAACATCTCATAGGAATGTCCATGCAGATCCTTGCAAGGCCCTTCATGCCAGGGGAGCCTGTGGGCACCTTCCCAGCGAAAGCGTTTGGCAATTTTCATTCGAGTGAGGTGTCAGGTCCAGCGGGGTGGCGGGTAATTCGGGGCGAATGAACGGCGCCAGACAGGAATGCGTTCCTGAATTGCGTCCCCGCATCGGAATCAGTTGTTGGAGCTGGCTGCACGCGCAGAGTCTATCGATACAGATATTTCGGTTTGAATCTGCTCCATCATGCCCTCGAGGTCTCCCATGGCCTCTGATACGATCAGCCGCACTTCCATATTGATCGCGCCGCTGTCCGGACCCACGTTGACACCCAAGGCTCCGAGTCTCTGAATGTGGGTGAGTGTTTTGATCCGCTCAGTTCTTTCAGGACTGTCCGCCCTTTCGGCTCGGATTCGATCCAGCTTCTCGCGCCGCGCATTGTAGAGCAGTGCCGCGGCTTCTCTGTCTTTGGCCAGTTTTTCTTTCCATCGAACCAGCTTTCGTTCTTCCATGTCCCGCGCCATTGGAAGGAACGATGGTTCGCTGATGACCCGCCCGGCCTCTGAGTCCAATTCGACGTAGATTCCTTCAGCATCTGTGTTGAAGTGGAAATGATTGGCCGCTTCTGCATTCTGAACCTGGAAGACTTCCGCCAACTCAAACATTTCTGAAATTCGACCAGTGAGCTCGATCAGCTCCTCACTTGAGGGTGGGGCCTTCGGCTTATGCAAGGCAATGGCTTCTTCGGCATCTGGACTTTGAGGAGTCGGAAGGGTTTCCGCGTAGTCCATGTACAACATTGTTTCTGCTTCCTCGGCCGTTATAGCCTCCCCTCGGGTACTCAGATTTAGGACGTTTGCTGCAACGGCCTCGATCTGCTCGGGGGCAATGTCATCATTTGCAACCCGATCACTGAACTGGTCAAACAGCGACGAGATACGCTCCCGCGATGCGTCGTCTGAAGCCAGAGCGACCATTTTTTCGCCCAACACATCCAGTGTGTAGGACATGATGTTCTCCTTGTTTTCAGAAAACAGCAGGTATCCGCTGACCGATACAACGATCAACAGAGCAATCAACCCGTATTCTTTCCAGATTTTGTTCAAACAAACATGCGGTTCAGTTCAATACATTTGCACCAGTAGGGACACCTTTATGTTTCCCAATTGGCGACCCATGATCGATATAACGAATAACAAGGGCATTTTGTTATGCGGCAACCTCTCGCCGTCGAAAGCGTCTGTAGGGCGGTTGAAAAAAGCCAACCCTGAAATCCACCTCCATCTTACAAACGTCCTGATGAAGCGAGCAATACCGTTTCTCATACTTATTTCCATGTTGATCGGAGCCTGTCAATCTGATTCGCCATCCGATACCAGTGCACTGAATAATCCGACGACTGCAGGTCGCGATTCGGAATCAGATGCCGAATCCGAACAGGAGGCGGCTGAAAAGGAACAGATTCGTGCCCAGATGGAGGCAACCAGAGTTGAGGCCGCTCAGCGGTCGCGAGCCGCAGCTGAGGCCGGAGAGACCGTCTGGAGAATTCATCCTCAGTGGCAATGGAATGGAGCAAACATTGCTTACTACGAGAGAATCGGAGACTCGGCATCTCTGGTAGTGATCGATGTAGATGGAAAGGAGATATCCAGATTTGAAACAGGCGCCAGTTATGCCGCGAATCCCTCGTGGAGTCCTCTGGGAGACGAGCTTGTCTATTCGAAGGCAGCAAGCGGCATGAGCGATGAGTGGAACGTGTGGAGAGTGAATGCAGATGGCACAAACTCGCGTCTGTTCGTAGATGCGGAAGATCGGGCGATGCACCCCTCTTGGGATCCAACCAACGCCATGATCGCATTCATCAAACAAGATGGGGACGACACTCAGCTCGTGGTTGGGAATCCACGGACGTCCGTTACCCGGCAAATCACATCGACTCCCGGCCAGAGATATCATCCGAAGTGGCTCGATGAGTTTCTGTTTGCCATCTATGACAAAACGCTGGATGGTGAATCACAGATCTGTCAGGCAAACGTATTCCGCAGAGAAGAAACCTGTTTGTTCGGAGTAGATGGCTTTGACGTATCAGCTCCGGCTGCGTCGCGGAACGGAGCGATTATCGCGTTCACGATGAGAGAAAAGACAGAAGGTGCAACGTCTGACATCTGGCTCTACCAGGTCGCCAACGAGTCGTTTTTCCAGCTTACGGACACACCTGAGGAGTCCGAAGGTGCTCCGTACTTCTCGCCTGACGGTCGATGGGTCGTCTTCCATTCGGACAAGGACGGCCAGTACAACATCCACCGGATGCGGATCGATCAGTCCAAAAGAATGCAGTTGACGAATTAGGCTCCAGAGCCGCCATCAACATTGATCGATTCGGCTGTCACGAACGAAGCATCGTCCGAAGCCAGCCATAGAACCGCGCTCACCACCTCGTCCGGCGTACCGATCCTGTTCATGGGGTGTGAGGCAGCAGTCTGTATTCTCGATTCCTGCGTACCGTCACTGAAAAAAACGCGGTCGGCCATGTCTGTTTGAATGACGGCCGGGCAGACTGAATTTACTCGAATGTTTTGCTGAGCATATTCAAGGGCTGCGGCTTTTGTAATGCCTTCGACTCCGAATTTGCTTGCTGCGTAGCCAGAACTCCCTCCAAATCCCTTCACGCCGGCCAACGAAGACATATTTACGATCGAGCCGCCGCCACCTGCGAGCATAGCGGGGATCTGGCTGCGCATACAGAGCCACACGCCTGTTAAATTGATGGCAATGACCTCATCCCACGTATCGACGGAATACTCGTGTGTCGGAACGAATGCTGCACCTTCAATGCCCGCATTATTCACGGCGATATCCAGCCGGCCGTACGTATCCACGCAAGCCTGGACCATGGCCTGAATTTGTTCACGATCCTTCATGTCTGCCTGAAAAAACGAAGCCTTTCCTCCGTTTGAGCGGATCTGGGAAGCCACAGATTCGCCCTTCTCCAGTCTCCTCGCAACGAGGAAGACGTTTGCGCCTTCACGCGCGAAAGCATGAGCAGCTACTTCACCAATTCCCGAACTGGCTCCCGTTATCAGTACGATTTTATCCTGAAAGCGCATAATCAAACGATAGGGTTTTGTCGTGTGAAGCGAAAAAATACGTTTACAACTGTGCCGGTATATGCCATCGCGGGTTCTCTGTTCTCTGGAGTGAGCAGGGTGGGGTTGATGGATCCGATGACGTAGTCATTGACATTTGTCATGATCACAACGTCGGGCCGGCAATTTTTTTGGGCTGCTTTTTTTCAGCTCAGTGTCCGGCCTGTTCTGGGTCTGGTACAAAAAAAGGCGCCCGGCGGTCCCACCAACCACCGGGCGCTCCCCGTTAACCGGGCGAGGTGCTGAAGACCACGCCCTGAGGTGTGTTATCCCGAAGAGCGCTCCCGTGCGTCCTTCAGGATTTGAGTGCGACTATCCACATCCACTGGTATTTCCGCAGTTGGGGCATGAGTAACATGCTCCGCTACGGACAGTGATGCTGCCGCAATTTGAACAAGGAGGTGCATCCTCCTGATTTGCAAAGGTTGTTTCTGTTTTGGTCTCGGTCACAGTAGCTGCTGCAGTGGCTACCGCACTCTGACCGTCTGTTGATGATCTATCCAGAAAGTCCTCGACTGTGTCACCGACGAGTGGATCGACGATTGCTTCCGTGGGCTCTGCGGTAAACATGTCGATCTGTTCCAGATCTTCAGCCGGATCTTCCTCGACTATTTGCTCCACTACTGGCTCAGCGACCGGCTGTGTCAGGAAGCGAAGGGAGAGATACCTGAAGATGTAGTCCATGATGGACTTGGCAATCGGTATCTGGCGGTTGTTCGTAAAGCCATTTGGCTCGAAGCGCATGTGGCTGAATTTGTTGCACAGATCTTCGAGAGGCACGTTGTACTGCAGAGCGATCGATATCGATGTAGCGAAGGCATCCATCAAGCCTGAGATGGTCGAACCTTCCTTGGCCATTGTGATAAAGATCTCACCCGGCATCTTCGTGTCCGGATACATACCAATGTGCAGGTATCCCTCGTGCCCGGCGATTGAGAACTTGTGTGTCAGCGATGGGCGCTCGTCGGGAAGACGGTGCCGGACTGACTTGTGAACGACTCGCTCGACAATCTTGACTTCCGGTTCGAGTGTGCCAGCAAGACCGTCTCCGGATGATGCGTTTTTGGTGTTTCCACCCATGGAAGTCGAAAGAGGCTGACTGCGCTTGGAGTTTTCCCGGTAGATGGCTACGGCCTTCAGTCCGAGCTTCCATCCCTGCATATACGCATCAGAAATTTCTTCAACAGTCGTGTTTTCTGGCATGTTGACTGTTTTGGAGATGGCTCCGGAGATGAACGGCTGCGCAGCGGCCATCATTTTGATGTGACCCATGTGATGGATCGAACGCTCACCGTTGAATGGCTTGAAAGCGCAGTCGAATACGGACAGATGTTCTTCTTTCAGGCCTGGTGCGCCTTCGATCGTATCGTTTTCATCGATGAACTTGATGATCGCATTGCGCTTCTTCTTCGAGTATCCGAGACGGTCGAGAGACTCCGGAACGGTCTGATTGACGATCTTGAGCATTCCGTCGCCTTTTCCAGCAAGCAGCTTGTACTTGACAAGGGCGATGTCTGGCTCTACCCCCGTAGTGTCGCAGTCCATCATGAATCCGATGGTTCCTGTCGGCGCAAGAACAGTAGACTGAGCATTGCGGTAACCGTGCACCTCTCCGAGAGCTACCATGCGGTTCGCTGATTCGCGTGCCGCTTCTACCAGGTATTCCGGGCATGAGGAGTGGATGGTGTCCACTGCATCGCGGTGCATGCGCATGACTTCAAGGAAAGGCTCCCGGTTGGCATCGTATCCGTCGAACGTTCCGATCTTCGGATTGCCGGCGATCTCTGCTGAACGGGCGTATGCCTCGCAATGCTCGATAGCCATCACGGCTCCAGCCACGGCGCGCCCTTCGTCGCTGTCATATGGCAGGCCCATCGACATGAGAAGCGCGCCGAGGTTGGCAAAACCGAGACCGAGCGGACGGTAAGCGTGAGAATTCTCAGCAATCGAAGCTGATGGATAACCTGCGTTGTCGACGAGGATTTCCATTGCCGTGATGTACACACGGGCGGCAGCGCGGTAGCGCTCAACATCGAATGTGCCGTCTTCGTTCTGATACTTGCGAAGGTTCAGCGAGGCGAGGTTACAGGCTGAATCATCCAGAAACATGTACTCGGAGCATGGATTGCTCGAGTTGATCGGGGCACTGTTCTTACATGTGTGCCAGCGCTGGATCGTGTCTTCATACTGAACGCCCGGGTCACCACAAACGTGAGTGCCTTCCGCAATTTTTTCAAGGAGAGAGTCAGCCGGTACTTCCTCGATCACTTCTCCGCCTTTGACTGATCTGAGGCCGAAGCTGCTCTTGCTGTCTGCAGCGCCCATGAACTCATCGTTCACGCGAACGGACTGATTTACATTCTGGAAAGCGACGGAACCGTAAGCCGGACCGTTGAATGATCCGTCATATCCTTCCTCGATCAAGGCCCAGGCTTTTTTCTCTTCTTCGAGTTTGGCGCCAATGAACTCAGTGACATCGGGATGCCAGATCTTCAGGGTCTGCATGATGGCGGCACGCCGGGTTTTTCCACCCGACTTGATCGTACCACCTGTGGCATCCTGAACTTTCATGAAGGAGACAGGGCCCGAAGGCGTGCCGCCACCCGAAAGTTTCTCCCGGCTTGAACGGAGTGTCGACCAGTCTGCGCCTACGCCCGATCCAAATTTGAAAAGGCGAGCACTTTCACCCATGAGCTGCCAGATATCATCGATCGAATCTTCGACAGAGATGATGAAGCAGGCCGAGGCTTGAGGGCGTACGTAAGGATCTACCGCGACGGCTTTCTTCTTGCGCTTGTCCCATCCGTAAATGGTTTTGCTTCCGGAGTCTGTAACGCCATACTCGTGATTGAGTCCAACATTGAACCAGACCGGGCTGTTGAATGCACCGTACTGGTTGAGGCACAGCCAGCTCAGTTCTTCATAAAACGTTTCGCCATCCTTTTTGGAAGCGAAGTAGTGTTGTTTGGTGCCCCAGTCTGCAATAGTGCGTGTGACACGGTGGATCAGCTGGCGCAGGCTGTTTTCTCTGCCGCCATCGGATGGGTGGGTGCCATTCTTCGACAGTTCGCCGTAGAAGTACTTACTTGTGACGACGTTGGTGGCGAGCTGAGACCAGGAAACGGGAAACTCCACATCGGTCTGTTCAAAAATGCTCTCACCTGTGTGATTCTTGATGGAAGCATCTCTGCGTTCCCACTCAACTGAATCAAACGGATCCTCTCCTTCGGTCGAGAATACGCGGTCAATCTTCAATCCTCGTGCTACGTCTGCTTCTTGGACAGACTTCTCTTCAAACAGCGAATCCCGGTTGGCTTCGGACATAGTTTCTTTTCAAAATTCAGGGTGCAACTTCTGATAGTGTTATTGTGCACTGTCCAGGGTAACTCAAAACGGGTGGGAGCTGGATAAGGGCCGTGGGATCGCAGCTTTATGTCGCTATGAGTACGAAGGTGTCACCACAACTTGAACAACCGGGCAGAAAAACTGCCGCAGAAAAATAACGGTTTATGGCCTGGTAAGCGTACCGTGGCGATAAACCGAAAAGTTCAAGGTGGCGGCGGGTGCGGTTACTAATAAATCGACTGGATCGCCGTTATGCAAGCGATAATTTTCCACAATTGCATATTTAACAATTGCCCCTTGAAAGCGATGTTTGAAAGCAATGGAAATCGATTTGGGAAGTACTGAAAAGCCCATCCCTCATCACAATAGCCGTTATTGCATAACAGGAGTTGTGGACAGATTGATTTTTATCAAGGCGTTATCCACAGAGAGGAAAAGGTCTGGATCAATAACGGAATATCGATTCAAACAATAACGGCAATTAAGAATATTGGCCTGATTGGGCGTTTCGCACGATTTTCGCGATATGTGCGTTGAACCTGCGGGCGATAGGGAAGTAAAAGCGGCCATTCGGAAAGAGTTTTATACCGAAGTTATACACCGAGCGGTCCAGGACCCCACCCTTACCTACCAGATCAGAATATGGAATTCAACGAGCGCAGTGCGTATCCGCACCCGGGCGATTTCAAAGTGATGCGTCCAGAATACCTGGAGCAGGAAGACGGCTTTTTTGTCGCCTCCATTACCATCACTCCCTTCAAAGTGACCGGAAAAAGTTCGACGATGGCAGGCGCCCGTCGTGCGGCTCTTTACGATGCTGAAAAAACCTATAAATCATATCACCCTTCCTACCGGGTAACGAACCCGTATCCGTCCGAGTTCGCGGACCAGGAAGGGCAGGCATGGAAGCTTCTTTCGCCCCTGCAGCGAGAGAAACTCGGAGACTATTCGTTCACCGACGCAGATGGCGAAGAAGACTACGCAGACATCGAACAGATGCTGATGTGGGATATCCGTCCAGTCGCGGCGGAGGCTGCTGCCGAATAAAGCAGTCGGAAGGGATATGTAAAAGGGGCGCGGCCGAGCGATCATATGATCGCCTGGCCGCGCCCCTTTCTTTTATACTCGAATCAGGACAGGTCCTGATTGGCTCAAACGTCGTCGCTCGCTTTCACCTCTTTTCGGTCGAACTGCAGGCCAACCACGCAAAATCAGTCCTTGCTGGCCAGAATCCAGATTGCGTGGACCAGACCGGGTACGTACCCCAACATGGTCAGGATAATGTTCACCCAGAAGTGTAATCCGAAGCCGACTTTGAAGAAAACGCCGAGGGGCGGAATGAGTATCGATAAGATCACACGTAGAATATCAGCCATTGAAGGTCGCTTTTTTACGGGTGAGCCATCCAAAAGAGATGACTCCATTTCCCTGTTCTTTCTTTCGTTTCGAGGTTTGCTTTACGGAAGATGACGACTAAGGATGCATATATATTGGCGGGATTCCCGCTTCGGGCGACGGGTTTCGTACTCGTTTTGGCCACATGTGGACTTTTTTCTGACGAAGTCCGTGCCCAGGAGCCGCGCTTTCGCACGTATTCGGTAGAAGAGGGCCTTTCGCAGAGTGCCGTTTATGACATGATGCAAGACGGCGATGGCTTTTTGTGGCTCGCGACGCAGGATGGTCTGAGTCGATTCGACGGATACGGATTCGACATCTTCTCTCACGACCCGGCAGATTCGACATCCATCTCTGCAAACTGGATAGCCAGCCTTTTCGAAGACTCTTCGTCCCGGATATGGGCCGGAACGCACGGCGGTGGCCTGAACCTTTTTGACAACGAGCTGGGGACGTTTCGCTCATATCGCCACGATCCGGCGGAGTCATCGTCACTTCCTCACGATATGATCACGGACATCGTCGAAGATGGCTCGGGTTCAATCTGGATATCAACGTACGGAGGACTGGCTCGACTCAGAAAAGAAGATGGAGCGTTCGACGTATTTCGAGAAGACCCCGAGCGAGGTGCCTGGCTGCAGAAGGATCGAGTACTGGCCTTGGCCGTGGACGCCTCAGGGCGCCTGTGGGCGGGGACCGATCTGGGCGGAATACACATCTATAATGAAGCGGCCAACTCGTTTGAAGTAGTTGAGATTCCCAATCAGGAAGCGGAGCCCACGCGTAGGATCATTCTCAACCTGTATCCCGATGTGGATGGATCCATGTGGGTCGGTACGGGAGGCTCTGGCGTCTTCAAGGTGAATTCAGACGGCGGCGTTGCAGGTCCATGGTTACCCGAGTCAAATGACTCGGAGCTGGCTCGACGAATTCTTTCGATGAGACGAGATGAGGAAGGTCGGCTCCGCGTGGGGACAGACGGCGCGGGAGTGGGAGTTATCAATCCTGAATCAGCTACGTATCGGCTTTACGGCAATCGCGCTTCAGACGAACGCTCTCTACCCAACAACACAGTCAACACCTTGATGACTGACGCCGCGGGTTATTTTTGGGTTGGCACCACAGGTGGAGGCGTCGCTCGTGAATTTGCCTTGGACCAGATCTCGTCCCGGACTGAGCCTGGAATAACAAGCAGCCATGTAATGGCCCTGTACGAGTCTGATAGCGGTTCAATCTGGGTGGGAACCGACGTGGGAGGAGTCGAACAGATCGCCAAAGACGGCAGGGTCACGAGATTTGAGTACCCACAACTGGGCAACAATCGTATTCACGATATCCACGGAAGCAGAGATGATGGCATCTGGATAGCGACTGCCGGAGGGCTGAACCAGTTGGATTTCCTTACGCATCGAATTCGAACCTGGGTGCCGGAGCCAGGTAACGAAGCAACTCTGTTTGATGCGCGCGTGATGGCCCTTGAAGAATCTACTCTCTCGGACCACCTGTGGGTTGCTACATGGGGTGGCCTGCATAAGATGGACACGGATGGAACGGACATCGAGCAGATCAGGAACGATCCTGAGGATGATAACTCGATTTCGAACAACCGGACCATTTCTGTTTTTGAGGACAGTCGCGGAAGACTCTGGGTTGGAACGTTCGGTGGGGGACTGAACAAAATGGATCCCGGAATCGATGGGTTTACCCGGTACGCATATCGCGAGGAAGAGCCATCCTCAATTTCAGGAAATATCGTCGCCGACATATTCGAGTCGTCAGACTCTACTATCTGGATTGGTACTGAAGCGGGACTCAATCGATTTGATGAGCGGACCGGTTCATTCACGCGGATCACAGAGAAAGACGGGCTTCCAAACAATACGGTTTACGGAATTCTCGAAGATGTTGACGGACGGCTCTGGATGAGCACCAACAATGGTCTGGCTGTGCTCACTCCCGACACGGGTAGTATCCGAACATTCTCTCATGAGGATGGACTTCAGAGCAATGAGTTCAACCAGGGCGCGTTCTACCGAGCCCCGGATGGTGCGATGTTGTTCGGGGGTATCAATGGATTCAATCGATTCTATCCTGATAGGCTGCTCTCATCTCGTGGGGCTGCGCCAGCCTTGACTGCCCTATCAACTTCACAGCAGTCTTGGCCGTCAACAGCGCTCGCGAGTCTGAAAGAGATCGAACTCAGACCCGGTTATGGTGCGCTGAATGTTGAATTCACGACGCTGGATTGGCGTGATCCTGAGGGAAGCTCGTTCGAGGTGATGCTCGATGGTGTGGATGATGTCTGGCAGCAGCGCAGTTCATCCCAGCGCTTTGCGTCCTGGTCTCGATTGCCCGGTGGCCGGTTTGACCTACGCATTCGGACAATTGGTGCCGATGGACAGGTGGCCGCCATCGAGAGATCAATTTCCGTTCGAGTCGTTCCTCCTGTGACGGCACGAGCGTGGTTCAGAGGGTTGATGGCATTCCTCGTTCTTGGTGCCTTTGCAGGGATCGGATATGCTTGGCACCTTTCGCGCCTGCGTCTCCTTCATCGAAAACAGCGCGAGCAGCAGGAAGTCCACCGGCGTCTCATGGAAGGTCGGGAAAACGAACGACTCCACATGGCCCGGGACCTGCACGATGGTGCGGTTCAGGATTTGTACGGAATTCGGTACAAGATTCAAGCGACGAATTCTGCCCCGAACGAATCTTTCGGCGACGGCCAGTCCGTATCGAGCTCGGAGGACGCGGACCTCATGGTACAGGGCGTAATCACGCAGCTCCGGCAGATCTGTGGCGAACTCCGACCACCTGTTCTGGCTCCGTTTGGACTTGAAAAGGCGATTCGTGCCCACGCAGACACGTTTTCCGAAAAGGATGGGGCGCCCGAGCTGAAGCTGAATCTGGACTCTGATGGGCAGTCCATCCCCGAAGACGTCCGGCTGGCACTTTTTCGAGTTTATCAGGAGTCGATGAACAACATTCTCAAACATGCCAGGGCCAACTTTGTCACCGTGCGTCTTTCGCTCGAAGCGCCCGCGGTCGAGCTCTGCATCGACGACGACGGTAAGGGATTCACTCTACCTGACTCCTGGATAGAACTGGGCCGCAAGAACCACTTTGGATTGATGGGTCTTTCAGAACGGGTTACTGCTCTTGGCGCCCGGCTCGATGTGCAGACTGCACCCGGTGAAGGAACGCGGATCCGCGTAGTGGTCGAAGACGTCTCGAAAGCCGCAATGAGTATTGAATGAACCTTTAGTATTGAATGAGCACGTCTCGCAACATATCCGTTTTGCTGGCAGATGATCACCCCGTAGTTCGGGGCGGAATCCGAACCATGCTTGAGAATGCCGAAGGCATCGAGGTGATAGGCGAAGCAAGCGACGGCAGGCAAGCACTTGACCTCGTACAGGAGCTCAATCCGGACGTTCTGCTACTCGACATGGAGATGCCGGTAATGCCCGGACTCGAAGTCGCGAAGGCGCTCGCCGAACAGAAACATCCGGTTCGCATCATCGCGCTCAGTGCTTACGATGACGACGAGTTCATCTTCGGTCTGCTGGATACGGGCGCTGCCGGATATCTGACCAAAGACGAAGCGCCCTACATCATCATCGAAGCGGTCAAAGGTGTTGCCCAAGGTGAGGAAGGATGGATCAGCAGGCGCATCGCCGACAAGACTGTACGTCGCCGCAAGACAGCCCTCGAAAGGCAATCGGCCGACCTGAGCGCCCGCGAGTGGGAAGTACTCAAATTGGTGGGTCGGGGCCTCACCAATCCGGACATCGGTGAGATGATTTTCATATCCGAGGGCACGGTCAAAAACCACGTCTCCCACATCTATGAAAAGCTGGGATTCCGCACACGGGCCGAAGCGGTAGCATGGGCCTGGGAGCACGGACTGATGAAGGACGACTGATGCCCGAGGTTTTCGTCACGAGGCCGCGACAGCGGCCGAGTTGTTGCGATACCAGATGGCGATAAAAAACAGAAAGATGGAAATCGTGCTGAAAAAGAACAGTACGTCCTGAAAGAAGAAATATGCATTTTCAAGTGGCAAGCCATTGATCACAGCGAAGATGCTTCTTGTCAGGAGCGCTCCCAGCATGACGAGCGCCAGGACTGCGCTTCCAAGATGTCGAAGCTTTGGAACCAACAGCAACACACCGGCAACCAATTCCAGCACTCCGATCAGGTACATGAACCAGAGCGGAAATCCCCAGGTTTCCAGAAACGAGTTGGACCAGAACCCCTCGGAATCGAACTTCCGAATACCGTTTCTGATAAATGAGTCGGCGAGTGCGGCTGAGATCAGCCAATAAAAAATGGACATCACCTTCTCTTGCGAGATGAAGGAAAGCTGTTTCTGAAAACGCTGCATGTGATTTTCGAATAAGTAGATTTACATGGCAAGAGTTGATCTTCCCGGATTCTCTGTCCAGAATCGCCAAATCGTATACGGATTACCAAATAGGCCCATTGGTTTTACCCTTCCGGATTTCAGACGGGCAGCCAACCCGCTCCGTTGTCAGATAGATATCAAGACCGAATACCGAATCAACAATCGTGACTTTCGCTCTACAGCAAGCTCCTCAAGCCTTCGTACTCTTGTGTCAGATAGGTAACTCTATCGTGTCAGGCGCCGGCAGGTTGGTGCGCAGGTATTGAGCGAACAGTCACTGCGCTCTGCGTCGGGGCTGAATCCTGCGCATCGACCTACCAGCAACACATCCAGTGATGCGAATTGGCCTGAATTCAGGTGCTTCTGACGAGAGGAATGTAACAAAACAAGTTACATTCAAAATAGCCACAGGACCATCTACGGACACGTTATGGTCGCAAAATGGGGCTAACCTGCCTTTCCGGAGCTCCTGAATGCGTCTTCATCTAGTCCTTCGAGCAAGGTATCTTTCACGCTCATCATGTAGTCGAAGGCCGCATCGTGTTCATTGGGAATATCGCCGTCGAGGATAGCCTCGCGTATGGCCGTTTTTATGACACCGACTGCGCGCGAGGGCGGGAGACCGAGCGCGCTCATGATTTCCGCCCCATCGACCGGAGGCTGGAAATTGCGGAGGTTATCCTTCTCTTCGACCTCGATAAACTTTGCTTCGACCGAGTCGAAAGCTGACAGATATTTTCGAACCCGCTGTGGGTTCTTGGACGTGATGTCCGCGCGGACGAGAAGCATCAGGTCGTCGATGTGTTCGCCGGCCTCAAACAGGAGTCGGCGCACAGCTGAATCTGTCACCTGCTCATCCACAAGAGACACGGGTCTGTGGTGCAGACGGATCATATGCTGGACATACTTCATGCGCTCATCCGTAGGCAATCGAAGCGAGCGGAAGATCTTCGGAATCATCCGCGCTCCGCGCTCTTCATGACCATGAAAGCTCCAACCGATTCCATCGGTGAACCGTTTGGCCGACGTCTTTCCGATATCATGAAACAGAGCAGCCCACCGCAGTCCCAATGACGGTCCCTGATCCAGGTCCTTCAGACTGTCGACCAGATTATCCACGACCTTCAGGGTGTGGAAGAAATTGTCCTTGTGCTTGACACCGTCTACGGCCTCGACCCCCTGAAGCGCGACCAGGTCCGGAAGAATGTGATGCAGGGCTCCGCACTCATACAGGAGCCGAAATCCGATCGATGGCTTTTTCGAAAGCATGATCCGGGTAAGTTCGTCACCGATCCTTTCGGCGCTCACGATCTGGATGCGATCAGCTCGGGACTTCATCCCCGCCATGGTTTCGGGTGCAATCTCAAAGCCCAGTTGAGATGCGAATCGTGCGGCGCGCACAATCCTCAACGGATCGTCATCGAACGTCGCTTCGGGTTCGAGAGGTGTGCGCAGGATGCCGGCATTCAGATCTCCGACGCCGCCAAATGAGTCGAGCAGCTCTCCGAAACGATCCGGATGAAGGTCGATCGCCAGCGCATTGACGGTAAAGTCGCGTCGCAGCTGATCGTCCTGCATCGTGCCGGCTTCCACGGCCGGTTTGCGCGAGTCACGCGCATAACTCTCCTTGCGGGCTCCCACAAACTCCAACACCAACGTCTTACCCGTAGTCTCGTGTTCTATCCGAATTGCAGCAGTTCCAAAGTTCTCATACTGGTGCACGACGCTGCCACCCAGTTTTTCTCTGACTGCTTCAGCCAGCACGAGCCCCTGGTCCTGTCCCACACAGACAAAATCGATATCCGTGGTTTGCCGACCCAGCATGACATCACGAATCACCCCACCGACAGCAAATGCGTCGATGTCGAGCTGTGCGGCTTCAATTCCAGCGGCACGCAGCACGTCGATGAACGGCGTCTGCTCGATGAGTGCTTCAATGGATACGGACATGGTATTTCTCAGACCTGGCTTTAATCCCACCTGGCCCAAAATTACGGCCATCTGCAGGGAATAGATACCAAAAGAGGTTCAGCCTGTGCGAAGAATGGAAAAGACCTTTTCTTCGATTTTACGTCCCGCTATGGCCTCGTTCAGCGTTGGAAGTACATCTGGATCGGTCAGAAAGGCTTGAATTGTCGCATTGAGCGTTTCCCGATTTTCCGAATCCGAGCTGCTTTTCTGCTCGACGGGTGTCGTCAGACGGACGCCGGATGTTGCTCCTTTTTCGAGAGATATCTGTGCTGCCGCCCCGTTCTGGAATCGGGCATGGACGAGCAGAAGGGAGAGATCGCCATCGGCGTTCAATCCACGCGTTGCGTCCGCGCGCAGCAGACTGTCCGTACCCAGAACGCCCAGCGCCCTGTCGACAGCGTGTCCGAACCAGGGTTTCCATTTTTCATCCGCCGCAACGGTGACGGCAACCTTGACCAGGCGCCCACCAGAATGCGCAAGCGGAAGTGTCCAACGCCAGGGCCTATAGGTCCACATCTCAACGCCCGCCTCGTCGGCCAGAGCTTGCAGCGCCTTGAGATCATGAAAGGACCACGCGCCGGGATTTCCCAGCAGAACAGAACTTCCGCGCCTTAGGGCGGCATCTACCAGAGGAT
>CAZEHJ010000006.1:0-73263 GCA_964512485.1 uncultured Rhodothermales bacterium | reverse complement strand
TCGCGGTAGGAACTGGTGCCGAGCTATTCGGTCGATTCGCGGTAGGAACTGGTGCTAAGCTACCCATCAGCTTGGCAAGGTGAAAGTCAGCATCCGATGCCTGATTTTCAGTGTCTTGCCGGATGTTTAACTGTCCAGAATCTATTGGTATTGTCCACCGTCTTTTGAACAAGGAGCACCCCCCCATCCAATATTTGGCCCATGATTGAATCCGCACCGACTTTCCCATTTGATCAGACGATCGCGTGGACTCCGGACAAAGCCATCGTTCAGAACTCGAATCTGTATGCATTTATGGAAAAGCATGGATTGAGCTCTTATCAGGAATTGATGGAACGGAGTACATCAGACGTCGCGTGGTTTTGGGATTCTGTGATGAAGGATCTTGATATCCGGTTTGAAACACCCTACTCAAGCGTCGTTGACCTCACGGACGGTCCAGAATTTCCCGAGTGGTGCGTCGGTGCAAAAATGAACATCGTCCACAATCTCGTGGACAAGTGGCTGGAGCACGAAAGCACCGCCAACCGGACGGCTCTCAAATACGAGTCGGAAGAGGGTGATATCCGCCACTTCACCTATCGAGAAGTGGCTGTTGAAGTCGCCCAACTCGCGGAGGCGATGCGGGACGATGGCTTCAAGAAAGGGGATGTGATTGCACTCTTCATGCCAATGACCCCAGAATTGCTTTTCGCCTTTCTGGCAGTCATCAAGATTGGTGCGGTCATTCTGCCGTTATTTTCAGGGTATGGGCCGAAGGCCGTGGCAACTCGTCTTCTGGATGCCGCCGCGGTCGGCATGTTCACCAGCGACGGTTTTCCGCGAAGGGGCAAGACGATCACGCTCAAGGAAACCGCTGACGAAGCGCTCGAATCCTGCCCCGCCGTTCGCCGCGTAATAGTGCACGACAGAACCGGCCGCGAAGACGTACCCATGAGTGACGGGCGTGACGTTTCTTACGACAGCTACTCAGCTGGATATCCTGATTCATCGGTGACTGAGAGCACTTCGGCTGAAGACACCATGATGATCATCTACACTTCGGGTACGACGGGACGTCCGAAAGGCGCCGTGCATACCCATTGTGGATTCCCCGTCAAAGGAGCTCAAGACATGTTTCACGCCATGGATCTCAAACCCGGTGAAACCATGTACTGGATGAGCGACATGGGTTGGATGATGGGTCCCTGGCTCGTGTTCGGAGCAATGACCATCGGAGCGTCCATGGTATTCACAGATGGTGCTCCAGATTTTCCGGATGCCGGGAGACTCTGGCAAATGCTTGAGGACCATGAGGTTACACACCTTGGCCTCTCCCCGGTTCTCATCAGAGCCCTGATGCCGAAAGGAACCGGTTTTTTGAGCGGGCGAGATTTTTCCAAACTGCGAGCTGTCGGCTCTACCGGCAGTCCGTGGGACCCTGTTTCATGGCAGTGGGTCTTCGAGAACGTACTCGAAAGTCGAAAACCGATCCTGAACTACTCCGGCGGCACAGAGATCTCAGGCGGCATTCTCTGTGGCAATTTCCTCCAACCTCTCAAACCCTGTTCATTCAGTGGACCCGTCCCCGGAATGGCGGCAGATGTTGTTAATGAAAACGGTGATTCCGTCACCGGAGTCGTCGGCGAACTGGCCATACGCCAGCCATGGATAGGAATGACTCGAGGATTCTTGAACGATCGAACTCGATATATCGAATCTTACTGGACAAAAATTCCTGGAATCTGGGTTCACGGAGATTTTGCTGCCGTCGACGAAGATGGACTCTATTTTATTCTTGGTCGTAGTGACGATACAATCAAGGTAGCCGGCAAAAGACTCGGGCCAGCTGAAGTCGAATCCATCGTGAATGCCGACCCGGACATTACCGAAAGCGCTGCGATAGGCATCCCCCATGATGTCAAAGGCGAAGAAGTTGGTCTTTATGTGGTCACGGCGTCTGACATTGAACCGAATGAAGAGCTGCGCCTGAGGCTGACCCAGGAGATCGTCAACGAACTGGGAAAACCACTGAAACCAGGTTTCATCCGATTCGCGACCAAACTTCCGAAGACCAGAAATGCGAAAGTGATGCGCCGGGTTATTCAGGCGGTGTATTTGGACAAAGACCCGGGCGACATGTCCAGCCTGGAGGACCCGAAGAGTCTGGACGCGATAAGAAATGCGAAATAGTCCCATTTCGAATCTGACCACTTGACACCGGCCTTCAAGCGGTGTGGACCCATATATAAACGTCTTGCGTCCTAATGTCTGGACAACTCCGAAATCAAGATGACGTTTATTTTCGGGTCAGATGACTGTTTGATGCGCGAAAACTGACCATTCACCTGATTTCAGGTACATACGAGGGTAAATTATCGTGACCTTTCAGCAGAAGGTCCAATATTTGCAGTGATCTGTCACATAGAAGAGGCGTACCCATTTTGCACTGTCAGAGGAATTCATCGGTGTATATCATCAAGAAAATCGAAGCAGGCGTCACTGCAACCCTGATCTTCATGGCTTTGCTCATGCTGTCCCATGAAGTCCTGGCGCAACCCAATACCACGGCAACGCTGAGCGGCGTTGTCCTGGACTCAGAAACCGACGAACCACTGATTGGGGCACACGTTTTCATTGCCAGCTCGATGATCGGAACGATCACGAATGATGACGGCGTCTACTCGCTTACGAACGTACCTACAGGTGCGCATCGTCTCTATGTGTCAATGCTTGGATTTGAGGATGATTTCCTTGACATCATGCTCAGAACGTCGAAAGCCTACTCATTCAATTTCGAACTGAACCCCTCGCCCATCGGTATTGGAGAAATTGTAATTGAGGCTGAACGGGATAAAAACTGGAAGAAGCGGCTGGAGAAATTTACTCGCCTCTTTATCGGAGAGACGACGAACGCCCTCGAAACTACGATCCTGAATCCCGAGGTTTTGGATTTCGAATCAAAACGGGGATCGCTGACGGCTATCGCCGCCGAACCACTCATCATCGAGAACAAGGCACTGGGGTATCGTATCCAGTACTTCTTGAGTGATTTTGAGTCGACCCCCAACAGGGTTCAATATGATGGCGAAGGTCTCTATGAGGAACTCGAGCCCGAAAGCGCAGAGCAAGCTGCCGAGTGGGCGCAGAAACGACGTGAAGCCTTCATGGGGTCCTTCAGGCATTTCCTTCTTGCGTTAATCTCGGGCCGAACGGAAGCGCAGGGATTTAAAACATACTCGCGGCCTTCTTCGGGAGGAGTTCGAGGAGATACATTCGCCAGCAGCTCTGCTATATCCAACCAACGGTTTCCGCTTGATCCGAAGTCAATTATCAAGCCTACTGAAAACGCCAACGAATACCTTCTTGATTTTGATGGTCACATGGAAATTGTGTACATGGGTGAAAAGGAGGCCGAAGCTTATCTGGACTGGAGTATGCGACCATCCAGATCCAATCCACGTTTTCAGACATCATGGACGTTCCTTGATCACGGTCCAGCGATGGTTGACTACAAAGGTGACACCCTGGATCCATACAGCGTAGTCTTCATGGGATATCTCGCTTTTGAGCGTGTGGCCGACGATCCGCCGAAGGAGTATCGACCCCGATAAGGACCATTTGATTCCAGATATGTGGCAGGCATCAAAGTGGAGCAGCTTCTGCGACGATCTGTTGACTCACCTTTTCCATGGACTTCAGGCTATAAAAGCCGATTCGAGGTGCTCGATCTCGAGCCCTGGTGGCTCTCCAACGATTGAGACGACATCAAAGCGACACGGCGTGCCCTCAAGCTTTCTCTCGTGCAGGAACGCTTCGGCAGCCTGAATCAACAAACGCCTCTTTTTTCGGTTGACTGCAGCTTCCGGTGCGGCAAATGCTGAATCTCTTCTCCATTTAACCTCGACAAAGACCAGATCTCCACCACGACTGTAATCACTGGCGGGGAGAAACGCGATGAGATCAACTTCTGCTTTCAGGAAGCGGTAGTTTTTCTCGAGAATCACATAGCCCTTCTCTTCGAGATGAGAGGAAGCGATTGACTCTCCCGCGAATCCTTTTTTCTGTTTGTCTGATGGCATTCGATCTTTCGCAGTTGATTCGCCTGAACCTTATCCTCAAATGGGTGTTCCGTGAACATCTTGACGACGTATCTTGGTCCTGATTCAGGGCCCTCCCCTTTCTGACACATCCTCCGCTTGATTGCAACTCCAGGCATACTGACTCTGACTACCGATTTCGGCACCAAGGACGGTTACGTTGCTGCGATGAAGGGTGTCATAATGAGCATCAATCCGGAGCTGCGCCTTGTTGATATCTCACACCATATCGGTCCGCATGATGTGATGGAAGGCGCGTTCATACTTCGAAATGTTGCCGCTTCTTTTCCGGATGGCACCGTTCATCTGGCAGTGGTCGATCCCGGAGTAGGATCTGAAAGAAAACCGATTGCACTCAGGCACAACAATCAGTACTTCGTCGGTCCGGACAACGGTTTGTTCTCTTTATTGCTTTCTGGCACTGATGCGGAATTGATAGTGGAACTCGACCTTCCTCAATTCTGGGGAATACCGAATCCGTCAAAAACATTCAACGGAAGGGATCTCTTCGCGCCGGTCGCCGCCCGACTGGCCTCCGGTCTCACTCTCTCCTCCGCGGGAACTCCTCTCGATCAGATCAAAACGATGCATTGGGCGCTTCCCATTGCAGATGAACAAGGAATACGAGGTTGGGTCGTTCACATCGACCGGTTCGGTAACTGCATTACCAATATCGAGAAAAAGCTCTTTATCGAGAGCCAAAATGATCGCGCCTTCAAGTGTTACGCGGGGACCTCGATTATAGACACCAATAGCACAACCTATTCAAATGTCGAGTCTGGAGAGGCGACGTGCCTCTTCAACAGCCACGATTTTCTGGAAATTGCCATACATCGTGACTCGGCTAGCAAGCTGCTGGATATTCGGAAGGGTGCTCCCGTAAACATCTTATTTATTGACGAAAAAATACCAGCGTGACTGCATTCAAAGACATAGATGAGTTATTTATCAACGCCCAGTTGATCTCGCGTGATACCAATGAAGCGGCCCGCCTGGTCGAAAAAGCGGTAGAATTGAGGGTGAACGGAAATCAGGACCCTGCTGCGAAACTCATCGACCAGGTCAATGATCAGGGCGTCCAGAGATCACAACCAGACATCCTTTCCGACAGGCTCCTGGTCGACGAACTCGACCGAGCAGTGCCGAAGGTTTTTTCACGGATGAGTGGAAAACGCCGGATTGCGGTCCGAGATGCGTTCCTCACTCACTCGGACGATTCTTCGGAACGGGCCGTTTTTCTTATTTCTGTCCGACGGGCAATCGAGGAAAATGTCCCCTCCGGACGGGCCTCCTCCGTGGGTGAACACGATGTTGCTTCTGCTCTGGAAAACTATTTGGAGCGCGTTCTTGCTCCCACCCCCATTGCCTTGAAAAGTGTCCTGGAGTCCAGATATCCGGAAATCACTCAAGCCGGGGAAGCGGACGGGGCGGATCTAAAAAAATCGGGTAAACCGAGTCTCCCGATGCGGATCGCCGGTGCTTTTCTACTGATCCTGGTCGCATCTGCGATCGGAACTTGGATTGCATTTCCTTCCGAAAATGGAGCCGTGGCGGAAAACGCCCAGTTATTTGATGTAATTGCTGAACACGAGCCGGCGGAGAACCTGACCTTCCTTGGCTCGGAGTCATCCCAGATAGAGCGCTTTATTCTGGACCGACTTGATCGACGTGTCAGCGTCCCCGAACTATCGGATGGCAATATTATCGGTGTTTCGGTCGAAACCGTTCTTCCTGGTTTTCAATTACCGGCCATCAGGTATTCAGATCTCGTCTCATCTCAAGAACTCCTGATATACGTTCTCGACTATGAACTCATTTCACACATCGAGTCAAGACTGGATGTCGACCTGAATATTCTGAATCAGATTGCCGCAGAGGATGCCTTCGATATTCAGATTGACAACCGGGGAGAGCGCCTGATTTTCAGAGAGCGCGACGATATCTACCTGGCCCTCACGGAATCCGGAGCCATGGACTTGAACGAACGACTCGTCTTCGAGTAGAGGCTGGCTGGAAGAGCGCTCGCCGTCGTGCGACCCGCCTCGCTTCAGGATGAGGGAATTTCGATTCTAAACGTACTGCCCTGGCCCAGCCTTGAACTGGCGAGCGTGAGTGAACCTCCGTGATAGTCTTCGACGATCCGTTTTGCCAAACTCAAGCCCAATCCCCAGCCTCGTTTCTTGGTGCTGTATCCGGGTCTGAAAACATTCTTCCACTGGCGTCGATCAATGCCTTTTCCGGTATCTCGCACATCGATGCGTATCAACGAGTTTTCGGCGGACGCGAGCACATCAATTCTCCCTCTCTCTGACTCCATGGCGTCGAGCGCATTCTTGAGGAGATTCTCCACAACCCATTCGAAGAGGTCCGCATTCAGAGGAGCTTTCAGATCAGGATCAGCAACTACATTAAGACGAATGAAGGTCCCCTTCTGAGGAATGCGCCTCCTCATGTATTCTGTTACGCTCTCAAGCACCGGCTGCACAGGTTGTCTTTCCAATTTGGGGAGTGAACCGATGTCGGAAAACCGGCTCGTGACGCGACCCAGTCGCGCAATGTCCTTTTCGATTTCCTTATAGGTCTGCTCATTGCCATTTGAATCAGAGGGCTTTCCCTCTTCGTTCATTCGAAGAAATTCGACCCAACCCATCAGGCTCGAGATAGGCGTACCGAGCTGATGCGCAGCTTCCTTGGCCATTCCAACCCACAGGCTACTCTGTTCGCTCTTTCTGACGTACGAGAAACCGAGATACCCCACAACGACAAACAGGGCGACGAAGAAAAGCTGGATGTAGGGAAACCAGCGAAGACGTTCGACAAGATCTGATTCGCCGTAGTACACATACCGCACGAAACGGAATGACGGGTCTGTGAACTCTACGACTATCGGAATGGGGTCGCGGATGGCAGCCATTTCGTCAATCTGGGCCAAAATCTTCGCCTGATCCACTTCACTCAGATCCGCGTAACCGGCCTGCTCGACATCGATATTTCGCCAGTCCGTCGGTCCAGAGGTTGAGTCTACAAGAATTGCAGGAATACCTCCGAACAGTTCTGTCGGTCTCAGGATGGTTTCCAGAATGAACGTGAGATCGCTGTTGACCGGTGCGCTGCGGGCCCAACTCAGTGCATCACGATATCGTTCGTAGTCTTGCTCAGACAAATCATCGAAATCGCCTGAGAGCGCAGTTCTCCAGGAAACCACCAGATTTTCGAGCTCCTGAAATTCCGTCGGAAAGGTATTGTCTGCCGCCTGCTGCTGAGCCTTGGGTACTTCCTCCAGGGCCTTGGCCCACAATTGAACGACCGATGACTCACGTTCCTTGAGCTGGTCTACCAGGTTTTTCGTGTACCAAAGCGAGGCGACGGCGATGACGACCGCAAAACTGATTAATCCCAGCTTCAGGTTTACAGAAACGCGATACGCTTTCATCTGACGGTCGTAAAAGAAAAAGAGTCGACGAAGACCTGCGGCAGGTCATGCCGGTAATGCTGGCGAAACGCTCTAACCGATAATAGTCTGTTCTCGTTTCGGGCCGGACGAAATTATATGAGCCGGTACTTCGAGAAAATCTGATACGAAGGTCAGATAGTCTTTCGCTTCGGGCGGAAGTTCGTCGTAATCGGTAACCCCCGTAATATCCTTGTTCCACCCAGGGAGGGTTACATATTCGGGCTCCACACGCTCCAGCGTCCGGATATCGCTCGGGAATCGCTGAGTGGTTGCTCCGTTCACACGATATCCAGTGCAGACGGAGATTTCGTCGAGATTCGAAAGTACATCGAGCTTCGTGATTGCCAGTTCAGTGAATCCGTTCACCATGCTCGTGTATTTCAGAGCGACCAGGTCGAGCCATCCACATCTGCGAGGACGACCTGTGGTAGCGCCGAACTCATCTCCGGTCTTCCGGAGCTCTTCTCCCGCTTCGTTCTCAAGTTCGGTCGGAAATGGTCCATTCCCCACCCGCGTGGAGTATGCTTTGACGATTCCAATCACGCGGTTGATGCTCGTGGGAGGAATTCCAAGACCTGTACAACATCCTCCTACCGTCGGGTGACTTGAGGTCACGAACGGGTATGTCCCAAAGTCTACGTCAAGCAATGAGCCCTGGGCACCTTCAGCAAGAATGTGCTTGCCGTCTTTGAGCGCCTCGCCCAATAATGCCGTCGTATCCGTGACAAATGGATCTATGAGATTGTCGAACTCGACGTATTCTTCAATAATCGCTTCAACATCAAGCTTTTCGGCTCCGTAGACATTCTGAAGAATGGAGTTCTTCTCTTCCATGGAAGTCAGGAGCTTCTCGCGAAGCACATCCCGATCCAGAAGATCAACGACTCGAATCCCCGTCCTGGCAAACTTGTCGACATACGAAGGCCCGATTCCGCGCCCCGTAGTCCCGATTGCACCGGCATCTCTCCAGCGCTCGCGAGCTTCTTCAACCTTTTTGTGGTAAGGCATGATCAGATGAGCATTGTGGGAGATGTGAAGACGACCTTCCACACTGTAACCCAACTTCCTGATCATTTCGATCTCTTCCATCACGGCGACGGGATCGATAACGACTCCGTTTCCGATAACACACTGGACATTCTCCTGGAAGATTCCGCTGGGAACCAGATGAAGGACGAACGTCTTGTCCTCCCAGCAGATCGTGTGTCCTGCGTTGGCCCCACCCTGATAGCGCGCAACGATATCGACATCCTGACTTATCAGGTCAACGATCTTTCCCTTTCCCTCGTCGCCCCACTGACTTCCGATTACTACAGTTACTGGCATATGTCAGACTTGGTATCGGCCCTCTGATTGCCGATGCGGGATGTGTCCCGCTTATTGATACCCCACCAAAGAAGTATACACTAGCACCAAAACAATGTACGGCGAACAAACAAGAATGAGGCGGCGGGTTACTACCCGCCGCCTCTCGAAGTCCGCCTTGATTTCACTCTGCTCTCAAACTGAAAGCAGGGCTTGAACCCGCTGGTTCAGCCTAGTCTTCGTAGCTCTTGGCTGCGTCTTCGACCGATTCAAAGTGCTTGAACACTGTTATCAGCTTCGTAATGACCAGAAGCGACTGGATGCGGTCCGCCACATTGGCCAGTCTCAGATCTCCACCTGCATTGCGCATCGTGGTCATTGCACTGATCAACATGCCGAGTCCACTCGAATTCATGAACTTGACCTTGGAAAGATCAACGACAACGTTGGTTTTTCCTGAGTCCTGAAGCTCATGCAGCGTATCGTGAAGCTTGGACCCGTCGGGTCCACCCATCACATTTCCTTTCAGTGTGATAACTACGCTGTTATAACGTTCGTCTACGTTGTAATTCATTATGTCTCCTGCTTCGTGAGATCCCTGCTTCGTGGGATCTATGTCTAGATTTTAACTAAAGGCTGAATCGGCTCTCAGTACGAGTTTATCGCTTTGTGGCAGCACGATTTCGCAGCTCCAGAACCACTGGAGAAGCCACGAATATCGAGGAATAAGTCCCTATCACAATACCGATAATCAGTGCAAACGCAAACCCGCGCAGCACTTCGCCACCGAATATAAATAGGACCGTTACCACGAACAAGGTGGTACCCGATGTAATGATAGTACGACTCAGCGTGTTATTAATAGACTTATTAACTACCGATTCGTAGCTCTCTGATTTAAAGAGCCCTCTGTATTCCCGTATTCGGTCAAAAACCACCACCGTGTCATTGAGAGAATAACCCACGATCGTAAGGAATGCCGCGATGATGGTCTGGTCTATTTGCAGCGAGAATCCCATGAGGTTCTGAAGCACTGAAAACACACCGAGTGTGATTATCACGTCATGAAACAGTGCAGTCACGGCACCAACTCCAAATCTCCACTCGAATCGAAGGAGAATGTACATGAAAATGACCAGGAGGGATCCCAAGATCGAATAGATGGCTCCCCGCTTGAGATCTTCCGCGAAACGCGGACTCACGATATAGGTCTTTTCGACACTGGGGTTCGATCCCTCAAAGTTGGATGAAATCCCGTCGATGATCTGACTCTGAACGATGTTCACATCCTCAGAACCTGTGGTTCGGATAAGCATCTGATCCTCACCGTAGGCTTTTACCTCTGGATTGGAATCGAGGGTTCCGGAGAGAGCCGTCCTGACGGCAGTAACATCCAGCGATTGTGTCGTGTCAATCACAAACTCACGACCACCTCTGAAATCGATGCCCAACTCCAGGCCATTCACGAAGAAGGAACCTAAACTCAACAGGATCAGAATTCCCGAGATCGCATATCCCGTCCTCCTGTTGCTTAAAAAAGGAAAATCTATGTTGTTAAAAAGACGCATGGTAGATACCAGGTTTGCCCTTTCAGGCTGATTTGAAGATCTGTTGATTCGCTTCTATTAACCGAAGCTGACTGTCATTCTTTTCTCGATTACCAGGTAGTCCATGATGATTCTGGTAAATACGATTGCGGTAAACATGGAGGAGAGAATACCCGCCATGAGAGTGACAGCGAATCCCTGAATGGGGCCGACGCCGAATGAATAAAGAATGACACCAACGAAAAACGTGGTGATATTTGCATCGAAGATGGCAGAGAGTGCTTTGCTGTAGCCCCCTTCGATGGCAGCTTTCAGCGTTTTGCCCGTAGACTGTTCTTCTCGAACACGCTCAAAAATCAGCACGTTGGCGTCAACAGCCATACCGATTGTGAGGACGATACCGGCAATTCCGGGAAGCGTCAACGTAGCGTTGAATCCGGCCAGGATTCCAATGATGAACACCAGGTTCAGGATCAGGGCCAGATCAGCAATCATTCCACTCGTGCGATAGTAGACGATCATGAACAGCGCTACGAGCAACAGGCCGAACAATACCGAATTCAGACCGGCACGAATAGATGCTTGTCCGAGGCTCGCACCTACCGTGCTTTCCTCGACAATCTCAACCGGAGCAGGAAGAGCACCTGACTTCAGAACGGTGACGATATCCTGCGCTTCCTCCTGTGAATCCAGATTGGTGATATTTGAACGACCACCCGTAATTCGCTGCAGAACATTTGGAAACGAGTATACAACACCGTCCAGAACGATCGCGACGTTGTTTCCAACATTGGCCCCGGTCAGTCGTGCCCACGTTCTGGCGCCTTCCGAATTCATCGTCATGCTGACTTCGGGCACGTTCGTGAACTGCTCAAAATCAACTCGAGCATCCGTGATCACATCACCGGTAAGCTCGATATCGTTTCTCACGCCCAGGAGACTGTACACTTCAAGACCGTCCGCCGTTGTGGCCACGGGAGAAGATGTATACATATAGGATATGTCGCGAGGAAGAAGGTCGGCTACTGCCGGATCCTTGAGTAGAAGATTGACAGCTGCTGTGTCTTCCTCTACCACGATTCCAAATTCCACACTCTGACCACTTGGCTGAAAGATCTCGAGCAATTTGTTGTTTGATGCGGCCTGGGTTGGATCCAGAATTTCATTGACATCAAACGTAGTATCTGCTGCGGCGGCCGCTTCGGTGCTGTCCACCTCATCTTCATAGAAGTCAATCACGCGCTGCAGAGCTCTGAGATTTTCGGCCGGATCGACCATCAGGTGGAATTCCAGCCTGGCAGTCCCTTTCAGGAGGCCACGAATACGTTCGGGATCATCGATACCTGGAAGTTCGACGATCACGCGCCGGGTACCCTGTTTCTGAATCGAAGGCTCAGTAACCCCGTAACGATCAACCCGATCACGAATAATCGAGATCGCACGCGTTACCGCTTCGTCAGCTTCGGTCTGCAGATACTGTGCGACCTCAGAGTTCGAAGACCGTCTCGTGATATTTGCCGCTTCGTTTCTGAAATACCTTGACAGAAGAGCGTTTGAATCGCGCGATTCAAATTCTTCGACAAATGTGGAGAGTATCGCACCGTCTGTCGACAGGGCGGCCTTCTCGGAAGCTGCTGCGAGTACTTCTTCGAATGCATCATCGACGTCCGTTGCCAACTCTCTGATGAGAGCTTCGACACGAACTTCGAGAGTCACGTGCATTCCTCCCAGGAGATCGAGGCCAAGGCTGAGCGCCTTCTCCTCTACTGTTCGGATTTTAACCAGGTTTTCCTGTTCGTAGGCGGCCAGTTCTGTGTCTGACAATCCTTCCATGTCCTGATTGATGAAGTACTTCTGAGCCGATGGGTACAGATAGTATCCCGACATGGCCAGGAAAAACACCGTCAGGAAAATCTTGAAACCGTTTCCTTGCATGGTTACGATATAGATATGATTGAGATAATATTAGATAGGTGTGGCGCATTCACGCCGAGCCGAACCAACCCGCTGTTACAAGCCTGATCAGGCTTTGACGGGGAAGGATCGATAAAGTCGAAAGGGACCGGGACTGCTAGGGGCCGAGCGGCTGACTCCCACTGCTCATGAATCCCAACTGGATTCGCAGCTTGATAGATTGATCGGCCAGCGAACTGAATAGAGGGTCTCGCGTGATCGTTTGGTCACGAGCATCGAAATCTCCCTGGATAACGAACAATACGTTTTCCGCAGAGCTGATTTTCTGTTTGGACTGAGCCGATATAGGCGCCACTACCGCGGAACGGAGCATGGCATCTTCGAGGACCTCCTCGAAAAAATCCTGAACGTCTGACGACAAACCATCCTGATCTGCGGCCAACTCAATGTCCGTACGGGACATTGCAACTGCGGCCGGAGCAAGCAAACCCGTCATCACGCTTCCCAGAAGGAGAAGCGCACCGAGTCGGATGCGGATGGAATGGAAGTGAGGTTTCAAGTCTCTCAATACAGGACAATGAGGTGTCTGAGTGGCCGTGAACGCGCTAGATGTCGACCAGATTCCAAAAATACGGCTCTTGTCAGGAAAAAACCGATCTGATGTTGAATTAGTGTTCGAGTCGGAACTGCATCGGGGATTTTCGTCGTGTTTTGACAGGATCTGCTCTAATTGTGGCTACAAATCGCTGTAAATTGCTGTTCCGAATCGAATTGTCATTCGCAGAGAACAAAATCGATTGACCCACCAGAGGATTCTTAATTGAGCGGCTCTTCAAAACTTCGACTACGATTTACGATTCTGACTTTTCTCGTTGCCATCGCCCTGCTCGCCTGGGGGGCGTTTGTGACGAGCATCAACGCGGGTCTGGCGGTCCCAGATTGGCCGACTTCGTTCAACTCATACGATCCATTCAACCCCTGGCCTCAGTGGTGGAATATCACTCCTGTGTTCGCAGAGCACGGACACCGCCTGCTGGGCGCACTCGTTGGACTCTTTACAGTCGGCCTCGCTTTTTTGACCTGGCGCTCAGATGACCGGAAGTGGATGGTCCGCCTCGCTTTTGGAGCAGTGGCTCTGGTCATTATCCAGGGTGTTCTAGGCGGACTTCGCGTCATATGGGTTTCTCTTGACCTTGCAGTCGTTCACACGCTGGTTGCTGAACTTTTCTTCGCCTTGCTTGCATCGATGGCCATTTTCGTATCTGATGTCTGGAAGAACGCTGAGAATGAACACGTCGAATTCTCGCAGGCAAGAGGCCTGGGCTCACTGCTATGGCTGGCCCCGGCAACGGTCTTTGTCCAAATCGCCCTCGGTGCATTATTGCGTCATCCTGGAGCAGGAATAGACATTCTTTTGGCCAGCTTGCACTTCGGTTGGGCCTTCATGGCGACGATAATGGTAGTTGTTCTTTGGACGCGAGTTCGAGATGTCTTCGCCAAATCCAACGTCGTTACCCGCGCTGCTCATGCCATGCTGATGATTCTGTTGGTTCAGGTAATGCTGGGACTTTTCGCGTATTTCGTGTTGCTTGACGAATCTGGTGCCATCCAACCGAGCAATGTTCAAGTCATAGCCAACACCGCCCATATGGTGGTAGGCGCTCTCCTGTTTGCGTCGACGGTAACAGTCGGCGTATTGTGTGGCCGAATCAGGGCCGCAACGAGCCTTTCCCAATGAGTACCACACGGACAGCCACCATATCAACGGACGCCAGTCTGGAGCCTGCAAGCTTCAGAGACTGGATTACTTTGACCAAGCCCGAAATCACCTTCCTGGTGACCATTTCGTCGCTGGCTGGTTTTGTTTTGGCCTCACCTGCCGCAATAGATGGCTGGAAGCTTTTCTGGACACTGCTTGGAATTCCATTGACGTCTGCGGGCGGTTGTGCATTGAACATGTACATCGAGCGGGATCTAGACGCTCTCATGAAGAGGACAGCAACCAGGCCCATCCCTGCAGGACGGATCAAACCCGAACAGGCAAAATGGTACGGGTTTGTTCTCGTCGGTCTGGGCCTGGCCATACTGTGCCCACTTACCAATCCACTGACAGGAGTGATGGCTGCCGTCACCGTTGCGCTCTATCTCTGGGTTTATACCCCTCTTAAGAAGACAACCACCCTGAACACTCTGGTTGGCACCATTCCCGGTGCGCTTCCGATTCTGGGCGGATGGACAGCCGCGTCAGGCACCTTCGGTTGGGGAGGATGGGTCCTGTTTGCTGTTCTGGTTTGCTGGCAGATGCCGCACTTCTTTTCTCTGGCGTGGATGTATCGCAAGGACTATGACAAGGGACATTTCATGATGCTTCCTTCCAGCGACGAATCAGGAAAATCTACGGCCGCGCAAACCTTCTGGTTTTCCATTGCCATGATTGCATTTTCTGTGGCTCCGGTCATGCTCGGTCTCTCCGGCTGGCTTTATTTGGCCGGTGCCATTCTTTTAGGGATCTGGTTCATGATTCCCGTGGGTCGCTTCGTCCTTTCGCGCTCAGCCTTACACGCGAGAATGGTTCTGAAAGCATCAGTCATGTATATCCCCCTCCTGCTGCTGGCAATTATCGTCGATCGATTTATCGCCTGAGAGCTCCTGGGTAAAAAGATCGACATATTGAGCCTCTCCCGCGACCAGCTCAGGGAGTTTATTTCGGAGAGTGACGCACGTTTCCGGGCGGATCAGGTCTACAGATGGCTCTGGAAGCACGGTGTTCGCTCGATTGACGAGATGACCAACGTGCCCGCTTCCCTCCGGCTGCGGATGAGTCAAGAGTGTGTGGTTAAAACCATTCGTTTGGTTGATCAGCAAGTCGCCTCCGATCTGACCGTCAAAATGCTGTTCGAACTGGAAAGTGGACGGCACATTGAGACCGTCCTCATCCCGGATGTTGATCGAAACGGCCAAGCGACCCGCCTCACCGTTTGTGTGTCCAGTCAGGTCGGTTGTGCCATGGGATGTTCTTTCTGCGCTACCGGTCTCATGGGATTCCAGGAGAACCTCACGGCAGGCGAAATATTCGATCAGGTACTTGCGGCAAATCGAGTGGCTCGTGAACGCTTCGATTCTGGAATCACGAACATCGTGTTTATGGGGATGGGCGAACCACTTCTCAACTACGACGCCGTGCTGGATGCAACCGAGAAACTCACTTCCGAGGAAGGTATGGGTCTTTCAGCGCGCCGCATTACGGTCTCAACAGTTGGTCTCGCGACGAGAATCAAACAGTTGGCGGACGACGGCACACGGTTCAATCTTGCTGTTTCGCTTCACTCACCGTTCGACAGCAAGCGGTCCTCCATCATGCCGGTCAATCGAAAAGCCAAGACCGACCTGAAGGCTCTCATGGAATCAATCGAGTACTATACTCGAAAAACCGGTCGCGGTATTACGTACGAGTACTGCATGTTTCAGGGATTCAACGACACGCAAAGTGATGCAGTGGAGCTGGCAAAGCTGGTTTCGCGAGCTCGCAGTAAGGTAAATTTGATTATGTACAATCCGGTAGAAGGATTGGGATTCAGCAAGTCTTCAGAAAAAGCTTTGAACGCTTTCATCTCGTGCCTAGTATCAGAACGAGTTGTGGTCACCGTTCGCAGGAGCCGAGGACAGGATATCGATGCCGCCTGCGGACAACTCGCCATCAAGAAAACTTCCGAATGACATGGCCAAATCTGAATTCCAAATCAAGCTGCCCAAAGACGACTTCTCAAAGTCCATCGCTGGGTTTATTGCTGCCTTGATTGTAGGAGCGCTGATTCCTCGCACGGTCGCATACCTCTTTCGGCGAGTATTGCTGCGCTCTTTCAGGGAAATATTCGTCCTCGCTGCGGCCGGCTGGTTAACTGACCGAATTGCTCAGACCCTTGTCAGGGACAAGTCAGAGAAAAAGTAACCCCGCGCCAAAGTGAGTCGCGCGGCGTCGCCGGAATCGGCGGCCACTTCCCCGTCGGGTTCAGCCGTCCCCGAACACCGTCTCTTTCTCATCTTGCTTGTTTTTGAGCAGGAATGAAGCTGCAGAAATACAGAGTGTGACAACGACGATCACGAGGAAGGCCGTTTCGTATCCTGCCAATGGAGTTTCTGCTGAGTCGGCCACCGCTCCAACTCCCGCGGCCGCCAGAAGCTGGCCAATCGAGATGAATAGAGTAATCAGGCCCTGAGAAATGGCTCGCTCCTGTTTTCTGGCTTCGTGAATCAGAATGTAGTTGAGCGAAGACCCGAGCAGGCCCGCCATTCCCAATCCGATGAGCGAAGACGCCAGATAGAATACCGTAGTTGAGCTCGGGCTCGTTGCGACCCCGAACATACCGAGAACGAGCAGAGTGTTGCTCGACAGTATAATAAGTTTGGATCCCGTTTTGTCAACCAGCCTGCCCGCTATCGGACTACCGATCGCCACTGCGAACATCATCGGTAACAGCATGAACGCGGCCTGGGAGGTTGTGATGCCGTGCGCGAGAACAATGATCGTTGGGAAAAAGATGAATGCTGCTTCATTAATGCCCGCTCCTATTGCATTGAGCGATGCCAGCGATACCTGCCGATTGCGAAACAGATTCAATCTCAAGACCGGATCTTCAGCCCGATTCTCAACGAAGACAAAAACTGGAATAAGAACTGCAGCGATAAGGAATCCGATAGCTACGCGACCTGTCGAAAGGCTTGCCCACACTTCAGACGTGTCAAAAACGGAGAGTGAATAGGACACCGCGAACAATATTGCGGCCAGCAACACGAGGCCCAGATAATCCAGCTTCTTGTCTCCTTTGCCTTTCGCCGTCGGCAGGAACTTCCAGCCGAGCAGAACTACGATGAGGGCAAATGGAGGTACGGCCATATACAGGTACCGCCAGCCCAATTGTAGCATCAGACCCGCAAGGATGGGTCCGACAATGAAAGCTATTCCGAATACGGACCCCAGCATTCCAAATGCCTGTCCGCGCTTTTCAGGCTTGATGACATCTCCGATCACCGCGCCTGCCACCGGGAAGATTCCCGATGCGGCCATTCCCTGCATCACGCGGCCGGCGAGGAGAATCGAGTACGTCGGAGACAGTGAAACGACAAGGCTTCCCACTCCAAACAGGGCGATATCGATGATATAGACCCATTTTCGGCCATACCTGTCGGCCATCTTGGTCATTACGGGAACGCTCACGAGATTGGCCAGGACCCAGACGGAGAAGACCCAGGAAACGAGCCGGTCATCCAGATTGAAGGTCTCACGAATGGCAGGAATTGCAGGGCCCAAAATGGCAATGTCCAAAGCGCCCATCAAGACGCCAAGAAACAATACAATCATTACAGGCTTCTGTCTCTGGCTCGTTTCTTCTGTCACGTAATTCTGATTAGTTTCCGGGTAGGAATCAACTGTGGTTGAACTGAAATCTGAATGCTGCCAAAATTGAACATTTCTATACATAAGTTAGGCGCAGGTCTCTGTAGATGTTCGATTTTGAAGCGTCTTAACGCACAATTCGGATTTCACCCTCACGATGGCAGTCCGGCGTTCAGAGCCCTTGACCAGAGTGGCCTGAAACACATGCAATTCAATGGCAATAGAATACTTCCGTCCGTACCTGGCCTTCTGATATTCCTGCTCCTGGTCGGGTGCAATACGCGACCTCCGGTGGAAGAGTCATCAACTTCCTGGGCCGATTCAAGTCTTGCATCCATGACGCTGGAGGAAAAAGCGGGGCAGATGATTATGGTCGCACTGCCAGCGCCGGCAGATATCACCAGTCGAAGCGCGAGGGAAGATGTCCAAACACTTCTTCAGGACAACCAGCCTGGTGGCGTTGTGCTGTTCGCGGGCAATCCCCTTACCCATTCAGTGTGGGTTGAATGGGCACAGCAGCAAAGCGGGATTCCTCTGCTCGTCGGCCTGGATGCCGAGTGGGGCGCAGGGTATCGTCTGGAAGACTTTACCCGCTTCCCCGATGCGATGGCCATTGCAGCTACGGGGTCAGAAGAAAATGCGTTTTATTCCGGAATTGAAACAGCTCGCGAAGCGGCCAGTGTGGGAATCAATGTGCTATTTGCACCGACGGTCGACGTAAACACCAACCCGTCCAATCCTGTAATCGGAACTCGTTCGTTTTCGGATTCGCCCGATTCCGTGAGCCTCTATGCGGGTGCATTTGCACGGGGAGTCAGAAGCCAGGGATTAATACCCGTGGCAAAACATTTTCCCGGTCATGGATCGACCTCCCGGGATTCCCACGTTGATCTCCCGGTAGCCGAACGCGACGACGACGCATTCATGTCTATCGACATGCACCCTTTTACGAGTCTGATCTCGGATTCACTGGAGGCCATAATGACAGCGCACATCGTTGCTCGTGGCCATTCGTTCGAGGACAGCGTAGCATCGACATTTTCGCGCCGCCTTTTGACACATCTTCTTCGCGACTCGCTCGGGTTTGAAGGTCTCATATTCTCTGACGCGTTGAACATGGCCGGTGCTACGAGTCTGGGCTCCGGCGAAGAAATCGCGGTTCGAGCCGTGGAAGCAGGTGTTGATGTCTTACTGATGCCCGAAAGCGCTCAAGCCGCACGTTTTGCTATCATCAATGCCGTTCGAACCGGCAGACTGTCCGCATCTCGCATTGACTCATCTGTGGCCAGAATCCTGCGCGCCAAGGAAGCTCGTCAGCTTGATCAGCGATATCGACATACGAACGTGGCAGAAATTCTTTCTGTTGTGGGGTCGGATGATGCCCAAAATCGAGCGGTTTGGATGGCGCGCGAAGCCGTAACCGTTCTCAAGGATGATGCTCTGCTGCCACTTTCTGGCGAGCGCGCGTCCACTCTATTGATATCCGTTGACTTCAGAAGCTACAGCTCTTCTGGTGGGGATCCGGCCAATTCGTTTCGCCTGAAGATGGAGGAACGAAATGGTGGACGGCTCACTCACATAGCGGTGAATCCGAGAAGCTGGATTTCATCCATGCCTTCCATTCAATCTGCGCTGTCGACCCATCACAAGGTGGTTTTTGCGGATTACACGGGAATCGTACCCGTGTTTGGATGGGACAGACGACGCATGCTTACAGATATCACCTCCCTGACGGATCGGTTGGTTTATATCAGTTTCGGCTCTCCTTATGCCCTGACGGACGTGCCCGATTCTGCAGCTTCGATCCTCCAGTCGTACGATGCCTCTCCCGCTATGGCTGAAGCTTCGGCCGATGTGCTGTATGGGATGAGTTCTTCGAGTGGCCGTCTACCGGTATTCGTTTCAGAAAGATTCCCGAGGGGATCCGGCATGCTTCTCCAGCAGCAGGTTTCTTCTGCCGGATCACCTGCTTCGGCTGATATGGATGTTCGTTCACTCAAAGAAATAGACAGTCTCATCCGGGCGGCGATCGCAGACAGTGCATTCCCTACGGCGTCCTTTGCTGTCGGGAGGGACAATGTTATTGCCCGACAGGGTGCATTTGGCTACCACACCTTCGAACGAAATCGAGGCCTTCAGGAGGACGATCTGTTTGACCTCGCATCGCTGACCAAAGTCATCGCGACTACTACTGCCATCATGCAGTTGTACGAAGCGGGTATAATCGATCTTGATCGTCCAGTGGCAGATTACCTACCCGCATTTGGTCAAAATGGAAAGGGATCGGTCACCATCAGGGACCTGTTGACCCACACTGGAGGACTCATCCCTTTCAGACCGTTTCACATGCAAGGCGTCCGAACATCGGCTGAAGTAAAGCGCAGAATTCTGGCTGATACGCTGGCATATGAGCCTGGAACTCAATCCCGCTACTCTGATTTCGGTCCCATCACACTGGCATGGATGATAGAAGAATTGAGTGGAATGCCATTTGACGACTATGTGCGGGAAAACATCTTTGATCCGCTCTCCATGTATGACACGGGATATCTGAAAGTGCGGCGGGGGCGCGTCGAGAACGCCGTACCGACAGAGATTGACGACTACTTCCGTAATCGCGCCCTTCAAGGAGAGGTTCATGACGAAACAGCTTACCTGTTGGGTGGCACAGCGGGGCACGCCGGCCTGTTTTCCAATGCCGAAGACCTTGCGAGGTTTGCGGGTATGCTGATCGCCCAGGGAAGAGTGGGAGATCGCATCTTTTTGCGACCCGAAACACTTCGAAGATTCACGACGAGAGTTGCCAACCATCACAACCACACGCGGGCACTCGGGTGGGACACAAAAAGCATGAATGGATACTCCTCCGCCGGTCAGTATTTCGGCCCAAGATCATTCGGGCACACCGGTTTCACCGGTACATCGTTCTGGGTAGACCCTGACTCCAGATTATTTGTGATTCTGCTCACCAACCGCGTCTATCCGACCCGGAATAATCGTAAACACATACCGGTGCGACCGGCCATCGCCAATCAGACCTTTGAAGCGTTCAGGGAGTCTATGCTCAGGCAGGCAGAATAGCACCTCCTGCCTCTCCACTGGCCACCGAGAGCCCGTCAGGAACTCACGCACTCGACACGGCTTCAACGCCGACCCTGAATCAGCAGCCGAACGGCCCTCCTCATGCCGACATACGACTATAGACGAGAAGACGGATCGACCTTCGAAATCGAGCAGCGAATAACCGAACCAGCATTGGTCGAGTGCCCTACGACCGGTCAGAAGGTCAAACGAATGATTTCCAGTGGAGCCGGAGTCATGTTCAAGGGAAGCGGGTTCTATCAGACAGATTATGTCCGCAAGTCGGGCAGTCCTGAGGAAAAACCGAACGATAGTAAACCGTCTGATTCTTCTTCTGAATCGTCTACGAAGAAGGAATCCACTACGAAGTCAGACTCAAAGACTACGCCCTCACAAGACTGATCAGCGGCGTGCGGCATTCACGATCGCCGCAAAATCTTCGGCATTCAATGCCGCTCCTCCGATAAGTCCTCCATCCACATTCTCGAGCATGAACAGCTCTCCCGCGTTTGCAGGTTTGACGCTTCCACCATACAGGATGTCAATCTGGCCGCCTTTTTCATTGCCATACAGATCCAATAGAATGCTTCGAATGTGGGCATGCATTTCGCCGACCTGCTCGGGACTTGCCGTTTTGCCCGTTCCGATGGCCCATACTGGTTCATACGCAACTACCAGCTCAGAGCCAAAGTCAACATCGACACCCGATAGGCTTCCCCGAATCTGTGACTCTACGACTGACTCGTGGTCTCCGGACTCACGTTGATCGAGAGATTCACCCACACATACGATGGGCACCAATCGATGACGCCTTGCCTGTTGAGCTTTTTCGCTCACCAGTTCATCACTTTCGCCGAAGTACTGGCGACGTTCGGAATGACCTAAAATCACGTAGTGACAGCCGACAGCTCTGAGCATCGGAGCCGATATTTCTCCTGTGTAAGCACCTGAATCCCGGGCGTGCATATTCTGAGCGCCCAATCGGATTCCACTTCCGTGGAGAATGCTGAACGTCGCATCCAGATCGACAAATGGTGGACAGACTGCAACATCAACGCCTTCGGGATCACCCACCGCAGATACGACACCTGATGTCAATTGACGTGCTGCCGCCAGATCGAGATTCATTTTCCAGTTTCCAGCTACCAGCATGTTCTTCCGATTATTTAAAGGTGGACAATTTTCTGCACCGGATCTCTATTCGTTCATCTGTTCGGCAAGCCGGTTCAGACTCTCTACAATCGAGGCCAGATCGCGCTCCAGATTCATGAGTGCGGGTCCCGTGTACTTCGCCACCAGAATACCGTCTGGATCAATCAGAAACCTGGTAGGAAGGACGTTTACGTTAAAATCTTTGACAATTTGCTGCTCGAGACCTTCTTCCGAAAAAACAAAGTGACCGGGGTGATCAGCCCCGTCAAAAAGAGCTTCGTTGATGTCGATATCTGGTTCGACAGACACGGCAACAGTCTGAAACATGACATCGCTAAGCGCACGTGCGATCCCATCCCGGATTTCGAGATCCCTTTGCCAGATCTGTTCCGCAGGATCGAAAAACTCCAACACGACGAACTTCCCATCCAGCGTAGAAGAGGAAATTGCCTCACCGGTTCGCGAAGCGACCGAGTAGCCCGGAGCATTCATCCCTGGCTGCAGGTTTTCAAGGTCATAGGTAGCACGAGAAGCCCATTCCGCCCAGGGAGAGTCTGGATACTCACGTCTCAAATCAGTTGCAATCGCGACAGCTTCATCCACCAACCCGCCGTCTGAATAGGCGATAACCATTTCGGCTTTGATTCCGGGCACCTTGTCTTCGGAAACGTTCATCTCAAACTCCTTGAGCATCTCGAATGCCGCGTCCTGGCCGTCCATTCTCGTTTTGGACCTTCTGGCTGCACGCGCAACTTCGACAATACTCTCATTATCGTAATCCACCTCGGCGAGACGCTCCAAAACCAGAGGATCATTCCATCCTTCCATCATCACAACGGACTCTGCCATCGCGATATCAGCTCCTATCGTACCTTCATACGTGTTTTTGATACTCCAGAGGATGGTGGACGTCTGGCCAGCAACTCTCCCAAGGTCTTCCGGCGTGTATCCCTCGGACTCGATTACCTCGACCATGGACCGATTGTGCTGGGCCTTGGCATTTTTGTAGGCCGTCCAGGCCGCGTTCTCCGGTGAAACGATTCTCAAGGAGCGTGGACCCAGAGGGAATGTACCTGAAATAGAAACACTGTCGTCGTGTACAGCCACGAACTCGCCCATCGTGAGTGCGGCACCATTGCGCTCGACCACGATCGGATAAACACCTTCTTCAGGAGCGAACACGTCCATAAGAAACTGACCATCCGCAGCCGTGATCGCCGTCCCGAGCGTGTCTACGTCTCCATCTTTCTGGGTCACTACCGAAATCCGGAATCCGGTATAGTCAGCCGTCGAGTCGATGTCTACGCGGACACTGAGCTCTCCCTCTACCCTGCTGTGAATTGGATAGTCAGCGTTTCCCGAGCAGCCCGTAACAAACAGAAATACCATGAGCGGGACAGCGACGGACGATACCGCCTCTCTTGCTGTTTTGCGCGAATGTGAAAAAATGCGCATGGATATCTTCTGGGTTGGTTTCATTTGTGTTAAGTGAGAAGAGAGGCATCAAAACCCACAGACCCGTTCCGGGATCCGGAAAACGTGCTACGGGGATCGATTTTTACATCAGTAAGCTATCAGGCGTTCAATGGATTCATTCAGTCGTGCATTGGCTGAATAAATAGTGTCTTCTATCGATTTGGAAAATGGGATGGGCAGATCAGCCCCGCCAACCCGTGTTGGAGGCGCATCCAATTGGTCGAATGCCGATTCTGATATCTGCGACGCGATCTCGCCTCCAAAACCTCCTGTTTTCGAAGCCTCATGCAAGATCAGAATTTTGTTTGTCCTCTTCACTGAGTCCATGACTGTTGCCCGATCCCATGGGACCAGAGTTCTCAGATCAATCACTTCGATGTCCACACTTTTTTCGGCCCACGACTCTGCCGCGTTCAGAGCCCAATGCACACCCACACCCCAGGTAACAATAGTCATGTCAGATCCACTGCGAACGACATTAGCCTGTTCCAGAGGTATACGAATGGGGTCGACCGGGACCGATCCACGAATTGAGCGATAGAGCTTTTTGTGCTCGAAGAACAGCACAGGATTCGGGTCATCCAGACTGGATAGCAATAATCCTTTGGCATCAGCCGGCGTTGAAGGAATGACAACCTTCAGGCCTGGAACGTGACAAAACCATGCTTCCATTGACTGGGAGTGAAACGGCCCGGCGCCGATGCCACCCCCGAAAGGAGTCCGGATCGTGATTCCTAGAGGAGAGCCCCAGCGATAATGTGTCGTGGCCAGATTGTTCACGATCTGATTGAACCCGACTGAAATGAAATCTGCGTACTGGATCTCGACAATCGGTTTGTGTCCAGCCAGCGCCAAACCCATCGCTGCTCCGACAATTCCACTTTCGATGATGGGCGTATTTCGGACCCGATCAGTTCCGAACTGCTCGATGAATCCTTCTGTGACCTTGAAGACACCGCCGTACTCTGCAATATCCTGGCCCATAATGATCGATTTGGGCTCGCTTCTCATCCATGAACGCAGTCCGTCGGTAATGGCGTCAATGAAGCGTCGTTCGGACTCACCGTGATCCATTGTCGTATCCTCGACTGCGGCGACGGATGGAGCGAATACGTCAGAATATTCCGTTGCTTCATCACTCGTGACTTCAGGCTGGACGAGAGCCCATTCCGCCAACTGATCGATTCGAGCAGTCAATTCGGTCCGAATGCCCTCCAAAACTTCCGGCTTGATCTTCGACCTGGCAAACGCCTCGTACCGTTCGAGGGGATCCATCGTTGCCCACTTCTCCTGCAGCTCCTTGGGTACATATTTGGTACCTGATGCTTCCTCATGACCTCGCATGCGGAAAGTCTTCATTTCCAGAAGTGTTGGACCATCTCCTTGAACGGCTCGCTTTCGCGCGTTGCGAACGGCCTCTATGACAGAAAGAATATTGTTGCCGTCTACAACGACGGAAGCCATGCCGTATCCGGAAGCGGCGTCGGCGATATTCTCTACTGGCACCGCATCTGAGGTCGGGGTCGAGAGTCCGTAGCCGTTGTTCTCGACGACAAACAGTACAGGCAACTTCCAGACAGACGCCAGATTCAAGGCTTCGTGGAAATCGCCTTCCCGTGTCGCTCCTTCTCCGACAAACGCTGCCGCCACCCTCTTTTCACCATCCATCTTGGCAGCAAGAGCAAGTCCATCTGCTACAGGAAGCATGGCTGCGAGTTGGGAGATCATCCCTACAATGTTTTTTTCCGGGAGTCCGAAGTGAAAGGTTCTGTCCCGTCCTTTCGTAAATCCTCCTTCTTTTCCCATCAGCTGACAGAACAGAGGTTCGAGTTCAACTCCCCGTGTCGTCCAGATGCCCAGATTTCGATGCATGGGCAGCAGGTAGTCCTGTTCCTCGAGTGCGTAAGCCACGCCGACAGCAATCGCCTCCTGACCGTAACCGCTGAACCACTTGGAGAGGCGTCCTTGCCTGATCAGGCGAAGCTTCTTCTCCTCGATAATGCGTGGCAAGAGAAGGGCACGGTACAGCGCTTCAATTTCTTTTTTGGTCTTTATGGACATACCCTGCTCGCTTGGGAGCCAGTCAGAATTGACGAGTGAGAGATGTAGCTGTTGAAAACAGGTCTGAATCGGGGGCCAAAGATAATAACTGTGCGTTCAACGACCACTACCTCTGAGCGCGGTATACACGGTTCTGAAGAGAATCTGCAAATCACGTCTCAAACTCATGTTCTCGATATAGAAAAGATCGTATTTCACCTTCTGCTGAACGTCTTCCAGGCTGCTGTCGTAGTGCCACTTCACCTGCGCCCATCCCGTGATCCCCGGTTTGACACGGTGTCGCCTGGAATACAATGGAATTTCCTGAGACAGTTGTTCCACAAAAAATGGGCGTTCGGGGCGTGGGCCAACCAGACTCATGTTGCCTTTTAATACGTTGAAAAACTGGGGCACCTCGTCCAGTCTCGTTTTCCGGAGCCACCGGCCAAGTTTGGTATATCTGGGATCATCTTCAGCGGCCCAAACCGGCCCTGTCTTCGCCTCCGCATTGTCTGTCATAGTGCGAAACTTGTACATCGTGAATTCGCGGCTTTTCTGTCCGATGCGCTTCTGACGGTAGATTGCCGGTCCCTTGCTGCTGATTCGAATCAACAGGCTTATCAGAATCCAGATTGGAAGACCCACGACCAGTACCAAGAACGAAATAACGAAGTCGAGCAATCGCTTCACGCTCTGCTCCCACGCCTGCATGGGCTCAGGAAGGACTTCAATCAGTGGAAGGCCGTACATGTGTTCCGTACGAGCCATCCCGCCGATGATCGAATAGAAATTGGGTACAAGCTTCAATCTGACCGCTTTTCCGTCACACAGACGCAACACGTCCATGAGTTGATCACCATCATTGGGGCCCAGCGCAATCAACACGTCCTGGACTTCCAATTCATCGATCAATCGGGGCAGGTCCTCCACCCGATGACCGTTCCCATTGAATTGGCTGTCCCCGGCCTGTTCTGAATTGGGTCCCTCACGAGACAGTCGTATTGCTCCAACGATGTCCAAACCCGCTTCCGGATACCGTGCAACTTCTTTGTGCAGACTCTCAAGAACATCGGTCCACCCGACAATAAGCGCCCGGTGCAGCCCTTTCCCCCTGAGGATCAGGACTTTCTGTACCGAACGCACGACAATTCGGCCTGTGGACACCAAAAGAATGACGGCCAACCAGTAAAACAGCAGGTTTACACGCGCCGAATACGCATCCAGTGTCTCAATGAAGAGCAGGAAGAAGAGAACCAGTATTCCAATGGTCACAACTTTGGATATGGTGACCAACTCATCAAATCGAGAGGCGGCGTATCGCTCTCTGTACAACCCGAAAAACGTGAAGACGAGCAACCAGAAACCCGTCAGAAGCGCAAGAATGGCCGGTACTGTTGATGGTTCGGGAATCAGCACCGGCTCAGGCAGCCACCCCCAGTCAAAACGTGCCCAATACCAGAGCTGATTAGCCCAGGCCACAGCCACGGCGTCCATTACGACCAGAAAGAATAGTTCAGTACGTCTGTTCACTCAGCGTCCGGAAATGCGAGAGAAGGAGTCTTGATGGGTGCCAAAATAGCTTTCAGAATGATTTCAGCAACATATGGCAACTGCAAACCCTGAATATCTGCCAATGTTCACCTAATTTGCGACCTGATGATCCAACACGATATGCTTCGCCGGTTTCTCTTTATCAGTTTTGCTGTGATTTTGTGCGCGGGCGCAGCCCGCGCACAAAACGGTCCTATTGTATCTCTCGAAGATCCGGCCCTGTGGTACTTCAATCCCCTTCTCGCTCGTGGACACCTCTCTGATTTAAGTCAGGCATCGTTTCCAATCCGGGAAAAAGACTTCCTCCGCAGTCTGGAAAACGTCTCCAGAGCCGCCGGACCAATGGAGAACGATTGGGTCCGGCGCATAAGACAGCGACTTCATCAATTTCCGGAGTCCAGGACTTCGATCGGATTGAGAATGCGCCCCGGAATTCTGGTGTCGACACAAGAACGGTTGGATATGCTCAGACCTCAGAAGGACCCTCAAGAGGTTATTTACTCCCAGATCTCGTTTGAATCCTGGCTTCGAGCGGGCAACTGGACCGCTGCCTGGGGATGGCGTCACGACAGATATTATGACCGGGACCCGGACGGCATAGACTCAGCACACCGATGGTTCGTCCGTCCCGAGAACGCTTATCTGTCCTACGATGGCGAGTTTGCGTCCGTATTGTTCGGGCGCACGAGACAACATTGGGGTGGGTATGACCAGCCCGGACTTGTCCTGAGCGACAATCCACGACCGATGGATTATATCTCGTTTCGAATCGGAACGCCTCGATTGAACCTTCGAACCAGCGTTTCCGAACTGGACAGCATCACGGGAGATGGCCGATTCACCGGCCTTGCCGGAGACGACTCTGTGAGCACAGGTAGCGAAAGACGCTATCTGGCTGTTCACCGTTTTTCGTTGACGAGTCCTGGTAAATGGTCTGTCGGTCTCATGCACTCCATCCTGTACTCGGGTGCAAACAGCGGTTTTTCTCTTACTTTCGCAAATCCGTTTCAACTCGCGGTCCTGTCGGTGGATGACAAACCAAAAAACGAGGAAAATAACGGTATGCTGGGGGCCTTTTTCCAGATTCAAAGATCTCAAACGCTGCTTCAGGGACAGGTTGCTCTGGATGATTTCGATCTCCTGAATGGCAAGGAACCGGCTTCCATCTCAGCCAATCTGCACATGTACCGAGCCAGCGTTTCTTCTGGCTTGGATCTCTCTGCGGGAGCCACATTTGTCACGGCCCGTACCTATAACGCCGATCAACCTGAAGGGAAGTACATATACCTGAATCGCGGCATCGCGACGCAGTATTCTGATTTCATTTCCGCATACGCTGCTCTTCACTGGTTGGGCACGGATGGTTGGATCGTCTCGCCTCGTCTGGACATTCTTTTCCAGGGTGAACAAGACATGCGAAACCCGTTCCCGCTTCATGACGATGCAGACTTGATTCTTGATGGGGTTACGGAGCAAATCATCCGGCCATCTGTCCAAGTCTCGGGAATGCTGTCGAACGGTTTCGACGTGCGGCTGAACGCCGGAATGAACCTGATGAAAAACGAAAATCATATTGAAGACGTCGATGGATCCCGGTTCGTCGGCTCCGCGTCTATCGCTTATCGAATCAACTGGTCCCGGGATCTATAACGAAGCGCTATTCTATTGACGCGTCTACCATCGTATTTCCTGACACTTATCGCCGGCTCCGCCATCTGCCTCAGCAGCGTGGCACAGACTACCACTTCATCTTCGGAAGATCGTGCTTTTCAAACGATCAGGACGTCTCTCTCTGCTTCTTCGATTGCCCGGCAACGCGGCCTCGATTCATGGAGTCCGTCAATGGGTGGACGCCTTTCATTTTCCTCCCCATATCACCGTGGGCATTTCGAGATGGAAATCGGATGGCGCAACTGGGAGCCCGGGCAGGACGAGTTGCCCCAATTCCAGGCACTCACAACCCTTGCCGGCTGGTCAATTCACTCTCCCTCCGACTTTGCGATTGAGATCCACTCTGGCATCCTGGTCGGTAATGTTTTGATGCTGCTGGATCTCGAAAACGCGGATGCAGGGCGCATCGAATCCGAAATTACAGCTGTGCCATTTGTCCGGTTCAACAGGCGAATCACCGGTTCGATCAGGGTGTTCTTCGATCTTAGAGGGGCACGCGTTTTTACAAATCCTCGATGGGAGTTTGTAGACACATCGTTTGGCATCTCGGTTGAACAGACGACGCCGGCTTGGCTGAAACGGATTCTGAAATGATCCGAGTAGCGTCCATATTGATACTGTTGATGATCGCTGAACCACTACGGGCCCAGGAAAACGTCCATGAATGGCAGAGGAGTGAGCTCGGCACCCGGGGCGCGGGTCGCCTGGCAGAAGTCTTTCGCACCCTTCATCCAATTGAATCATGGTCCAACGACCGCTACTCCCTGCGCTTCATCGGATCCGGGATCGGCGGACTTCACGGAACAGGACCGACGATCGAGGTAGACGGCATACCAATGCCGTTCTTCCTGTTTGATCGATCAATGGTGGAGTTTATCCCGGTATCGCCCTCCGATATCGATTCTCTTGGATATTCCCCTGAGCGCACGATCCTGCCTCTTGGATTAACAGCCGACGGAGTGCTTCGAATCAAAACCGCCAGGCCGCAAGGGTGGTCATTGCGTTCAGAAATGGGATTAATCAATGAAACCGGTGATCCGGGACCGGCGATTCACCAGGACACATCCTTGACCAACGTCGATCGAAGTGGCCCCGTGACAAGCACGCGACTTTCCTTCGGGAAGAATCCCTGGTTTGTTGAAGCCGGTTTAAACTCCGATCTGTATCACATTACGGACGAAGAGCTGTCCGGACGACAATGGCTCGTGTTCGGCGCGGTGCGACAGCCCGTGGTTTCGCTGTTCAACCCCTTCCTTCGATTCTCATACCAAAAAGAATCATCGAGCCTGGAAGTTCTGGCTGGAAGCGCCCGGAAATCAGATCATCAGTTTCTGGAGATTGCCGGATGGGAATGGCCCAATCGTCAGCAGTGGGACTGGATCAAGGGAATCGGATCTTTTCGGGTGTCGGACTCGGGCGAGATCGGTTTGAGATGGAGCGTGGATCGTGTCGACATAACCAATCGAGCCTCCAAGATTTCTCTGCCCGCTGAAATGCAGATGAGCGAAAGCCGTGCAGAGGCATTTGCAGGATTTCATCGCGATTCCCACTCACTGGAAATTGCAGGGGGCATGAAGGTCAACAGCGTCAATCAGTCAGGTACCGTGATGGCTCCCGATTCTGAGGTTTTATATGGCAGACTAACGACTGTATTGAAATCTGCGTCGACACAATGGACCAGTACGATTCAGGTTCTATCGAACATTGGTGAATCGGATACCGGCAGCAAAACCGTGGCGCAAATCAGCACCCGAATGAGCTGGCATGCCCAAAATGGTTCGCTTGTACGCCTGAATGCGGCGTTTATGAATGGCCTGCCCTCCCGAGACTGGTCGACCATGAGCCTTGTTGCCCGGGGCGTCACATTCAATGAGTTTGCCGCGCACGTGTCTCCTCCCGTGGCCTCAACGAGGGAGCGAGAACTTGATGCTGGACTGCACGCTTCCGTGCTCCTAGCGGAGACAATGTCCTTCTGGCTGGACGTCAGAATGAGGAATTCTTCGGGCCTGACTCTACCCGATCGCCAGATTGAGCAACCCTTCGGCATCGGCCCACTGTTACCCGAGACTGCGTGGTCTACAGGAAAGACGGGATGGGTGTTTTCCAGAGGAGCTGGGATTGTGAATCGCTGGAGGTCTTCAATATCCCGCCTTTCGTATCAGTTCTATCATGTGTCCAGCGAAGGAGATACAGTCTTCTGGAGACACTATACCGGCTATCCCAGGCATCGAGTCAACGCTTCCGTGAGTATCCGGACCTCTGATCGCATCAGTGTTTTCGCCTCAGTCGGAGTGGCTTCAAAGTGGATCTGGCCTGAATACAACGAGCCCGCCAGACGCACAATTCCTGCCTCGGCAGATCTGGAAATGACCGTCAGCAAGGGGCTTTTTGCTTCGAGGATGCACATGGCCTTCTCATTCCTGAATATTATGGATAACGGTCTGGGAAATCATCCAGCTGGTGTGTTCGAACAATTCGCAATGCGGGTTCGGCTCAGTACCCGACTGTCTCGTTCGTTGTCCGGAAACTGATATGCCCCACGACAACATCCTGGAGCGCTATCGCGATATTGTCGATGACTTCGCGAAGTTCCAAAAGTCGTGTACTACGCGACAGCCGCTGTCCTGCTGGGTGCCCGCTCATCGTCCATGGGGGCATGAGCTGTTGCAGGATTCAGGTGCTTCTCGGTTGACCTGGAAGGAAGACGCATTTCGCGACTGGACGCTGAGTCCTGCATTCGTGCAAGCCTTTCTCACCGGTGCATGCGTCATTCAGGAAGAAGCGGCTATGTCTCCGATTGACGCTCTCAACTTGAATGCAGGCGAATCTGTACTCGACTTGTGCGCGGCACCAGGTAATAAAACGGCCCAAATCGCTTCTCGTGTGGGATGGACAGGCCGGGTTGTGGCAAATGACGTCTCATCCTCGCGGATGCATGTTTTGAGGGGTCTCGTCGACCGAGTAGGACTCCCCAATGTCCTCATGTCCAATCACAACGCTGCCGACTTCCCCGACAGCGGATTTCGATATGACGCCGTCGTAGCTGACGTACCCTGTTCTTGCGAGGGCACATCCCGGAAAAACCCAAAGGTGCTTCTCCCCCAACATCCTGACCAACGCACTCGCCTGGCCGGACTTCAGGAGAAGATTCTCAGGAGAGCCATCAGGCTCACCAGGCCTGGAGGGCGCATTGTCTACGCAACCTGCACCTTCGCTCCGGAAGAGAACGAATGCGTTCTGAATCGAGTCCTATCTTCTCCCGAAAGCGCACAAGAAGTTGAACTTCAGAAGGTCAATCTTCCCGGTTTATCGACCGACAAAGGCCTGTTGGAGTGGAATGACGTGCGTTTTCATCCCACGATGTCGAGAGCCGTTCGGATCTGGCCCCATTTTCAGGATACGGGTGGGTTTTTCTTCGGCATCCTTCGAAAGGCTGATGGCAACAGGAATCCTGAGACAATCATCTCAGCGGACAACGATTCACGCAGAGAAGCTGAATCTATCGATGTTTCGAACGGACCCTGGTCGAATCACGGACTGAGGAATGACACGTTCTCAAGTCTCCTCACCCAAACGACCGGGGGTAAATACGACCGGCTGGTGGTTGATGGAGAATGGCCTGGCGGATTGAATGAAATAATTCGGGGAATGACAGGTCTGAATCGAAAATCAGACCAACCTCGCCTGTCAACTTCCCTCGCCCAGTTCATCGGATCCGCAGCAAGCGCCGGGAAGGTACAGATCGCTCCCGAAAACGTGCTTGACTACTTTCAAAGACAAATCACACCCGTCCTTGAAATGACACCTCCTCTGGGCGAAACTCGGTTTGTGATAGTCTTCGCCGGAGACATCCCGTTGGGCCTTGGACATATTCCGAAAACAGACGAAACGATGGTCGAGAGCGTGTTCCCCAAGAACTGGGGTGGCCTCAATGTTGAAGAGTGGATCCGAAGTCAACTGCGCTGACGGCTCATGGATCAGCGAAGCCTGAACCGGAAGGAAACAACGCCTATCTGATTCTCCTGAGGAGCATCGACTGGAAGTGGGTTGAATCTCCATCTGAGGAGGGCGTTCATGACTTCCCTCTCAAGGTTAGGATCTCCTTTGATCAAAGGAATTCTCTGGATGATCCGTCCCTGTGGATCGACTGTTATGCGAACCCGGATGAGTGCGTTCACCTGTTCAGAGTAGGTCGGAATAGGTGTGCTGATCGGAGCTCGATTCAATCCCTCAATCTGATAGGGGGCCGACGCTTCTTCTTCATTGGACGTACCGTCATCACCACTCGTATCTCCTTCGTCGGCCGTCAGTGAACCGCTGCCAAGAGGCTGAACAACTTCTCGTTCGGGCTCTGGCTCTTCAGCAACAACTTCTTCTTCAATTTGACTTTCCTCGGGGGCGATCGATTCTGCTTCCGGTGCTTCGATCACTTCTTCATCCGGCACGTCGAGTTCAGCATCGGGAAGCTCAACCGGTTTGATGTCTTCTGGTGGCGCAACCGGAGGACGTTCTTCAGTGTCCGGTGTCTCTTCCTCGACGGTTGTCTCTACTTCTTCCCTCTCAGGAGCTTGCTGGACGGGTCTGCCTTCCGAAAAAGCACCAAATTCCACTTCCATGAATCCCATCGGTTGGTCTTCGTTGGCGGCTGCCGTCAAAAGAGAAAGCATCAGAAACAGCACGGCATGGATGCCGAGGCTGATAGAAAGGCCTGTCCAGTCTTCTCTTTTCACTCTGGATACACCGCGCTTTGGCTGATTGTGGCTATCAACGAGTCATCTTCTGTAATGCTCCCGGAGCCGTCTTGTCCTGACAACCAGACTTCACTCACGACATATCTCGGTCTTCCTTTTACTTCCTCGTAAACCCGGGCAAGATATGATCCGAGCACACCCAAAAAGAAGAGCTGGATGCCTCCGAAAAAGAACCCGACAAATATCAATGATGCCCATCCGGTAATGGCGGTCTGGAATACGTATTTCGTCAACAGCACCCAGATCAGCCCCAGAAATGAGCCGGTAGACACCAAAAGCCCCAGACGCACGGCATACTTGAGCGGTTTGCCGGAGAACGACGCAATTCCGTCAATGGCCAACTCGAACCGCCTGCTCCAGGGATACTTTGTTTTTCCCGCTGCTCGACCGGGTCGGACGTAGTCGATTCCCTTCTGCTTGAATCCTAACCAGGAAACGAGCCCTCTGACATAGGGTTGCTGCTCACCAAATTGCTTGTACGCGTCCATCACCTTGCGTGATATCAATCTGAAGTCTCCCGCGTCAACGGGTGCTTCCACACCTGTGAATGACCGAAAGAATCTGTAGTACATCCTTGCAGTCAAACGTTGCAGAATCCCGACATTCTCTCTTTCGCTGCGAACACCGTACACGCTGTCGTATCCCTCGTGCCACGCGTCTATCATTTTTCCCGCGGTTTCGAGAGGATCCTGCAGGTCCGCATCCATGATTACGGCAGCTTCACTTTTGCACAATTCGATGCCAGCGGTCACAGCCAGTTGATGACCGAAATTCCTGGAGAACTGAACGAGCGAGTACCCTGTGAGCGCCGCCGTCGCAGAACGAATAACGCCAACCGAATCATCCGTCGATCCATCGTCGATGAACAGAACCTGAATGTCTTCGTTGCGACCCGAGCGAAAGATCTCCATTTCCCGAACCAGAAGTGGCAGGACGCTCTCTTCGTTATAGACAGGAATGATCAGAGTGACCGCGCCGGTATGTTCAGAATCACTCACTCCGAACTCGAGAAGCGATATTGCACGGAAATTCTGTGCGAAAATCCAAGATCAGATACGATTCCTGCGAAGTCACCGAAGCCATAATCAAGTGCGGCCTGGCCCCATTTGAGACCTGCTCCCACCGAGGGTGTCAGATCAAGTCCTTCTCCTTCCACATTCTGAATCCGGTTCAATCCGGTTCGAAAGGCGAGAACTTGCGCATAGCTGTATTCGAGGCCGATGCGTGGATGCAGCGACACATCGCCCGATCCAAAACTGTTTGCATTTTGACCATCAAAGGCCACGTCCATATCCACGCTCAGCAAGAGCTCACCGACGGCCAGCGAAAAATTACGGGCAGATCCGAACCGCAAGACAGGCAATACCAATTCTGTACCGCCCTCGGGAAGGTCATCGCCAAATACGTCTCTCAAATTGGTCAAGCTGGATTCGTTGATGGACCAGGACTGCAACATCGTTGTGATGTCCTGTGCGTTCAGTCCGAACGCCCAGTCTCCGCTTCTATACTGCAGTCCCACGTCCATCGAGTAGCCCCATGCTTTGGCGAAGTCGCCAATGGAACGTCGGATAATCTTCGAAGAGACGCCAATCGACAGCCGATCATTGATCCGTTTTCCGTAACCCACGATAAGTGCGTAATCCGCAGCAGAAAATGTCGTGATGGCGCTTTCAGGGTCCGGGATCGGCTGGTTTCGTTCTGTGTCCCACGCGTCCAGCGTATTCTTGATGTCGTTGACCCCGCTTCGGATCAGCGTGACACCGATGACGCTTTTTTCAGAGAACGGAACAGCGTAACCGGCATAGTCGAAGGATACGATTCCGGAAAATCGCTCCGAATGCATATATGAAGCCTCACTCGACGTTACATGGTGGAGCCCGGCGGGATTCCAGAATCCCGCGTATACGTCGTCGGCAACGCTGATGTAGGCTCCTCCCATCGCCAGCGCGCGCGCGCCTACCCCTCCTGCCAGGAAATCCGCTCCGTATTTGGCGATTCGCTGACCATTGGCAGGACTGGCGACGATCGTCAGGCCCAATATTATGGCCAGAACGGGAAGTGAACTACGCATATACAGGGACAGCCGGTGCATAAACCTCAAAGGATGGTGCCCAACACGTATGCCAGAAGCAATTACAGGTTTCGTAAGGCGCTCGAATTGGTATACACGATTAAAGTCGTGAATAGACAATGCGGAGGAATCATTTCTTTTTTCGGAGGACGGCGCCAAATGCACCATCAACACCGGTTTGGAAGGGCAAACTCAAGTACATGCCTTCAGGCGTCTTCATTGCCGAAGGAATAGACGCGGAAACCGGTTCCAGTTCAAACTCTGCGTTTCGTTCAAGAAAAGTGGTGACCTGCATTTCGTTTTCCTCTGGTTCCACCGTACAGGTACTGTAAATGAGTACTCCGCCGGGTTTGACACAGCTGGACGCCCCATCCATCAAGGACGTCTGCAGATCCGAGAGTCTTGCGAGATCGGTTTCTTCCCGATTCCACCGCATGTCGGCTCGTTTGGCCAGTACTCCCATTCCCGTGCACGGCGCATCGAGCAAAACGGTGTCGAAGGCTTCGAGCCAATCGTCGGGTGGGTTGGTGCCATCCGCGTGGACAGATTCGACATTTGTGAGTCCGAGTCGGGTGATATTCTGATCGATCAATCGGAGCCGTTTACGATTGCTGTCTGCCGCGACGACCGAGCCACTTTCTTCCAGAGCGAGCGCCAGTTGCACACTCTTCCCTCCCGGTGCCGCACACATATCCAGAACATGGGAGTTTTTTTCCGGAACCGAGAGGCGGGTTACGAGCGCCGCTGCCTCATCCTGAATGAGTACGTCTCCGGCTTCAATAAACCCTCCGCGCAACAGAGCCTGGGTATTTCGCACGCGGATGAAATCATCCACGTAGGGAGAATCCTCATATTCGGTTTCAGCCTCATGGAGAGCTTCCAGCACCTGTTCTCGATTCGAGAGTATGCGAACACCGAACTTTGGCCGCTGATTGTTGTGCTTCAAAAACGCGAGTGTGTCTTCCGCACCCCACCTGAGGAGCCACCGCTCGACCATCCACTCCGGATGAGAAAACCGTACCGCCATTCCTGCTGGCGTTGCAATATCTGGTTCAGGGAGACTGTCCCTTTTTCTGAGCACGTTTCTGAGAATCCCGTTTGCCAATCCTCCGGCACCGGGTCGAACGTGCTTCTTCGCCGTCTCGACCGCCTCATTCAAGACGGCATGATCCGGCTGCCTTGTGAACAACAACTCGTACAGACCGATCCTCAAGACAGTCAACATCGAGTGCTCCATGCTCGAGAGGTCTCCTTTGTAGAATGCGTCGAGGATGAAATCCAGGTAACGCTTCCACCTCGTCACTCCAGAGACCAATTCGCGGACACCTCGCGCCGTTTCGGGCGAAGAGTGGCGCTCCTCGCGGCTGAATCCGACATAGGCGGATCGGTTTTCATTCGAATCCAACTGACGGGCTGCGAGCAAGCGAATCGTAGGAGAAGGTGACAAACAGGTATTCCGGATAGTGGATTTGAGTGGTGTAAGATCAGCCGAGGTTCTTTTGCATCGTTCGTGCGGCAATCATCAAGGCGTCGTGTGCAGGCGCGAGTCGAGGAGCGTACAGGAAATCAAGTTCGTACAGATCATCGACTGTGCCACCAGATCGAATCATGGCTGTAATAAGATTCACGCGCTGCGCTGCACCCTCTTCACCAACAATCTGAGCCCCCAGAATGCGTCGCGTCCCCGGTTCAGCTACGAGGTGTACGAGCAGGGCTTTGTGGGGAGAAAGTGACGAGGCAGAGCGATGTCTGATTGTGACGCTCGTCGTATTCAGTCCTTTCTTCCGTCCTTCCTCCTCACTCCACCCCGTGTGGGCGATTTCCAGCCCACAGACTGAGACGGCGGCGACCTTCACGACTGGACGCACAGATGCGGGGCGGCCTTTTCCGCTTCTGGCCGCGTTGCGTCCCGCAACGCGGCCAGTCCTGAATGCATTCAAAGCCAGGGGTGCCAGAATGGACTGCCCCGTGACTACATCCTCTCGATCAATACAATCTCCGCAGGCCCAGATGTTGGGGATTGACGTTCTGAGCTGGTCATCCACCTGATAACCTCCCCCCGGCCCGATCTTGAGCCCGGCCGCGGTACCGATCGAGTTCAGGAGACGCGTACCCGTAGCAATCAGCGCCAGGGAACACCCGATCTTTTCACCGGCATCGGTTTCCACTGCGCGAAGTGCTCCGTCCGGCGCGACATCCAGGCGTGTCGCTCGTTCTGCCCTGACATTCACTCCCTGACTCTCAAGATGTCGAACCACCTCTTTACTGATTCCAGCATCGAGCGAATTACTCAGAATACGACCTTCGGACGCCAGCATCGTGACACGAATGTCTCTTCGAAGCAATGATTCCACGATGTCCAGTCCTACGTACCCCGCGCCGACTATAACTGCGTGATGAACCGTTTTCGAGTTCAACGTAGTTACCATAGATCTCGAATCTTCAAGACTCCTGATCAGATGAACATCTTTTGATTGCGTAGTCAGGGCTTCAGGTATCGTCGCCGCAGAGCCCGTCGCAACGACCAGTGTGTCGTAGGGAAGCTCGTTCAGGTTCTGGGTAGAAAAATCACGAACAGAAACCTTCCGTCTTTCCGGGTCAATGGACTCGACCTCATGATGCGTCAAAACTTCAACACCATACTTTTCAGAAAACGCTTGGGGCGAATGCCTTACCAATCTGGAATCGTCCTCGACCTCGCCTGAAATCAACAACGGCATCTCACATGCGCTATACGATATATCCGGTCCCTTTTCTATGAGAGTGATTGTTGCATTCTCATCCGTTCTGCGTGCTTCGGCCGCTGCAGCAGGGCCTGATGCCACTCCACCCACAATCACAATTTTCTTCGCCTTCATGTTTCTTCTCCTCCCAGGCTGTCAATCCGGGGCTCAGGATGATTCCTCGAATGGGCATGGTCGTGCTCCACAGGTTCCAGATGCGCCGTCACAATCACCTTATCCGATTGAAATAGTTGATGGAGGGAGTCTTCGACCTCGTGCGACTTGTCGTGGGCTTGCGAAACTGAGTCTTCGCTCGGGAAAAGGAGGTGATATTCTATCCACACATTGTCGTTCACCCGCCGATGCCGCAGTTGGTGATATCCAGAAACCGAGCCGGAAGAGACGGCATTTTCCAGTAATGAAACGATTTTTGCGGTTTCTGCAGGATCCGCTTCTTCCATCAGGCCTTTCACAGCATTTCGCACGAGCTTTCCTGCCATCCAGAGGATGTTCAGCGCCAAAATGATGGCTACAACGGGATCAAACCAGACAATGCCCGTCAACCATACAAGGAGGAGCCCGATGATTACACCGAAACTCGTCCACATATCTGTCCAGACGTGATGGCCGTTGGCAATCAGGACAATGCTGTTGTGTTTTTTGCCCGTATGTACGAGCGCCCAACCCAGACCAAGATTCACCACCGCCAGGGCCCCCGTGATGATCAGACCGAAGCTTAACGCTTCCAGTTCAGGTCCCTGGATCAGATCCATGATCGCTGTATAGAGAATACTCAGCGCAGCAATCATGATAAGCCCGCCTTCAAAACCAGAAGAGAAGTAGGCGATTTTTCCATGACCATACGGGTGCCCCCGATCGGCAGGTCTGACAGAGTACCAGAGACTGAACGCGGCAAATCCGGTGGCTAGGAGATGAACTACCGACTCGAGAGCATCTGACAGAATTGCTGCGGATCCTGTGACGATAAAAGCCGTCATCTTACCACCCAACATGAGCAGAGAGATCAGCAGACTCGCAATCATTACGGGTCTTTGATAGTCCTTATCCGGTGCAATCATGTGCATGATTCTGCAGGCGCCTGGTTCGCTGAATCAACGAAGTGAGTGAACTGCGTAAGGTACTGTTGACCGGACACCTCGTCATCACTAATCTGCCGACCGAGGACAATATTCGAAGCTTCCTCTCAGACCGAATTCCCGAAGCAGATCCAAACCCCGTGAAACTGGAACATATCGGCATCGCCGTAAAAGACATACAAGCCTCCAGGCAGCTGTTCGAAACGCTGCTTGGCGCGCGCCCCTACAAATCTGAGGAGGTTACATCGGAAGGCGTAATCACACACTTTTACGATGCCGGAGGTACCAAGATTGAATTGCTGGAATCAACCTCCGATTCTTCGGCAATCGCCCGATTTCTTGAGAAGAAGGGACCAGGAATCCACCACCTTGCCTTCAGTGTGGATGATGCGGAAAGGGCGTTTGAAGAATTCAGAGAGAAAGGACTTCGGGTGTTGGGAGTACGGCCCAAAAAGGGAGCTGATGGGAAAACGATATTCTTCATTCACCCTTCAGACACGGAAGGCGTTCTGATGGAGTTTTGCTCCTGAGTGTGGAATTACCTGTTACGACGCCCAAATTTTGAGACGATGATTTCGTCCAGGAGTCCTGCATCATAACCAATCGGGAAAATTGCGACTCCTCTCATTTCGCGATCTTGAACAAAATCATATTTGTGTTCCAGACTCGTTCGATCTTCAAACCATCCCTGCCACCATCCGGTAGAATCTCTGTACGAATAGTATGGGCTTCTGGACAACTCGTCCCTCAATACACCGTGAAGGTCGACGCGATCGGATACGGCAACCTGCATGTCGGGAATGTTGAGTGAGTCTACTCTGGCGTAGGTAACAATTCTTCCCTCTCCCCTCGTCTTGGATCCCTTCTCCCCTGTCTCGACCGGCCACTCGTATCCGTAATAAGGAATGGTCATCACCATCCTCTCTCTCTCAATGCCCGCCGCTTCATATCTCCTTGCAATCTGATGCCAGTTGGCTCCTTCCCAACCGCTCAATGGCGAAAGTGGGCCAGCCGTTGGCCCGGTCTGCCAGTGCAGATCGTACCCCTGAACCATGATCTCATCATACAACCGGTTGATTCGCGAGAGTTCGAAAAGGCTGCCATCCTGAAGAGCTGGAGCAAAAATGCTCAGCTCTGCATTTGGGAAATGACGTGCGCTTACTGTAGCGAGACTGTCTGTAAAGGCCATAAACAAATTCCTGAGGCTGTCCGACGCGGGCTCAAACAGTTCAATGTCCAGATGCAGTCCTTCGCCCCCGCTTTCTTCGATAAGTGTGAGAGCTGTCGAGATGAGCTCGGTTCTCGCTGAATCAGACAGGAAGAGTTTCTTTATGACCTCGGCATCCAACAGTGCGAGGGTCGGAACAAGGGGAATGTCCAGGCTATCAGTACGATCTTTAAGACTGACCCACGCGTGAGGCCATCCATTTCTGGACTCGATTTTGCCGTCCGCACCGGGTGTCGTGGAGAAGAAGATCAATTTGTCGTATTGACTCAGATCGAGGTCAATCCAGGCTCCGCGGGTCCACCATGCATAATAGCCAATCACCTTGGTGTCAGAAGATCGTGTCTTGGAAAATTCTCGGCCTGAAGATCCTGGCATCGTACCTGAATTCATCGCCAGCATTGATTCTATCACAGGGTACAGATTGGCGACTGGTGAGGAATGTGTCCCCGGCGACAGGTCTAATGCTTGAGGCTGATTCACTACAGGTGGTAATTCGACACTGGTAGAGTCTTCGGTGGATCCTGTGGATTTTTCCTGCTTAGCGCTCACCTGAGAAGTGGGCTTGCCGCTCGCACAACTTCCCGCCATGAGCGACAGGAATGAGACGAGAACTACAACTGAGATGTGGCTGCGAACCATTGTAAAACAGAAACCCGGGTAAATCTGGAATCGGAGCGAAAGCCCTGGTTTCTCTTTTCGTCCAAAACCGGCAATTTTTAAGTCCTTGCCGACAAAAACCCCGACTGGCTTCACCTTATCTTCACAACGCAAAGCTATAACTGACGCGTTTTCAGCCGATAAAACCCATGCGAGGCATTGGCAACAGACATTTTCGAAGAAAACCTCTGTTTTTGAGCCTCCACAGCTGACAAAATTGTAGTGAGGATCGACCGCGAAAGATGACGTTCAGAGGCCAGGGAATTTGATTCGCCTTTGGATTCCTTCTCTTCCCGTCGACCCCTACGCACTTCCTCCGAGCATATCGACTGAGTTATCTCGGGGTCTTCGGAAGCCTTTATGTGGCGGCGGCAGAGCCGCCGCCACATAAAAGGTTGTTATCCGATTCCCCGCCAAACTGGATTCCGCATCATTTCCTGGCTGTTCTACCGCAGATTGACAATGCTGCGATCTGTGCTTCATTCTCTGCTCAAAGCCGGATCCGTTTCGTATCATTCACAAGTTGAAACGTCGACCGGCATCCACGAACAAGAAGGCACATGCTGAATTACGTTTGGGCCGGACTGATCATATTCAGTCTGGTATTTGGCATAGCGTACGATGTACGCGATCTGGCCAATGACACCTATCGAAATGGAGAACAATTCGAACTGCGTGTCACGGCCAACGATGGAATAGATCCGGACCTGCGACGTCAGGAAGTAAGTGTGCACGTTGATCCGAGATACTTCCGCTCGTTCTACGGTGTGGAGTCAAATCCGGACTCTTCATTCGCCGGCGTGCTGATCAATAATGAAGCCGGGACCCAACTTCGTTTCGCACAAGATGCTTCTGTCCCCGAGCCGTGGGCAACACTTCGGACTGAAACCTCACCGAGGGACAATGATCTTCGTGGTGAGCTGACCATGACATCTACCGTTTCCGGGACAGGAAGTGTGAGTTTTGGTCCGGTCAAGTTCGTAAAGATGCATGCGATCGCAGAAGCCGCTTTCAGCATGGCCGAAACGGCCGTACAACTGGCGCTTGCTCTGATTGGAGTGTTGGCTTTGTGGATGGGCCTGTTGCAGATTGCCGAAAAAAGCGGCCTCATCCAGACACTGGTCCGATTTACTCAACCCATTCTCAGGCCGCTTTTTCCGGACATTCCTCGAGACCACCCGGCGCTGGGAATGATCGTTCTGAATTTGACAGCGAATATGCTCGGCCTGGGCAATGCCGCTACGCCTCTGGGCATCAAAGCGATGGAGGAATTGCAGAAGCTCAATTCTGACTCCGAGACAGCCACAGATTCCATGGTCATGCTGCTCGCCATGAATACCGCCTCGGTCCAAATTGTGCCGCCGGTATTATTGGTCGCATTGATGGGTCTGCAGATCAATCAATTGATCTTTGCTATCATAATCGTGACCACGATTTCCCTCGTGGTAGCGATCATCAGCGCCCGACTGCTTTCGAAGATGAAGCGGTTCAGAAAAACGGCACCTGCGCCGATCGTGGAGGGTTGACCATGGAAACTCTCCGAATGATAATAGAGACCGCTTCGGCATTCGTCTTGCCCGCCCTGATCGTAGGATTTCCGCTCTACGGACTGATCAAGAAAGTAGCGGTGTACGAAGAATTTGTTGAAGGCGCCAAGGGAGGTTTTCAGGTTGCCGTAACGATCATTCCTTATCTGGTAGCCATCCTTTTTGCCATCGGCATGTTTCGCGCCTCTGGTGCCATGGACTTCATGATCGAAGGCTTGCGACCCGTTTTTTCATTTTTTGCCATCCCTCCTGAAGTCCTGCCGATGATGGTCATGCGACCACTTACTGGATCTGGCTCAGCCGCCATCGTCCTGGACATGATCCAGCAATTCGGAGAAGACTCGATTCTTGTAAAAATGGCTGCTACCATGTTCGGATCGACCGAAACCACCTTTTACGTCATCGCCGTCTATTTTGGAGCCGTGAATATCAAGAAGACACGTCACGCAGTACCCGCGGGGTTAATTGCTGACTTTGTTGCTCTCGTTGCGGCCGTTTACGTCGTGCGATGGTTATTCGGTTAGACGGACCGCCGACGCTTGATCGAAATGCTCTCAGATATCAGAGCTTCTCGAAGGAATCGGCTTCCTCCACCGGCTCCGCGTCCCTGGTGGATTCTCTGCGAGCCTGTTCGTGCATCGCAATGAGTGCCACAGTCCGGAAAACAAACGGTCCGACTTCTTCGCCTTCCCTGCGCAGAGCCGACACTACGGAAGTTCGATTCGCATATAGCCAATGATCCAGCACCCTCCGGGCGTCTGTATGGATGCGATTCATGGAGTCGTCTTCGTCGTGGGAAGATTCGAATGCCGAATCGAACAAATCCTCGATATCATCTTCATCCGAAACGGCCTCGAGAAGCGATACCCGTCCGCCTGAGACCATGACCAGCGTCGCCGGATTATCATTTTCTCCGGACAGATAGTGAACGTGCTCGGGTCCGCTCACGGCTTCCGCCACAACTCCATTCTTGATCAGTCTCTCCTCAAGGAATTGGATCCAGTCGCGCAATCGCGCCGCCTCTTCAAAAGCATGGGATTCTGAGGCTTCCAACATCCCCCGTTCCATATCCATACAAACGTCCTCAACATCACCGGAAAGAAAGGAACGTACTTCGTCTACAACTGACGCGTAGGAAGAAGAATCCATCTTTCCCTCACATGGAGCACCACATCGTCCGATGTCGGCGCGAACGCACTTCTTCCCGCGGGCGAATTCGGCGGCAGAGCAGTTTCTGAGTGGATAATACTTTTCGACAATCTCGACCAGCGTTCGCGCCTGTCCCCTGCTTCTCAAGGGTCCGAAATATTCCGCCCCATCGTCCCGCACGATGACCTGTACCGTAAGACGCGGAAAATCATCATCGGTATCCAGGCGCAGATATGGTCTGGCTATGTACTTCTTCTGGGCTCGATTGAAAGAAGGGTCCAGGCGTTTGATTTCCCTACTTTCCTCGATCAGAGCATGCAGTTCAGTGTCGACTTCGGTCCAACTGATTTTTCTGACGCGAGAAATCAACTGCCGAAGACGCGGTGGATGCGCTTCTATAGCCGAGAAATAGCTTGAGACGCGTTGAGACAGGTTTTTGGCCTTTCCGACATATAAGATCTTGTCTCGGCCATCCTTCATGAAGTAAACCCCTGGACAACGAGGAAGCCGAGGCAGGGTATCCCTCTTAATGTCCACCACGTGTTTCGAAAAGGGATTCACCTTGGCATACGTACGGGCCTGCATGTCTACTAATTCTTCCAGGCTCGTGACACCGTGATCGTCGCAAGCGATTTGGGAAAGCCGCTCCAACACTTGCGTCGTGATTTCCACATCCTTGGCAGCGCGGTGACGTCCCTGAGCCGGAATCCGGAAGAACTTGGCCAGATGACCCAAACTTTTTGATCGCAAGCCCGGCAACAGCCTTCTCGCCAGACGCAACGTGCACAGACCCCGATTGTCCATTTCAGACAATCCAGCCCGTTCGAATTCCGCATTTACAAAAGAGACATCGAATCGGATATTGTGGGCCACGAATACCCCGTCCTCCAGAAACTCGCGATATCTCGACATCACATCTTCGGCAAACGGCTTATCAAACACCATGGCGGTTGTGATACCCGTGATTCGCGTAATTCGCTGTGGAATGGATATTCCCGGATTGATGAGCTCTGAGAAATACTCCCTTTCCAGGCCCGGGCTCACCTTTTCCGCGGCAATCTCGATAATCCGATTGCTTCGGGCATGGATTCCTGTCGTCTCGGTATCGGTAACAACGAGAGTAGATCCTTCAGATAAAATGGATTCCAGGGCAGACATCGAGGTGCATCAATCAATCTGCACTCTGTACTCATATAACCTGACGGTGATTCCCGAATCAGGCTGCGCGCTTCGTCTGCAGAGGTAGATTTCTGGCAATTTCCAGGGTGGCGACTGCACCGCAGACAGCGCCATTTTCGGTGCGGTTTTTCAAGGAGACGCTTCCGCCCATCGCTTCCGCCGATCTCCTGACCAGATACAAGCCCAGCCCCAGACCTCCGTACGCTCTTGTGAGCCCGGTCGAACCCTGGGTAAACGCGGCAAACAAGTCGGATCCGCCTTCTTTAAGGCCAATTCCCGTGTCTTCGAGTGAAATGATGAACGAATCTGCTCGAGAGGACATGGCGACGTTGATTTCCCCCGTTTCAGTAAACTTCAAGGCGTTTTCCAGCAATCGAGACACCGATCTGTCCAGAAGATGCTCATGCGAGTCCGCCAACCAGTCTGAACCACGGATTTCGACGTGAACGGCGATGCTTTTTTTCCGCGCTTCTTCGCGGTAACGATTTACGACCTTGTTGACGGTCGAGGCCACAGAATACGTCGTGGTTTCGTGACTGCGTTCGAGGACGGGCGATTCATATTCCAAAAGACTGCCAATCACCGACTCGAGTCGATGAGCCGAATCTATGATGGGCTGCAACAGTTCTTTATGGCTTCCCTCAAGTTCTTCCTGAAGTGCATCCGCATATCCCATGATAACGGCGAGCGGTGTACGCATCTCATGAGAAAGCGCGTTCTGGACGTGCCTTTCTTCAGACGTTAGAGCAGCGAGTATATGCTTGTTGAGAAGATTCATCTGCGGTTTCAATAGCATTTGTGGCTTCCACAAAGAAGCACACTTAACCGCAGTATCGTCGTCAAATGGAGATCCTAAACCATTTCAGCAGGTGATTTCAAGCTCCCTACTTCAGCCCCATTGCTGCTTGAACAGCCCGTCCGATCTCAGTATTGTCCATTACGCCGGCGAATGCCTCTGAACCCGGTCCAAATGCGAACAACGGAACGTTTACAGCAGTATGCCCCGTGGTTGACCATCCAACCCGAGCGGAGGCGGATGCTGCTCTGGAAATCGCCCAATGCAACTGGGGAAACGCGACCGAGTCGCCCCGCGAGTATTTGATTTCCCCCCATTCATAAGCCTCTTTGACCGCTGAGTCGCCGTTTGCACCGAATAATTCGATCATATCGGTTGCCAGTTCGCCTACGCCCGGTAACACTCTTTTTCCGTTTTCCCAGGGCAAACTCATGGTATAGTGTGAAATCGACGAGGAGGCATTGGTGTATCCGCGCGGATCGTACTGATAGCCTGTACCGCGCATCCCGTAAATCTCTGCTCCCAGAGTCAACCCACCGGTCTCGTGATCGGAGGTGCCCACAACCAAAGTTTCTCCATCTGATCTGGCGAAATCCACAGCTGCCTGCCATGCTTCGTCATAGGCCAGAACATCATGAATGTGAGCTCCGGGATCATTGGCATGCCCGGCATGATCGATTCGACCCGCCTCAATCATGATAAAAAACGGCTTATCGGATGCCGCCAGCAGTTCCAGCGATTTGACCGTCATCTCCGCGATGGAAGGCTCCGTTTCTTGATCCCGATCAATCTCATAGGCCATCATTCCGGGTGTGAAAAGCGCGATCATCGGCAATTCATCGGCCGCCATCATCTCACTTCGATTTGTCACATTGTGATAGCCCTTGTCAATAGCGCGCTGGATCAAATCCAGGCTGTCGGGTCTGTTTCCACCCACTTCTGGAGATGAGAAAAATGCATGGCCTCCTCCCATCAGGATTTCAATTCCCTGTTCGAGCTGTTGAACAGCAATTTCGTGCTCCATAGCTCGAGCGATGACATGGCTTGAAAAAGCTGCCGGCGTGGCATGCGTAAGTCTGGCGGTCGAGATGAGCCCGGTATTATACCCCGCTTTTTCGGCCTTCTCCAGGACTGTTTCTACACTTTCACGATATGAGTTCATCCCTATCGCTCCATTGTAAGTTTTGATGCCACACGCGTACGCCGTCGCACTCGCCGCCGAATCCGTGACGCGACTGCTGTCGGCAAAAGTGATCACACTTCCGCGATTATATCGATCTATGTCCAGCTTGGGAATTCCATCTTTTTCACGCTGGAATTCACGTGCGAGTCCAAAGCTGGCCGGACCGCAACCGTCCGATATGAAAAAGACCACATTCCTGGGTTTGTCATCCGGCGTAAACCCGGTTGAGATGACTGTCGTACAAGAAACTGCAAAAAGAAGGACGAAAAGGGATAGGCGTCGATTCATTGCGGGAGAAAAGAGTGATGAGTTTTTTACGCCACACATTATACGGATCGATTTAGCCAAATATTGGAATCATCTCAGACTCTTCTTGACGGGATGGTTCGTAGAATTCGCGCATCGGATTTTTTCAATTCTATAGCTATCAGCAAATGAAAGTTACTGTAGTCGGAGCGGGCAATGTTGGCGCAACGGTCGCCGAATGTGTCGCTCGGAAAGACATGGTCGATGACGTCGTCCTCATCGATATCGTAGAAGGCCTGCCTCAAGGCAAAGCCCTCGATATGGCGGAAGCCGCACCAATCCACGGTTTTGACACAAACGTTGTCGGAACGAATGACTATGCAGATACCGCCGGATCTGATATTTGTGTGATCACCGCGGGCCTCGCCCGCAAACCCGGCATGAGCCGTGACGACCTCCTCGCCAAAAACGCAGCGATTGTCAAGTCGGTCACAGAACAGTTTGTTGCTCACAGTCCGAATTCCATCATTATCGTCGTTTCAAATCCACTCGACGTGATGACGTATGTGGCGTACATGGCGAGTGGTTTCCCCAGCAATCGAGTAATGGGAATGGCTGGCGTTTTGGACACGGCTCGCTATCGCGCATTCATTTCGATGGAATTGGGCGTTTCTGTGCGAGATATTCAGGCGCTTCTCATGGGAGGCCACGGCGACACCATGGTTCCACTTCCGAATTTCACTACGATTGGTGGTATTGCCCTTCCCGAACTGATGGAAGCGGAGAAGATCAACGAAATCGTTGAACGCACGAAGTTTGGTGGCGGAGAGATCGTGAAACTGATGGGCACTTCGGCATGGTACGCTCCGGGAGCCGCTGCTGCTGAGATGGTGGAAGCCATCGTCAAGGACTCGAACCGGGTCCTGCCATGTGCAGTCTGGATGAACGGCGAATATGGCCAGGAAGGCATTTTCATCGGTGCTCCAACCCGTCTTGGGAAAAAGGGCGTCGAAGAGATTGTTGAAGTCTCTCTTACCGAAGACGAGAACGCGTTGATGGAAAGTTCAGCTCAACACGTTCGCGACAACCTGGCTACGCTGGAGAGAATTCAGAACGGCTAGTCGAAACTGACAGGATATCTGTCTCGTGCGGGCGGTGAGAGCGATCTACGATCACTCTCACCGCCCGCATACTCGTTTTTAACCGGCACCGATAACTGCCCTCCATCAGGTGAACCTTCCCGGAAATGGATCGTTGATCCGTTCCTCAGTGCCGCCAACAGATAAAAACCGGAAACTGAAGCTAATTCCGAGTCTACAGCATGAAATTCAGAGCCCTAAACCTCCTGACCGTTTTTCTCCTGACCATCGGCTTGACTGCTTGCGATTCGAGCTCAAGTGAAGAAGGGGAAGTCGTCATCACCGATCTTGTCGAAGGCAACGGTCAGGTGATTGACCCGGGACATACCCTGATCACTTCCTATATCGGTCGATTCGTGGACGGAACGGTCTTCGATACTTCGGAAGAACATGGCGAAGACTGGATCTTCACCCTCGGAGTTGGTCAGGTCATCGAAGGATGGGATGAAGGGCTTGTAGGGATGAAAGTCGGTGGAACCCGTCGTCTTGAAATTCCTTCTCACATGGCTTTTGGCAAGAATGGTCAATGTTTTTCTGACGGATCCTGTGCTGTGCCCCCGAATACGGACGTTGTTTACGAAATATCCGTGATCGACATTTTCGACGAGGTCATCGTCGAAGAAATTATACTTGGTGACGGAGAGATCGCGGAAAACAGTGACGTGCTCTTCGTCGAGTACATTGGTCAGCTCAGAGACGGAACCGTATTTGATGCAACGGCGCTCTCTGGATCTGAATTTGTTTTCACTCTTGGAGCGGGACAGGTTATTCCCGGATGGGACCAGGGAATTCTGGGCATGAAAGTTGGCGGCAAACGTCGAATCAAGATCCCCCCTGTCCTGGGTTACGGAGCATTCGGCGCAGGGTCAGCCATCCCCCCATTTGCTGTGCTCTTGTTCGAAATCGAGCTTAATCAGGTGATCAAGAATTCGAATTAAGGTTCGACCGAAAAGAGTCTTGGCCTTTCACTGAATCAATAGGCCGACTCGCTTTCCACCCATTGTACCGCGTGCTGGACCAGCTCCGCGGCGTTCGTCAGATTGAGCTTCATCTTGATTCTGGCGCGATACGATTCGACCGTCTTGATCGACAGGTCCAATCGATTGGCGATGTCACGTGTCCCGAGTCCGTGGCCTGTCATTTCAAAGACTTCAAGCTCTCTGCCTGAAAGAGCCTCTGTGGGAGACTGGTTGAACGACTGCTGGCCTGACGCGATTCCCTGAAGAAGGCGCTCATTGATGGCAGACGAAACATATATCCCACCAACCCGGATCTTCCGAATAGCCTCGATAACAGCGTCAGCCCCCTCACTCTTCATGACGTAGCCTCGCGCCCCCGCCCGGATAGCGCGCTCCGCGTAAAGTGTTTCGTCGTGTCTGGAAATCACCAAACACGGTGTCGAGGGAAGAATCGAATCCAATTTCTGAACCAGATCCAGGCCACTCATCCCGGGAAGCGATATGTCAACCAACACAAGATCGGGTTTGAGTTCAGGTAGATCCTGAAGCGCCTCTTCACCTGTTGCGGCTTCTCCACAGACGAAGAGTTCATTTTCAGCTTCGATGACAAGCCGGAGTCCTTTTCTGACCAACGGATGGTCATCTACCAGATATATCTGTGTCACTTCTTTCGGCAACATGGCGACGGCACACTCTCTTCAGACGGTGATCTATCCTCATGACAATATGGACACTCTCGAATGACAATAAGAGAAACGGGGCTTCAGCCCTGAAGGGTCAATCGCTCCCTTTTTGAAGGGGCGGTTCTCACAGGTTCGTAGGGGTTTATCTGACTTGGACTCGTGTAGTGGATTCCCTACCCCCAGTGTCAGGTTGTTTGCGTGTCTTGATTCCATCCCGAAATCTTCGTAATAGCGTTTACAATGGTTCTTTATTTTCGCGCTTCACCTGGAACAGGATTCAGATCATGAATACGTGATCTGAGTCTTTATTCTGCTTATCCTACATCAGAACACCTTTCTTCCATGGAATCGACGCAGACCCCTGCTTCACCGGTTTCCACGAATCCTGCTGGATTGACAGTCACGTTCGACGATCAAATCACACGACATTTTGTGATCGCGACCGCCATCTGGGGATTTGTTGGAATGCTGGTAGGCGCCCTCATCGCGTTGCAGATGCCTTATTGGCAAGCGAATTTGGGCCAATATCTGTCATTTGGACGATTGCGCCCTCTGCACACCAACGCGGTCATTTTTGCGTTTGCAGGCAACGCAGTTTTTGCAGCTATCTACTATTCCAGTCAACGACTGCTCAAGACCAGGATGTTCAGCGACGGGATGTCCCGGTTCCATTTCTGGGGCTGGCAGACCATCATCGTTTCAGCGGCACTGACGCTCCCACTCGGGATTACAACCGGTAAGGAGTACGCCGAACTGGAGTGGCCGATCGACGTGATGATCGCCGTTGTCTGGGTCGTGTTCGCCGTCAACTTCTTTATGACGCTCAAAATCAGGCGCGAAAAGCACATGTACGTCGCGATCTGGTTTTATATCGCAACGATTGTGACGATCGCGATCCTGCACATTGGAAACAGTCTTGCCATGCCCGTCGGACTCTTCAAGTCCTACCCGATCTACGCGGGTGTCCAGGATGCATTTATCCAGTGGTGGTATGGTCACAACGCAGTTGCCTTCTTCCTGACTACTCCGTTTTTGGGTTTGATGTATTACTTCCTTCCCAAAGCAGCCGAAAGACCCGTTTTCTCCTATCGACTTTCGATTGTCCACTTCTGGAGCCTCGTCTTCCTTTATATCTGGGCAGGACCTCACCACCTGAACTACACGTCTATACCAGAATGGGCAGTAACACTTGGAATGACGTTCTCCGTAATGCTCTGGATGCCGAGCTGGGGTGGAATGATCAATGGTCTGTTCACGCTACGTGGTGCCTGGCATAAACTTCGGGACAGTGTTGTCCTGAAAATGTTCGTGATCGGTATCACGTTTTATGGTATGTCGACCTTTGAAGGGCCTCTCCTTTCGGTAAAAACTGTCAATGCACTTTCGCATTACACTGACTGGACCATTGGCCACGCCCACGCCGGCGCCCTGGGCTGGAACGGATTCATGACTTTCGGCATGATCTACTGGCTGCTTCCAAGACTTTGGAGGTCTGAGCTCTGGAGCAACAAACTGGCAAACCTCCATTTCTGGGTGGGCACGATTGGTATGCTTTTGTACGTCATGGCACTCTACTCAGCTGGTATTACGCAAGGACTCATGTGGAGAGCCTTCAACGAAGCCGGTCGTCTCCTCTACCCTGACTTCATGGAAACCGTCATTCAGATTGTACCCATGTACTGGGTCCGTTTGATAGGCGGCCTGATGTACCTGGCAGGTATGGTTATGCTACTCGTCAACATGTACATGACCATCAAGACCGCCAAAGAAAAACCGACAGATGCCGCCATCACGGTAGCAGCCTGATCCTTCGATCAATCCAACCTACATCTAACCATGAGCAAACTTCTCAAAACAGATGGTCGGCACCGGACGCTCGAAGGCTGGCCCCTCGTGTTTTCGATCCTCACCGGTATTTCTATTCTCGTAGGAGGAGTCGTGGAATTTCTTCCACTCGTCCTGCTCGAGAGCAGCGTTCCGACAATCAGCACAGTCACTCCGTACACACCACTTGAACTTGCGGGTAGAGATATCTACATCGCAGAAGGATGCGGCAACTGCCATTCCCAGATGGTTCGTCCGTTCCGCGATGAAATTGAACGGTACGGTGAATACAGCAAACCCGGCGAATCTGTGTATGATCGACCCTTTCTGTGGGGCTCGAAACGCACCGGTCCCGACCTGGCTCGGCTCGGAGGGAAATACCCTGATCTGTGGCATGTACGGCACATGGACGATCCAAGATCGACCAGTCCGAGTTCACTGATGCCCCCCTATTCCTGGCTGTTGACCAAAGACCTGAATTTTGGCGGTATCCCGGCCAAAATGAATGCTCTGGCGGCTCTCGGGACTCCATATTCCGATGCCGAAATACAGGAAGCTGAATCTGCCGCACGCAGCCAGGCACAACAGATCGCCCGGAATGTCTCCTCGAACGGTGGTCCGTCCGGACTTGAAGAAAAACAGATCACCGCTATGGTAGCTTATCTGCAGAGACTCGGTGCTGATCTGAAAAAATCAAATAACCAGTAAGGTCCGAGCAATGATTAAAGAAGTCGTTCGCGCAATGGAAACAGGCTTCCTCGCTTATGTGGGTCTTTTCGCCTTCATCTTCGCATTCGTTCTGATTGTAGTTCGGGTCGCACTGATGAAAAAAGGCGAACGGACAAGCGCAAAGAACATGCCTCTCGGCGAATCTTCGGAGTTCTACCCTGAACAGAATTGAGTATGACTATGAATACCCCGCATCACGATCAAGACGACCAGAACACCGATGCCGATGGCTCGATCATCAGTGGTCACCTCTACGACGGTATTGAGGAGTATGACAATCCCATGCCGGGATGGTGGGTCTGGATGTTCGTTGCGTCCATCATCTGGACACCGATCTATATTCTAGGTGTGCACCAGTTTGACTTCATCAACTCCTACGAAGACGATCTTGCCCTGGCGCAGGCCGAACTGGTTGAGATGCGTCAGGCCAGTGAAGCGACTTCGCCTTCAGCTGACGTTGATGATGAAATGTTGGCCGCTTATTTCGGGAATGCAGAACACGAAGCGGCTGGCCGAGCCATGTTTTCTGCCAATTGCGCCATGTGCCACGGAAATGCCGGCGAAGGCCTCATCGGTCCCAATCTGACGGATGACTATTACATCCACGGAAACAAGCCGACGAACGTCTATCAGGTGATCTCAGAAGGTGTGCTGGACAAAGGTATGACTCCATGGGGAGCTATTCTCAGCGTAGAAGAACGCGCGCAGCTCGTCGCGTATGTAAAGACGCTGAATGGAACGAATCCAGAAGGTGCCAAGGCCCCGGAAGGAGATCACGTGACCACTGACGACGCATGATGGCCCCGGATTCAGAATCCGCAATCAGAAATTGAAACGAAGCCCTTCAGCTAAGGAAACCCAGGCCTGAGCGAACATGAGCGAGCAACAACAAAGATTTGACGGCACTCCGGCGCCCAGGGTTCTCGCGTCTCCCGAGGAGGTGCTGACCACGCTCACCAGCGATGGTAAACGACGCTGGTTATATCCCGTTGAGAGCAAAGGACGTTACTTGAATCGCCGGCGTGTATTGGCCTGGTTTTTTATTGTCCTTTTCTTCGCGTTGCCGCTCGTCCCCATTGGTGGAAGACCAGCCCTGATGTTGGATTTCGTGCACCGGGAGTTCGCGATTCTCGGGTTGATGTTCTATCCAACGGACACGCTTCTGCTGATGATCTTCATGATCGGAGTGCTCTTGACGGTCGTCTTGATAACAGCGCTTCTGGGAAGAGTCTGGTGTGGTTGGGCCTGCCCCCAGACCGTCTACCTGGAGTTTCTGTTTCGCCCGATTGAGCGCCTGATTGAAGGCAAGGAGCATGTCCAGAAGCGACGCAATGAGGGCCCTCGGACGTGGGATCGCATGTGGCGAAAATTCCTCAAGTTCGTGGTTTATCTGGGATTGTCGCTCGTTCTGGCCCACACGTTTGTGGCTTATTTCGTGGGCTGGGAAGCCCTCGTCGCGTGGCTGCAGCAGGATCCGAGAGAGAACTGGGGGTTTTTTCTGATCATGTCGCTCACGACCGGCTTGATCCTGTTTGACTTCGGGTATTTTCGGGAGCAGATGTGTACGATCGCGTGTCCCTACGCGAGGATGCAGTCCATCATGCTGGACCGCGACTCCATGATCGTCTCCTATGACCCGAACCGAGGCGAGCCAAGAGCAAAACGATCCAAAAAGGTGATGGCTGAAGAAGACAGAGGAGCCATTGCAGCCAAGGGTGATTGTATTGATTGTCGTCTATGCGTCCGGACCTGCCCCACTGGAATCGACATTCGCGACGGCCTCCAGATGGAATGTGTTACGTGTACTCAGTGTATTGATGCGTGTGACCACATCATGGACCAGATCGGGAAGCCGCGAGGCCTGATCCGATATACTTCAGAGAACATTCTGGATGGTGGGACAACGACGAAGCTGCGACCGCGAACCATACTGTACACTCTGCTCATCATCCTCATTTTTTCCGCGTTCACCGTCGTGTTGTCGGAACGCAGTGCATACGACGTAAATATCGGACGCGTCGTCGGTGAACCATTCTCCGAACTGCCCGATGGCCGAATCGCAAACCGTCTTCGATTCAGGGTACGAAACCAGACGCCTGACCCGTCCTCTTTCGACATCATTCCGCTGGTGCCTGCTGATCTTGAACTTCGCATCGTGGGAGCCACGCCTGTTCCGCTTGAATCGGGCGAAATGACTCGAATCGAAGCATGGATAATCGTGCCCCTTGACGCCTTTTCCGATACGTCGATTCGGGGATCATTCGAACTTGTATTTGCCGATGGAATACGGCAAATATCGGAATACACCCTTCTCGGTCCTGACAGAGACTGAACGGACTACTTCAACGTCATTCACGACAGGTACCCACATGAAAGCAACTGATTGGATCCGATCCGGAGGTCTCTGGCCGGTCGCCGTAGTTGTACTCCTTCTCGGCAGCGTGACCTTGATGGCTTCGGTGATCGTTGCAGCACGTTCTGACGGCGGAGCTCAGGTAGTCGAAAACTACTATGATCAGGCGCTGGAATGGGATTCTCTGGCTACTATTCGTTCTAAAACGGCCCGAATGAACCTGTTGGCGATCCTTTCCGTTTCTCTTGACGAGTCAGTCCTTTCAGGCACGTTTACCGTTCAGGACAGCCTGTCGAATCGCTTGTCCGATCTCGAAGGACGCATAGATATTTCTCGGCCGCAATACTCGATGGTCCTGTACAGTGAAGGCCTGCGGGCGCCGGATCAAAAGGGCACGTACAGATTCAGTGTGTCACTTTATGACATTCAACGGCAGAAAAGAGAGGCATTGGACAATCCGTCTGGACTATGGGACTTCTCGTTCCATCTCAATCAGGAAGCAACCCCTCTCCTTTTCGAGTTCAGAAAAGAAATACGATGACCGGCCACGATCATATCATCGAAGAGAGTCTTCAGAAGTCCTGCTCTCATTGTGATTTGCCGGTTCCGAAAAAACTGCAAAGACCTGGACCGAGTTTCTGCTGCTCCGGATGCGAAACCGTCTACCACATACTTCAAGAGAGCGGTCTTGATGAAACCTACTACCGTCTTCGTGAAGCAACTGGAAAGCGAAGCCTCTCCAAACCGGCGAGGACCAAGACGAGTACGGGGGTATTACAGGAATTGGATTCCCCCGCGTTTTTGGAATCGCATTCGTCGCGTCAGGACGGAGGTATCTACCGAACACATCTTTACCTGGATGGCGTCCACTGTGCCGCTTGTGTGTGGTTGGTAGAACGGCTTCCAGAGGAAGTCAGCGGTGTCTCCTCTGCCCGCCTCAATCTACCGCGGGCGCGACTGAGCATAGAATGGAATCCTGAGTCAGTTTCTCTCGCCTCGATTGCCACATGGCTCGCTGACTTCGGATACCCGGTCCAACCTCGGGTGGACGGTGAGGAAGCGCCTGAATCACGCGAGGAACGACGACTTCTGATTCGAATGGGTGTCTCCTGGGCCCTCGCAGGCAACATCATGTTGCTCGCTCTGGCACTCTATTCGGGATTGGGAGCCGATTCCACGGGGCTATTTGATGCGGCCAGGTGGCTTAGCCTCATACTCGCCATTCCGGCGGTCGCTTATGGCGGATCAGTGTTTTTTAAAAAAGCATGGCATTCAATCCGTCTGTCCCTCAAAAAAGGCTCTTTCAGGCATATGCATATGGATACTCCCATATCCGTTGGCATCCTGGTTGGATTTGGCGCCAGTTCGTGGGCGACCATTTCAGGCACCGGGGAGGTTTGGTTTGATTCAATCGCTGTGCTGATCGCAGCGCTTCTATCCGCACGTTGGCTTCAGTTGAGGGCACGCCGCCTGGCCGGTGATTCAACCGAACAACTCTTGGCGCTGCTTCCCACCATAGCACGACTGCTCTCTGGCAAAAGTGTACGGGCTGACGACCTGAATCCGGGAGATCTGATTGATGTCAGGGCCGGCGAACTGATTCCCGTCGACGGCAGGCTCGAAGAAGGATCTTCGCTGGTCAATTCAGCCATTCTGACGGGTGAATCCAATCCGGAAAGGCGGAATGCGGGAGATTTGGTTCATGCTGGAACGACCAATGAGACCTCCAATATCGTCGTGCGCGTAATTGCGTCAGGACCCCAAACCCGCATCGGACAGCTTCTTACATGGGTGTCTGATGCTGAAAATGAGAGCCCGCGCATATTGAATATCGCTGACCGCATTGGCGGCTATTTCACCGTATCCGTGCTCGTCATAACATTCATTACAGCTTTGGTGTGGTATTTCATATCTCCTGACGCCATTTCAGCCCGAATCGTAGCTCTACTGGTCATCACATGTCCATGTGCTCTTGGAATGGCGACGCCGCTGGCGCTTGCAGTTGGGACGGGGCGCGCTGCGAGGAGAGGAATCTTTTTCAAGTCCGAATCCGTCGTCGACTGGCTCAACAGGGTTGACACGGTCATCATCGACAAAACCGGCACACTCACCGAAGGCGTGATGGCAATCGATTCCGTGCATGGAGACGCAGAAGTCGTACGACTGGCGGCTTCTCTCGAAGCCGGCATCAATCACCCGATCGCCAGAGCATTTGAATCCAGATTTGAGGGCGAGTCGCTTCCTGAAGCAACGAAAGTGACGACGCACCCGGGTATGGGTGTTTCTGGTGAGACCCTCGGAGTGCGAATGCGAATCGGAATTCCTGAGTGGGTACGCGGGGCCTCACCTCCGGAACCGATAGATCAGTCTTTCACTGAGAGAGCCCGTCTGAAAGGAATGACAGTGGTCGGTATTGAAGCGGAGGGCCTTCCTTTCACGCTGATCGCCATATCGGATCCAATCCGCGAGAGCGCGAGAGACCTTTTGAACGAGCTCGTGAGAAGCGACAAAAATGTTGTTCTCTGCTCTGGCGATAACCAGGTCACGACCTTGCAAATCGGCAGTCAGCTGGACATACCGGCGTCAAACTGCCACGGCGGCTATTCGCCTGAAGACAAGCTGTCCTTCATCAAATCACTCATTGAAGATGGACGAATCGTAGCCATGATCGGGGACGGAGTGAACGATTCGGCCGCTCTGCGGGCCGCCCATGTCGGAATTGCTGTAGCAGGCGCTAGCGCTGCCTCCCGGGTCGCGGCCGATGCGTTCACCACTCGTTCCGGGCTCGATGCCGTCGTCGAGATATTAACTGAGTCGCGCAAGGTCCTTAGAGTCATTCACCGCAATCTTGGTTTCTCTCTACTGTACAATATTGGCGGAGGGCTGGCTGCCATCATGGGGCTGGTCACGCCAATACTGGCTGCCGTGGCGATGCCGGTGAGTTCGTTTATTGTCGTGCTGTCCTCGATTGGACAGAGAACATTTCTCCCCAAGCGTCCCCTCCGATGAACGTACTGTATTTCCTGGTTCCACTGGCGCTTCTGCTTGCCGCGACTGGCGTCGCCGGCTTTATCTGGTCGGTTCGCTCCGGTCAATTCGATGATGTCGAAACTCCGGGCCTGCGAGTACTATTTGATGACGAAGAAAGCCTTCCATCCGGCGACACTGCCGAGAGTGACACTGTTGAAACAGTGGATTCCAGGGAAGGATAATCCTACATGTGAGACATGGTTGACTCAATGAGTCCCGTTCCTCGCACGATGGTCAAAAGACCCAACAGGATAACGAACCAACCTGAATAGCGACTCAGGTTGCCCCGCTGATCCGCACTCAAAAGTGAACCCAGATGAGAGACCAGAAGCAGCGAGGGAATCGTCCCAAGTCCGAAGATCAGCATGAACAGGCCTCCTCCAACCGCGCTCGCCTGAGAGAGAGACATCGCCAGCGCGGCGTAAAGAAGGCCACATGGCAGGAGTCCATTCAACATTCCCATCAGAAATCTGGCGCCGACGGAATCAGTCTGAATCACAGAGGCGAATCGTCCTACGAAGCGGGGGCCGGCCGGCGGGGAGATCCACGTGCCGATTAGCTCCCAGCCCGAAAGATGAAGGCCAACCAGTATCATCAACAGTCCCGCAACCCAGGCCAGGACATCGGCGCCGACGGAAATTGACTCAACCGTTCCCCCGACGAGGCCCACCGCCATTCCAAGAACCGCATATATAATCGATTTCCCGGCTGCATAGGCCGAAAATGGCAGAATAACTGTCGATTTCCCCGTCTTTGTTCTGACGAGGATGGCAAATCCCCCACACATACCGGCGCAGTGAAGGCTTCCCGCGAGACTCAGCCCCATAGCCATCCAAAGTGCTTCAATTGATATCATGCACCTGTGCCATTATGCATTCGTAGTTCTCCAGGAAAACAGTCTGGAATGACGCGTTGCGCCTTGTTCTGCGGTCGGATCCCATTCTATATTGGCATCGTTCTTCGCCTTTGAATTTCGACATTGAAACAACACCATGCCATGCCGGATCTACCCTATTCGGTAATCGAAGCCATCGAACATCTTTCGGGATCGGACGAACAGATGGCCGCCCTTATTCATGCCGTCGGTCCCTTTGAAGGTGGACTCCGACCGGCTCCTTCTCCGTTTGAAGCGCTCTGTGAAGCGGTCGCCTATCAGCAACTTTCCGGAAAGGCCGCCGCTACCATCTATGGTCGCTTCCGAGCGCTTACGGATGAAGAAGCTCCACTCGATCCGGCAGTCGTCGTTCAACTTCCAGACGAAGCGCTACGTGGAGCTGGGCTTTCGAGGGCCAAAACGGTGGCCATAAAAGACCTTGCTGCCAAGACACTCGATGGCACAGTACCTGCGCAGGAAGAACTGGCGCCGCTCGAAGATGCTCAGATCATTGAGCGCCTTACGGCGGTAAAGGGTGTCGGACCCTGGTCGGTCAAAATGTATCTGATGTTTCGTCTTGGAAGGCCTGACGTTCTTCCACAAACCGATCTGGGCATTCGGAAAGGAGTCATGAAAACGTATGGGCACCATGAATTGCCTCCACCGAAGGAGGTGATCAAAATCGCCGAACCGTGGAGACCCTTCCGCACACTGGCTTCCTGGTACCTGTGGAGATCGCTTGAATTGGGAGACGACGTCCTGATCTCACTCTGACCAGACAATGACTATCAGCGCTCGGTATTTGCTGATTTTGAAAAAACCACGACGTGTTGCTGTGGTAAAACGTCCTTGGTTTCCCTGTAGGTCAAGCCAACAGCCTCCATTTCACGAATGATCTGAGCCTCGCTCATTCGGTGGGCTTCCGGAATATTGATCGTCGCGTCCTCTCCCCGATATTCCACAATGACCAGTCTTCCGTTCGTCTTGAGGCTTCTCACGATCGCCGAAATCATCTCCTTGGGAAAGGAGAATTCGTGATAGGAGGAGACAATCAACGCGAGTTCGATTCGGTTGTCCGGAAGCGCAGGGTCCTGAATTGTCCCGAGGATTGGCGTTACGTTGCGAAAACCATTGCGATCTGCCCTTACTTGAATGGTGTCTACCAATGCCTGTTGAACTTCGACGGCGAATACGCGACCTGAAGGCACCATCTCGGCCAGTCTGAACGCAAAATAGCCTGTTCCTGACCCGATATCGGCGACGACCGTTGAGGCGGTCATGTCAAGCGCCCGCAGCAGCCTGCTGGGTAGCTCTTCCAGGTCCCGTTCCACACGGTCAAGCCAGAGGGCACCTTCTTCGGAGCCCATCACATCGGCGATCTCGCGTCCCATATACTCTTTGCCCGATCCACCATCTGTTTCTGATGTGATCGATCGATATACAGGATCTTCGCTACATCCCACCGCGCCCATGATCAGCAGGGTCGTGATCAACAAAACCGAACCAACAAGTCGCAACACAGGGGTGAGGGAAAAAGACACAGTGACGGGGCTTGATTTCGAGTGACGGAACTGCTATAGTGGCCTTCCCGGTGCCACTGGTATACCACCTTCCGTCTGGATTCGTTTCCCATCCCACCATTAGCGAATCAGAAGGGCGAACTCTGTTTACTCAGAACCATCATTCTGTCTTGCTCACGCAGGATGTTCGTCGCATTCAACCTTTGGTCGGAGGCAGTTGTGAGCGGGCTGACCAGTATCTATATCCATACCCAATCATCTGACTTCTTGAGACTGCGAGCCGCAATACTACTATCGGTGACAACCATTGTTAGCGCACACGCAGTGAAGGCCCAATCCGCCTTCGAACAGGCGGTCGTGGATATAGGGAACGTCGGAGTTACTGTTACCAATGCCGGTTTCGTGGGCCTTGCAAACGTGCGCAATGCACCGACTGGACCTCCCTCTTTTGAATTTCCTCTCGATTCAGGAATTGAACACCTGTTCGAGTCGGGTTTGTGGGTAGGAGCACTCAGATCAGACGGTGTGATAAGTGTGCGAACGGGCGCCGTTACCACATCAGGAGGATATGCACCGGGGCTGGCTGGTTACGAATTTGCGCAACAATCCTCGATTTTCCAGAAAAGTACTCTCCCTTCTTCTGATGCCTTCACCAGACAAGCCGTCAGCCACCTGGACCTTTCCTCCACGTTCACTGATACATCAAGAGTCCTTCCCGGTACTTCCATTCAGATGCCCGATCCTTCCGGACGACTTGGCATAGAGGTTCTCGCCAATTCGTATGCCTGGAATTTCCCGTTCACCGAATCCTTCGTAATTCTCAATTACGACATCGTAAACGTCTCCGACCAGCCATGGGACAGCGTTTATGTGGGGATGTATCATGATATCGTCACCCGCAATATCAACACGACGACTGAAGCTGGCGGGGCATTTTTCAACAAGGGCGGCTATGGCTTTATTGACAGCCTGTATACATCATACGGGTTCAATGCCGGAGGAGTAGAGGAGACGCTGAATACGTATGGGGGAATGGCCTTCCTCGGTGCAGAATGGGTCGATCCTGTAACTAATCGGAAGCGCTTCTTCCATCCGGAATTGGCGAACGAATATATCGCCGACGGATATGCCCCTCCCCGCGTAATTCCAAGGTGGTGGTTGTTTTCCGGTGGTGTTGAAGAACAAACTCGACCCGCCGACGATGAAACGCGATATCGTCGAATGGCAACACCGTTCCCCAATCCATCCCGGTTCAATTCAGAGATCGAATTTGGCAGTGCCCAAGATGCCTGGTTCGAACGACTCCGCACGGACGGCACGATCGCGGTCGGAAACTGGATCGGCCTGACCCCCATCGGCCCATTTCCATCGGTAGCTCCCGGAGACACACTGCAAGTGACGTTTGCGCTCGTAGCGGCGCTGAAATCAGAAGATTTTCAGGGACAAGCGGGAAAGCCGGTGGATACAGCCGAGTCTAGAAGTCTGTTTACAACAAACATTCTCTGGGCCAAACGTACCTACTCGGGCGAAGACAATAATTTCAACGGCGTTTTGGACATCGGTGAAGATGTAAATGCAAACGGCGTCCTGGATCGCTATCTCATTCCCGAACCTCCATCCTCTCCTAGACTCCGCGTGGAATTTGAAAGAACGGCAGGCGCATCTTCAAACGAATCAGTGGTGGCCCTGTACTGGGATCGGAGTTCGGAAGAATCGAAAGATCCCGTAAGCGGATTGCTAGACTTCGAGGGATATCGCGTTTACCGAAGCAACCCCGGAGATGACCGGCGAGGCGACATAGTCAATCAGGCGACCCTGATAGCACAGTACGACAAGCCCGGAAACGAAACAGGATTCAACAACGGCTTCAACAGGGTGAAGCTTTCAGAACCGGTTCTTTTTGACGGCGATACAACGGAGTACTGGTATCGATTTGAAGCCTCTGACTTGAAAGCCGGATGGCAGTATCTGTTTTCGGTCACCGCAATTGATGAAGGCGATCCCACGGCCGGACTTGAGGCGTTCGAGTCATCACGTGTCGCAACAGCCGTGCGCGTTTTCCCTGGAACGCCTCCTTCCCTTTCCGAGGATACTCCAGTGGGAGTCTATCCAAACCCATATCGAGTAAATGCCGCATGGGATGGGAATACATCGCGAACCCGAAAATTGAATTTTTTCAATCTGCCGGCCGATTCCGAAATTCGGATCTATACGCTGGCAGGTGAGATTGTGAAGACGCTTCGGCACCAGAGTGCCTCCTACAACGGAGATATTCGCTGGTACGACGACTTCAGTTCCGACAATCGAATCCTCGCTGGAGGAGAACATTCCTGGGACCTTCTCTCAGACAGTGGTCTGAGCGTGGCCGGAGGACTGTATTTGTACACCGTGAAAAACTTTGATTCCGGGAATGTGCAGCGCGGAAAATTTGTCATCATAAAATGAGAATTCATCTTACCACAAGAGAGGTATTAAAATGCTAAAAAGAGCTACCGCAATCCTGACGTTGATCGCGTCTCCGCTGCTGATCGGCAATCTGTATGCGCAGACAGTAACGACAGTGAAGGCGATCAACGCCCTTCCACAGGCTCAAATTGACCAATTGATGGGTCTGGGAACGGCCCTCACAGGCAACGACGTTTCGTCGGGAACGTGCACAGGGCTTCTTTATGACAATACCCTTTGTGGTCAGTCGGTTCAGTTCACAGCCGTGGTCATGACTGATCCGCTGAGTTCTGGTCTGGCTTCGGCGAACAACGGAGTTCCAGGACGTATTCACGTGTTCGTGCGCGATGTCACCGCGGATACCGACGGCCCGGAAGGTCACGGAATCCAGGTCGTTGACGGAAGCGGCCTCGGATTTGATTCGCTCGTCAAGGGTGATGTAATTGAAATAGTTGGATCCGTGGGTCACTTCGGGACCACACTGCAGATTGCACCATCCTCGTTCACTGTTGTTGGATCGCGGGATCCAGCTTCTGACGCAATCTTCAATCCTATCGTAGTCACCAGTTCTGATGTCAATCAGGATATGGGCCCCGATGGGGCGATACAGGTCAACTGGGCCAATCTTCCCAATATCAGGGGTAATTTTGTTCAGATGCAAAATGCCACCTTGTTGACTCGCACCGTCGCACCAGGTGGCCGCCCGGACTACAATGTTACATCTGATGGAGGGACTACTTCGGTAAGCGGTTATGACACCTCGCTGCGATACAGAAATGATCGAGCAGGATCGTACCCGGCTACATTTAATGTCCGAAGTTCAGATTTCACTCCGCCGGCGCCAGGCGCCAAGGTCAACATCCAGGGTTTCTTGACAATCAATGGTGGTACGAGTTCTGACCCATTCTCTCTCGGCGTACCGAACGGAATGGTTGTTGCGATCAATCCATTTGACGATGCAGATATTCAGATCACAGAAACACCACCCGCCATTTCCGGTGTTTCCAGACCTTCTGGTGTTCCGGGAAATGCGCCGATTGACATCACTGCAGACGTCGAAATCGATGTCACTCGGACACTTGCATCCGCAGTAATCAAGTACTTCACAACGAGTGATGCAACGGTCATGGAAGTAGCATCATCCTCTCAGGCCGGAAACACACACACGTTCCAAATCCCAGCTGTGACTGACGGTGATTTCGTTACTTTTTGGGTCGTGGCAGAAGACAACACAGGAGCGGTTTCTCAATCAGGTCAGGCGTCCACGAGAGCTTTGTACGGTGGCATCACGTCGATTGCACACATTCAGCAGACAGCAGATAACACTCAGGGTTCTTCACCCTTTGATGGCGTCACAACCGACATGAATCTGAATGCCACTGTTCAGTATAGTGTGCCTGAAACTGGCCAAGTCATCCTGCAGGATGACGCAAGCGGTGCAGCATGGTCAGGAATTGTGGTACGAGGTCAAACCGAAACCGGTACTCTGAACGCCGGCGATGTCGTCAACGTGACGAACGCCTTGATTCAGGAGTCCTTCGGGCTGACCCGCATCCGTGACATTACCTTCACAGTCGTTTCCACCGGTGGTAGCACAATCGCTCCAGTCTCAGTGACAACGTCAGTGCTGGCCGACAGGGATCTGGCCGAAGGATTTGAAGGTGTCGTGGTTGAAATTGATGATCCTGTTGTCACATCAACCAACGCAGATGCACCGAGTGGACCATTTGGGGAATTGCTTATCTCTTCAGATGGCACCGGAGCAAATGCAATACGTGTTGACGATGCATCCAGTGCTGTATCCTACACAGGTGGTGATCCCGGGACCGTGTATTCTGTTGGTCAACGTCTGGATTTCGTTCGAGGCTACGTGAACTACTCGTTCAGTAATTTCAAGCTCGAGCCGGCCACATTTGATGACATCGGGCAAGTGATCAACGTTGCCAACGAAGAGGATGGGCTGCCGATCGAGTTCACACTCCATCAGAACTATCCCAATCCTTTCAACCCTAGTACGCAGATTCAGTTTGATGCCGCTGAAACCGGTCACGTGAATCTCGAAGTATTCGACATGCTCGGACGCAAGGTTGCTACGCTGATCGGAGGAGTTGTCTCCGCTGGTCAGCACTCAGTTTCCTTTGACGCTTCGGGGCTCACGAGTGGCCTGTACGTCTACAGGCTTTCATCTGGATCCTCTGTAGCTTCCAGGAAAATGCTTCTTCTCAGGTAGGAACTAAAAAGAAGCAATCGGGACAGGTGGGGGGCGACCACGCTCGCCCCCCACAATGTTCTATTTTGAAACCTCTCCGTTCACATATTGCGTTTTTACTTTCTGTAAACCTCGCACTCATCGCTTCGGTGGTCGGGTGTGATTCGTCCATTCAGGGAGCGCTGCTGGAAAACAAGCCGCCGGAAACCCAGTTGTCGATACAAGATGAATCCCTTCTGGATAATTTTGAGGAGGGTGACCGACTCATCTCGACGGTACGCGTGACCTGGTTTGGAGACGATTCTGATGGTTTCGTGAGTGGATACGAAGTCCGATTTTTCGTTGAATCTCTGGGCGATAGTCAAGCTGAATGGCAATTCACTGGGCAAACGGACTCTCTTTTTCTTCTTCCCATTCTGCCGGGCGAAATCATTTCTGACGTTGTTTTTGAGGTGCGGGCTATTGACAATGAAAGCCTTGCAGATCCAACGCCGGCACGAACCATATTTCCAATTGAAAACAGTCCTCCAGAGATCAAACTCAGTCTGTTTGATCTACCTCCGGATACCACGTTCAACGTGATTTCTTTCGCTTGGACGGCGAGTGATCCTGATGGCGAGAACAATCTCAAACAGATAGACATAAGCCTGAACGACTCACTAAATTTTACGGCCATTCCGCCGGAGGTTGACTTCCTCACCTTGTTGGTTGATTCGGTTTCTCCGGGCACCGTTGGAGAAACCAATGCCCGAGTATTTCTTGGCCGGGGTTTTGAATCGACGGGAATCAATATGTCAGGAATGAAGCTGAATGAAGTCAATACGCTTTACTTGAGAAGTGTCGACCAGACTGACACGACGAGTACGCGTATCGAATTTTCATGGTATATGAAGGCCAAGACGGCTGACGTACTGTACGTAAATGACTACCGCAGAGCCGCGAATTCGGTCATCAGGGCAGGCCATCTCAATATTTTGAGCGATTTCATGCCAATCGGCATGCCCATCGACATCTGGAATATCACGACTCCATTCGTAACGGGTACATCTGGAAATACACCCCGGTCAGGATTGTTACCGCCCAACGTCCAGCCAACACTCGAACAGTTTTTTGCAGGATATAGCTACATTTATTGGGTCACGTCAGCCAGTACTGATCGCATTGCAACCAACAATCTCCCATTTGCTGCTCCGGTGATGGACCTCTTTTTTGCGAATGGCGGCAAGCTGATGGTCCACTCCCTCATCGGAATGCCGCCAGACCCGACGCAGATTCTGGAGAATGCCGCAGCCGTGATGATGCCCATGACCGACCTGGTTACGTTTCCCGACTCGCTTCGTCCATCGCTTCGGTTGGCGACAGGGGGAGTTATATCGGCAGGAGGAAGAACGCTTCCTTCAACATCTCAACCGCTGCCGGAGCTTAAATCTGCGGCGTTTCTGGTCAACACATTGCCTTTCGTGGCAACCGGATCCAACATCATCCCGCTATACGAAGCCGACTACCGCTACGTAACACGTCTGGGTAGTCGCCAGGGGCCCTGGTTCGGTTCTTCCGTGGTCGCCTCTTTGTCTGCGGATCAGCGAATAGGATTGTTCGCACTACCCCTCTTCAATGATCAGACGGGGGCCTCACTCATAACCGGCGCAAATGGCGACGATGCGGATGTGGAACTTGCATTGAATCTCATTCTGGAAAGTCTGGGGTTCCCCAAACGATGACGTATTTAAAAAACATATGCCTCGTTTTATTGATGCTCACTCTTGGCCCTGTTCTGGCTGTAGCTCAATCGGGGACGCTTTCAGGATTGATCATTGATGCGGACACGAAAGAATCGCTGATCGGGGTAAACGTCCTTGTTGTGGGAACGACTCAGGGCGCTTCAACTGATCTGGATGGACGGTACAGCATTCCATCCCTGAAGGCAGGCGAGTATTCCATTCGGGTCTCATATATCGGATTCGAAACCAAATTGTTTACCGGAATCCGAATTGAAGATGGTCAAACCACCACGCTGAATATTGAACTCGCCGAAGCGGTGCTGTCTACCGAAGATGAGATCGTAATTGTGGGCGAACGCCCCCTGGTTGATGTAGAAAGCTCTTCTTCGTCACAAACTATCTCACGTGAAACACTTGAAGTCGCTCCTCTCAGGGACGTTCAGGCAGCAGTATCACTTCAAGTAGGTGTCGTGCGAGATCCAACAGGCCTGTTTATCAGGGGTGGTCGTGCTGATGAGACAGGCTTTTTTGTCGACGGCGTTTCGGCTAAAGATCCTCTGGCAGGCACCGGCTTCGGACTCGATATCGGATCTAATGCTTTCAGCGAGATTGAAGTCACCACTGGAGGTGTCGGTGCTGAATTCGGAGATGTGACGTCGGGCGTCATTTCGGTCACCACTCAGGATGGAACTGATAGTTTTGCGGGCTTCATTTCACATAAACGGGACAACCTGGGCTTCAACAGCGACGCGAATTCCAATTTCATGGAAGATATCTGGGAGGGTAACTTCTCCGGTCCAATCATCCGGGGAAAGCTGCGATTTTTTCTCTCCGGTCAGGTTCAGGTGTCAGACGGTTTCACGCGCCTCGTGGCATCTCCGGATCAGGTTCGTTCATCTCTTGTCGACGGAACATTTTTCATGCCCCGTACCGGCAATCGATGGAACGGTATCAGCAAGCTTACCTGGGAATTGAATCCGGGCAAAAAGCTTCAAGGATCTTATCAGCGCAGCTTGACGGTGAATCAAAACGCCAGAATGCTCCAGGTCACCGGAAATGAAGCGATCATCACTCCGGGATTCCAGTATTCCTTTGTGTTGCAACCGGATAACGCCAATACCTTTGCCCATGACAATATTATTTCGTTCCTGAAATGGTCGCATGTTCTCAATGATCGTTCCTTCTACGACGTTCAGGTCAGCCGACTTTTCACCAAACTCAGGGCAGATGCAAATGGTCGTGAATGGCGGCCAAGCAACGTCAGCACAGAACTCGACCCATTCAGTATTGTCACGTTTCCAACCACCCTTTTCGTGGATGAGAATGGAAATCCCAATGACCCGAATGCGCTGTTCATCCTGCCGGGTCCGGGGTTGGTCAACAACGGAGGAATTGCAACACGATTCCATGATCATTTTGCGGAAGAGTATACCGTCAGAGGAACGTACACTCGTTTTTCTGAGGATCTGAATAACAGGACCACGGTCGGTTTTGAGAGCAAATTCAACGACTATCAGTGGATTGATGTCATTCGTCCGTGGGTCGGCGCTCCGATTGGAGGGGGAGAAGGAACGAGTACCAATCGACTGGGAGAAGCGGCCGATATTTGGAGGGTAAAACCGAGGCGAGGTGGATTTTTCGGGACTCATCAGATCCGCTACCGAGGCCTGATCGCCAACGTAGGAGCTCGTCTTGAGTATTGGTCCCCGGGGCGGTATGTGGACGAGCTTGTGGACGATGCCCGAGCTCCCATTCTGGACACTGTTCGCAAGGCGTACAAGGATGAAACCGTTCCTTTCTTCGGACTACGCACCAAATTTAGGATGCTCCCGAAAATTCGTGTTTCCTTTCCCATCACGGAAAATCGCGTAATGTTTTTTAATTACGGGCACTCCACTAAACTGCCACATCCAACGTTTGTATATACCGGTCTGGATCCATTCTTCCAGGATCGTTCCTTTTTCTCGGATCTTGGCAATCCGAGTTTGGATCCAGAGGTAGACATTTCTTATGAAATCGGGCTTCGTACGCAGTTTTCTTCCAATGATGTTTTGAACGTGACTGCGTTCTGGCGCGATAAATTCGACTTCATCACGGTGGAGAGTGTCGTCGTGCCTGATCCTACGGGTCGTGAAGTGACTCGAGCATTCCGGGTTAACGGCGACTTCGCTCGGGTTCGCGGCGTGGAAGTCAGCTATCTCAAACGCGTGGGCGAATGGCTTTCCGGTCAGACTTCCGTCTCATTTTCTAAAGCCACAGGACTCTCTTCAACGAACAATGATGCGCTGGCCGATTTCCTTGCGAATGGTGATATCGACAATACTTTCGAAACTCCTCTCGCCTGGGATCGCCCATTTGATTTCAAAACCAGCCTCACATTTCGACACGACCGAGATCAACCGTTGCTGGGTATTCCGGGCCTGAACCATGTCACTGCCTTCCTCTCCTCCACACTCCGAAGCGGTCAGAGATACACCCCGGTGGACTTTAAAGGCAATGAAGTCAATCCGTTTTCAGGCGAAAGGGATTGGCGGCCCGTCTACGAACAGGTCTCGGATCCTGCGAAACGTTTCTCCGAGGTCGGAAAAACCTGGTGGTGGTTCGATTTGAGCCTCCAGAAAAATGTTGTCGTTTCATCGTCCACCGTTCGCTTCTCTCTCGAAGTCACCAATCTCTTCAATCAGAAAAACGGCATCATTATCAATCCGGTAACGGGAGAAGCTTATCCAGAAGTTGAAGGATCAACTGACTTCTCGACGCTCAGGGGCAATTCGAGTTATGACGTTTCGTCGGGTACGCGAGATCCGCGCTTCGATGACCCGAATTCGTCCGGCCTTCCGCCTTTCAATCCAGCTCGATTCCTGCCTGGACGACACGTTATTCTGGGCATATCTGTTCGATTCTGATGAGATCCAGAATCGTTATATCGTCGATTGTTCTGATGGCCTTGTTTTCAGGCTTGGTCCTGACGGCCCAGGCGCAGATCATTCCGAGCCTGGGTGGTGACCGCTCAGGTACTTCGGGATTTCAGTTTTTGAAGATCCCTGTGGATGCACGGTCTGCTGCACTGGGAGAATCTGTCGTGGCCACTACGAAAGATCTATCGGCTCTTTATTGGAATCCAGCCCTCGTATCCCACCTGCCCGGGATTCAGGCTGGCTTTCAGCATACTGCCTACTTCGTAGACATACAGATGGAATATGCAGGAGTCTCGTATCAGATTCCGGGGTCCAACATGGCCCTCGGATTCAGCGTCCAGACACTCAATTCGGGTGAAATGAAGGTCACCACCGAATTCCAGCCTTTCGGGACCGGTGAAACCTTCAGACTGGTAGATCTTGCAGCGGGACTCACATTTTCCCAACAACTGACTGACCTTTTCAGTTACGGCGTGACGTCCAAGTATATTCGAGAGAGTGTCGCCGGAATCTCGGCCGGTACGCTGGCGTTTGACCTGGGTATTCACTACTCGGTAGGCAGTACCGGGGCTCAGATGGGAGTCTCTGTCAGGAATTTCGGGATTGATGGTACGCCCGAAGGTGAACTGGAGCGGACCATCATTTCCGATCCGTCTCTTAGTATCGAGTCTGATTTCGAATCCATGACGCCACCGACCACTTTCCACATGGCGTTCTCTTATCTGATGCTGAAACAGTCCGACGGCAATTCATTGACTGTGTCGACCCAGCTTAACAATCCAAACGACAATGCGGAAAATTGGAATGTGGGCGTTGAATATGGCTGGCAGGAGCTACTGTATCTGAGGAGCGGATATCGATTTGGCATTGAAGAAGCCACAACACCATCATTCGGGATCGGACTGGCTACTCCCCTTTCACTTGCCGATTTCCGCTTCGATTACGCCTTCAATCGACTTGAGCGCCTGGGATCAGTTCATCGAATCGGAATGCAGATAGGCCTGTGAGATACACCAGAATAATACCCCCCCTTTTCGTTCTCGTGACACTGTTGATGGTCGGATGTGACTCAATAACGGGTTCGAAACAAGATCGGACGACGCAGGAAATTTTCGACGCCGGTCGAAGTGATCCCCAATTGATCAATGAAGTCGAGTACGTTCCTTTGTTTCCCTTTTTCTCCAAGGGAGGAGATGGACAAGACCTCGTCAATCCCCGAGACATCTATGTCGGATACGATGAACTGATTTACATAGTGGATGATCGCGGACTGCACGTTCTCGACGAAGCTGGACGTGGAGCCGCATTCATTCCGGTAGACGGCGGAGGCACTTCAGTCATTCAGGATCGTCGGCTCCACGTGTACATCACCGCCAGAAAGGACACGTTGCTCAATGACCGCCTGTGGAATCTTCCAGTGGTAATCCGATACGCAGATATTTCTACCGGCAATCCCAAAGTGGCAGACACCATCTGGCATCCGTTTGATGACGACTCCAGACGATTCAACAGGCCGGATCCCATAGACACTGACGAAGAAGTCTCCTTTACGGGTGTCGGCGTGATATTCGACAACCATGTATACGTATCGAGGAGGGGCCCAATCAACGTTCGCTCGACGGTTATTCTTCCCCACAATACGATTATGGAATTCGATGAGAACGGAACCAATCTTCAGTCGATTGTTACGCTTCATCCCTCTCGCCCGAGCCTGAGAAGCTCGGTTTTTCCAGCCGACGTGGCTACTTTCGTTCATCCGCCTCAACAGTCGATTTTTGAGCAAAGCAGGCATTTTCTGATTGCTCAGTCGTCGTCATCAAACGATGTTCTTTCTGGCGACCTCCCCTCCGCGAGTCAACTCAGGTTCGCTCTTTTGTCTATTCGAGTCGTCTTTACCAGCGACGGAGTGGAATATAGACCTCACACACAGATGCTCCAGACTGCGGCGGACCCCTCGAAAGGAGATGCATTTCTGTACGATGAATTCAAGTTTCTCAACCCGACAGACATAACGGTCGCTGCTGACGGTACGAACTTCATCTTCGTGACTGACGGAGGAACCGACAAACTTCACATTTTTACAGGACAGGGTGTTGAAGGAGTCACACCTCCCCCGGGATCAAATTCGTCAGTCCCGGTAAACGTCTCTTTTGGAGAGACAGGTGATGGCGCGAAACAGTTTCGCAGCCCTCAGGGCGTTTCGTATTTTAGGCGCATCGTATACGTTGCCGACACGGGCAATAACCGCATATCACGTTTTCGCTTGAACACGGATTTCGAATAAATATTTTTATGTCGCGCCTACTTCGGGGACTCTTCATTTCTATTCTCCTTCAGAGCTGCCTCCCCGTTTTTGGACAGGTTGGTCAATCAGAGACTTTTGACATCGCAACCTGGAACATCGAATGGTTCGGATCATCGTCGAACGGTCCGTTCAATGATGAAAGGCAGGTGGACAACGTTCGGGATATTATCCGGTCATCGCGAGTCGAGTTGTGGGCCGTACAGGAAATAGCAAACATTCAGCGGTTCGACCAACTGCTGGATGAACTCGGACCAGAATGGACCGGTCAACTGGCAACGAATTCCGGAACGCAACGAATCGGATTTATCTGGGACACGCGTGTCGTGACTAAACGAAGCGTGCGTCACGTCCTTGAAAGCTTTTCATCTGAATTTGCTGGAAGACCACCTCTGCAGGGGGAATTCGGCATCACTTTGCCAGATACCTCTTTTGTTGTGACTGCTATCAACGTACACATGAAGGCATTTGGTGATGCTTCCTCCTATCAAAGGCGAGTCAACGCCGCGCAAAGGATTAAGAATCACATCGACTTCAGCTCTTTGTCCTCGTCCAGTGTCATCTTTCTAGGTGACCTCAATGATGAGTTGATCAACTCGACGTACGCCAATCAGAGCTCGCCCTATCAGATTTTCCTGGACGATCCGGACGATTATCTCGCGCTGACGTTACCTCTGGATCAAAACAACACCGCTACCTGGGTCGGATCGGCAAACGGATCAACCCTTGATCACATTTTGATTTCTTCCGAGTTGGCCCCATCAGTCGTGCCGGGAAGTGTGTCTACTTTGGATTCACTCAGGTCTGTTATCGGGTACACGGTGAATACGTCTGACCATCTCCCCGTTCATGCGTCATTCGGCCGTGTCATTGCCACCACTGTCCAGGACGAAAGCTCACTTCCAGCACCCGGGATCGTCTCGCTCTACCCTGCACCCACTTCTGGCCCGTTGTATCTGGATTTTATCTCCGATTCTTCGGGCTGGGCAATGATTCAGGTTTTCGACCTTCAAGGAAGGATGATTCTGCAAGACGATTCGCGCGGTGCTCCGCTCACCCGGAACCGCACAACTATTGATGTTTCCCGTCTGACACCGGGCGTCTATATGATGCGAGTTTCAGGGAGTTCAGGATCAGATTCCCGCAGTTTTGTTGTCAGATAAAAAAAAGCGGGGCGGGCCAAAGGCCCGCCCCGCAGAGAACTCTCCTGAGTCACCAGTTCGGTCAGTTTTCGCTGGTGAACTGTCCGTATTCAAACCAGATCA
>CAZEHJ010000005.1:44019-74539 GCA_964512485.1 uncultured Rhodothermales bacterium | reverse complement strand
CCGATGAGCTACCAGCTGCTCCACCCCGCGATGTTGGACGGCGAATATACGGATTTACGCCCGATCTGCAATGCGTAACGGCTGAGCGGCCGACACCTCACACAAAATTGGTATTCCAACCCACAATAGAAGCCGATCATGTCTTTTTTGTTAACTCTGCGTTTGGCCTCGGTAACGGCCGTATCAAGGCATTTCAGGTCGTATTATCACTGATGTCACCGGTATCAGAACACAATCTGACTTTCGCGATATGGCTCGACTCCATCCGTTCAAAGCATTGAGGCCGATGCCCGCAAATGCCGAAGAAATTGCGTGTGTCCCTTACGATGTGATCAATACCGCTGAGGCCCGGAAGTTGGCCGAAGGCAAGGCACTCAGTTTCCTGCATGTTATACGTCCGGAGATCGACCTTCCCGAAGGCATTGATGAACACGCCGACGAGGTCTATGCCACAGGCGCGAGCAATCTGAAGGCCTATGCCGCAGGACCCAACTCGATTCAGGAAGAGGATCCATCAGTCTACGTCTACCGCCTGATCATGGATGGCAGGGCGCAAACCGGGATATTTGGATGCGTCTCCGTAGCGGACTACGATCAGGATATCATTCTGAAGCACGAACTGACGCGTCCGACGAAAGAGGATGACAGGACGCGCCACATTGTTGAGCAGCAGGCACACGCCGAGCCTGTCATGCTTACGTTCAAGGACGACGTCGAGGTGGCTTCAATTATCCGATCAACGATGGACGGAGCACCATTTTATGATTTGACGGCGGCAGACGGAGTCCGGCATACCATCTGGCGCGTCACGAACACGCAAGAACTGGTGGACCGATTCGTAGAGATTGACAATTTCTACGTCGCTGACGGACACCACCGTTGCAAGGCAGCCAGCCGAGCCGCCGAACAGAGGCCGGACGCCTCGGCAGAGGACGAAGTCAATTTTTTCCCGGCCGTTCTGTTTCCCATGGGAGACATGGAAATTCTGGCGTACAACCGAATCATCAGAAAGCTGCCCGGATCCGCTCAGGACTTCCTTGCTCGTCTCGACGAGATGTTTGAGCTTTCGCAAACAGACAACCCCGTACCGCAAAACAGGGGAGAGGTGTGCGTTTTCATCTGCGATACCTGGTATGCGATGACTTTGCCCGCCGGCAAGAGTGATTCAGTTACTGATCAACTGGACGTCGGACGTCTGACAGACGCAATTCTGGATCCCATGCTCGGTATCACCGACCCCCGAAGAGATCCCAACATTGACTTCGTCGGTGGAATACGAGGCACCGACGAACTGATGCGACTGGTGGGAGAAGGAAAAGCAGAAATGGCCATCTCCATGTACCCGACAAGCATCCAGGAACTGGTTGATGTATCGGATGCCGGCCTCCTTATGCCTCCAAAATCTACCTGGTTCGAACCAAAACTGAGAAGCGGACTTCTGGTCCACCTTTTTTAGACACCAATCCTGTGAAAGGGAATCGTTATGCGTGTTTTACTGGCTGACAAACTCTCCGACTCTGTCGTTTCAAGTCTTGAAAATGCGGGTTGCCAGGTCCAGATGCAGCCCGAACTGAAAGGTGATATTCTCACTTCTGCGATGGCTGAGATGAATCCGCAAGTGCTGGTCGTGCGATCTACGAAGGTACTCGAAGCAGACTTCGACGCCGCACCCGGTCTCGAACTGGTTGTACGTGCAGGTGCTGGTTACGACAATATCGATGTCAGAAAGGCCTCTGGAAGCGGCGTTTTCGTTGCAAACTGCCCGGGCAAAAACTCCGCAGCCGTCGCCGAACTCGCCATCGGGCTGATCCTGTCGCTGGACAGATCCATTCCTGACAACGTAATGGATGCTCGTAATGGTACCTGGAATAAGGCTTTGTACGGAAAAGCAGCCGGTGTCAAAGGAAAGACCCTGGGAATTGTAGGAATTGGCAACATTGGTCGCGAAGTCATCCAGCGAGCAAAAGGCATGGATATGGATATCGTCGCTTGGAGCCGCTCTCTGACCGATGAAACGGCAGAAAGTCTCGGGGTCCGGCGCCTTGAGTCACCGGAAAAGGTTGCCGCTGCTGCAGATGTCGTCTCACTTCACGTCGCCTCCAATCCTGATACAAAAGGCCTTGCAGGAGTGTCATTTTTCGAGGCCATGAAAGAGGGAGCATTCCTGATCAACACAACCCGCGGGGCCGTCGTCGACGAAGACGCGATGTGCAAAGCGATCGAATCAAAGGGAATCAGGGTGGGACTGGACGTTTTCTCGAATGAACCAGCCGTTAAAACAGGCGATTTCGATCACTACCTGACTTCCAATCCGTCCGTATATCTGACGCACCACATCGGAGCTTCGACCGGACAGGCACAGGAAGCAATAGCGCAAGAAGCTGCGCGTGTCATCATCGCATACAATGACACTGGAGATGTGCCAAACTGCGTTAACCTCGCGGTGTATTCACCTGCCACACATCAGCTTACCGTACGCCACCTTGACAAGGTAGGCGTCCTGGCAAAGGTCCTCAATGAGGTCAGCCACGCTAACTGGAATGTCCAGGAAATGGAAAATGTGGTCTTCGATGAAGCAAGAGCAGCATGCGCATATATCCGCTTCAATGGATTTGAAGACGATTCTGTTGTGAGCCAGATCGAGAGGATAGAAGATGTGTTGGCTGTGAGCCTGATATCCCTCTGAACCTCGAATCTATTTCTGAACCCAAATTGAATTACTGAATCCCAACACGAGAAAGAAATGAACAGACAGTACAATTTTTCTGCAGGTCCGGGGACACTTCCTGTTGAGGTACTGGAAGAAGCACGGGATGAGATGCTGGTATATAAAGATGCGGCGGCATCTGTGATGGAAATCAGCCATCGATCACCTCAGTACACTGCATTGGCCGAGTCAGCCCGCTCGCTGTTCAAAAGTCTACTTGGAATCGGAGATGAGTGGCACATCCTTTTTCTGCAGGGGGGGGCGTCGCTGCAGTTTTATCAGACCGCAATAAACTTCCTGACTCCGGGCCGGACAGGTAACTATGTCGTCACGGGTGCGTGGGCAAAAAAAGCTGCGGCCGAAGGAAAGATGGTCGGACAGACACACATTGCCGCCACCGGAGCCGACTCAGGATTCACCTCGATTCCTGATGTCAGCACGTGGGATGTCACAGATGACGCTGCCTATTTGCATGTGACTTCCAACAATACCATTTATGGAACGCAGCTTTCTGATGATCCGGATGTTTCTGCCCCGATGGTTTGCGACGCTTCCAGCGACTTTCTGTCGCGACCGATTGACATGGACAAGTATGGACTCATCTACGCCGGAGCCCAGAAAAACATTGGTCCAGCGGGAGCGACTGTGGTCCTGATACGACAGGATTATCTGGACCGTATCCCGGATGGACTTCCGACGCTACTGGATTATCGTACTCATGCAGCAAAGCTTTTTCACACGCCACCGGTATTTGCGGTGTATATGGTGGAAAAAGTATTGAAGTGGATTGAAGCCAAGGGCGGTTTAGCTGCGATGAAGGTCATAAACGACGATAAGGCAGCTATGCTATATAATCGTATAGACAAGAATGAGTACTACCGGGGAGTGGCAGATACGTCCTCCAGGTCCAATATGAATGTTACTTTCCGCTTGCCGTCGGAAGACCTTGAAGCACAATTTGTAAGTGAGGCCAAGGGCCAGGGCTTGCTTGCGCTCAAGGGTCACCGAAGTGCTGGCGGCATCCGCGCGTCGATCTACAATGCATGTCCGGTCGAAGGTGTTGAAGCCCTCGTTCGGTTCATGGATTCCTTCGAGTCATCCAATGGCTGAGCCTGTAGGGTATTGCCTGTCGGGCACACGAAGGACATGGAAGATTGCAAGGCAGTCTGAGGCTTTGTATATATGTCGCGAATTTCTCTGAGCAAGACCCGAGTCTATGGCTTATACAATCGGAGTTCCGAAAGAAACGGCAGCAGGTGAGCGCATGGTCGCGCTCGTTCCTGAGGTCGTAATGCGACTCGCCAAGGCGGGCGCAACAGTTAACATCGAGGCAGGTGCCGGATCTTCCGCGCACTATCCAGATGCAGATTTCGAAAAAGCAGGTGCGACCATTACCTCACGCGAGGATGCATTTGCTTCCGATGTCGTGGTAAAGGTCAAACCGCCCTCTGAAGAAGAGATAGCTCTTCTGAAACAGGGTGCAGCCTACATCGGATTCATGAATCCGTTGGACGATCCAGAAGTCTCGGCTTCCATGTCCAGGAGGGGCACAACAGCCCTGAGTATGGAGATGGTGCCCCGTATCTCGCGAGCCCAGAAGATGGACGCATTGTCCGCTCTGAGTTCGATCGGTGGATATCGGGCCGTTCTGGTCGCAGCCGCTGAACTTCCAAAGTTTTTTCCGTTGCTGACTACTGCAGCCGGAACGGTGAAACCGTCAAACGTGCTTGTCCTGGGAGCGGGTGTGGCTGGGCTTCAGGCAATCGCAACAGCAAAACGCCTGGGTGCGAAGGTATCAGCTTATGATATTCGTGATGCCGTGGCGGAAGAAGTCCAGAGTCTTGGCGCTTCCTTTGTTGAGCTCGAGATAGAAGGACAGGATTCTTCCGATTCCGGTGGATATGCCAAGGAACTGATGGCGGAGAAAGCCAAACAGCAGGTCGAACTGCTCATTCCGTTCATCGGCAAATCGGACGTTGTCGTCTCGACAGCTCTGATTCCGGGAAGAAAAGCTCCGCTTCTGATATCCGAAGCCGCCGTCAAGGCGATGGGTGAGGGTTCGATCATCGTTGACATGGCTGCTTCCAACGGTGGCAACTGTGAATTGACCGTTCCCGGTGAAACTGTCGTTAGACACGGCGTGACCATCATGGGGCCGACAAATCTGACGACAGACATGGCGACACACGCAAGTCAGCTGTACTCACGTACGCTGCTGGCCATGCTGCAGGATTTTACAGACGAAAACGGATTCGCGCCGAATGAAGAAGACGAAGTGTTCACCGGATCCTGTGTCACCCGTGGTGGCCAGATCGTGAATGAACGCGTCAAGTCTCTCCTCAATCCATCCTAATAAGACAACCTTCAACCGATCAATCCAATGCTTGAAAACCTAATTGTATTCATTCTCGCATCGATTATAGGTAGCGAAGTAATCAGCAAGGTGCCGGCAACGTTGCACACGCCCCTGATGTCTGGTTCCAACGCAATCTCAGGAATCACCATTGTTGGAGCGCTCGTCGTCTCAGGAATGGTCGGAGACGCCTGGGCCATGTGGATAGGAGTTGGGGCCGTAGTCGTGGCGACAATCAACGTCGTCGGCGGGTTCATGGTCACTGACAGGATGCTGCAGATGTTCAAGAAGAAAGAATAGTCTGAGTTCATCTCACTTGAACATCAATATTTATACCGACTGATTTCGATGAAGCAGAACATTATTGACATTGCCTATCTGGTTTCGGCAGTACTCTTTATTTACGGTCTTAAGAAACTTCAATCTCCAGCAACGGCCAGAAAGGGTAACCAGATGGCTGCCATGGGGATGTTCGTAGCCGTTGTAGCTACACTTTTCCTTCAAAGCATCCTGACACCTGCCCAGATGATCCTCGGGGTCGTGGTGGGCGGCGGGATCGGTGCCATACTCGCCAAGCGCGTTGAAATGACAGGCATGCCAGAACTGGTCGCCGCTTTCAACGGATTCGGGGGTATCGCCTCGGCGCTCGTAGCCGGAGCGGAGATCGCTCGATTCATGGCTCCGAATGCAGCAACAACCGGCACGGCGTTTCTTGACGGTGCTGGAGCCGTGACGATATCGCTTTCCATTGTAATCGGGATGATCACATTCACGGGGAGCTTCGTGGCTTTCGGAAAGCTGTCGGGCAAAATATCCGGTAATCCGGTCTCTTTCTTGGGCATGAGACCACTAACAGTTTTGCTGCTTCTCACGACCGTTGCGGGAATCGTCTGGATGGTGATGAATTCGCCGGGTGACGCGGTATTCGGGGATCCGGTTGTGCAGGCAGCAATCGCCCTTGCCATCACGGGAAGTGTTCTCGGGATTCTCCTCGTCATCCCCATTGGAGGGGCTGATATGCCCGTCGTCGTTGCGCTTCTGAACTCGTATTCAGGTCTGGCAGCTGCGGCTACCGGTTTTGTACTCAATAACACGGCACTGATTGTTTCGGGTGCCCTTGTCGGTGCGTCGGGATTGATTCTGACGAACATCATGTGTGAAGCGATGAATCGCTCGCTGTTCAACGTACTGATTGGCGGCTTCGGCGGTGATTCGGATTCGGCTGGTCCGGCCGGCGCTACCTCGCAGGAAGGCCAAACCGTGAACTCAACAACGGCCGATGATGTGGCCATTTTGCTGAGCTATGCCAGCAAAGTAATTTTCGTGCCAGGCTACGGGATGGCTGTTGCTCAGGCACAGCATGCGGTTCGTGAACTCTCAGATGAGCTGGCCAAAAAAGATGTCGAAGTCAAGTTTGCTGTTCACCCTGTTGCCGGTCGAATGCCCGGTCACATGAACGTGCTTCTGGCAGAGGCCAACGTGCCCTACGATCAGCTCTGGGAAATGGATGACATCAACGGTGAGTTCGAGACGACAGACGTAGCTGTCGTCATCGGAGCCAATGACGTCGTCAATCCTGCTGCCCGTCACGACAAAGCCAGCCCGATTTACGGAATGCCGATCCTGAACGTCGATCACGCGGCTACTTCCATTGTGCTCAAACGAAGCATGAATCCCGGTTATGCCGGCATCAGCAATGAGTTGTTCTTCAATTCGAACAACCAGATGCTGTTCGGAGACGCAAAAGATTCGATTACGGCGGTAACGAACGAGGTCAAGCAACTCTAAGGACGGGGTGGCCTGTATTTTATCGCCGGCGTCGCTCGATTCAGTTTGTCGATAACGACCGTACGATGGGCTCCAGCTCTGCGAACACCGTTTCTGCGATCACCAGGTGTCCAGGCGCAGTCGGGTGAATGCCATCGTTCTGGACCATGCCCTCGACTCCAAGTAGCCCTTCACCAATGAAGGGGATCAGGCGGGTGTCGTACTCCTCTGACACCGACGGGAAGATTTCCCTGAATTCGGTAGTGTATTCGTGACCGAGATTGGGTGGCACAATCATACCCGCCACGATCACAACGACATTCGGGTATCGCTCCCGGGTTACCTCTATGATTTCGCCAAGATTAGATCGCGTGAGTGCAAGATCTATTCCCCGGAGGCCATCATTTCCACCCAGTTCAAGGAACAGTATGTCTACCCGATTCTGAAGTTGCCACTCCATTTGATTCAGTCCACCCGTGCTCGTGCCACCCGAAACACCTCCATCAGTCACGTGCACAGAATATCCTGCATCCAGCAATTGTTGATTTACCAGAGATGGGAAGGCCTCTTCCTTGTTTAGCCCAAAACCAGCCGTAATGCTGTCGCCGAGAAACAGAATGTGCACGCCTTCCGTATCGGGGTCCATTGAATCAGATCCTGACACCGCACTTGCTTCGGCAGATTGATCTGAACTTTCCCTCTCTGCAGGCATTGTTTGTCCCTGATTCCTGGAAAGGTCTTCCTTCTGGTCCGTAACAGCCGCAGACTGTTCTGAATCAGAAGAACCTGAATCGGCGCAGGCCGAAACGAGGATCAAGCAGGTAATCAACAGTAGTGCCGGTCTCAATTTCATCAGACTCTTGAATTCGAATTCAGGAGAACAGAAAACCCAGAACATGAAAAAAGTTCTTTCAGTTGAGAACTTATCTAAAACCTATCAGAGTGGCTCGAGGTCTTTGACCGTCCTCAAGGACGTAGTCTTTACCTTGGAGCAAGGTGATACGTGTGCCATTGTCGGCCCATCCGGAAGCGGAAAAACCACGCTTTTGGGCCTGTGCGCGGGGTTGGATATTCCTTCCACCGGCACGGTCAATCTGTGTGGAAACGATCTTGGAGGGTTGTCTGAAGATGACCGCGCAAAGGTTCGTAATGCTCATGTTGGATTTGTTTTTCAGTCATTCCGACTGATTCCAACTCTGACTGCCATGGAAAACGTCATGGTCCCGGCGGAATTACGAGGAAAAACCAACGTGCGATCCGAGGCTGAAGAATTATTGCGTGATGTCGGTCTGACCGAGCGCTTTGATCATTTCCCGGCCCAGCTTTCGGGTGGAGAGCAGCAGCGCGTGGCACTGGCGAGAGCATTCATCAACAAGCCTGATGTTCTGTTCGCTGACGAACCCACCGGCAATCTCGATACCGACACCGGTAATCATGTTGTCGACATCCTGTTCAAGTTGAACAGGACGGCCGAGACTACGCTGGTTCTCGTGACACATGATCTGGATCTGGCCTCACGAACTGATCGTGTGATCAAACTGCGCAGTGGCCAGATACTGGAAGACAGTGGAAACTCTTCGGCAGCGCCCGCAGAGGCCGTTCAAGGGAATCACGCCACGAACGAGAATCACGCGATAACTGAGAGCCATAGTGAGTAACTGGATCCTGAAATTTGCGCGACGCGATTCACGCGGAAGTCGTGGTAGGATGGCCATGTTCGTTGCCTCGATGGTACTTGGTGTCGCCGCTCTGGTGTCCATCAATTCGTTTGGGGACAACCTCAAGGCAGCTATAGATGCTGAGGCACGAACGCTTCTGGGCGCCGACCTCAGTATCGAGAGTGGAAAGCCGTTCAATGATGAAATCGAAGCTATCATCGATTCTCTCGGCGGCATTCAGAGCCGTCGGACGTCGTTTTCATCCATGGCCTATTTCCCCAAGACGAATTCTGCCCGTCTGGTTACCGTCCGTGGACACGAAGAAGGATTTCCATTTTACGGGTCGATCGAAACCGATCCGCCCGAGGCGGCCGAATCCTATCTCAATGGAAGTGGTGCGTTGGTCGACGCGACATTGATGCAACAGTTTGATGTGGTAGTGGGTGATTCGCTCAGAATTGGAGTTGAGTCCTATCGGGTGGATGGCAAACTCATTCAAACTCCACGCGAGTCCGCTGCAATTATGTTATTCAGCCCGCGTGTGTATATCCCTCGGGCAAAAATCGACACAACTTTACTCGCAGTCGGTAGTCGCGCAGACTATGAAGTCTATTTCCGATTTACGGATGGACGCGATGCTGATGCCATCGTCGATGATCTGCGCCCCACCTTCAGAGAGTCGAGAGTAGGCACGGATACCGTGCAGGAGGAAAAGGATAACTGGAATGAGGCGCTAACCAATCTCTATCGTTTTTTGGGACTTGTCGGCTTTACCGCGCTGCTGCTGGGAAGCCTCGGCGTGGCATCGAGTGTGAGCGTTTACGTGCGCCAACGGATCCAGACCGTGGCCGTCCTGCGATGTTATGGAGCATCGTCCTGGTCTACCGTTGGCATCTATTTGCTGCAGGCGTTTGGAATGGGGCTTTTCGGAGCGGGGATAGGAAGCCTTGTCGGGGTCTCCATTCAATCGATTCTTCCAATCGTACTTGGTGATTTCCTTCCGGTGGAAGTCGATTTCAGTATATCCTGGACTTCGGTGTTTCTCGGCTCAGGCATCGGACTGGGCGTAACGCTTCTATTTGCCTTGTTGCCCCTTCTTTCGATCCGAAAGGTTTCACCACTCGTAGCCCTTCGGTCTCAGTATGACACGTCATCTTCGGCTCAGAGGGGACTCCTGTGGTGGCTGACAGTGGCTGCGGTCGTAGCCGGAACAACGGTGTTCGCCGTGCTTCAAGCACCAAACGTCGGAATGGGATTGGGCTACACCGGTGCTATCATCGTGGTGTTTATCGCCCTGACTCTCACAGCGAGGCTCATCATGTGGGTTCTGGTGCGTCGGCCGCCGTCTGGCGTATCGTATACGATCAAGCAGGGAGTCGCGAATCTGCACCGACCGCACAACCAGACGCTGATGATGGTTCTGGCATTGGGATTAGGCACGTTTCTGGTGACCACAATGCTCATCAGTGAGCAAACCCTTTTGGCTCAGATCAACCTGGCAGGAGGTGAGAATCGGCCCAATCTCGTCTTTTATGACATTCAGCCGAACCAGATTGACGATGTGGCCGCTTCTGTCGAAGCGGCCAATCTACCTGTCCTCGACAGCGTCCCGATGATCTCCATGCGAATCAATTCTGTGAAAGGACAGAATGTTGAGGAAATGCGCAAGGACTCAACCATTTCAACGTCCTGGGCGCACCGAAGGGAGTATCGTTCCACGTACCGCGACAGACTGATTGATTCTGAAATACTGATCGACGGGCAGTTCGATGGCGCGTATTCAGGCGAGGGTCCCATTCCTGTCTCTGTGGAAGCAGATGTAGCAAACGAACTTGAAGTCAACCTTGGAGACGAAATTGTATTTGATATTCAAGGAATCATGGTTGAATCGAAGGTGACCAGCATCCGCGAAGTCGATTGGGGGCGTATGCAGACCAACTTCTTCCTGGTTTTTGCTGACGGGTCGCTGGACCGCGCGCCGGCCATGCACGTCCTGATGACGCGGACCGACACAGATGTTGAGTCCGCAGGAATCCAGTCGACCGTCGTGAAGCAGCATCCAAACGTGTCTTCCCTCGACATGTCGGTGGTACTCAGTGTGTTTGAAGCCATCTTCTCCAGAATCGCTTTCATCGCCCGTTTTATGGCCATGTTTTCGATCCTGACCGGAATGATTGTTCTTTCCGGTGCAGTGCTGATCAGCCGGTTTCAGAGAATTGAGGAAAGTGTTCTTCTCAAAACGCTGGGCGCCTCGAGGAAAACGGTACTGAGAATTATGTCGGTTGAGTACCTGGTCCTCGGAATAGTTGCATCGCTGACGGGGACATTGCTCGCGATGGGAGCCGGATGGGCCGTTGCTGAATTCATATTTGATGCTGCACTGGCTTTTGAAATCCTTCCGATATTGGCTGTGATCCTGAGTGTGATCGGGCTGACTCTTGTGATCGGTCAGTTCAATTCACGAGGGGTCTATGACAAATCAGCTCTCGAAGTGTTGAGAAGCGAATTGTAGGCGACGTGCATCACGGTTGCCTTACCCCAAACGACGCTGTTGATATTCAGCCTGTGACTTGAATGGATAGAAAGGAAAGACTGGCAGAGATAAGCGATCGAATCTCATCGGCCGCACTCCGCTCCGGACGCACACGCGACGATGTTACCCTGATTGCCGTCTCTAAAACCTTTCCCGCAGATGCCGTGGTGGAGGTTTCCGCCCTGGGTCAGGTTCACTTCGGAGAAAACAAGGTCCAGGAGCTCGTTCAGAAGTGTGACTCTCTCGGATTTGGAACTGAGGAGCATCCGATTATCTGGCACATGATCGGTCATCTCCAACGCAACAAGGCACGGGATGTGGTAGGTCGCGCACGTATGTTTCATGCCCTGGACAGCTTGAGACTGGGATCCGCTCTGCAGAACCGGCTGGAGATGTCGTCGTCCTCAATGGACTGCCTGATTCAAGTCAACGTTTCTGGGGAAGACTCCAAGTTTGGAGTATCACCTCTGGATCTCGATTCACTGGTGGATTCTCTTCAGGCATTCGACAGAATAAATATCAGGGGGCTGATGACACTGGCCAGCCCCACGCCTGATCCTGAGTCTATCCGGGGCGAGTTCGCTCTTCTTCGCGAGTCGTGCGCAGTTATCTCCGATCGTCTTTCAGCGGGAGCTCCGGTGCTTTCAATGGGGATGAGTTCGGATTTTGAAGTCGCCATAGAAGAAGGCGCAACTCACGTCCGAATTGGTAGCGCTCTTTTTGGCGCGAGGACGGTTACGAATACGTGATTACTGATGGGTTTCATTATCTTCTGAAGCAACAGGAGTCGACGGACCTTTTCTTTCAAGGCGACACGGAAAAGCAGCAAAAAGCATGAAGATCACCTCACTGGATATCAGGAAGCAGGAGTTTGCCCGCACATTTCGGGGATACGACGTAGACGAAGTGGAGTCCTTTCTGCAGGTAGTTGCAACCGGCTGGCAGGAAATGGTCGACGATTTGCGTCGAAGTGACGACAAGATCCAGGAACAGCAACTGAAATTGGATCACTACATGAAGGTCGAAGAGGCGCTGGAAGAGGCGCTTCAGACGGCACGCAGCAGCGCTCGGCAGACGGTGGAAAGTGCTGAGAAAAAAGCTACCACCATGTTGGAAGAGGCTGAAAATAGGATTGTTGACCTGCAGAAAGAGGCAGACTCGAACAGACTGGAGGTCAAGCGCGATACGGCCAGGTACGCGGTTCGGCAACAGGAGATTGTCGCAAAGCTTCGTGCGTTTCTGATGTCCGAAATAGAAATGCTCCATCATTTCGAAGCAGAAACCGGCGAACACACACTGGGAGCGACGAACTCCAGAAAAGAAATTGAACTGGTCCGTGAAGAGGAAGAGCCAGTTGCGGCGGCCGCTTCAGACCCGGTGGCAGAGCCTCCGATTGAAGCCGAGGAAGAAGACCGGGATGTATCGGAAGATTCGTACGACGACGACGCCATTGAAGCTGATGACGTGGACGAGTACGAAGAAGAAGATGATAATGACGATGACGAGGAGTGGGAGACCGACGAAGACATTGAGGATGATGGCGCCGTAAGTGAGTCCGATGAAGACGATAACGAGTCCTGGAACGATTCGGATGAGGATGAGGAAGAGGAAACAGAGTCCACCGCGTGGAAAGTAACACCTGTATTCGAATCGGTGGAAGAACCCGAAAGCGAAGGCGTGGATAACACTTCCGACGGTGGCACCGCAGAAAAGGGCGAAGACGATTTCGCTGACGAGGAAATCAAGAAAATCCACGAGATTCTGAAAGGACTCGATGAGGAACAGGATGGGGAGAGCGGCTGACACATGGAACTGTCCCAATACGTATCACAAGTAGATGAAGCCTCCTCCTTCATCAGAGATCGATTTGCGGAAAACGTAGATCTTGGCATAATCCTGGGTACCGGATTGGATCCACTGATGGATTCCATCGAGGTCGTGCAATCAATCGATTATGAGGACATTCCTCATTTTCCTCACTCCACCGTCGAGTCCCATTCGGGCTCTCTTGTTTATGGAAAGGTGGGTTCGCGCCATGTGCTTGTTCTTCGGGGACGGATGCACATCTATGAAGGATATTCCGCTCGTGAGGTCACATTTCCGATACGTGTCTTCGGCGCTCTGGACATTAAGAACCTGGTTGTTTCAAATGCGAGCGGTGGAATAAATACCGCCTATCGGTCGGGTGATATCATGCTGATTGAGGATCATATCAATCTGATGGGGCACAATCCGCTGGAAGGTGAAAATCATGCAGATTGGGGCCCCCGATTCCCGGACATGAGCGACCCATATATCACAGAACTCAGGGTCCTGGCACGGGAAAAAGCCGCTGAGCTTGGTATTACTCTGCATGAGGGCGTCTACCTGGCGGTTGTCGGACCAAATCTCGAGACCCGGGCAGAATACCAGATGCTGGGACGCATGGGTGCTGACGTTGTGGGAATGAGCACTGTTCCAGAGGTTCTTGTGGCCAATCACATGGGGATGCGTGTTCTGGCGTTTTCAATTGTGACGGACGAATGCTTCCCGGACACGCTTCAGCCCATTTCACTCCAAGAAGTTATTGCCGCGGCGGCGAAGGCAAGTCCAGCTTTGACATCGCTTCTCAGCTCAATAATCCCTCATATTTGAGGAAACATGTAATTCCGTTGATTTCGTGACCATTGGCTCGGTTCGGGTCTGGTCGTAGCGGGATATTCTCTATCTTTGAACCTTCGATTTCAGAAGCCCAAGACCTTTTTCGCACATGGCGTTTACGGAATTCAAATCACAATCAGCAGATCAGCTGGAGACGGAAGTTCTTTCATTCTGGAAGGACAACGACATTTTCCAGAAGAGTATCGAACAGCATGCTGAAGGGGAGTCGTTTACGTTTTTTGAGGGACCGCCGACCGCCAACGGGAAACCGGGAATTCACCATGTGATGGCTCGTACAATCAAGGATATTTTCTGCCGGTTTAAAACCATGCAGGGATTTCAGGTTGAACGCAAGGCGGGGTGGGATACGCATGGTCTCCCCGTCGAAATCGAGGTAGAGAAGGCACTCGGACTGGAAGGACGGCATCAGGTAGAAGAATTTGGGATCGACAAGTACAATGCTGAATGCCGTGAAAGCGTCCTTCGCTACAAAGGCCTGTGGGACGACCTGACGACCCGCATGGGCTACTGGGTGGATCTGAGCGATCCGTACATCACGTTCCAATCGAGCTACATTGAAAGCGTCTGGTGGCTTCTCAGCGAGATGTATCGAAAAGGCTTTCTCTACGAAGGATTCAAGATCCAGTGGTATAGTCCCGGTTCGGGTACGGTGCTTTCGTCACACGAAGTGAGTCTCGGCTATAAAGAAGTCCAGGATCCGAGCATTTACACTCGCTTTCGGTCCACCGACGATCCAAATGTCTATTACCTGGCGTGGACGACAACCCCCTGGACAACAATCTCAAATGTCGCTGTGGCCGTTGGCGAAAAAATCGACTATGTCAAAATAAAGCTGACTACGGAGGACATTGGAGAGCACCAGATGATTCTGGCGAAAGCTCGCCTGAGTGTCATCAAGGAAGACTATGAAATCGTAGACGCGTTCAAAGGATCGGATTTGCTCGGGAAACGCTACGAGCCGCTCTTTCCGTATTTCGAAGGTGAAGAAGGCACCGAGAATGCCTGGGTAATTGTGTCCGCGGACTACGTGTCGACAGAGGACGGAACAGGACTTGTTCATACTGCGCCGGCATTTGGAGCAGAGGATCATGAGACGGCCAAAAAGGTTGGTCTCCCGATGCTAAACGCCGTTCTGCCAGACGGTCATTTCAAACCAGAATTTGGCATTGTCGCCGGAATGTGGTTCAAAGACGCCGACAAAGTCGTCTCCCGTGACCTGAGGGAACGCGGCCTGATGTATCGCCACGAGACGTATCTACATAATTACCCGCACGACTGGCGCAAAGGCACGCCACTCATGAGTTACCCGGTCGAGAGTTGGTTCATTCAGACGACGAAGATCAAGGATCGTCTCATGGAACTGAATGACCAGATCAACTGGCAGCCAAAAGGAATAGGTACTGGCCGGTTTGGAGACTGGTTGAAGAACAATGTAGACTGGGCCCTGAGTCGCCGCAGGTACTGGGGCACGCCACTCCCGATCTGGAAATCGGATGTCGAAGATTCAGAATATCTCGAGATCATCGGCTCTATCGCCGAGCTTCGTGCCAAGTGCGGAGATCAATTGCCGGAAAACGATGAAGACATCGATCTACATAGACCGTTCGTCGATTCCCTCACATGGCCGTCACCTGATGGCGGAACCATGCGACGCGTGGAAGACCTGATTGATGTCTGGTTTGATTCGGGTGCGATGCCCTTCGCGCAATGGCATTATCCGTTCGAGAACAAAGATATTTTCGAGCGCAATTTCCCGGGCGACTTCATAGCAGAGGGTGTGGATCAGACTCGGGGCTGGTTTTACACACTTCATGCCATCGCGGCTCTCGTGATGGATGATGTGGCATATCGCAATGTTGTGGTAAATGGTCTCGTCCTTGACGAGAAGGGAGAAAAGATGTCGAAGAGTAAAGGCAATGCGGTTGATCCGTTTGCGCTCATCGACAAGTTCGGTGTTGATGTCATCCGCTGGTATATGATGAGTAATACGCCGCCCTGGGAAAACCTGAAGTTCTCCGAGCGCGGAATTGTTGAAACCCAGCGCAAGTTTTTCAACACGTTGAACAACGTCTACTCCTTTTTTGCCACGTATGCCAACGTCGATGGATTCGAGTATGGCGAGACCATGCCACTCGCAGATCGAACGGAAATGGATCGCTGGATCCTGTCCAGGCTCTATTCCACAAGTGAATCCGTGCATGCTTCGCTCGACGAATACAATCCGACAAAAGCCGCCAGAGCTGTGGAACAGTTCGTAGATGAACTATCCAACTGGTACATCCGCCGGAATCGTCGTCGGTTCTGGAGCGCGAAGGACTCCGGACAGGGCGAATCCAGCAAAAAATCAGCCTATCAAACCGTAACAGAGTGTCTTCTTACCGTAGCACGCCTGATGGCACCTATCGCTCCTTTCTACGCTGATTGGTTGTTCAGGAGCATTAACGAGCCTGTAGGCCTTTACGATTCGGAATCAGTTCATCTGACGACCTTCCCGACGGAAGAAGAACTTCGAGCGAGTTTCGATGAGGCCCTTGAGCACAAGATGTATCTGGCGCGAACAATTTCTTCCATCGTACTGGGACTGCGAAACACCTCGTCGATCAATGTCCGCCAGCCGCTGCCCAAAATAATGGTTGTAACCGGTCCGGGGGTAGAAGAAAATGTTGTTGAGTCAGTTTCCTCCATCATCAAGGAAGAGACCAACATCAAGGCCATCGAATATGTCCATGGCTCGTCCGACGTGGTGAGCAGACAGGCCCGGCCAAACTTCAAGGCTCTCGGAAGACGCCTCGGAAAGCAAATGAAAGCTGCGAGTATGGCGATTAAAGAGTTGACTCCAGATGAAATTGACATCTTCCTATCAGAGGGAACACTGACATTGAATCTCGGAGATTCAACAGTGGAACTGACGGGAGACGATCTCGAAATCGTAAGTGAAGGAATTCACGGGTGGCTCGTTGGGCAGGAGGGAGCAACGACAGTCGCGCTCGATACCGAAATCTCAGACGAGCTTCGGGCAGAAGGATTTGCACGTGAAATCGTGAATCGTATCCAGAATATGAGAAAGGAAGCTGGATTTGAGGTAACTGATCGCATCCGAGTACGTATTGCGGGCTCCATACCAGTACTGGATGCCATAAATTTACATGGCGGCTGGATTCGGAACGAGACCCTCAGTCTGGAGTTGGAAAAGGCCGAAAAACCGACAGGAGATTTGGTCTCTGAATTCGATATCAACGCTGAACAATTGACAATCGGTGTCAGTCTGGACAGATCGTGATGCAGACTCTTTTAGTGAAGTAATATTAAGTGATAAACATGGCAACGGAAGACACAAACAAAGAAGAAGCTGCACAAGTCACGAAGGTGACTCCGTTCAATGCGAAGCAATTATCGCATTTTCGCGGCCTAATCGAGGAGAAACACAAGTCTGCCGTGAAAGATGTGAGCAGAATGAGAGCCCAGTTGGAGGATGCTCGTGAGCAGGCCGAAAACGATACCGCGTACAGTTTCCACATGGCGGATGCCGGAACTGATGCCATGGAACGCGAGAAGTTGTATCTCATGATTGCCCGCGAACAGAAATACATGGGCTACCTCGATCGTGCACTCGACCGGATCGAAAATGGCACATACGGAATCTGCAAGGTGAGCGGCAAACCCATCTCAATGGAAAGACTCGAGGCGGTTCCGCACACGGAAATCTCGATCGAAGCCAAGTTAGCGCAAAAAGGGAAATAGATATTTCAACCCTCAAGGCACCCGCTCAGAATCCTGAACCTCGGACGGGACCGGTTTTCTCACCTATGGAATCAATTCGGCCCTGGATAACCCGCGCAATGACAACGGTAGTGTCCGTTATCATTCTGGATCAGATAACAAAGATCATCGTGCTCAACACGATGACGAAGGGACAGTCTATTGACATCCTTGGTAGATGGTTGAAGCTGACGTTCACTGAGAATCCCGGAATGGCCTTCGGTATAACGTTTGGTCCACCTGCTCTGATCACCATTTTCTCCCTGATGGCAACGGTGCTCATCATTCTGTACCTGTTTAAAGTTGGCGGAGTCTACAAGCCGTACCGCGTGAGCCTCAGCCTGGTACTCGGAGGCGCGCTGGGCAATATCATCGATCGCGTTTTCTACGGAATGATCCTGTACGATGAACCGCTTTTTCTGGGCAAAGTCGTGGATTTCATCCATATCAATATCTGGCGCGGTTATGTGTCTGATGTTGTTCCGATAATCGGTGGCAAATACCTCGCTCTGTTTCCAATCTGGAATGTTGCAGACATGGCGATCGTCGTGGGAGTCGCGGGAATCATATTTTTCCAGAGACACTTCCACAAGCAGGTTGTACCAGAGATGAATTCGGCAGGTGACGGTGAAAACGGCGATACAAACGCTGAAGTAGCCTTAGAGCCCGCAGTAACGCCAGAGGCACCTCTACCAGGTCAGGCGAGCGGCGAAGGAGACGACTCTGGGAAGTAGCTGGCGGTTGGAGCGCTCGAGAAGACCGGTCGATGGCTGTGAGTCGCTGCCGAAGAAAGAGTCCTCGTCCAATTCAAATCTCCACTCAGCCGTATTGGATCTATTGAGGACGTTGATTACGTCGAGACGAAGCTGAACAGAATACTTGCCCATCCTCATTGAATACGCGCCACTCAGATCAAGCTGATGAATCGGATCGAGAATGTGTGATTCAGGATCTGTGAGATCATAATTGGATATCTGCCTCTCCACGCGACGGATTGCATCACTTGAAACGCCGTTCGCGCGCATTTCTTGGAGAAGCGCTTCAACATCATTCAGGTTCGCGCTGAGGAAATCGTAATACGCTTTGCGATATCCCCAGCTTCGATTCCACGAACTGCGCCATCTCGCAAGAAGTACCGTTCGTTCGAATGGCACGACGTCGGCCGATACTTCCAACCTGTACGGTTCGCTCCATGGTACATTCAACAAATCGCTCTTGAAGAGATCCTGGATACGCCTGCGAGAAATGGTGTGATCGAAACGAACATCAAGATTACTCAGTCCGAAAGACCGTTTCACACCAGCAGAGAATCCGTAGGAATACCCGCGTGTGGACTGTAGAAACTCATTCTGATCCATCTGGCTCAGACTCTCTCGGGACGCCGAATAGTCGATGGATAGAATGTGGTACTGATGCTTGTAAAAGCTCTCAAGGCTGAATGCCCAGTCAGGGGAGGGCACAATCAACATCTCGGCCGCAAAATGTGCGGCTTTTGGAGGCGTGACGCTGTGATCATTGCCCATCCAGAATCGAGTCGATGAAACGAACGTCCTTGGACTTCTGCTGCTCACGTCAAACTGGGAGACAAATTGGCGGTAGAGCCCCGTTCCCAAATAGAGTGAAAACTCACCGACTGGCGTTTCTGTCCAGTCAAATCTTGCGGAGAATCTCGGTTCAGCATACAGCGTGTTTTTGGAGGCCAGCCACGTAAAGCGAGCACCTGCTTCAACTGCCGTGTGCTCACCGAGCGTGAGGCGATCCTGAATGAATGAAGCGAGCCTCCAGCTCTTTGAATCGTGCAAGAGAGGAAGCTGTTGCGTGCCCGCAACCGTAAACCTGCTCTTCGTTAACTCCAATTCTGCGCCCGTTTCGATCTCATGATCATTCGCGGGGAAATAACTCAGCCCAGCGTCAAGACCGAATTCGTACACACGATTGCCGTCATCCTCTGTAGTAGACACAGACGATTCTCCCGGCGAATCGAAGTCATGGCTCAACCGATAAAAGCTTCCGCGAGCCCCATATGATGCGATGGTTCTGGCTGAGCGGACATTGGTCATGCGGACCTGTGACATTCCATTCTGCCAGGAATACAGATCCTTGAACTGACTCCTAACGGCTGAGTCGTCAATATCACCGAGAAGATCAACATCAGCCAGATTGTTGCCAAGACTTGAACGACCCCAGTAAGATGACGCGGTAATCGTCCTCAAACCTGACTGTATTTTCGCCGCCCCATGTGCGTCCAGGAATTGAATTGCTGGGTCTCCCGTGGGAGGGAGATTGGCAAACGGCGTATTGTTTTCTGCAAATGCTGACAGTAGAAACGTATCAATGGCGTTCCAGTCGTCCATCAAGTTTGCCAGCGAAGGAGGCGCCAGAAGACTCCAGGTGCCTACTCTGATCGCACCGAGCGTGGTAATTCGCTTTCCGGACGGCTGAAGCCAGAATCCGGAATGCCGCGCATTGGTCGACAGCGGATCAACCTGAAAGGTGAATTGGCTGTTTGCCCTGCCCGTGCGAATAACAGATGGTGCCCTCAGATCATGCTCGGCGGCGACAATACCTGAAATTTGTGAACCCAGGTCGGCACCGAAGCCGGCTTTGTTAACGGTGATTTTCCCGAGGGCGAAAGGACTGAAGGGACCAATGAAGGAAGCGACATTCAATGGAAGGAAGACAGGAGCCCCGTCCAGTCTGAACTGGTGTTCACCCGCTTCACCGCCCTGAATGTGAATATCCGCAGTTGCATCGTTCACCCTCACGCCTGGCATCGCATCAAGGCTCTGCAGCAGACCAGACGTTCCGGCTGAGAGATTGTTTGTCACCTCGTCCTGGGAGGCTGTAGGCGCTCCTAACGATCTGGATGAGCGAATCATGCCGATTCCGTCGACTACAATCGGCGTGATCGGGTAGGGATCGTCTGATTCGAGAATAATCTCGATGCTTTCATCCGATCCAGCAGCAATCGTAATCGTCGTAAACCGCTCTCGATAGCCGAGATGGCTGGTTCTTATAACATATTCGCCGGCGAGGAGCTGGGGAAAAACAAACAGGCCATCATTATTCGCCACACCATTTCGATTAGCGCCCGCAATAATCACGTGCGCCCTGGAAAGGGGTTGCTCCGAAGTGCCGTCCAAAACAATGCCTCGGAGATTTCCCCGCTGACCTTCACCTTCAGATGCAATTTCAAGGACGTACAAACCGCTCGAGCGCCTGATGAAATCCAACCCGCTGCCTACCAGCAGACACTTCAGTATTTCTTCTGCCGGTTCGTCTTCCGCAATGCAAAATACTCGCTTACCAGCCACCAGAAGCGGATCCCAGGCGATATCGAGTCTTGTCGCTTCCCGAAATTGTTGGAGGGCATCCAGAAGAGGTACACCGCGCCAGGCCATTGTAAAGAGCTCATCGGCGGACCGATCCTGCGCATTTGCAGGAGTAGCGAATGAGGACAGGGAGACAAGGACCACCGCAATGGTGGTCTTCAAGACAGAGGCAGCGGATATTGATCCGGCTCCGGACATTGAATAAATGCGATTCCTCAGATGTACGAAAGGAGTGCTCGCAAAAGATGTTAAAACGATGTGACGCAATCGATCCAATCCACGCAATATACGACATCTTGGGGATCAATGACCGCGAATGGCGCCGGTGGAGACGGAATTGCCTGTTCGCCTCTGAGCGGAGTCCATAAAAAAACCGGCAACCTGAGACAGGCAGCCGGTCAGTCAACAAGACAGGAACCCGTCAATTGAGGTACATCTCAAACCCGTTTGCATTCGCGCGGTAGCGGACGCCAATGGTTGCCGAAACATCACCGAGAAATTCGCCAGCATCCGTTGCTTCCTTTTTCTGAATCGAGATACGGCGTAATCTGATTGATGAAGGAGCTTTGATTTTCAAATCGAAACGACGTTCTACATCCTCGATTACATTCCCGATAAGCTCACCATCATAGAAGAAACCACCATCTACCCAGCTCAGAGACTGATCTGCATTGACTGCTATAGGGGAGGAAACCGAGTTTGACTCTACACGAACCATCTCACCTGCTGTAAGCAACTCAGATTCTTCGTTATGAGCCACCGATACTCTTCCGTCCTTAACGAGGACCTGAGTAGCGGCTTCCATACTGCCGGGCCATGCTTTAACAGCGAAGCGTGTACCAAGAACCGTAGTCTGAGAGTCGAACGTTTCAACCACAAACTCTGTAGAACCTTCTGAAACGTCGAAAAACGCTTCTCCGTGCAGCTTAACTCGTCGGTGGTCTTCGGAAAAACCGTCGATAACTGAGATTCTGGACCCGGGAGCGAGAGTCACAGTAGATCCGTCCGCAAGTGAGACGTTCGTGACTTCGGACGTGCCGGTGTCAGCGCGGTATTGAACAGGAGGAGAGGAGAAAATAAAACCAACTGCTATTACAATTGCCGCAGCAACGGATACCATCTGCATGCGCATTTGGTAAATCCTGGCAACAGGCCTTGACGTCTGGATGGGCGCCCTGTCCGTGTTAATGGATTGCTTGTCTTTATCAGACAAGATGCCGGACATGACATTCGTTCTCACGATGTCCTTCCGGTTATCCTGAAGGGCGTTGAAAGGCGAGACAGCCGTATTCCAGGCATCACGCATTTCGTTTTGCTCGTCGATCGAAAGACCTTCGAGCACCTCTTCAGGCAATTCATATGTGAATCTTGAATCGCTCAACGTATCAATGAGTCTATTCTGATTCTCGGTTTCTGTAGTTCTCCAGATTCTTACGAATGTATTGGAGAGCTAATACGATGTGATTGTTAACGGTTTTCGGGGCGAGATCCATCAAAGAGGCTATCTCCTCATGTGAAAGTCCTTCAAATCGACTCAACATGAAGGCTTCGCGCCTTCGATGGGGCATCTCGTCGATCCATTCTTCCATTCGATCTTTCAGAATGGCCGCGTCCAGCTTCTCATCGCTCAATGTGTCAAAGCCGACAGAAGGGTGATCCGCTTCGATTGCCTCGGCAGCGTGCCGCTTCTTCTGTCTTTCGTGATTGAGGGAGTAGTTACGAACCATCTGGTACATCAACGCTCTAAGAGAACGATCAGGATCGATGGTTTCGCGCACTTGCCACAGTTTTAAATAGACATCTTGCAGGATATCAGATGCTGAAACGCTGTCATGTGTGATGTACATGGCATATCGATGCAGAGCGTCATACGTCGCATCGAACAGTTCAGCATATAATGCTGCATCAGACTGTAAAAGACCGTGACTCCAGGCACGAAATTGCTCTTCCGTTAAGGAACGCATCTAAACCTCAGTCGAACGTTAGTACACAGAAAATGGGCTTATTACCCAAATTCGGCTTGTTGTTAACAAATATCACGAGCAGAATTCTGTAGCTGTAAGTGGGGCAACAAGTTATGTATGTGTAGTTTAACGAGAATGAGGCCAGCGGCTCTAAAAAGGCTAAAAAATAAATGCTCTTTCTGAGTCCGATTAACTTCAAGTAGAACTTTAAGTGCTCCAACATTTGAGCTGGAAAGCGGTTCTCCTTCTTTCAAATATCATCATCATTTACTCTCTTCGCCTATTCCATACGGAACAGACACTCACACTGTCTATTATACGTCGATCTCAACACCTCCACCAAGGAATAAGTCCGCCTGAATGGCTACAGACCAGAGCAGAATCAGAAATTTCTGCATTATCGCTCATATTGATCATGGCAAGAGTACTCTGGCGGACAGATTACTCGAGTTGACCGGTACGCTTTCGCAGCGCGAATTGCAGGAACAGGTTCTCGATTCCATGGACCTCGAGCGCGAACGGGGCATTACCATCAAGAGTCACGCCATCAGGATGAACTACAAGGCCGATGATGGCACCGAGTATATCCTGAATCTGATCGACACTCCAGGGCATGTTGACTTCACGTATGAGGTATCCCGGGCGTTGGAAGCCTGTGAGGGCGCGATACTGGTCGTAGATGCTGCGCAAGGCATCGAGGCGCAGACGATTTCCAATCTGCTTCTCGCGATGGAATTGGATCTGGAGATTATTCCTGTCCTCAACAAGGTTGACCTCCCTGGAGCCAATGCCGATGCCGTAGCCGGGACGATTGAAAACCTGATTGGTGAGCCTGCCGAGGATATCGGACGAATCAGCGCCAAGACCGGCGAAGGCGTTCATGAATTGCTTGAGACGATCATCGAACGCATTCCGGCGCCTTCGGGCGATGTAAATGCTCCGCTCAAAGCGTTGATATTTGATTCTGTATTCAACACGTATCGTGGATCCATCGTTTATGCCCGCGTTTTCCAGGGATCGCTCAATGCGAGGGAAGGAATTCGATTCATGTCGACGGGAAAAGAGTGTGATGCAGAGGAAATAGGCCATCTACGGCTAAACATGGAGCCGGTTGATCGTCTGACCGCCGGTGAAGTAGGGTACGTCATAGGCTCAATCAAGGATGTCAAAGACACGCAAGTGGGAGATACCATCACCACACGTGAGAATGGAGCAGAAGAAGCGATCTCGGGATTTCGGGAAGCCAAACCCATGGTTTTTTCAGGAGTCTATCCAACAAATCCTGAAGAGTTTGAGGAACTAAGAGCTTCTCTCGAGAAACTGCAGTTGAATGACGCTGCTCTGACCTATGAGCCTGAGACGTCGGTTGCCCTCGGTTTCGGATTTCGGGTTGGATTTCTGGGTTTGCTGCACATGGAGATTGTGCAGGAACGTCTGGACAGGGAATTCGGCCTGGATATCATCACGACCGTTCCAAACGTTCAATACAAGGTGCACCAGACGGATGACTCTTGGATTGGCGTCGAGAATCCCTCACATATGCCGGAGACCGGCATCATTACTGATATTCACGAACCGTACGTCAAAGCGGAGATTATCACTCCGACAGACTACATAGGCGGACTGATGCAGTTATGTCAGGACCGACGCGGGGTCTACATGAATACCCAGTATCTGGACGAGGAGCGCGTAAATCTCGAGTATCACATGCCACTCGCCGAAATTGTATTTGATTTCTACGACAAGCTCAAGAGCATCTCACGGGGGTATGCTTCGCTCGACTACGAATACATTGACTACCGCATCAGCCATCTCGTCAAGCTCGATGTCATGATCAATGGAGATCCGGTAGATGCCCTCTCGACCATTGTCCACAGGGACAAAGCGTATGAAATGGGCCGAAAACTGGTTAAGAAGCTGCGCGAACTGATTCCAAGGCAGATGTTTGATGTTGCGCTTCAGGCTGCCGTTGGATCACGGATCATCTCTCGCGAGACGGTCAAGGCGCTCAGGAAAGATGTTACCGCCAAATGTTATGGTGGAGACATTTCCCGTAAGCGAAAACTGCTCGAGAAGCAGAAAAAAGGAAAGAAACGCATGAAGCAGGTCGGAAGCGTGGAAGTTCCGCAGGAAGCGTTCCTCGCCGTGTTGTCGATGGAGGATTAGCTGTGACAGATTCGCGCATCACATCTCGGAAAGGAAGACGCGCGGGTCTTGGAGCAATCGTATGTCTGATCGCGTTCTGCACGATTGCCACCTCGAGTTCGGCCCAGGAGATTCGCTCATCTGATCTCCTGGAACACTATATGAGATCGAGAACGTCCAGACTGGCCCAGCGAAACTCCGACCCGGGGCATCAGCGGTTGACCTTTCGTCGACCAGTGATTCTTGCATCCAAGGGAGACACGCTGCGCACCTGGTTCGAAAATCTGCTGCACGAGAGGTTGACGGCCAGTCTGCCGCCGCCTTTGAAGACTTTTACCGTCGAAAGGTGGGAGGTCATCAACCGCCTCAAAACAATCGTTTACCGGGACGATTTCTCAAGAACCAAGTGGTCATTCACGGGCAGTAACTCCAGGGCTCCACTGGATACGATGAAAACGGCAGATCTTAGATCGAGATTCGAACACCACTTCGGTCCTCCGTCGATTACTCTTGCTGAGCTCGGATATCCGGACACGCTGCAGAGAGAGCAGATAATCGAGTTCGAATACTGGTTTGTACTCAATGATTCGATCAACGTCATCGTAATGGACGTAAATGGACCATGGGATCGGGGGGTAGTTCTGGCCGCCGATGAACAATACCGGACGGAATTGAGAGTTATTAAGAGGACATTCCTTGAGCAACTAGTATTGGACTCGAATCGTAAGCCCTTCATGGATTATTATTTCAATTATGATCAAAGGGCCTGGTATTTGACCGGATATGATGGAGCATCTTTTTTTGATGAGCGTATCCAGAGACCAGACCTGAAACTGGGCAGGCCTGCTCCAGGACGAAGGTCTTCCCCAAGTTCAGAACCCCTCAAAAACAACCAGTAAAGATTTCCGTGGGAAAAAGCCGCGCAGACGCACGTAGAGAAGAGCGCAAGAAGCGTAAAGCCGGAAGGCAGACTTCCAGGAAAGGATCGGGTTCAACGAAAGAATCAGGGCCTCAGAAGGGAAAGTTGAGGGAATGGATCGACGCGATGGTTTTTGCCGTAGTCGTGATGGTGATCCTGAGAACGTTGTTTTTCGATCTCTTCAGGATTCCCACTCCTTCGATGGAAAAGACCCTCCTGGTGGGCGACTATCTGTTCGTTTCCAAACTGCATTACGGCACACGGACGCCGATGACTCTCGGTATTCCTTTCACGTCGGTGTACCTGAAGGGGCTCTCTTTTCCACATTTCCGCATTCCGGGATTTTCCTCGGTCAAGAAAGGAGATGCAGTCGTGTTCAACTGGCCCGCCGATGATGTCGACGTCATCGAACGCCGCATGCACTACATCAAGAGAATTGTAGGTCTACCCGGAGAGACCATCCAGATCGTAAACAAACGAGTAGTCGTTGACGGAATGGGCCAGGACCTGATGCCCGGAATGCAGCAGCTTTGGAAAATCCACAAGTCCGACCCGCGTGTTCAGCTTCCACGGCTGGCGTTGGAAGAGATGGGAATCACCAACGTCCAGGGCGCGGATCAGCCCGTTGTGCAATTGATGGCAACAGAACAGGCTGTCCAGACCATTGCCGCATGGCCATGGGTGGAACGCGTTGAGCCATCGATTCTCCCGTACAACGCCGTCTACGATGCGGCTATGTACCCTCCGGGACAGGGGTGGACACCGGATAACTTCGGTCCGATCAAAATTCCGCAGGAAGGGGAGACTATTCCCTTGAATGACGAAACGTGGACAGCCTACGAAACGGTTATTTCCCGTTATGAAGGTCATACAACGTCTCAAGCTGCCACCGGCCAGTACATCATTGATGGGCAGGTAGCCACACAATACACGTTTGAACAGGACTACTACTTCGCAATGGGCGATAACCGTGACAACTCGGAGGACAGTCGTTTCTGGGGGTTCGTTCCGATGGATCACGTTGTCGGGAAGGCACTCCTCGTCTACTTCTCGTGGGACAAGGACGCCATGCTACCAAGATTCAGCAGACTGTTCTCGCTGATCCACTGACCACTCCCATAAGGGAAGAGGGCTCAGGGGTTTGTACCCCTGATACGATCAAAGTACTTCTGCTGCGTAGTTCCGGGTGAAACGTCATAGGGATGCGCTGGCAGATTCACCGGTCTCAAGACCGGGCGGCGATCTTCCGAGGTAAATGTTTCAGGATTGCCCGGAGGATCATCTCCGACAACAATGAGCGTAGTACCGGGGCTTGCAATCGTACCGTGTCCCGATTTGAATCCGCGTGAGCCTTTTTTCCATGTATCGGCCCAGTCGTAGATCCACTTGGCATCCTCATCAACCAATCGGACGCAGCCGTGTGACATCGGGCCACCGGAAGGCATCGGATATTGATGGACATGGATTCCTCTGTTCTCAACAAAATTGAAAACCCAGTACATCTCCCATGGTTCGCCCGGAGGGCTGTGCGAGGAGACGCGATACTCGGTCTTCCAGTTGAAATTGAAACGGCCGTTGGGCGTGCGGTGTGCCGCATCACCCGTGTTCACGATGCCCCAGCGAGCCAAGCGGCCACTTTCGTACGCTGCCCAGGCCTGTATCGACTTGTCGATGACAAACAGCTTTTCGAAGGAGAGACCCCCGGCATAAAATCGGGGGAAAGGTGAGTAGGCGCAGAAATCCAGCTCCCATTTGTCTGGAACGACAAGAGTGTCGCCGATGCTCACCTGATGCATCAATTTCCGATTCAACAGTCCGACGAGAAGGGAGCGACGGTTACCTTTGTTGACGTCGCCTTCTCCGATAATTTTGTAGAACGTGTTGCGCGCGAGGACATTGTTGCCCCTGGAGTTGTAGAGGACCTTGTAGCTGTAATTCACGGCCGGGAGTCGCTCCAGTTCTGGAGTGCACTCCTTCATCAGCTCAGCAAGTTCACCCTGATTCAGGTAAAACTGAGCTGAACTTTGGCGGGTGCTGACAAATATCAGCCCTGCCAGTACCAGAAGAACGAGTCTGTTCATTATGACGCTCTGTTGAGGATCAGATGGATGCAAATTTGCTGCTCAAACCGTGAATGTCGTTGACCCAACAATCGTTCCATTATCGCAGAAACACTGGAAGCTTCCCAAATTGGCTTATCGTGACGTACAACCGTCTTTTTTGAGTCTCGAAATCATCTCGGAGCTGCCCATGACAATGAGAGTGTCATCGGCCTTGATCGTTTCTGCCGGACTCGGATTAAAGGACATGTTGAGGGTGGTCGCGTCCATGACAGCTACCACGATGGCATCAAACTGCTGTCTGAAGTTGGCTTCCTGCAGCGTCTTGCCTGCCAGTGGAGAGCCGGGCATGACCACGACCTCATCCATGGTGTAGTTCAGCGCGCCAGCCTGCAAGACTCTCTCCATGAACCGGTCAACCGATGGGCGCAGGAGCACCTGTGCCATCCGGTCGGCGCCGATCTCATACGGGGCGACGACTTTGTCGGCTCCGGATCTGATCAATTTGCGGCGGTTCGCATTGGTATCGGTTCGTACCAAAATGAAGAGATCAGGATTGAGTTCGCGGGCAACAAGCGTTGCGAAGACATTGGCTCGGTCTTCTGGAAGAGTCAGGATGAGACCTTTGGCTTTTTCGATTTCCGCAGCTTTGAGGACTTCTTCATCTTCCGCATCGCCCATCAAATATTTCATTCCCGTTCGCTCGATTGCTTCCTGTTTCTCGTCATTCATTTCAATGACAACAAACGGGACCTCATTTCTCTGAAGGTCCAAGGCGATACGGTGTCCGATGCGACCAAATCCTGCCAGGATGTAATGGTCGCTCGTTGCGTTTATAGATTTCATCATGGCTCGATGTCGAAAAGAACTGGTATTGAGCAGGACCTGGGCAGTTCGGGTAGCAATGAATGCCACACTTCCGATTCCAGTCAACCCAACAAAAATAGTGAACAGGCGACCGGACATGGACAGTTCATGAACTTCCTGAAACCCGATAGTCGTCAGGGTAATGAAAGTCATGTAGAGGCTGTCCTGCCACGGCCATCCCTCAATCAGGGAATAGCCGAGGGTACCAACCAGTAGAACGGCGGCCAAAAACACATTGGCGACAAGAAGCTCCCGACTGGCGAAAATACCCGTCGTGGATCGATCTCTCGGCAAAGAATCGAATGATCCCATTCGTCTTACGATGATTGAAGCTGATTCAACTGAAATACACGCGCATGCCAGCTTTCACCTGCTGGCAGTTCAAATTTTCCTTGCCGAATATTGTCCAGTTTCCTGAGGGAAATATCGATCACACGTGTTCCGTTGTGGACTGTGCCGCTGTCGGCCATCTCCCGGAATGACGACCTCGTTGCCGTGGCGAGAGCTCCGTCATCCTTCCTGAAAGGAATCATGAGTGAGTTGACCCAGGAGAATCCATTGGACCGCGAGAACTCATCAATTACGTCAAGTGATTTATCTATTCCGCAACCGGATATTTCACCCTGCCGCACCGTCGCGGCGATAATGACAATCTGATTGTCGATAACAGTTGCGTCCGAAAGGACCTCGCGTCCGTGCGAGGACCAGCCTCGCCTGAAGTCAGACATCAACTGCTGCAACGTCTGGACCTCGGACTCTGCGAGACGACGATCGGCTACGTACAGCCAGGCGTCGGTATCAGAGGGAAGGGATGGAAACAGGTCTGAGTAATCGATCATGACAGAATTCTATTGGATTCGCCCTTGCGGGTTCTTTGGGGAGTTTTCTTTCGAATAGGGAAGATTGGAACGCAATCATACGGTGAAAGATCGCTATTTTCAGCCGTATCAAGTCATGAAACAACAAAGATAATTACATGGATCTGGGCCTCACCGGAAAAACCGCGATCGTTACAGGAGCAAGCAGAGGAATAGGTAAAGCTATCGCTGTTTCTCTCGCTGCAGAGGGATGCAATCTGGTTCTGTGTGCCCGTGGCCAGGACACGCTAGAATCGACGGCCTCGGAGATTCGCGAGTCCGGAACTCGAGTCGAAACCATTGTGCTGGACGTTACGGATGCTGATGCCGGAGCCACACTGGCGTCGGCAGCCACATCGTCATTCGGTGGAATCGACATTCTCGTTGCCAGCGCCGGCGGAAACAGACGTGGATTGTTCGCCGACACGACTGACGAGGACTGGAGTGACATCATGGAATTGAATCTGAACGCCCACTTGCGAACGGCACGTGCCGTGATTCCGCAAATGCGAGAATCGGGTTCCGGATCCATCATCTTCATATCATCAATTTTCGGACGTGAGGCTGGAGGACCGGGCCTTTCAATTTACAACACGACCAAATCGGCCTTGATCAGTGCGGCCAAAATCATGGCTATCGAACTCGGTTCAGACGGAATACGCGTCAATTCAGTAGCTCCGGGTTCCATTCGTTTTCCAGGAGGCTCTTGGGACAAACGATGCATTTCCGATCCGGAAGGGATGGCGACATTCGTGAGCGAAAACATTCCACTTGGCCGGTTTGGTTCGGCCGAAGAAGTCGCCGATGTCGTGACGTTTCTGTCGTCGGGTCGCGCGAGCTGGATTTCCGGGGCGTGTATCACGGTGGACGGCGTTCAGTCCAAGTCCCTGATCTGATCAGATGAGAGTGCCGAGCCGAAATTGGCCGGGCAACACAGC
>CAZEHJ010000005.1:9288-43919 GCA_964512485.1 uncultured Rhodothermales bacterium | reverse complement strand
GTCCCTGATCTGATCAGATGAGAGTGCCGAGCCGAAATTGGCCGGGCAACACAGCCCTCAGGCAACACAGCGCTCGGGCAACACAGCGCTCAGGCAACACAGCGGCCAAGCAAGACTGCGGCTCTACTCGAACCTGGTAAACTTCACATTTACCGTTCGGACGCGCTCATCATTGCGTCGCCATTGAACCAGAATCGGACTCTGATACGTTCCGTTGACAATTTTTCCCTGGCCTGATTCATCATCGGAAACGATAAGGCTGACTTTACGCTTCATTCGCAAAAAGCGAGAGGCAGGCACCTGGATAAATTTGTCGATGATACGTTCGAACACGGACTCGCTGAGCCCCATATGATCAACAAACTCGTTCACAACGTGGACGAGATCGTATTTCATGTAGTCCTTGGCCTTTTCCTTGATGGCTGCAGGATCCTTGATCATGTTCACGCCACGCTGGGCCATGAATCTGATCGGGTTTTTGAGCACTTCTGGAAGGTCGTGTCGCATCAGCAGAGTCTCATACTCATTCACCGTCAGTCCGGTGTTCCGCTCATCAGCGGCCAGTGAGAGGTCGACACGTCCCTTTTCAATTCCCAGCTCTTTGATCTTCTCTTCTATCATCTGGAGCACGCCGACACGTTCGTCCCAGAAGTTGATGGCATCGATCGGGTGATTGGACATCTGCAGTTTCAGCAGGTGCTCTTCGACAACAACATCTTTGTTGTAGCCGATGACAGTCGTCTTTCTGTTGCGACGTTCGGAACCGTTGGTTCCGTCGAGATCGACGAAATAGACCGGTGATCGGCTGTCATTCAGATAGGTGACGCAGTTTTCAAGACCCGACCCGATATACGTCAGGTGGGAATCTGCGTTTTTGGGCTCTACCAGTTTCTGTTCGTCCGACAGTTCGTCCCTGAACTCCATCTGATCGTGACGATAGTCGGCATCAGGCGGAAAAAGCTTTTTGAACGAGCCCACATAAGCTTCGAGTGCTTCCGGGTTATCCTTGAGCCTGCGAGCGAAGCTCTGTTCAAAGTATCCTGCCGTCGTGTGGTGCGAGGCGTACGCACTCTTGCGGTACTCGTCAAAAAAGTCGCCATTTTCATTGGTGACTCGCTCGGTGACATCAATCAAGTCAACCCTCGTTTCAGGGGTGATTGAGAGGGTAATGTCTTTGGGCTTCGAGGCCATACGACGCAGGTGGATGTCGGGTTAGTCTAGTGTATCTATCCGAAGATACGGTCCGGTTTTCGAAGCGCTTCAACGGCCATGCAAACTCTTCGTTTCATTTTTGAGAAAGGGCAGTCATGATGGTCTGGGAAGGTCGTTCAAAACAAATGACGCTCTGCATGTACGAAGGCCGATAGGAGAATGTGACAGGGGCATAAGTGACCTCAGAAACGTATACTTCTCACGTTTCAACTCATAGACCCCACGGAAAAATGGGAAAAGGCGACAAACGATCCAGAAAAGGAAAAATCACCAACAAGTCCTACGGACGAACACGCCCTCGGAAGAAAGCGAAAAAGGCTAAAAAATCTTGACCGACATCATTAAGTGTCCGTATCGACTCAGAGAAGCGGCCAATTTATTCAAATTGGTATTCCTTCTGCTGATATTTCAGGGTCTGCTGACAACCGAGCAAAGCTCGGGTCAGAATGCGGACCTGTCGTTTCTGTTGACAGCTCCGGAGCGGTCCGGGTTTGAAGAGACGACCAGATATAATGAAGTAATGGCCTTCCTGGATGTCGCCGTCTCGCAGCATCCAAACCTTCATTTGACCACATTCGGGTATACAGTAGAAGGCCGGTCCATGCCACTTGTTGTGTTTGGTGACGTCGAGGATGCCAGCGCGCAGACTGTGATGGATTCGGGCAAATTACGTGTCTTTGTACAGGGTAATATCCACGCCGGCGAAGTCTGTGGAAAAGAAGCCATGTTGATGCTTATTCGTTCGCTGGCGTCTGGTCAGCACGCCGACTGGGCTGATTCGGTGGTGCTGCTGATTGCACCCATTTACAATTCTGACGGAAACGAACGGGTCAATCTGTTTAATCGTGGCCGCCAGAACGGGCCGTTGGCGGGCATGGGGCAACGCCCGAACGCCCAGGGCCTCGACCTGAATCGGGATCACATGAAGGTGAAAAGTCCGGAAGCCAGATCGTTGATCAGATTGATGAACGAATACGATCCTTACGTCGCGATAGATCTGCATACGACCAACGGCACTCGCCATGGATACCACCTAACCTATTCTCCCGCCTTGAATCCAAACACCGACGGTGGAATCGACAGTCTTTTGAGAAATGACTTGTTGCCAACGGTACGCAGCGCTGTAATGGAAAGGAGTGGCTGGGATTCATACTACTACGGAAACCTTCCTTTCAGAAGAGGTGATCCTGGCTGGTACACATTCGATCACAGACCTCGCTTCAACAACAACTATATCGGATTGCGAAACCGTATCCCCATACTGAGTGAAGCATATTCGTACGCCACCTTCGAAGAGCGAATTCTGGCAAGCCTGTATTTCGTTGAAGCGATCGTTGATTATGCTGCCGCGCACGTTTCAGACATACAGGAAACCGTCCACGCCGCGGATGCATCTTCTCAGGCCGGTCTGGAGTTGGGCGTCCGGTTTCGTCCCGCCCAGAATTCAGAGTCCACTGAAATCTTGATGGGAGCGGTTGAATCGAAGGTCAACCCGTATAGCGGTGCGACCTATTTCGAGCGACTGGATTCCACCTATTTCATGGCCTTGCCTGAGTTTGGTGCATTCCAGCCCGTCGAAACGGAGGCTCTCCCGAATTTCTACTTTGTCGACTCGCAAGCTGCTCAAGTGGTTGGAAAATACCTGGATACTCACGGAATTGAGTATTCCACAATGGACACCAAGATGACGAGGACCGCGCGCGTATTCGCAATAGACTCAACGTCAGCATCACCTCGCGAATTCCAGCAACTGGTGGAGAAAACCCTGTGGGGTGCATACACTACGAGGGATGTGACATTGGACGAAGGAAGCCTTTTAGTGCCCGCGACCCAACCGCTTGCCCGACTTCTGTTCTATCTCCTTGAACCTCGTTCTGACGACGGTCTGGTCAACTGGGCCCAGATGGATGATTGGGCGACAGCTGGCGCTGATTACCCTGTCTATAAGTCGGTGAATTGATGAACGTGACGGCAGAAACCGTCGCATCACGGTTTCATTATCTGAAAGAGGGGCAGTCTGAAGAGTTTCGCTCGTTCCGCGAAGCTGCGATTTCATTTCAGCGAGAGCACAGTGCGGTGTATCGCAAATTCAAAGGATATACCTATCTGCCGGTTGAAGCCTTCAAACGTGCCCCGGTATGCACATTCGATCCTCGAGAAGCGCAACGGGTCTTCGAGAGTTCTGGGACCGGAACCGGCGTGACGAGCAAACACTACGTCAAGGACATCTCCATCTATCATTCCAGCGTTGAATACGGATTCAATCTCGCATTCGGAGATGAGGCCGCGATAATCCTCGGGCATCTTCCGCGCTACGCTGAAAAAAGCTCTCTTGTCCACATGGTTGAGCACCTGGTTGAGACCCGAGGCAGTGCCGGATCGACGCTGTTTCTGGAGGACATGTCTGTATTGAACGGAGCTGTGGAATCATCATCAAAAACAGGAACACGACTCATTCTTTTTGGGGCCGCATTCGGGCTTCTTGACTTGATCGAGTCGATCGACATTCCTCTGCCGGCGAACGCGATTGTTGTTGAAACAGGTGGAATGAAAACACACAGACGCGAAGTATCGCGACGTGAGTTACACGCGCGCCTTGCCGATGGATTCAGCTTACCGACTTCCTCGGTGACCTCCGAATACGGTATGTGTGAACTCATGAGCCAGCTGTATATGCGAGAAGACGGCCTTTTTTATCCTCCCCCCTGGATGGAAGTGGACATTTTGGACCCGTCCGATCCACTACGGAGGATGCCTCCAACAGAGGAGGGTGTGTTGGCTATATTTGACCTGGCGAACATTTACAGCGTCAGCGCCATTTTGACCCAGGACCGGGCATCCGTGCACGGTGACGGGATCAAGATTCATGGCCGGCTGACCGGAGCTGAACTCAGAGGATGTAATTTCCTGCTGGAAAGGTGATATGCTAGCAATTGAACACAGTAGAGACGGTCGAATCGTTACCCTCACCCTCAACCGACCGGACAAGAGGAATGCACTCAGCCAGTCGCTGGTAAAAGAGCTGACAAAGGTCGTCGATTCTTTGGGGCAGGACGCTTTCGTGAGAGTCATTGTGCTCACGGGAGCCGGCGATGTGTTTTCCGCAGGCGCTGACCTTGAAGCTCTTTCGGCGATGAGCACGGCGACCTACGAGGAGAACCTCGCCGATTCAGAAGCCCTGGCAGCCTTGTTTCTCGCCATGCGCAGCAGCCCAAAGATCATTTTGGGCAAGATCAATGGTCATGCGATTGCCGGTGGCTCAGGTCTCGTGGCTGCCTGTGATGTGAGCTTTGCATCTGAAGATGCAAAGTTCGGATTTACGGAAGTACGGATTGGATTCGTTCCGGCACTCGTCTCTATTCTGCTTCGGTCCAGAATCGGCGAGACTCCGCTCCGAGACGTGTTATTGAGCGGAAGACTCTTTTCAGCCACAGAAGCACACACCCTTGGACTGGTCACCAACGTCAGCAAGGACGCCAATCTGGAGAGCGAGGTTCTGGAATACGCGGAAAAGATCGCCCGCAACACATCAGAGTCGGCCGTGTCGGCCACAAAACAGCTGCTGGTGGAAACTTCTGAGCTATCATTTGCCGACGCCCTCGGTGTCGCTGCCCGGTGGAATGCGAAGGCCAGAGGCTCAACCGACTGCCAGGCAGGAATCAAAGCCTTTCTCTCCAAGAAAGACGCACCCTGGGTTGAATCGTACGATTCAGATCATTGCGATCCGGCCTGAGGAAATCGATGGACGCCCTTTTTTCCCTGGCTCGATCCCAAGAAGAAAAACAGTTCCTGGATGCACTGTGTGGGTGGCTGCAGTCGTTTCTGGAGGATATCTTGACAGGCCATCCACCGGCACGATGGCAGTCGACGACGCTGGATGTACTCGAGTCCCGGCGCAGGGAAGGCGTGTTTGCCGAGAAATGGCAGAGCCGCATACGTGACGATCGCATCAACAAGCTGATGGATCTCGGAGAATTGACATCATCCGGCTATCAGCCTGACACTGAGTCGGATCTGAAGCAGCTGCTCGAGGCTCATTTCAACCCGATTGGTTTTGATATTGCACGGACATTGGGCTACAAAGGTCGTTGGCTCCAACCCGGTATACGCTCAGTCATCCTGGCATCTCTGTTATTGGCTGAACTACGGCACTTCAACATATCTTCGGGCCGAATACTCCTGTTTTCTAAACGTGAACTTGGGGCCGCAGGGCTCTCGGTAGAGGACTTGCGTTCCAGCGGAATGAATGAAAAGAAGCGCAAACTTGTATGGAAGAGGACCGTGTTCATTCGGCAACTCCTGGCCGACGCTGTTTATATGGCGGCTGATTTGAAGAGAAAGCCCCGTCGCGCATTCAAATCATGGTGGTTCACCCAGCTTGAATACACCAAATCAATAGAACGTCAGAAGTACGATATCTGGACCAATCCGGTGATCATCAGTCGAGTCGGGAAGATGCAGATCGGATTTCAATCCAGATTCGGCCGGACAACATTTCGATAGTCGGCGGCTTGATAGAATCGAGGTTTCATGTCGATTCCTCAAAGAACCAGCGTTGACTGTCCTATTTTTAGGCGTTGATTCGCTCGGTTTGCCTTCGAGAAGCCGTATACACCGCGCATCGACAGAATCAGTCTTTCCACCCTGTATTTCTTCTGGAAATGGCCACATACAAAGAAGCCGGAGTCGACATAGAAGCCGGCGAGCAAATGGTAAATCGGATCAAACCTCTGGTCCGAAAAACGTTCACTCCCGGAGTAATGACCGATATCGGCGCGTTCGGCGCGTTCTTCGATGTTGATTGGAAGTCGTTTGACGATCCTGCCCTCGTTTCGTCTGTAGACGGAGTCGGTACCAAGCTGAAGGTCGCATTCGCCATGAATCGGCACAACACGGTCGGGCAGGATCTGGTGAACCACTGCGTGAATGATATCGCCGTCTGCGGCGCTACGCCTCTTTTCTTCCTCGACTATTTCTCAACTGGAAAACTCAATCCGGAAACTGCATATCATGTGATCGAAGGCTTCTCGAAAGCGTGTGTTGAGAATGAGTGCGCACTCATTGGTGGTGAAACGGCGGAGATGCCGGACATCTACGAGGAAGGGGAGTATGATCTGGCCGGTACGATTGTCGGGGTCGTCGAAAAATCAAAGATCATCGACGGTTCTGGAATTGAGGAAACTGATGTACTGATCGGTTTTCCCTCGACAGGACTACACACGAATGGCTACAGCCTTGCCCGTCACGTTTTGTTCTCCCGGTACGATGTAAATGATTGCCCTGAAGAACTGGGTGGTATCAGTGTTGGAGACGCTCTTCTGGCCGTCCACAAGTCGTACCTCCCGGTAATCCGGCAGACAATGAGCATCGCTGACGTCAGGGGACTGGTGCACGTAACAGGCGGAGGCATTCCAGGAAACTCGAAGAGGATCATGCCGGAAGGCCTGACGATAAAGGTCGATTACAACTCCTGGTCACGCCCAGCTTTGTTTGATCTGATTCAGTCAACAGGAAATGTACCGGAAGAAGACATGCGATCCGCATTCAACCTGGGAGTAGGTTTGATTGCGGTTGTCAGCTCACCTGATGCCGAATTGATGCTCAGTAAAATGTCCGGAAGCGGGGCATTTGTGATGGGAACGGTGGTATCCAAATAATTTTCGGGAACCATGCGGGTAAGTTGCGGGTGTTTCTATCTTAAGGCCGGTAACCAGCTCAGTGTTACCTGAAATTCGTAGCGAGGAAACATGCCATGCAATCTGTGGCGCTCATCATAATATTGAGTTATCTGGTAGGGTCAATTCCCGCCAGTGTATGGGTGGGCAAGATCTCAATGGGTGTCGACCTCAGAGAACACGGTAGTGGAAATGCCGGCGCGACGAATGCTTTCCGGGTCCTCGGATGGAAAGCAGGTACAGTGGCTGCTGTTGTTGATCTCGGCAAAGGAATTCTTGCCGCGGGCCTCATCGCAATGATTCGAATTGACCAGCTGCCATCGGGACTTGGGTTCTGGGAAGTAGATTCAGTTGTGCGACTGTTGGCCGGCGTAATGGCCGTAATCGGCCACATGTATCCGGTTTGGGCAGATTTCAAAGGTGGTAAAGGCGTCAACACAACAGCCGGAATGCTGCTCGCAATCACGCCAATGGTCATGCTCGCCACCCTCGGCGTGTTCGCCCTCGTTCTTGTTGCGTCCAGGTATGTATCGGTAGCATCACTCTCGGCGACTGTGATGTATCCAACAGCTATCGCCATCAGAAAGTATGTTCTGGGCGTGGAGGGTCTTGATGCTAGCATCTTCGTTTTCAGTCTTGCCCTGGCTACAAGTATATTCGTCGCCCACAGATCCAATATTCGCCGACTGATTCAGGGCGAAGAGAATCGAATAAAAACGTTTAGGATGGCCCGCGGAATGAAGGGGAGGGGAGAAATCTGAGTGCTTCCGTGAAGTGTTCAGTATCGAAGTTCTGAAATAAAGGATAATCCTGGTGGATGACATTGAGAGGGGATTCACATCGCGTCGCAGTAATCGGAGCAGGTAGTTGGGGAACGGCACTAGCCATCAGTCTGGCAAGCACAGGTCATGAGGTATCCCTCTGGGCGCGACGCCAAGAAGCATCCGAGACGATGCGCCAGTCACGCCACAACCCAGGATACCTTCCCGACGCAGTCATCCCTGAAAACGTCACGATCACGCATAATCTCGAAGCGGCTGTCAAGGATACAACGCTCTGGTTGATCGCAACGCCATCGCAGGCAGTACGCTCCGTAGCCGAAATACTGAATCAGTATGTATTTCCTGAACTGGTCGTCGTTTCTGTCGCCAAAGGCATTGAAAACGGAACACTACTGACAACGTCCTGTGTATTGAATGACACACTGACGGATCTGCCTAAAGAAAATATTGCAGTCCTCTATGGCCCGAGTCATGCGGAAGAAGTCGCGCAGGCGACCCCAACTACGGTAGTGGCATCTTCCTATTCGATGGAGACCGCAGAGAAAGTGCAGGCGACGTTCATGACTCCCACTCTGCGCGTCTACGTCAATCCGGATATCAGGGGCGTTGAGATTGCAGGATCAGTAAAGAATGTTCTTGCCATCGCGGCCGGAATCAGTGATGGAGTTGGCTATGGAGACAATGCGAAGGCGGCGATTCTGACAAGAGGCCTGGCTGAAATAAAGCGCCTGGGAGTGGCCCTGGGTGCTGATCCGAGGACGTTTGCCGGCCTGGCTGGCATTGGTGACCTGGTCGTCACATGCATGAGCAAGCTGAGCCGTAACAGGAATCTTGGCTTCTCGATCGGCGAGGGGAAATCGCTCGAGGAAGTTCAGGCCGAAATGACCATGGTAGCCGAGGGCGTGCGCACAACTGCTTCGGTCATGGAATTAGCCAACAAATTAAATGTGGAAATGCCCATAACCGAGGCCGTCCATGGCATTTTATTTGACGGAATACCACCTGACAAGGCGGTCAGAAATTTGATGATGAGGAGTGCAAAGCGAGAGGAGTGGATCCCTTCGTTTATGGAAGAAGACTAACCCGGACCAGGAGAGAAAATGACGATTGAGGAAGTAAAAAGGTTGGTTGCGAGGGGCGAAGGACGCCATCTGGAGTTCAAACGCAGAGTCCCGGAACCCGAGCGACTTGCGAAAGAGGTGGTCGCCTTCGCCAATTCAGGAGGCGGAAGGTTATTCCTTGGCGTCGATGACGATGGGACGATCCTGGGCGTCAAGGACTCGTTTGAAGAGGAGTTTTCGCTTCGCCAGGCTCTGGGTATGAACTGCCGACCTGCCGTACACTGGGTCTCTGAGAGAATTCCCGTATCCAATCGTCGCGATGTCATTCTCGTCACGGTGCCGGAAAGCCACCGAAAGCCGCACTTTTTGGTTGTAAATGAAGAAGATGGCAGTGGTCCGGCCTACGTACGTATCGAAGACATGAGTGTGGAAGCCACACCTGAGTCAGTCAGCCTGATGAAGTCAGAACACAACGGGGAGGGAGTGAACTTTGAGTTCGGCGAAAAGGAACTGCTCCTCATGCGCTACCTCGAGCAATATGGAAGGGTGACAGTCAACGGGTTCGCCCAGATTGCAGACCTGGAATCCGGGGAAGCAGGAAAGCTCCTCGTCACGCTGACTCGAGCCGGTGTGCTGGATCAACATCGCGAGGCAAAAGGCGATTTTTACATGATTCATTACAAGAATCAGAATGGGCGTTGAGACCCATATCCGAGTGTGGGTAAAAAAAGTCTGATGCAGATCAAAACACGGTCCCGAAACAGATTTGTTCTTCGTACATTGACAGGACGCACTTCTAAGACCGTTATTGTTCGTATTTCATGCCAGTTGTAGATGTCATTTCTTTGCACGAAACGACGCGTTCGCGCTATCTGAACTACGCGTTGTCCGTTATTACTGCTCGTGCCTTACCGGATATCCGAGATGGATTAAAACCAGTTCAGCGGCGCATTTTGTATGCCATGCATAACAATTTGCACCTCTATCCCGATTCCAGATATAAGAAAAGTGCGACGGTCGTTGGGGAAGTCATGGGGAAGTACCACCCTCACGGGGACTCTGCGATTTACGAAGCGATGGTTCGAATGGCCCAGGAGTTTTCCCTCCGGGCTCCCTTGGTTGATGGACACGGAAATTTCGGTTCTCTCGACGGGGATTCGCCGGCCGCCATGCGCTACACCGAGGCCCGCCTCAGGCCGCTGGCCATGGAGCTGCTTGCCGAGATCAAGAAGGAGACGGTGGCCTTTCGTCCCAACTTCGACGGCACGCTGTTCGAGCCTGTCGTGGTTCCAGCAAGGGTACCGAATCTCCTCCTGAATGGAGCGGCCGGAATAGCCGTCGGAATGGCGACCAACATTCCTCCGCATAATCTGGTCGAACTGATCGATGCTTGCATCTACATGATTGGCTCACCGAACGCGCGGACCCAGACGCTGGTCGAGAAATTTATAACCGGCCCGGATTTTCCAACCGGTGGTCGAATTCTCAACACTCAGGAGTCGCTTATCGAGATCTACTCGAAAGGTGAAGGCCCCATTGAACTGAGAGGTGAATACGAAAACGAGGGCAAGAGCCGCGTAATCGTAACCAGCATTCCATACGGAGTAACCAAAAGCACGCTCATTGAGCAGATTGCAGACAACATTATCAAGGGCAAAGTCCCGCAGCTGGTAGACGTTCGTGACGAATCCACGGACGATGTTCGGATTGTTCTGGAGATCAAGCGGGGATCCAACAGTGAGGTCGCCATGGCGTATCTGTTGAAGCACACGGCCCTGCAGACCAGATTCCACGTAAACCTGACCTGCCTCCTGCCGACAGACAATCCTGAGGTCGGAGCACCGGCCAAAGTCGATCTGCAGACCGTCTTGAGACACTTCCTCGATTTCCGGATGGAGGTTGTCGTCAAGCGCCTTCAATTCGAGTTGGCACAGCTTGAAAAAAGAATCCACATTCTGCGGGGATTCGAGAAGATCTTCGATTCCCTCGACGAAGCTATTCGAATCATCCGGGCCTCCGAGAACAAGCAGGATGCTTCCTCCAGGCTCATGCATCGCTTCGAGTTGGACGACGTTCAGTCAGAGGCCATTCTTGAGACCAAGCTCTACAAGCTCTCCAAGCTGGAAATTGATGCCATCCGGAAAGAGCTTGACGAGAAGGAGGCCATGGCTCACGAACTGAGAAAACTTCTGGCTGATGAGCCTGCAAGGTGGAAGCTCATCAAAGCCGAGCTGAAGGACATTCGGTCGAAGTATTCGGAGGGAAGGAGAACGGTAGTCGCGGGCCCTGACGCTGTGAGAGAGTATTCCGTTGAGGACTACATCGTCGACGAAGATGTCTACGTCATCGTCACAAAGGACGGCTGGGTCAAGCGGCAACGTTCCTACAAAGGTGTGGAAAGCATTCGTGTCAGGGATGGCGATGAAGTAAGCTGGATACTGCCCAGCTCTACCAGAAAGACCGTCATTTTCTTCAGCAATTTCGGCAAGGCCTACACAACGCGTTCGGAATCACTTCCCAGCACGACCGGCCATGGCAGTCCCGTACAGAAGCTTTTCGATTTTTCTGACCGAGAGTACATTGTGGGCCTCATATCGATGGATAAAAAAGCTCTTCCAAAACTTGTGGTTCAAGAGGATGCTGAACTTGAGCTGTTTGGAGAAGGGGAGCAAGCGATCGAGGGTCCGTTTGCCGTCGGTGTTACCTCGGACGGACAGACGCTGCGCATGTCACTCGACAATTATGCGGATCCATCGACTGTTAACGGCCGGATGTTCATGAAAATCGCCGCCGGCGAATCATTGCTGAGAGTCGAGCCCTGTGCCGGCTCCGAAAATGTGTGCCTCGCTACAAAAGAGGGTAATTGCCTGATCTTCCCGACGTCGCAGATCCCAATCATGAAAAATGCCGCGAAGGGCGTCATCGCAATTCGTCTGAATGCGAAAGATGAAGTAATCGGATTTGCACTTTCGGCTGCTGCAAGACAGGGTCTTGAAGTAGAGACAACACGTGGCAGATCTGAAATCGTGCGCCCCACCAAATTCCCGGTGGCAAACAGGGGAAACAAGGGTCGTCTCATAATCAAGCGAGGAGCGATAAAACAGGTTATCTATCCCATCGTAGAAGTGAGCAACGGATCGTCCGGATAGAGCTCCGCGACACTTGAGAGTGCACTATTAAGAAACCCCGAGCAAATTACAGAACCCCAAAGGCAGGCTGACATTGAGTACGACAACCTATACCGGTAAGAATATCCAGGTCCTTGAAGGCTTGGAACCAGTGCGCAAACGTCCGGGGATGTATATCGGTGGAACTGGAAAACCGGGCCTTCATCATCTTCTGTGGGAAGTCGTAGATAATGCAGTTGACGAGGCCACAAACGGCTACGCCTCTCAGATCGATGTAGTTCTTCATAGGGACGGTAGATCATTGACCGTATCGGACAACGGACGTGGTATTCCGGTCGACAAGCACCCGACCAAGAAGATTCCAACGATCGAAGTCATTTTAACTACGCTTCACGCCGGCGGTAAATTTGACAGTTCGAATTACATAACGTCTGGCGGTTTGCACGGAGTCGGCGCATCAGTCGTGAATGCCCTCTCCGAGTCTCTCATCGCCACGATCAAGCGTGACGGAGCAACGTGGGAACAGAAATACGAGAGAGGAAAACCCGTAACCAAGCTGAAGAAGACCTCCTCTTCATCCAGAGGTACAGGTACCTCCATTTTCTTCAAGCCTGATGCTGACATTTTTGAAACGGTTGAATTCGATCCAACGTGGATAGGAGATAACCTGGAGATCAAAACTTATCTCAATGGTGATCTGCGCATCTTCTTCAAGAATGAGATGACGGGCGAGAAGCATGAGTACCATCATGAAGGTGGAATCGAGGAGTTTCAGGAGTTTCAGATTCAAAAAGCCAATGCCCGGCCGGTTCATCAGGATCCTTTCGTGCTCAGACAGGATGTGATGAATTCAGGAACGCGTGTTGAAGTCACGCTTCAATGGACAGAACAGCCGAAAGAATCCCTGCATTCGTTCGTAAACGGGATTCCGACGCGCGACGGCGGTACTCACGAACAAGGACTGAAGGATGCCGTCAGGTCAGCACTCAGGTCCTACATGGACACACACGACCTGCTGCCCAAAAAACTGGAGATTTCGGCGGATGATATCCGAGAGGGTGTTGTCGGGATTGTCAATCTGTACATGGTTGATCCTCAATTCCAGGGCCAGACGAAAGAGAAACTCAATAACCCCGAGGTTAAGAGCCTCATTTCGGGGAGTATTCGAATTGAACTGGAGCAGTTTCTGAATCGGCATCCGTCGACAGGAGAAGCAATCGCAACCAGGGTAATTCAAGCAGCCAAGGCACGTCATGCCAGCCGGGCCGCGGCCAGCAGCGTCCGACGCAAAACCAGTATCAGTCACCGCCTCAATCTTCCGGGGAAGCTGGCTGACTGTTCATCGACCAGTCCAGAAGAAAGTGAACTCTTCATCGTGGAAGGTGACTCGGCCGGTGGCTCCGCCAAACAGGGCAGGGACCGAAACACGCAGGCTATTCTCCCGCTTCGGGGCAAGGTTCTGAACGCGGAACAGGCGACAATCCAGAAGGTCAAGGACAACAAGGAGTTATCCAATGTCGTTCAGGCCTTGGGTTGTGGACTCGGAGACCAGTTGGACCTTAACAAGCTTCGTTATCACAAGGTCGTCTTATTGATGGATGCTGATTCCGATGGCCATCACATCTGCACCCTTTTGCTGACATTCCTCTATCGCTATATGAAGCCTCTTATTGAAGAAGGCTACGTGTTCATCGCCCAGCCGCCTCTGTACAGAATGGATGCTGCCAAACAGACCTACTGGGCGTTGGACGACGCCGACAGAGAACGAATCGAACGAAAAATCAGGCGTAAGAACAAGAACACGAAAATCGATATTCAGCGCTTCAAGGGACTGGGCGAAATGATGCCCGCCACATTGAGGGATACAACACTGCATCCTGAAAAACGAAGACTGCTTCGCGTTGAAATTCCAGACTCCGACAGATTCCTGACGGAGAAAACGATCTCAGAATTGATGGGCAAAGACGCCTCCGCGCGATTCAAATTCATCATGAACAATGTCGATGAGGTTGAAGACCTGGATGTGTAACAGGCTTGATTAAGTAATCCGCTGATCGCATCATGAGGGTCTCGTACCCATGATGCAGTGACAAGAGCAGAAACACACATCCCTTTTTACGCATCCGCAGCAATAGTGCTGGCCTCGGTGCTGTTCTGGCAAGGATGCGACACCGGTTCCGGCATCTCGTGCACCGCGATAGATGACAATCCATTTATTTCGCCCGTCGTTTTTGATGGATCCCAGATTGAACAATCATTTTTTGGCTGGGGAGCGTTCGGCATCTTCGTTCGCGAGGAAGCGACAGATCTACGAATGAGCGTCGAAGTCTCCGACGATTCCGTTGTGGGTGTTGCTCCAAGAAGCGATTCCGATGCTAAAGTTGTGCTGCAGCTTCGAAATGGGGGAGAGACTACAGTCACATTCAGTGTAGAGAACGGTTGCGGAGATGAGTCCTCTGTGAGTGTCTCCGTAGCGGCTCAGCGACCTTTGGGTCGAGTCGATACTCTTTGTTCGAGTCGCCCTTCAGGGCAGTGGATTGATTACTGGCCTCTTCAGGAAGGAAATAGTTGGACATTCAACTACGAATCCCGGGATGCCGATGCCGATGGTGGATTTCGGAGAATGGGATCGGCTCGCTTGTCTGTACTCTCATCCTCGTGTGAATCGACGCACATCACGCATCTTCTCACCGTTGAATACGACTATGTGATTTTCCTCAACAGTGACCGCAGCAATACGAATACCCATGTTGTGTACACAGATTCACTTTCCATCAGAGAGAATGCTGTTGGACAACTCAGGGTGTCGAGTTTTACAGAAGTAGATCAGATTCGAGTTCGTGAGATGATTGTGGACCGATACCACCCACTCGGCTCGCCTGCTCAGTTGGACCTGCATCAGGATTACCCTGAAATAGGTATTTCCGAGTCGTCTTATCTGTTGATCAAAGGAATTGGCCCGTTACGAATCACTGCAAGCAGCGAAATAGGACTGATTACCCAGGATATTCGAATGAACTTGCTTGAGCATGTCGTCGCAAGTGAAATCTAGCTCAGCTACAGGTCCATGTCCCAGCAAGTCTCCAATACATGGTCCCTGTGGTGATCGAAGATTAGATTAGTCTCGACATGCTCCACCTCAACCTGCGCAGTTATCCCTTCAAGAACGACCGTTCGCAGGTGTTCTGAATCTCTTACCGCAACGTGTATCAGAAAGTCGTTCTCTCCCGCAACGTGGTACACGTCTCTGACTTCGGAAAGGCCCAGTACATGGGCAGTAAAACGGAAAACCGCCTGCGGATCATGCTTGCTCAATCTGACCGATATCATGGCCAGTAAGCGTACCCCGAGCTGTTTCGGCTCCACGCATGCATGATAGCCCTTGAAGACGCCAATCTCCTCGAGTCTGCGTGTGCGCTCCAGCGCGGTCGAAGGAGCAATTCCCAGCTGCATGGCAACAGACTTATTTGTCACCCGAGCATCCTTCTGATAAAGCTCGATTATGCGTTCGTCGATTCGATCTATTCGTTTCATAGCGGAATATTACCGTACAGAATTCGGAATATGAGAATATATCGCCGCTAATATTCATTTTTGCGTTGATATGGAGAAATTACCGCACTTCAAACCGATATCATGTCAGATTTCAATCACGCGTCAGATGTCAACTCAATAGCACATCCTCAATCAGATATGGAAATGAGCGAGGCTGACCTTTCGGCGGCACGCCTGCTTTCACCTCGACGCAAAACCACGAATCAGGTTGATATCGACGGGCTCGCTCAAGAGCAATTACATCACTTTGGCATCGACCCTACCTCTGCTTATGGCCATGTTCTTCTTCAGGCTTGCACCCGTTTGTACGAGGCCCACACGACGGTTTCACAACTCTGGGACGTCACCATCGACACAATCGATAACCTGGACAAGGAAGACAGAATTGCGTACTTCAATGCCAAGAAATTTCTGTCCTTTCAGGTTGCCAAGATTCTGGACACTCTGCAGAATCCATTTCGCAAGTCGTATCAGAGCCTGAACATGACAGATTCGTCTCTTCAGGCGAAAGGACCGTATCCCATTTTTGACAATGTCACGGCTTTGTTTTCAGCCAATCCGGTAATTGTTCGAACGGCAACCTATGTCTATGCGTGTACTGAATGGGTGGACGACGCCTTTCACGGAAAGGAAGCGCTTCACGAGATCTATTCCCGTCTACTGAATCCTACATCGATTTCGCTGGCCAACCATATCGTGGATCTCGAGGCCGGTCCCTACGCCTCGGAGTATCTGGCCTGGAATTTCAATTCAGGCATGGCTGCGATTGACACGCTACTCGGGCATTTGTTGGGCCGTGGCGATATCGTCATCGTCTCCCGCAACGTATATGGTGGGACGCATCAGTTGCTGACAGACTTTTACGGCGATCCTCGTCGCACGGGCGTCCAACTAGAATGGTTTGATGGTTACGAAAAAGATGAGTTTTCGGCCTTTGTTGAAATGGTAGACGCAAAACACACGGAGGCCATTGCAGAGGGAGCCAGGGTCTTTGTGTTTGTCGAGTCTCCGTGCAATCCGCACGGGTACGTTCTGGACGTTGCCGGCATTTGCAGCCTTTCACACGAAAAAGGATATACGGTCATTCATGATTCGACCATAGCAACCCCTTTCTTGTCCAAGCCCCTCAGACGGGAAAAGAAAGGTGAAAGACCTGATTACCTGATCCACTCCTACACCAAGGATCTAACTGGTAGTGGAAACGCGACTGCCGGCGTCGTGATTGCGGAAAACAAGCGAATGTTTATTCCCAAAAATGAAGTCATGGATGGCTTTTCATGGAGCGATACTCTTTTCTGGGACGCTTATTACGTGAAAGGAGCATTTCTGGACTCAGACAAAGCTTTCGAAGTGATTTCAGGAATAAAGACGCTTGATCTGCGCATGACGAGAAAATGCATCAACACGTTGATACTTGCACGTTTTCTGAACTCCCATCCACTTATTAACGTCAATTGTAACGCGATCGAGGGTCACTTCAACTACGAGATTCGAGAAAAAAACCTGAATCACTCACTGCCTGCGCCGCTTCTGACCATCGATTTTGAGGATGCGAATTTGGAGAGGGAAGTATTTACCGCATTTTTCGACTGTCTATCGCCCGTATTCAATCACCAGGTTAGCCTCGGTCAATCGAATACCACCATACTGTGTCCGGCTTTTACATCCCATTCAGAACTGGATCGGGAAGCGCTGGTGGGAGCCGGAATCGCGGCCACGACCATTCGAATTGCGGTGGGAGATGAGATGGTTCGCGAGTTGATCGGTCACTTCATCAATGCCGGCCGATTGATCATCGACCCGGAAATGCCTGGCTTTTCCAATTCGTTCATGTCCCCTGGTACGATTGACAGAATGGTTCGCGATATCAGTCTGGATACTCAATCGCGATTGATTCAGGCAGAACGCACGATGGCAGAGTACGTCTAGACACCATATTCCCGGCTTTCGCTTCAATCTGGGCTGATTGCCCGTATTTCTGTAATTCGCATGAATTGCACTTCGGTTTGTTCGTTCCGTGGAAACGAATTGACGGTGGTTCGTATTATTAAAGACAATTTAGTCTTAAATATCCGGTTCACATCATGACTCAGTTTTCAATTGAAGATGCAGTGGGCGATATAGTGGCCCAAAAGCCATCGTCATCCCAGGCTTTCTACAGGTACAATATCGATTTCTGTTGCGGGGGAGGGAGCTCCCTTTCAAAAGCCTGCAAAAAGGCCGGCATTGATCCAGAAGAAGTACTCCAGGCAGTCAATCAGGTTGATGCCAGTGCGGATGCAAACCTGACGAACTGGAAGGAAGTATCGCTCACGGGCGTGATCGGCCATATCCTTTCCGAATATCACGAACCCCTTCGCATTGAATTGAATCGCCTGGATGGGATGCTGGAAAAGGTGACCCGGGTGCATGGGCACATCGACGAGAAGCGATTCGAGGCCTTGGGTTCGGTCTTCACAGCATTCAAGGCAGAACTGCTGAGTCACATGCAGAAAGAAGAGGAAATCCTCTTTCCTCTCATCATGCAGGGACGTGGACAATCTTGTGGAATGCCTATTCAGGTGATGGAGCACGAGCACCAGGAAGCGGGAAACGCTCTCGAGCAACTGCGCGAATTGACAGACGACTATACGCCGCCGGAATACGCCTGTAATACCTGGCGTGCGCTCTGGAACGGATTCGAAATGCTCGAAAAGCAGATGCATCGACATATCCACCTCGAAAATAATATTCTCTTTCCGCGCACGATGAATTTGAGTAACATGGGAGTGTAAAAACACACTCAGGCTGACCCAGCCAACCATACTGAAAGACGGAAGATGATATTAGAGGAAGGCGTACTTGAACGTGCCCGTAATGGCCTCACGTTCGAGCGCTTCATGCAGCAGTGGAGGGACAAGAACGCCCTGTCGATGAAAGGCCTCGACAAAGTTCAGCGCCGAACGAGGTTCTATTCAAAGTACAACCTTGAGCGCCAGGAGCGCGTTCAGTCCGAGTGGCAGATGTCCCCTTCATTTGAGAAGGCTGTAAGAGAATTCGAGGGGCCGCTGTGCTGGTTGTTCATCACCGATGATTGGTGCATTGATTCAGCATACAGCCTGCCGCTGCTACTCGAAGCGGCCAAGATGAGGGATGATGTGACACTTTCCATCTTGATGAAAGATGACAATCTGGACATTCTTGATCTGTTTCTGACTAACGGCGCCCGATCAATACCGAAGCTCATCGCCATCGAAGAAGATGGAAGTGTTCGATACGCCTGGGGGCCGCAGCCTGAAAAGATTCGCTTGATTAGAAAGGACCTGATCGACTCGGGTGCTGAGGGAAGGATCGTATCGGGGACAACGATCGACTGGTATGCGGACAAGGGGTGGCTCGAGGTTGAAAAGGAACTGACAGAATTGTTTTCTTGAGTCTGAATCGGCTGCACCGGTACATACAGATAGTGAACAGAAACAAGCTGGCAGTGATCATTGAATGATGTCATCGTAATTGGGGCCGGGCTGATTGGCTCAGCTGCGGCTAAATACCTGGCCATGACTGGCGCGGACGTGCGTTTAGTTGGAGTCCGCGAAGGAGGAGGATCCGGGGTACATGCGAGCCACTACGATGAGGCGCGAATTACAAGAAAGACGGATCCAGACTTGATATGGGCAACTCTTGCCGAGCGCTCTATTGACCAGTATGCTGCTATCGAGACCTCAAGCGGAGTACACTTTCATGACGCATGCGGGCATCTGAGGTGTGATCTTCCGGAGAGCCATCCAGATTCGTTATTAAGGGAACTGAACCGATCCATGAGGGGGTTGGGATTCTCTCCCGAATCCCTTTCAGTCTCGGAGACGAATAATCGGTTTCCTTATCTACATTTCGATGAGAAACTGGTATTCAACTACGAAGGTGCCCCATCCGGGATTCTGAATCCCAGGGCATTGATCAGCGCTCAGCTGACGATCTTCGCGGACTCGGGGGGAGTGCTGGAGCGGGAGCGCGTGGACAAGGTTCAAAGGGCTCCGACGGGGGATTTCGATGTGTTTACGACAAACGGGACCTTTCGGGCGAGGAAGGTGCTGATTTGTACGGGTCCCTATACAAACCTGTTTGAGTTGACCCCGGGAAAGTTGAATCTGAGCGTGAAGCCAGAAACTGTTCTGCTCGCTGAAGTGAACCCGGAAATGGAACCAGTCCTTTCAGGTTTTCCCGGAATCGTGTGGAATTTTGACCATCACCCCGTATTGCCGTACGCGTATGTGCTTCCACCCGTGCGTTATCCGGACGGAAAGGTATACGTAAAAATTGGAGCCGACCACGACCGTGATGTCAGTGCCGATTCCGTTGAAGCACTGGACAGATATATGCGCGGAAGTGGAAGCACGGCTACTGTTGAGGGACTGAAAGAGCTCCTTTTTAAGCTTTTGCCGTCATTGGCAGATGCACGTACAAGGTCAAAACCATGCCTCTTGACGTATTCTCCGAAACGGAACCCGATGGTGGACGAAGTGGAAAAGAACTGGTTCGTAGCCGTCGCCGGTTGCGGAAAGTCTGCCAAGTCGTCAGATCATACTGGATTGTTGGCCGCCCAGATGCTTCAAGGCGAAACATGGCAAAAGCCCTTTGAACGGCATATGTTCAGTGCATCCTGAGGTTTTTAGTCTCGTAGATTATTGGAACCATTCGGACTCCCAAACGCATCGGAAGAACATGCAGCAACCAAATGATTCGTGGACGCATGTCCATGACTTGGCCCTCGTCTTTCTGGCGCTGGCCTATTCAACAGACGCCAACCTAGCGGACGAGGAAGTAGACACAATTTCAGCGGCCCTCTCCAAATGGCGCCCAAAAGCTGAGCCAGCCGAGATTCATGAGATTGTTCTTGAAGCTGCATCTGTGTTTTTCGAGTCGGATGCGGAGAAAGAAGTTGTTCAGTCGGTCCGATCGTTGGGCGAGGCACTGAACGTCGAACAGCGGCGGGAGGTACTCGAGGACGTCATGAGGGTGGCCGAAGCCGACGGTGTCCTTCTGAATGCTGAACAGAACCTTCTCTCAATCCTGGCTTCCGCCTGGGATACCAAGGCGACAAAAGATCGACTCCTGAATGAGACGACGGCACGTCTGGAAGGGGATCCCGAGTGGAGCGTGATGCACGATATTGCTTTGATGTACATCATCATGGGACATACGACCGACGGCGACCTTACGGAGACTGAGATAGGGGAGATGCTCAAACGCCTGGGTGAATGGGAGCCTGGCCTGTCAGAAGAAGATCTACGCAGCATCTTGCGTACGGCTCTCCAATATTACGGCCAGAGTCCGGGGAAGCAGGATATTCAGGACTCTGTGACAGCAATAAAAGAAGCACTTCCACGCGCACAGCGCCTCATTGTACTGGATGATCTGATCTGTATCGCACGAGCTGACGGTACAGTTAAAGAAGGGGAGAGGGATGTCGTTGAATCCCTGTCTTCGGCATGGAATATAGACGTTAGAATAGCGTTTTAGGCTGATTCAGGTGCTTCTTGGAGTATATCTCGAATAATCTTGAGGTGGTGCTCCGTGTGGATCGTCATGAACAGAAGCGCCTCGTTTCGATGCATGGGTCCTAAAATATGATGCACAAATGAGGCTTCAGGAGGAAGTCCTTCAAGGACAGATACTCTTTTACGAGTTTTTAGTATTAGCCGTTGTAGGGCTTTCTCTTCAGGCAGTTCGCTGGGCAACATAGCCTTTGGAGCCTTGACCCGGCCACGCTGAATGGTACCACTTTCGAGTACCATCGCGAGAAATCTATTGGGCCTTCGATCGTCAGCTTCATTTCTTCCCCGACGAAGAGCCACAGACATAGCTGATAGAGCTGACAGAGTGTGTTCAATCTGCTGGCCCACAGACCAGGCGGATACCGAATCATTGACGTTGGCCGTCTTTGACAGGTAGCCTTCCAATTCATCCAACTGACCAGTCAAAGTGGGCATAACTGATTGCATTACAACGCCGTGTCGAGTGTGATCAAGAAATCAATTGAGGTCTTCGTTACCGTATCGCGGCGTACTGTGGGCACGACCCGAAAGAGTGACATCCTCATGGTAGTCATCTTCTCGGACTTCATCTTCCGGAAATCCATCTGCCCTGAAATCATCGTGCCTCTGAGGCTCGCCGGAATTCGTAAATGTGGATCCAACCCTCATCCCAACGCTCACAGTTGGGATCCTTTTGAATATTGACATCACGGTTGATCGCAGAAGAGACCTTGTAACGGGAATAAGCCCGAGGAAGCCAACAATATCTGTAAGTACACCTGGCGTAAGCAGCAGAGCTCCAGCCACAAGAATAATGGCGCCGTCGGCTAGTTCTTTTCCGGGAATCTGACCGGAAGCAAATCGCTTATTCAAAGCCCGCCAGGTAGAAAGTCCCTGGGTTTTGGCCATATACGAACCAATGATGCCTGTTATCAAAATCAAAACGAACGTATTGGTAGCGCCGATGACGGTACCAATCTGAATCAACAGATACAGTTCAAGGGCCGGAACGACAACAAACAGGAGAAATAGCCAGAACATAGTTGAGATTCGGTGTGATAAACGATTAGCGCCCTAGTAGCTGTCTTTTTTGATCTGTTGACATTCTGTATGTACGATAACTATTATTATCGTACGTAAGATCTTTAGTGATCTTTTAGGCACTTGGCAATGCGCCTTTTACTCACTCACTCGTCGCGAAGTTACTTCATTGATTCCGTTTCTGATTTCTTTTAGTACCTCAACAGGATCGGTTTCTCCATCAATGGCAGATTCTATTCGTCGTTGCAGAGCTGCTCCGACGAATAACCCCTTCGGTTCAACAGACATTGAGTCGGGTCTGCTCAATTTATCAGACATATTTGATGCTCGGTTTCCCCAGATGAGGTTGTCCACACGATTGTCGCCTGGATTGCCATTCCGGTGTCTCACCAATACATCATTATTTACAGGTGGCCCCAGAAAGGTTCTTGCTACAATTTGGTGGATAAAATCTCGTTTCATTTTCAACCGGCCCGAATTGTCGCGAGTTGAATCAAGGTCCGCCCACGACACATTTACATGTCCATACTTTTGCTTATTCCCTTTCTTGAACTTCAAATGCCAAGCAGTCCCGTTACAAGGACGGCTTCTGTAAGGAAGCCCCACAATGCGACCCATCGAAGAAACTAAAAGTGTTGATTCAGCACCATACCTTGATTTGGCAAATCGCCACTCCTCAGATCGATTTGTAAACATTTCTTCTAAAACAACACCATGGTCTTCGGTATTGATCAACGGATGTGCCTGTAATTCACTCTTTGTCACTTCCATATCAACACACATCTATTGCAGAATTGTTGGCAGAGATATTCATAGTGTAATAGACCGCAGAATAATGCCAGTCCTCACCTCAAGCAATGTCATTACTATGCTGTTAAATCGAAAGAGTTTATAGTGTCGGACAATCTTATCACATTGGATTCCAACCCGCCTGCAGAATCGTTTTCTGACAGGATACTCGAGACCTATCTCCTGAAATTCGATCGAGAAGCTACTCGGCGTGCATACAGGACAGACTTGATTGATTTCTTCGGAAGTGACGTAATTCGCATTGAGGAAATACATGAAGTCACTTTTGTAACAATCAACCAATATATCGCCCAGATGGAGGCCTCAGGAGCAAAAGCTTCCACGATCAGGCGTCGCGTAGCCGCTCTTCGAGGCTTCTTTGACTGGCTAGAAGCTCTTGGAGCAATTGAGAAAAATCCGGCGCATCGTCAACTAATTCGTCGGGTTAAATCGACACGAACCAAAGATCGCATTCTGGTTGTCCTGACTACCTCTCAGTCCAACCAGCTCCTGACCACAGCCAAGGAATCCAGTGTTCGCGATCACGCAATGATTGCCACAATGCTCCATTGTGTGCTGCGACGAAGCGAAGTTGCGAGTATGGATGTGGATCACATCAGACCCCTCGGGAAATATTGGATTCTCGACTTGCCTCACACCAAAGGCGGAGCCGATCAGTACATCAAGATTCCGGATCACATCGTAGAGATTATCGAAGAGCACCGTGAGCACTACGGCATTGCGACGGGTCCGATTTGGAGATCTCATTCCAGACGTAATTATGGCGGACGGCTCACACCCACAAGCATATACCGGATTGTCAGAAACACAGCAGTAGCTGCAGGCCTGCCTGATATCGGGGCCCATACATTGCGCCACACAGGATGCACACTTGCCATTGAAGGCGGCGCATCCATTCAGCAAGTCCAGACACACGCCAGACACAAGCAGATTGAGACGACGATGGCATACGTTCATCAACGAGATCGATTGCGGGACAGTGCAGCCGATTTCATTCAGCTCGATTCCCCGGACGAAGAATGAACAAGCTGATCCCCATTCTTGCCGGCCCCACGGCTTCTGGAAAAACAGGAATCAGCGTCGCACTTGCACAGCGAAACGATGCCGAGATCATTTCCGCCGACAGCCGGCAGATTTTCAAGGGCTTTCAGATTGGAACAGCATCGCCTGGAAAACAGGAACTGGATTCCGTCAAACATCACTTCATTCAGGAGTTTGATACCTCCGAACACTATTCAGCTGGTGTGTTCGCGAATCTCGTGAGTGATCGAATAGACGAGATCCACTCAAGAGACAAGCAGGTGATTGTGGTAGGTGGATCTACGCTTTACGTACAGTCCCTTCTGCAGCCTTTTGCAGTCATCCCACAGATTTCTCCGGATGTGAGGACGCACTTGAATGAACGACTCGCCGCGGAAGGTGCATCTATTCTGTATGAGGAGCTGACAAGTGTGGATCCTGCCTTTGCCGCCACTCTTGACCCAACAAAAAGTCAACGAATCGTGCGGGGTCTCGAAGTATTTATCGGGACCGGAGAACCACTGTCCTCTTTTTTCGACTCCTCTCCTTCCCCACCGCGCCATTTCAGGCTATTCATATTAAATCGAGAAAGGGACAACCTCTACTCTCGCATAAACGACAGAGTAGATGCCATGATAGAGGAAGGTCTGGTAGATGAGGTAAAAGGGCTACTTGAGGAAGGGCCTGAGACAAGGAATATTCTGGAACGAACAATCGGATATCAGGAGCTGATTCCCTTCCTCGAAAAAGGAGAGCCGCTTGCGAACTGTGTGGAAATGATCAAAAGGAACTCTCGCCGATACGCCAAGCGTCAGCTGACCTGGTACAAAAGATTCGAGGATGCTGTCTGGCTCGATGTCGAATCGATGAGCACCGCAGAGCTAATCGATACAATTCAGGGTCAGGCTACAGGTTGAACATTATCCCGATTCGACGACCGTCGTTCTCGTAAACAACCCTGTCTGCCAGACTTTCTATGAGGAAAATCCCACGACCGCCATCATCCATGATGTGCTCTTTGGAGAGGGGATCAGCAACGTCCTTTCTGTTATAACCGACACCTTCGTCTTCAACCCACAATTCGGCTGTTTTCCCCGAATTCAGCATCTCGATGATCACTTTCTTGGATTCATCGTTGGCGTTTCCGTGTTCAATAGCGTTTGTGACCGCCTCGCTGGCGAGAAGAACCCCGGTAAACACTTTCTCTTCGTCCTCGAAGCAGGACTTATAGAATGCCTCCGCCTCGTCAACTATCATTTCCAACTCTTGGAAGGAGCTGGATATCTCGATCTTCTTGGAATGGGTGGATCGGTCAGTCATTTTCGGGAGTTCCGGGCAAGAAAGCGAGCGCAAACATACGACAAATCAGTTCAAAATACCGATTGATGGGGGTCCTTTTGAGTACCGCATCACATGGCAGTCTCGCTACACCAATAGATTACTCACCTTCTATCAGCTGGTTGAATATGCCGACAACCGCCGCGGTCAACTTTCTCCGATCAAATCGGGCTGAGTAAGAATCATTGCCGCGAGGAAGCAAGTCTTTTTCCTTGTCCTGAATGAGCTTTTCAATCATCATTGAAACTGCCTTCTCGTCGCTTGGATCACAAATGTATGATGCATTGTAGGGCTCCAATGCCCTGCGCGCTTCGCCTTCAGGAATCAGGGCAAGAATCGGTTTTCCTGACCCCATGTATTCATACATCTTTCCCGTAGAGATCATTGCCGCGCCGGGCTGTTGCCCGATTGTCATCCACGCCACATCGCAATTTTCAAGCTCTGAAATCGAGCTTGAATGATTCTGGTAGCCAAGCACTTCCACATTGAGCTCGAGCCCCAACTCCGACACAAGTCTCAACGCTCTTTCGGAAAACAGTCCAACGAAGCGCGCGCTCACATACTCACGGTAGTCGGTGTTCGCATTCAGAACGGCTGCAAATGCCCGCAAGAACACGTCCGGCTGCTGAGCATCATAGAACATGCCTGTGTACAGAAATGTCATTTTTCGCTGCTCTTCGGAATCTGGCAGCTCCTCAGGTTTCGAAACCGATGTAAAATCCTCTGGATCGTAGCCCTGTGGCACAACCACGGTTGAAGCGTGAGGCACTCTTGACTTGATCAGGTCCGCAATCGTCTGATTGATTGCAATGACGGTCCCTGCTTGACTCAACGCTCCTCTCTCCTTCCTGCTCGTCAGATACTTGTGAAGCAGAGTCGGGTACCGGTGGCGAGGATTGGAAACCCAGTCATCACGATAATCGAGAACCAGTGGCAGACCGGCTTCTCGGGCCAGGGCCTCGCCGACCAAAAAGCACGTGTACGGTGGAGCAGTCGCATAAACGAGATCAAAAGAGTGTTTAGCCAAAAGCCTCCTACCTTCCTTGAGAGCATGCTTTTTCCATCCAATTTTGTTGTCCGGAATCAACAGCAATTGACTGAGCCATGAAAACGCGCGCCGTTTCGATTCGTCTGGAAATGGAACCACGCTTCGTCCATCCCGGCGCATGGTTGGATCGGTCGTTTTCGTACGCACGATCGTGACGCCATCCCCTTCTACATCACCCAATAGCTCATCATCGAAGGCAAAATACGCCCCGGGTTCAACCGTAAGGACTGTAACATTCCAGCCATTTTCTGGCAGATATTTGACAAGCTTCGAGACGCGCTGGACTCCCGAAAGTCCCAGGGGAGGAAAGTAATACGCTACAACAAGGGCGTGTCGTCTGATATGGGGTGTCTCCGGGATCACGCCTTGGGTCAGACGAATGTTGCTATTTCTTCCAACGGCTTGCGATCGATATCAGGCACCGTTGCCTCTTCCGAAGCGTGCCCGACCACCAGAAGGATATATGCGCGTTCGTTTTTTGGTCGTTCGAGCACTTCACCCAGGAATCCCATCGGACTCGGGGTATGAGTCAGAGTACTCAGCCCGCTATGATGCAAGGCGGCAATAAGCATTCCGGTTGCTATCCCCACCGACTCCTGCACATAGTAATTCTTGGAGCGGCTCCCCTCTTCTGTCAGGTCGTAGTTCTTCGCAAATATCACGATGAGGTATGGGGCCGTTTCCAAGAAAGGTTTGTGTTCATCCGTGCCGAACGGCAACAGTGCTTCAATCCACTCGTCACCTGCCCGACCGGAGTAGAATTCATGCTCTTCTTTTTCTGCTGCAACCCGGATCTTCGATTTCACTTTTGGATCACTGACGACAGCGAAATGCCAAGGTTGTTTGTGAGCACCTGAAGGGGCTGTTGACGCAGCTCTGATGCAGTCTTCAATCACGTCCTTATCCACTTCCCTCGAACTGTACTCCCTTATGGTTCGGCGACCATCGAGCATCGAGTAGAAATCCCTGGCATTTTGCCGCATCTCCTCAGCCGAAAGCTGAATGGGATGTTTGAATGGAATGAAGGAAATATCCATGCTCATAACACAATCAAATCTGTGGTGAATGAATTCAGGATCTGAGCCGATTCCGGTCTTAGAATTGCCATGTTTTCAATTCTGATTCCAAACTCGTTACTCAAATATACCCCTGGTTCAAAGGTAACAACACATCCGTCAGGCAATATATCTACTCCGCGTTTTGACAGTGTCGGCCATTCGTGGATATCCAGTCCGACTCCGTGACCGAGACTGTGCAGAAAATGCTGATCGAAATCATGACTTGCCAGGCTGTCTCGAGCCTGTGCATCAAGTTGTTGGCCCGTTAATCCACTCCGCGCATTGCTCGTAACCGCCTCAAGCGCATCCGAGACCGACGAATAGGCCTTCTTGAATTCGGGAGACGGAGTACCGAGAAAGACCGTTCTGGTCATGTCTGATGCATAGCCTTCGATAACACATCCGAAATCCAGAAGAACGGGTTGGTTGTTTTCCAAAACTCTGATTCCAGGGCGGGCATGCGGAAGAGAAGAGTTAGTCCCGAATGCCACAATGGTGTCGAAGGAGCTTCCTTGCGCTCCGTGCAGCCGCTGCCTGAAGTCAATTTCGGCCGCCAGTTCGTTTTCGGAGATTCCCGGCCGGATGAGAGACAGAACTTCCTCGAATACCGTCTCGGTAATGGAAAGTGCGGACCGGATATTGGATAATTCGCTGGCATCCTTAACCGCTCGTAGGAACGGAAATGGATCGTGAGATGTGAATGACAGACTATTGAATTCGTCCTTGAACTTCATCAGCTGAGCTGCCGTCACATGTTCAGCCTGAATCGTGATATTATCCACATCTCGTGCCTGCAGCCACTCTACTGCGCTCTGAATAGCGGAACCGGAAACAATGGTCACGCCGATGTGAGAACACTGTTGGGAAGCTTGTTCAGCATACCTTCCGTCCGTGAACAAATGGGTCTGATCCGGGGAGAGAGCAATGCACGCGTTCGATCCTGAGAAACCACTGATCCACCGAATATCGCTCAGACGACTGACAATCAGGCCGTTTCCAACTCCAGAAAGACTGGAATCTCTGACTTGCTGTTCACGCAGGCGGCAGGCCGATACGGTCATCTGACTATCAGGACCTTGAAGTGTAGTTCGGAGCTTCCTTCGTAATGGCGATGTTATGTGGATGACTCTCCACGAATGACGAAGCTGAGATGCGTACAAACTGCGCCTTGCTCAGCAGCTCTTCGACAGTATGGCATCCACAATAGCCCATCGCAGAACGAAGGCCGCCAAGCATCTGATAGACTACTTCGTGAAGCGTTCCGCTGTAGGGTACTCTTCCTTCAATACCCTCGGGGACCAGCTTTTTGATGTCATCTTCGGCATCCTGGAAATAGCGGTCCTTGCTGCCCGATTGCATGGCGCCCAGTGACCCCATTCCTCGGTAGCTCTTGAATTTCCTTCCTTCATACAGAATCGTTTCGCCAGGACTTTCTTCTACACGGGCGAAGAGTCCACCGATCATAACGCTCTGCGCGCCTGCCGTGAGAGCTTTCGGGATTTCTCCGGTCTGTTTGATGCCGCCATCAGCAATAATCGGAATTCCTCTGGAAAGAGCTGCTTCACCACATTCGAGGACTGCACTGAGTTGTGGTACGCCGACTCCGGCTACAATTCGTGTCGTGCAAATGGAGCCCGGTCCGATTCCGACCTTGACACAATCGGCGCCAGCATCAATCAAATCCAGCGTGGCTTCCGCTGTGGCCACATTTCCTGCTACGACATCCAGATCTGGATAAGCCTTTTTAACTCGTTTGACGGCTTCGAGAACGCCTGTACTGTGTCCATGTGCTGTGTCCAGAGTCACGAAGTCCACACCAGCACCTACGAGCGCTTCAACGCGCTCCAGAACGTCGGCTGTAACACCTACCGCGGCTCCGACGCGGAGGCGCCCGTGGCGATCCTTGCAGGCGTTTGGAAACTGTTTCTTCTTCTGGATATCCTTGAACGTAATGAGACCCGTCAATTTTCCGTCGTCATTCACGACTGGCAACTTTTCAATCTTGCTCGCCTGAAGCAGAGCCTCTGCTTCGTCAAGCGTAGTGCCTTCGGGGGCCGTGATCAATGGCGCCTGAGTCATCATGTCGGCCAACTTGATACTCCCGTCGATCTCAAATCTGAGATCTCTGTTGGTCACAATTCCTTCAAGAATTCCTTCCGGGGAGACAACGGGGATGCCACCGATTGAGAAACGCGCCATCATCGCACGCGCATCCGCCACCGTATCCGATTTGGACAACGTAATCGGATCCAGAATCATCCCGCTTTCTGAGCGTTTGACCCGACGGACTTCGGCCGCCTGGCGCTCAATCGTCATATTCTTGTGCAGAACGCCTACGCCTCCTTCACGAGCCATCGCAATAGCCATGTCCGATTCGGTGACAGTGTCCATCGCAGCAGAAACAAGGGGAATGTTCAGCCGGATGTTCTTGGTCAGGTCCGTACCTGTCGATACATCACGGGGCATGACCTCTGATTTGGCCGGAACGAGAAGTACATCGTCGTATGTGAGGCCTTCTCCTCTGAATTTGGGATGGGAATCATACATGTCAGATCCGTTCACGGTTGAGTGCTCTGAAGCTGGTTGCATAAGCTGACCGATTACAATTTTACACTTTTATAAAGTGCCGCAACTTCCTGTCGAGAAAGTCGGCGCCACTTGCCTTTTCTGATGCCTTTCTTGGTCAAACCAGCATATCGAATGCGGTCCAGACTCCTCACTTCATTATCGAGGGCTTCGAACATCCGTCTTACCTGACGATTCCTGCCTTCATGGATGGAAAGGATCAACCAGTTTCGAGAATCACCGTGGGCAAATGTGATCCGGTCTGCCTTCGCCGGTCCGTCTTCAAGCTCAATTCCGGTCCTCAACATCACCAGTTGGTCATCAGTTACCGGATTCGCTACCTCTACGAGATATTGTTTTGCAACCACATAACTCGGATGCATAAGCCTGTGAGCAAGATCGCCGTCGTTTGTCAGAACCAGGACACCGGTAGTATGACGATCGAGGCGTCCTACGGGAAAAAGCCCGAGTTCTCCAAACCGTTCCTGGTCAAGGAGATCCATTACTGAGCGCCTCCCCTTTTCATCGGAGGTCGTCGTAATAGTGTCTCCCGGTTTGTTCATGACCAGATATTCCCGGTCCGTCGGTACGATCTGCCGGCCGTTGACCGATACCCGATCACCGTCCTTGACCTTGACGCCCATTTCTGTGACGAGACTGCCATTCACTTTCACAAGGCCGCGTGCAATCAGGTCATCCGCTTCGCGCCTGGAGCAGGTTCCGCTGGAAGCAATGAATCTATTGAGCCGAACAGGCTCGCTCATATCCAAAACAGGCGTTGCAGAGCTTGATCTTCCGTCAGGACGTGACGAACCCCTTTTCTTGAAGGCCGGTCGGCGGCTGCGGGTTCTATCGTTATTCTTCCTGGGCATCAATATTTTCGTCGGGCAGTTCAGAATCCTCTGCAACTATTGGCTCTGTATGCGTCTCTTCAGGTTCTACTTGAAGAGGAAGCTGCACTGCTGTGGTCATCAACATTCTCGCTTTCTCTTTCTGGAAAGCCGGATCATCCAGTATGGACTCCAATTCTCTCAAGTTTGGCAGATCGGAAAGAGAAGCGAGCCCGAACAACTCCAGAAACCGGTCCGTCGTTCCATAAAGAAGAGGCCTTCCGACCTTTTCTGCTCTTCCAACCACATCAATCAGTCCGTATTCGAGCAACTTTCGCAGTGCGTAGTCACAATCGACGCCTCTGACGAATTCAAGTTCTGCTCTCGTAGTTGGTTGCCGATAGGCGAGGATGGCCAGTGATTCCATGAGCGTCCGCGAAAGTTTGCGTTGACGGTCGTTGACAAATAGCGCTTTCAGGAAGGGCGCCAGCTCTCCTCTCGTCGCAAACCGATATCCTCCTCCCCACGTTTCGATGCGATATGCTCTGCCCGATTCATCCAACTGCTGGTTGATTCCTGCCACCAGTTCTTCAATCTGTTCCTTCGACGGTGCGTCTTCTCCGGTCGCTTCGGCATAGGACTGAGCAATGACAGTCGGGGCGATGGGCTCCTCTGCTGCAAATATTAGAGCTTCTACGGCAGCTTGTATGGTGATATCGTTCACGATTGTATCAATTATCCTGTCTTTTGCCTCGCTTTCATTTTCTCAGATGTCTGTTTCATTCTCAGCTGTCCTCTTGTTCTGTTTCACTCGATTGGGGCTCTGAATCAAGAGAATCAGCCGATACCGGCACATAGTCCTCTTTGGGTTCCACATAAAAGTCGTTAGCGTCACCCGAAAGAAAGATATCAATTTCTCCCAAACGGGCCATTTCGAGAACTGCGAGGAATGTCGCGATGATGAATGACTTGGTTCTACCAGTTGCTATTTCGACGAACGAGAGTTTCTCTCCCACCTGAAGAACGGTCCGAAGGAACTCCTGCTGATCCTCAATTGTGAACTCCTCAACCTCCACCTGATGAAATGGCTCATCCGGAGCATCTGTGAGGACCTTTCGGAGGGCAGATATCAGGTCGAACACGGTCGCGTCGACCAGTTCTTCGTCGGGTTGCGTCAGTGACGATATCGCCGAACTCGCAGCTCCTCTGGTAAATTGATTTGAACGTTCGCTGTATCGCTCTTCGAGGTTTTCAGAGGCTTCTTTAAAGCGGACATATTCGAGCAAACGTTCTACGAGTTCAGCGCGTGGATCAATTGGTTCTCCTTCCTCGTCAACTTCCTGTGACGGAAGCAGGAGTCGGGCTTTGATATTGATGAGCACGGCCGCCATGTAGATAAAATCGCCGACCCCATCCAGATCCACTTCTTCCATATATGAGACGTATTCAAGAAACTCGTCTGCGATGGAGGCTATCGGAATGTCGTGGATATCCAACTCATCTCTTCTGATAAAAAAGAGTAGGAGGTCGAGAGGACCCTCAAATTGATTGAGTCGAATCTTGTACATGCTACCGGGTAATGCGTCTGTTTCGAAACCACTCGGCCGTTGTGACTAATCCTTCATTCACATCGACGTTCGGTCTCCAGCCTAGTTCGGATGCTGCCAGGTCATAAGATAAAACAGATCGCTTCTGTTCGCCCGCCTTGCCCGGACCGTGCACAATGGGTGCTTCGGGGGCGAGTTCGTCCCTCAAAATGCTGAAGAGCTCGACGACATCCGTTTCGACTCCCGTTCCGATGTTGAATATACCAGAACCCTCGTGTGAAAGAGCTTTCAGATTGGCATCAACGATGTCGGAAACGAATACGTAGTCACGCGTCTGACGTCCGTCGCCATTGATGACTGGCTGCTCTCCGTCCAAGAGGCGTTCCGAAAAAATGGCCACGACTCCTGCTTCGCCGTGTGGATTTTGACGAGGCCCGTAAACATTCCCATATCGCAGTGCCACGAACGGAATCGAATACGTGTCGGAGTAGAAAAACAGATATTTTTCTGAACTGAGTTTCGCGATTCCATAGGGAGACAATGGTTGCATCACGTGCTGCTCATCCTGCGGCACGTAATCCGGTTCACCGTATATCGCACCTCCCGTCGAGGCGAAGACTACTTTCCTTAGGGAATTGTCTCTGCCAGCCTCCATGAGGTTAATCAGGCCGCGAATATTGACATCGGCGTCGTAGGAAGGATCAGCGACCGATTTCCGGACGTCCATTTGAGCAGCAAAATGATAGAGAGTCTCAAATTGCTCGTTCTGCCACAATTGCTTCACTTCCGGCGACCGGATGTCCAATTGATGGAACTGGGCATCGGAATGAATATTTTCTGCGCTACCGCCCGAAAGATCGTCGATGATGTGCACTTCGTGTCCAGCTTCCAGCAGCGCATCACTTACATGTGATCCGATGAAGCCGGCACCTCCCGTGACAAGAATCTTCATTCAGTTCTGATTTGTACTCACGCCTCCGTAGGGAGAAGGCGTATCTCTGAAAACCGGTTGGACTTGAGAATATCGCCAGCTGTTCGTGTGATGTCCTCAAGAGAAACATCGTTCAACAGATCCAGAATCTCATCCAACGTGTAGTATCGCTCGTAATATAGCTCCTGGCGACCGATGCGCATCATGCGGCTGCCCATACTTTCAAGACCCAGCATGATGGCCCCTTTCGCCTGACTTTTTGCCCGAGCCAGTTCGGTCTTGGAGATCTGTTTTTGGGCCAGACGGTCTATTTCCTTTCGAATGAGTTTCAGCGAGTGATCAACCTTTTTCGCGTCCGTTCCCATGTAGACGCCAAAATCACCCGTGTCTGAATGCATATTGGCAAAAGAGAAGATGTTGTAACAGTATCCATACTTCTCCCTGATATTCTGATTCAGACGACTGGACATCCCACCACCCAAAACAGTATTCAGCACCGAAAGAGAAATTCGGGACGGATCATGAACATCCAGCCCGCGCGTTCCCAGGATGATGTGAGCCTGTTGCATGGGTCGCTTGTCGGTCACCTCTCCAGGCTTGTAATCCGATACGCGACGTCTGCCTTTTACCTTGCGGTTGGTTTGAAAGCCTTCGAGGAAGCGCTCGATCATCCGAACTGTTTTCGTGTGTTCGACATTGCCCGCCACGGCGATCACAAGGTTTTTGGCGGTGTAATTTTTATCTACAAAATCAGAAAGCTTTGTTTTTGTAAACGAGCGAACGGTCTTTTCTGTGCCGATGACCGGCCTCCCCATCGCGTGCGATCCGTAGAGTGCACCGTCCAACAGGTCGAACACGCGCTCATCCGGCGTATCCTCATACATTCGCATTTCCTCGACAACAACATCCTTCTCACGCTCCAGTTCTTTTTCCGGGAATACAGGATTAGCAACCAGGTCGATCACGGTGTCGAGAGCGCGAGCTAGGTGTTCGTCAAGACAGCGTGCGTAGTAACACGTGAATTCTTTCGACGTGAACGCATTAAGATACCCGCCAACGTTTTCCATACGCTGGGCGATGTGATGCATGCGGCGATTGGTCGTGCCTTTGAACACCATGTGCTCGATGAAATGACATATTCCACCGTTCGCTGCTGATTCATCCCTGCTTCCAACCGCCACCCAGGCCCCAACAGATACGCTTCTTACTGAAGGAATCGTCTCCGTTATGATTCGGACACCGGACGGAAGGACTGTTTTCTGGAATAGTTCTGGCATGGCTCGATCTGCTGTCAGATCATCGACTTTTTTTTGAAGCCGATCTGGAGAAAAGGCGTACCGTATTTATACGGATGGCCACGTATTAAAAAAATAGCGACGGCCCGAAGGCCGCCGCTATTCAAATCGCTTGCGATGTTTTAGTCGCGATCGCGGTCACCGTCACGGCCGCCATCGCGGTCCCTGTCACGGTCACGGTCGCGACCACCATCACGATCGCTATCGCGGTCTCGATCACGT
>CAZEHJ010000005.1:0-9188 GCA_964512485.1 uncultured Rhodothermales bacterium | reverse complement strand
GTCACGGTCACGGTCGCGACCACCATCACGATCGCTATCGCGGTCTCGATCACGTCCGCCGCCACCATCACGATCGCGGTCTCGATCACGCCCGCCGCCACCGTCACGTCCGCGTCCATCGTCTCTGCGACCACGTCCACCGCCACCATCACGACGACCACGTCCACCGCCACCATCACGACGACCACGTCCACCGCCGCCATCGCGTCGGCCCCGGCCACCACTGTCTCTGCGTGGGCGCTCTTCGTAGCCTTCCGGTTTTTCCAGAAACGGCTTGCGGCTGAATCTCAGTTTGCCATCGTCGCGAACTTCGATGAGCTGAACTTTGATCTTGTCTCCGACCTGCAGATAATCGTCGACATTGTCGACATAACCGTAGTCGAGTTCGGAAACGTGCAAGAGACCTTCCTTGCCAGGTAGAATCTCGATGATCGCACCGAATCCTTCAACCTTGCGAACAGTCCCTTCGTAGTCCTGTCCCTCTTCAGGAACAGTTACGATGCCTTTAACGATCTCAAGGGCTGCCATAGCATCTTCGCCATTCGTGGCTGCGATCACAACGATACCGACACCTTCTTCCTCACGAATCTCGAGAGAGGTGTTGGTTTCGCGCTGAATTCCCTGAATGACTTTTCCACCAGGTCCGATAACCGCGCCGATGAAGCTGGAGTCGATCGTGATCTGTGTAAGTCGAGGTGCGTAAGGTGAGAGATCTTCGCTCGCTTCTGTAATGGTCTCTTCCATCTTGTCGAGGATGTGAAGTCTTCCGGCTTTCGCCTGATTCAGAGCGTCTGACATCAATTCGTGGCTCAGGCCGGCGATCTTGATATCCATCTGACACGCCGTGATACCATCACGAGTACCTGTCAGTTTGAAGTCCATGTCGCCGAGGTGATCCTCTGTGCCAAGAATGTCGCTCAGAATTGCCGTGCGCTTACCATCACTGATAAGTCCCATTGCAATACCCGAAACAGGTTTTGCAATTGGAACACCTGCGTTCATGAGGGCCATCGAACCGGAACAGACACTCGCCATAGACGATGAGCCGTTTGATTCGAGAACATCGGAGTTGATGCGAATCGTGTAAGGAAATTCTTCCTGCGAAGGAATCATACCCTGAAGTGCACGTTCTGCCAGCATACCGTGTCCGATTTCACGACGACCGGGGCCGCGCAAGAATCGAGCTTCACCAACCGAGAATGGCGGGAAGCTGTAGTGCAGGTAGAATGGTTTGTCTTCAGTATCAAAAACCTGATCCACAGGCTGGACGTCTTTGCCCGTACCCAGCGTGACGCTGGAGATGACCTGGGTTTCGCCGCGTGTAAAGGTTGCTGAACCGTGAACGCGCGGTAGGTAACCTACCTCGCTCCAGATGTCGCGGATGTCCGTCGTGCCACGTCCGTCAATACGTTTACCGTCCCGCAGGATCAGTTCACGCATTACATCTGACTCGACTTCGCCTACGGCTTCTTTGATATCCTTTTTCGACCATCCTTGCTCGGTAGCGTCGACTTCGTCTTCGCCTTCTCCGAGGAAGTTTGCTACAGTAGCCTTTTTGATGTCTGAAATACCACCATAAAAGGTCTCTTTCGCATATGGCTTGAGAATGTGCTCTTCGAGTGTTGCCGCAGCAAACTCACGAACCGCATCTACAACACCGTCTGGAAGACCAACCGGTGTGTACTCGAATGTTTTTGCTCCACCTGCATCTGCGACCAGATCAATCTGACCCTGGCACAGAAGCTTGATTGCCTCGTGGCCATGCGCCAGAGCGGCAAGCATATCTTCTTCGGACACTTCGTCCATCTCGCCTTCCACCATTACAATGGCATCCATCTTTCCTGCAACTACAAGATTGATGTCAGAACCGGCAAGCTCTTCAATTGTAGGGTTGACGACAAGCTCTCCTTCGACCCGGCCCACTCTTACGTGAGCAATTGGTCCATCATATGGAGCTCCAGCGAGCATAAGTGCTGCCGATGCACCTACACCGGCTACGACGTCACCATCGTTCTGATCGTCGGCAGACATAACGCTACAGATGATCTGAACCTCGTTGAAGAAGTTGTCACCAAACAGCGGGCGTATGGAGCGATCGATAATACGAGAAGACAGTGTCTCCTTATCAGTCGAACGACCCTCGCGCTTGATGAAGCCGCCCGGAATCTTTCCGCCGGCTGAAAATTTCTCACGGTAATCTACCGTCAGTGGGAAGAAGCTCTGTCCTTCCCGTGCCTCTGTTGCGAGGACTGCTGTACATAAGACCATTGTATCGCCCATTCGAGCGACTACCGCACCACCTGCCTGCTTGGCAAGGCGTCCGGTTTCCAGACTTATGACTTTACCAGGAGCTATCTCAACTTCCTGGATTATTGCTTTAGACATTTTCAATAAGTGTTTTTCTTCCTTTCCTACTCAAAATACTGGGCCATATGACATTTTTAGTCTTGTCACGCCCTGCTAACACATCCAACCTGGAAAAGAATTAAGTCGGATATGTACAAACAAATGGCGGAACGCTCTATTTGAGCGTTCCGCCATAAAAGATCGTTATTTACGGATCCCCAACTCAGCGATGATCGCGCGATATCGTTCGATATCTGAATTCATCAGGTAATTCAGGAGTCGACGACGCTTACCGACCAACTTCAGAAGACCACGACGTGTGGAGTGATCCTTCGTGTGATCCTTCAAATGATCGGTCAGTTCTTTAATGCGTTCGCTGAAAATGGCGATTTGTACTTCGGGGGTACCTGTATCGGTGCCGCCTTTGCCGAACTTCTCAATGAGTTCGAGCTTTTGTTCTTTCGTTATCACGTGAGAACCTCTTTAGATTAATACCATGCTAAAGAAGAACCCGCGTTCCTGATGTGGAATCACATCGTAATGGAACGGAATTCCTTTGACTTGATTTCGCGGACAGTACACCCGTTAGAGTCTTGCTGCCCAACGCTGCTGAAAGATTTCATTTTTCTTCCAACAAGCGCCTGCAACGCTCTCTGTCCTTGTTAAGTTGCTCGATCAGGTCGTTGACCGATGCAAATTTCTGCTCATTTCGGAGTCTTTTGGCGAATTCAACACGAAGTTCACGATCGTAGAGATCGCCACTCCAGTCCAGAATGTTTACCTCGAGGTGAAGCCCAAGCCCTTCAAAGGTTGGCCGCGTCCCGATATTCATCATTCCTGGGAGAAGAACATCTGATTCAGGAAGTTGAACCATGACTGCATAAACTCCTGTACCGGGAGTCAGCTTCTGCTCCGAAACCGGCTTCAGATTCGCGGTAGGTACACCGATGCCTTTACCCCGTCCGGCTCCCTTGATTACAGTTCCAGTCACCGCATACCGACGACCTAGAAACTGACTGGCTTGTTCAACTTCTCCCTCCGCGATCAACCCTCTTATCAGAGAAGAAGAAACCACATGATCGTCAAGCTGAACCGGCTCCCGCTTATGGACTGAAAATCCGTATCGTAGCCCGAGCTCACGCAACAATTCAACGTCTCCACGTCGGTCTTTACCGAAACGATGATCATATCCTACGATCACGGCCTTGGCTCCCATGGCCTTGACGAGCACCTCCTCAACGAATGCTTCCGGAGAGGTCTCTGCGACACTCTGCGAAAACGGAATCGCGATGAACCGATCAATTCCGTGATGCTGGAGAAGATGACCACGCTCCTCGAGGGTAGTCAACGTCTGCCGTTCCAGTCCTCCAAGTACAGCCCTGGGATGTGGGTCAAATGTCGCGATACAGACCTTCCATCCGCCTGACGAGGCTACTTCACCCATCTGGGTGAGAATGTCCTGATGGCCGAGATGCACTCCGTCAAAGCTCCCGATTGAGACGACAGACGGTTCGGCCGTTTCAGATCCGAATATGATCTTCGGCGCCATCATTGGTTCACCTCTCGTGCTGAGACCAGGTCTTCGATATTCCAGGCGTCTTCGACACATACACTCCCGATCCGGGTTCGACGCAATTCCACAAGGTGCCCTCCTACCTGAAGCTCTTCCCCGAATTCGTGTGCAATGCTACGGATATACGTCCCTTTCGAACATTCTATTTCGAAACTGATATCCGAACCGTCGCGATCCGTGATTTCGAAGCCATACACCGTAACGTCACGTGTTGGCAGCGTCACGCGCTCACCTCGACGTGCTTTCTTGTACAGCCTCTCGCCTTCTACCTTCACGGCTGAATAGGACGGAGTCGTCTGGGTTATGTCGCCAGTAAAGATCGGCAAGAGGGATTCGATGTCTGAATCCTTAACGAGGGACGCATCTCTCTTAACATCAACTTCAGTTTCAGCATCATATGAAGGAGTGCTTTCTCCGAGTCGGATAGTCCCCGTATAGATTTTTCGCTGCTCCATGAAATGATTCATGAGCTTGGTTGCCTTCCCTGACAGACAAATCAGTAAGCCCGTTGCCATGGGGTCCAACGTTCCAGCGTGACCGATTTTGCGGATGGGCGATATCCTGCGAAGCTTCCGGATGACATCAAAGGAGGTAATTCCACCAGGTTTGTCAATCGGCAAAACGAGAGGATCCCACGAGACTGGATAAGAGCCTCGCGAACAGACTGGAACGGTGGATGGATCCGGTGCCAGTGCCATGAATCAGACCGCTGGATCTGACGACTCTGGATCATTCACTGAGACTTCCCTGCTGTCCCGCTCTTCTTTAATCTGACCAAATATTTCGTCAAGCTTGTTCGCCTGCTCAAGTGTTCTGTCCAAAAAGAAGCGTAGCTCGGGGATATTCTTGACCTGATGTCGGATGGCACGTCCCAAAGTTTTCCTCACTCTGGGGGTGAGCTCAACCAGTTTTGCCAGGGCTGCATTCTTCATTGACTCAGAATCGCCCATCACAGACACGTATATATAGGCGATCGAAAGATCCGCTGTCACGCGAACTCCGGTAACAGTCACCATCGGGTGTAGCTGATCCGCGAACTCAGATCCAAGGATGCCCGCAATTTCTCTTTGGAAGAGGCTGGCTACACGTTCGGTGCGAATACTCATACAAATCCTCCCATCATCCTGACTTCAGCGGGAATCAGTCGTCCAGCGTTCTTTTCGTTTCAACAATCTCGTACGACTCGATCTGGTCACCGACTTTGAGGTCATTGAAGTTTTCGATTCCGATTCCACATTCATATCCGTTCTGGACTTCCCGAACATCATCCTTGAATCGTTTCAGTGAAGCGAGTTTGCCATCATAGATTACCACGCCTTCCCGAATCAGATGAATCGTGTCCGAACGAAGGATTTTGCCTTCAATTACGTGACAACCCGCAATCATACCCAGTTTCGGCACCTTGAACGTCTCTCTGACTTCCGCGACACCGGTAATTTTCTCACTTCGTTCTGGGGAAAGAAGCCCTTCGAGCGCATCTTTGACTTCCTCGATAGCATGGTAGATGACTGAGTAGAGTCGAATATCGATCTCTTCTCTTTCAGCCATCTTGCGAGCGCCAACGACTGGTCGGACCTGAAAGCCAACAATGATCGCGTCTGATGCAGATGCTAGAACAACATCACTTTCGTTAATCGCTCCCACTCCTTTGTGAATGATGTTCACCACAACCTCTTCGGAGCCAAGCTTCATTAACGAATCGGACAGAGCCTCGACCGAGCCGGCTACGTCGCCTTTCACGATCAGGTTCAGCTCTCTGAACTCTCCGAGCGCAAGTCGACGACCGATTTCGTCGAGCGTGATATGTTTGCGCTGACGCAGGGACTGCTCACGAGATATCTGCTGTCGTCGTGCAGCGATATCCTTGACTTCCTTTTCTTCATCCAGCACGTTGAAGGAATCACCCACATCTGGAGAACCGTCGAGACCGATTACAAGTGCCGGGTGAGAAGGCCCGACCTCTTCAACCTTACGATCACGCTCATCAAACATGGCTCGAACGCGACCACTCCAGATACCAGCGACAAAAGCATCGCTTACTCGTAGTGTTCCATTTTGGACCAGGACTGTAGCGACGTTTCCGCGACCCTTTTCAAGCCGGGATTCAATAACCGTACAAACGGCGTTTCTGTCCGGATTAGCCTTCAGGTCGAGCATTTCAGCCTCCAGAAGGATTCGGTCCAGCAATTCAGGAATTCCCATTCCCGTGTGAGCTGAAACCGGCTCGCACTGAATTTTACCACCCCACTGCTCGACCAGAACGTTCTGATCTGCCAATTGCTGCATCACCCGATCAGGATTCGCGTCAGGCTTATCCATTTTGTTGATGGCAACGACAATGGGCACTCCGGCGGCCTGGGCGTGGTTAATTGCCTCAATAGTCTGAGGCATCACAGCATCATCTGCGGCTACCACCAGAACGACAACGTCAGTCACCTGAGCCCCACGAGCTCGCATCGCCGTGAATGCTTCGTGACCAGGAGTATCGAGGAACGTTATGTTCTTCCCGCTCTGAAGAGTTACCTGGTAGGCACCGATATGCTGAGTGATACCACCGGCCTCGCCGGCAACCACGTCTTCAGCTCGAATATGATCAAGAAGGGATGTCTTACCATGATCGACGTGGCCCATAACTGTAACTACGGGTGCTCGAGATACCTGATCCGCCGGGTCGTCCTCTTCAATTTCAATGTCGGTTGAGGTGTAGTCCGAAATGAACTCAACCTCAAAACCGAACTCGTCTGCTACAATGGTAATAGTATCCGCATCGAGGCGCTGATTGATCGAAACGACCATCCCTGCAGCAAAAAGGACACTGATAAGCTCGGTTACACCGACATCCATCAGGTTGGCAAGTTCACCCGCCGAAATGAATTCGGTCACCTCGAGAGTAGTCGACTGTTCCGCCTGTTCTTCCTCGGCACGTTCCCTTTCCGCGGCACGGTCGTCACGTCGCTGTCGGCGTCGCTTCTGTCTGACACGACTTGCCCCGGCTTCGAGCTCGCGGAGCGTTTCCTGCAGCGTAGCTTCGACGTCTTTTTCGTCTACAGCAGGTCCCTTTTTGCGCTTTTTGGCTGGTCTCTTACGGGATGCATCCTGTGGTTTAGCAGCGGTGCCCTTATCGCCTCCTTCTGTACCCGCAATGCGTTTCCGTTTCCGCTTTCGTTTTCGGGTTGTCCCGGGCTCAGCGTCTTCAACTGTTCCGAGATCAATTTTGCCGAGAACCTTTGTACCGGTCAGTTTATATCGATCGGCGGCCAGGACATTTTCAGGATCTTCTCCATCCGCCGCTGGGGGTGCGGTTTCCCCTTTTGGCGCAGCTTCAGCGGCTGAAGGAGCCTCGTCAGCTTCTTCAGAAACTGGTGTGGCATCTTCTGTCGGTGCCGTATCAGCGTCTTCGGAAACAGCTTCTTCAGCTGGTTCAGCAGTTGATTCCTCCGCTACCGGAGCTTCTTCAGCTGTCTGGGCAACAACAATTTCTTCAATCGGATCTTCAGCCGGTTCTTCAGCCGGCTGCTCAGCCGGTTCCGCTACTGGAGCCTCTTCGACGACTGGCTCAGTTTCCGCCTCAGGTTCGGCAACAGCTTCCTCTTCTTCGGCTTCAGGCTCTGGTTCTGGTTCGGGAGCCGGCTCTGAATGAGGCTCAGCATCTTCGACGGCCTCTACCTCTTCAACAAGCTCGTCCCCATCCTCGAATGCTTCTTCATCACCTTCTCCATCGTGGAGGGCGGCTCTTTTCTTGTTGACCCGGTCAGCCTGAACCTTGTCCTCTGCAAAAAAGCTCATCAGATCAGCATAGGCTTCCTCTGAAGAAACCGCAGCATTAATCCCTGATCCAGTCAACGCTTCAGCGTGACCGGATTCGCCCAGGTGCTCAACCAGTGCATCAACGGATACGTTGAATTCCTTGGCGAGCCTGAAAAGCCGAACTTTTTTGAATTTCTTGGTTGTTGCCATGTACAGGAAATATTCGGGATGTACCCGAGATGGAGCTTAATCTAGTCTACTTTGTCAGCTGATTCCTCAGCTTCAGTTTCTTTGCCTTCGGATTCGGCATCAGTCTGAACTTCCTCAGCCGATTCTGAAGATTCATCTTCTGAGTCTGCAGTTGCCGACTCGTCCGACGGTGCAGCATCTTCTTCCGCCTTCGCTTCTTCAGCTTCGGCTTCTGGAGCTTCTTCTTCAGTTGCACTCGCTTCAGGAGCCGCCTCTTCCGATGAAGCTTCCGTTTCTTCAGGTGCTTCTTCCTCGGGAGTAACGTCTTCCGTCGCATCTTCAGCCTCGGCAGGGGCTTCGGTTTCAGCCGCCCCTTCAGCCGCTTCTTCAGGCGCAGCTTCTTCTTTCGCATCCTCCGCCGGGTCCTCGGCGGCCGCTTCTGTCGGAGTGGCGTCTTCTTTTGAAGCTTCCTCAGGCTCCGCAGCAGTCGTCGCTTCAGGTACAGCAGTTTCTGCAGTGGCAGCCGGGGTAACAGCAGCAGCAGCCGTTTCTGCAGCAGCTTCATCTTCGCTGAATTCAGCTCGGATGACACCCAGAACATGTCCTGCCTCTTCTTCAGTCATCGCAGTACGACGCATAAGTTCGTCGCGGGACAGTTCAAGAACGGCACGAGCTGTGTCACAACCGATGTCGCGGAGCTTCTGAAGGAGCTCTTCTGGAATCTCATCTGAGAATTCCTGAATCTCGATATCCTCTTCCTCTTCCGAAATCTCTCTGTATACATCGATTTCGTAGCCGGTGAGGCGGGATGCGAGACGAATATTTATACCACCTCGTCCAATTGCCTGGCTGACTTCGTCTGCCTGAACTACCACCTTGGCTCTCGGAGGGGTGAGTTGGTCATTGAGTTGAACGAGAACAGGTTTGGCCGGTGAAAGCGCACGCTTGATCATTTCAACCGTGTCTTCTGTCCACTGAACCACATCGATGTTTTCGTTGCCCAGTTCACGAACTACCGAGTGAATCCTGGATCCCTTCATACCGACGCATGCGCCAACTGGATCGATGCGTTCGTCATAGCTGACAACAGCCACCTTTGCACGGTCTCCTGGCTCACGGACAATTTTCTTTATTTCAACGAGTCCCTCGTCGATTTCCGGCACTTCCAACTCAAACAGCCGCTCCATGAACAGTTCGTCTGCCCGGGATATAACGATTCTGGGATCACCGTTGGATTCGCGGCCAACTTCCTTGATGACCGCACGGATCATGTCTCCCTTACGGAAACGATCTCTGTAAATTTGCTCTTCGCGGGGCATTTTCAGCTCCGCCT
>CAZEHJ010000004.1:74344-90979 GCA_964512485.1 uncultured Rhodothermales bacterium | reverse complement strand
GCTCCCGCTGAGGAGAAAGCTTCTGAAGAAGACGGGGACGACAAAAAAGATTCCTGATCAACGATTGCAGGCACGCAATGAGTGATTCTATGACTCTTCGTGAAATGGGTCGTGTCGTACGGCCTCACGGAGTCCTCGGAGAACTGAAAATTGCGCCTGAAACCGATGATCCAGGTCGTTTTCAATACTTGAAGACGATATATGTAGGAGCCGATGAGGCTTCTGCTTTGTCCTTTGAAATTTTGTCAGTCAGACTGCAGCCTTCCAAGTACGGAATAACCGTTCTTGCGTTACTGTCAGGAATTTCCAGTCGCCAGGATGCAGAAACTCTCAATAAAATGAGAGTGTTTGCCTCAGAAGAAGACCTGCCGCCTCTAGAGGATGGCGAGTTCTTTTACAGCGACTTGATAGGAATGACGGTTGTGCTGAGCGATGGTGAGACCGTCGGCGAGGTGGAAGATGTAATTGAAGGGTCCGGACAGGACATCCTTCTCATCAGGAGAGATACTGGTGCGAAAGTGATGATTCCGTTGGTCGACGAGTTTATCGTCGAACTCAACCTGGATTCCCGACAGATCATCATCGATCCCGTGGAAGGCCTTCTGTAAAGAAAGCAACTATTGTATTCGCAATTTAAAGACGACCGATGCGCATTGACATCATAACGGCACTACCGGATATCGTTAAGGGACCCCTTGACGAGAGTATCCCTGGCCGAGCTCAGCGCAAAGGCCTTCTGGAAATTGAGGTTCACAATATTCGCGACTATGCAACCGACAAGCACAAGCAGGTGGATGACTACCCGTTTGGAGGTGGCGCTGGAATGGTTCTCAAACCAGAGCCCATTTTCGCCTGCCTTGAGTCAGTTTCCGAAAGCGGTGAGGCGATCGATGAGGTCGTTTTTCTAACTCCTGATGGAGTCGTTTTCGACCAGTCCATTGCCAATGAGTTATCGCTCAAAAAGCGTCTCGTTTTGTTGGCCGGACACTATAAAGGTGTCGATCAGCGAGTCAGAGATACGCTTGTGACGCGAGAGATTTCCATCGGGGATTACGTCCTCAGTGGGGGGGAACTACCGGCAATGGTTCTTGTTGACGCGGTTGCCCGATTGCTGCCAGGTGTACTTGGAGATTCGTCTTCTGCTCTGACAGATTCGTTTCAGGATGGACTTCTCGACGCTCCGGTCTATACAAGACCGGCAGAATTTCGAGAAATGTCTGTGCCAGAAGCGTTGACGTCCGGAGACCATCGTCGCATAGATGAATGGAGAGATGATGAGAGACTCAAGAAAACGCGGACGAGACGTCCGGATCTTCTGCAGAATGAAGAACAGCGCAGGACGACTGACAATTGAATTTGATATAAACCTATCGATTGTAAGGGGTATGCCATGGCTACCGATTTGATGAACCTCATAGAGGCGTCGCAAAAGCGCGACATTCCTGAATTTGAATCAGGAGACACTGTAAACGTGCACGTACGTGTTGTTGAAGGCGAAAAAGAACGCATTCAGCAGTACCAGGGCGTGGTTATCGCGTTCAAAGGATCTGGTGCGCGTCGTTCGTTCACCGTTCGTAAAGTGTCCAATGGTGTTGGAGTGGAACGTGTTTTCCCGCTCTACTCACCTAAACTGGCAAAAATAGAAGTGACGAGACAGGGAAGTGTCCGTCGCGCGAAGCTGTACTACCTGCGAGATCGTCGTGGAAAAGCAGCTCGAATCAAGGAACGCCGCAGATAAGAGCGGAAGGGTTTGCCGTTGTTTATACAGACAGGCGTGCCCCCATTTCTTGAGTCGTTGAGTCGGTTTTCGGATCTGCTCAAACGCGATACCGCATTGTTGGACTATTCCAACGTGTGTTTTGCTCTGTAATCTGAAAACGGGTTTACAGGGTGTCAGCAAGACTGACCGTCAGTGTGATTGTGATATTCGGGCCGTCGGCGATTTTTCGCCGACGGCCCGACTGTTGTTTATAAATTGAGCACTCCATAACCGGATCGTTTGTAACCTGAACACCGGTAATACTGCTCCTAGATTCCGATCTTGAGAAATGCGCCTGGCAATCTGGAATAATCCCATCACTGAGTCCATCGTTCCCGGACTGAAGAGAGCCCTCAACGGAGACGTTATAATGGGTTCAGCGGAAGAGGTATGCCTCGCACTCAAATCGGGTAATGCGGACGTTGCCCTCATTCCCAGCAATCTGGCGCTGTCCGCTCCGGATGATTATGACATCCTGCCTGCTGTCGGGCTGTCCTCGTGGAAAAATCCATTTTCGCCTCTTGCGATGGGGCAGCACCTAGGCGCTGAAACTCTCGGCATCATTCATTCGCCTGAGGGACAGCTATTCGCTCTGTTGGCTGCCATTGTTCTAAAGGAACACTACAACACTGTTGCGGTGTTGAACGAGCGAGAGAATATGCCAGAAGGCGTCAGCGATTCAGCCCTCGTTACTGTGCCGTTGCAGGATGCAGAAAAAGATGCCGCAAGGGAGGAATACGCGCTTGATCTTGGCCTCGAATGGGCCGAAATGGCTAATTATCCGTTCGTGTGGGCCGTTTTCGTGGTCAACAAGGATGCCGCATCTGATCACGTTATCGAGACCATCCGGGATGCTGTGATCGAAATGGACGAGTCCCGCGTTGACTATGCCCAGAGCACGGACCTGTCGGACGAAATGGAAGCATTTTTCCTCAATGAGTTGAGATTGAGGATGGATGATATGGCGGTGGCCAGCATGACAGAACTGTGTGACCATCTCTACTATTATGGTCTCACTGAAGAAATCCTTCCGGTGATGTTCGCCAGTCTGCAAAATACTTCCGAGGATGACCCTGTAGACTGATGTCTGATTCGGTAAAAATAGTAGCCTCGAACAGGAAGGCAACACACGAATACCATATCGACGAGCGTGTCGAAGCTGGTATGGTACTGCAGGGGACGGAGGTAAAGTCGCTGAGGGCCGGTAAGGCCAATCTTCGCGAAGCCTATTGCGTGGTCGAAAGGGGTGAGATGATGCTCAAGCAATGCCACATTTCTCCGTATGATCACGGCAATCGAGCCAATCACGATCCAGTACGATCAAGGAAGCTGCTGCTGCACAAGCGGGAAATAGACAAGCTTGGAAAAGCTGCCGCTCAGAAGGGCTACACTCTCGTGCCGATGAAGATTTATTTCAAGAGAGGAAAGGCCAAGCTCGAAATCGGGTTGGGTAAAGGGAAAAAATTGTACGACAAGCGCAAGGACATCGCAGATCGGGATACGAAAAGGAGAATGGAGCGCGCAGAAGCCACGAGAGGTCGAGACGAGTAAGGCCGGAGTGTTGCAATAAAAACGGGTCAATGGTCTCAATGAGGGGCTGAGGTGTACGCCGAGATTAGAAAAGGGGCAACTTTTGAGCCTACATTTGTCTCACATCATATCCCGAACCCTGATTATCCTGAAACCTCTCTATTCATCGATACTCGTTCTGCTTCTTTCAACCGTTCTCACGGGGACTGAGACTCAGGCACAATCTCTGACGCGTCAGGAGCGAATAGATCTCGCCGAGGAAGCACTGGTTCAAAGTGACTATTTCACGGCATTGAATCAGTCAGAAGAGATTCTCAAGAGGTGGCCGCGTGACGAGTCCGGTTTGATTCTAAAGGCAGCTGCTCTGCTTTTCAGCGACACCCCGGATCCCGTCGGAGCCAAACGAGCGATAAAGAGGCTGCCCCGCAGTATCAGGAATACCACCAGGGTGCGCTCCCTCGAACTATGGCAGGATCATCGATACGGAGGAAGCTTTCTTCCGTTTGTTCGCGCCTCACTTCAAATGAGACGAGCCAAGCAAATTCTGCAGGATGATCCTCAGAATCCTCTGGCAAATCTGGTGGCCGGCGTAATCAGGGTCAACGATCTGAGAGACGTCGACGGATTTGTCCGATTCCCTATCAGTCAATCCTCAGGCGACGACCTGGATGGGAGAACCGTGTTGATGGAGCCAGAAATTGATGAAGAGACTGGCGAAATCAAGCTTGTCGATCGTAGGCGAGGACTGGGGGAGCGAGTTGTAATCTCGAACGATGAGCCGGAAAAAAAAGCAACAGCTGAGTCAATAGCATTTCTGAATAAGGCTGTAATCTCCGGGCCACTGAGAAGTGTCGCTCTGAGATATCTCTCAGAAGCAGTCATTCGCTCGAGCCAATATGCCACAGGCGAGATCATGACTCGATCTTATATCGAGGACTTTCCTGATCGCCCGGAAGGGTATCTGTCTCTGGGATTGATCAGATACAGGCAACGGAAATTGAAGGAAGCCTCTGATTTGTTTGAAAGAGGTGTTGAACTTTCCTCTCCTGAAATCAGGACAATGATGTCCGATCCGCGTTCCATTGTCAGCACCTCCATTTCGGATGAATATGAGCCTGATTCTGTGAAATCCACAAATGATTTCTGGATAAGACAGGATCCATTGTGGCTCTCAGGTGAAAATGAAAACCTGACAGAGCATCGAGCGCGCATGGTATATGCAGATCTTGTTTGGGGTCGGCCCAAGATTGGCAGGCATGGTTGGGCAACCGAACCCGGTCAGGTGATTGTTCGATATGGGTGGCCCGTGTCGCAAGTGCAGTATCAGGACGACACAAGCGAATATCACGTCATGCATTACGGATATCAATACTGGCTCTTTCACGACATGGTAAAGGCTGATCGAGCCGTATTTTTCTCACCTTCAGCGGCCAGTCTGCAGGGATCTCGTTCACCGGGTCCGGTCAACGACTTCGTATTGCTCGCGAAAGAGCTCTTCAGGGATGATCCCCGGAAAACGCAGCGCGACAGAACACGATTCGTGGATGTGGAGGCCATGACCACCGTTTTCCAAAATCGAAACTCACGGACGGTAGTTGTTCCGGTTTGTTTGCCGTCAAGCCGGTTTTCTGAACGCGACAATCTCGTGGTATTTGGTCGCCCTGATGGTGAGGCAATCCCCAGAAATCCAACCATCTATTCGGTCCTGGAAGGCGATTCATGTCCGAATGTGTTGGTCCAGAACGAAATCGACGACGAGGCGCGACAGTTCTCACTCGAGAGTGAAAACTTCTCAGCCGTAGCCGTTCATCGCTTTGACGTGGATTCTAGTACGTCAGAAAGAGAATTCTCCGTTTCAGATCTGCTTTTGGCAGGTTTGATTGAAGAAATGGACGAAGCTCCTGAGTCACTGGACAGCCGTTCGATATATCGACGCAATCATCTCATTTTCCCCAAGGCGCGTAATGTGTTCGCGAAGGGAGAGCTCATTTATATGTATATGGAGGCCTATGGCCTCGAAGTCTCAACAGACGCACAGTTGACTCTTCAGGCGGTGCTTGTCAAGGGTGAAGAAGCGCAGGTCAGTGCACCGTTGTTGGGTCGGATATTTGGCCGCCGAGAAGAGGCCAGTGTTTCAGTGGAATTTCAGGATGCGGTTATTGCGAATTCTCACGAACGATTCTTCATCCTAGAAACGGAAGATGTCGAATCCGGTACTTATACGCTTGCTTTGAAAGTTACCGAGACGAAGACCGGACGTCAGAAATTGGTAAGCAGACAAATAGTAATTGAATAGGTATTCATGAGAGGGAAAAGGGTCAAGAATTTGATGAGCAAATGGGCTTCCCTGTGTGCTCTGGCATTGATGACCATCTCGGCGTCGAATGCTCAGCAATCGATTGTCCGCGGGACGATCGTTGCGGAGAGTGATGGAGAATCGCTACAGGGAGTAAATATTGCCCTGTTCCAGGGAAGCACCCTGATAACGGGAGCAGTGTCCGGAGCCGATGGCGTTTACGCGTTGCCGAGTCTGGATGCGGGTATCTATGAACTGAGGGCGACTTTCATTGGATTCGAGACCTTCAGGGATACGCTCAGCATGGGCGCGGATGATCGTCTGATCATCAATATTGTGATGAGTGAAGCCGAAACTGAACTCGAAGAAGTTATTGTCGAGGGAGACCGCGATGCCGGGATGGCCCGAGTGCTCGCAGGTCAAACAACGGTCCGTCCAGCAGATGTCGAGATGATTCCATCCCCGGACGTCTCTGGAGACCTCGTCAACTATCTGACTACCATGCCGGGAATAGTGTCGGTAGGAGATCGGGGAGGCCAGTTGTTCATTCGTGGCGGAGAACCCTGGCAAAACCTTGTCATGCTTGATGGGATGTGGGTGTATCAGCCCTTTCACATTCTTGGCTTCTTTTCATCCTTCCCATCTGAGATACTTCAGCAGGTCGACGTTTATGCGGGTGGCTACACCAGCCAGTATGGTGGTAGAATATCTTCCGTCATTGACGTCAAGAGCCGTAACGGTGATAAAAAGAGCTATGCAGGTACTGCGTCAGCAGCTCCGTTTGTTTCGGGATTTACACTGGAAGGGCCGATACACGATGACGTCGTTTCTTTTCTCGTCAGTTACCGAAAATCAGTAATCGATCAGGCTGCGGATCACCTGGTGAACGATGATCTGCCGTTTGAATTCAGCGATCTCTTCGCTAAAACACACGCTTTTGTTAATTCGAATACCCAGCTGTCGCTTTCTCTATTGAGGACCGACGACCGCGGCCTCGTTTTTGAAGGAAATGATCTTCAATCTGAGGAATATGTTGAATGGAAAAACAGATCGGCAGGGATGCGATACCTGGTGTTTCCAAGGGCATTTCCGGTGATGGCGGAATTTGTCATCTCGGGATCTCGAATCAAATCTTCGCAGGGTGGACTGTCTGAAGATGTCCGTTTCTCCAAGCTCGCGAGTCTGAATACGAATGTAAATGTGACTCACTTCCACAAGAATGCGGAAGTCAGGTGGGGATTGTTCGCCAGGACGTTGGAGCTTCAGAGCAGTCTGGATGGTTTGTATCAGGGCTTTTCGGCACGGAAGGAATACGCAACGGAAGTGGGGATATATGTAGAGCCTGAAATCAGGACGTATCACGGCTGGCAGATTCGGGCCGGACTTCGAGTTCATTCATTTCCAAGCCAGAACTCGGGCTTCCTCGAGCCACGGTTCAGGGCCGTCAAGGTTAACGACCGATCAGAATACACGATCGCGGCAGGATCATTCCATCAGGAGATCGTGGGCCTGGCTGACCGAAGAGACGCATCAGGTGTTTTTACTGCCTGGAGAACCAGTCCCAAGAATCAAGAGGTTCCTGAGGCATGGCACCTGATTCTCGGCTATCGAAGGGTATTATCGGCGACGGTGGATGCCAGTATTGAGGGGTATGCCAAGAAGCTGAACAATTTGATAATCCCTGAATGGACTTCGTTTCCACGATTTACGACGAGAGTTCAGGATGCAGAGGGCCGTGTATTCGGTGGTGATTTCAGGATAGAATACAAGAAAAGACCCGTTTCTGGATTCATCAGCTATGGACTGTCCGCGGTGAGATACACTGCCAAACAGGATGCTATCGACTTGTGGTTTGGCAGCGACGAGCTCAGATTTCGGCCCGCTCATGATCGCCGACATCAAGTCAACGTAGTTACTGCGGTGGACTTGAAGCCATTTGACATAAATATGCGATGGCAGTTCGGGTCGGGGCTTCCGTATAGCCGGGCGCTCGGCTTTGACGGATTTCTCACGGTCGATGGCAATCTTGATGTTTTCGACGACCCCGGAAACCGCAGAGTTATTTACGAGGAGCCAAACAACGGTATCCTGCCTACCTACCACAGGCTGGACATTAATATCGATCGAAAATTCCAGCTGAGTGATGGCGCCAATCTTACAGCGCTCGTCGGTGTTGTGAACGGTTACGACCGCCAGAATCTGTTCTATCTGGACGTATTCACACTCAGAAGAGTGGATCAATTACCGTTCATTCCAACGTTTGGTGTAAAGCTGGAGTATGAATGAGAAAGCGTAACTATACCTATGTAGCGGGTCTATGGATTATCGCCATGATGCTGGTAGTCACCGGCTGTGAGGAATCCGTTGATCCGGTTCTCGAGACTGATGAGGTCTTCAGCCTCTATGGGTTTCTGAACCCTAGAGAGGATGTGCAGGCCGTTCGACTTTATTCGATTGACGGGATTCTGGAGATTTCGAGTGATGATCCGATTGACGCCACGGTAACATCGACCAATTTGGGAAGTGGCGAGACCGTGGTCTGGCGAGATTCCGTAATACAATTCTTCAATCGTTCCTACGGACATGTCTTTCATGCGGACTTCCGGCCCGAGCACGATACGGCATATGAGATCTCGGCAGTTCGGTCGGATGGAAGAACGACACGCGTGGTCGTACAGACGCCTCCAGATGGCGTCACCGAGATCGATGAGATCTTTTCTATCCGAAGCAGTGTCCTTGTAAATTTGAAATGGTCGAACGTCCCTCGTCTGATTCAGGCCAAGGTTACATATGTGGTGACGGTTCCATTCCCTGATGGGAGCGATTCAACTACCGTTCGGGTTGAAATTCAGCGTGGTCGAGTGGAAGACAATGGCGACGGTACGTGGACCGTTGGTATACTACCTTCGGAAGATATTGGAACGATCTTCAATGCATTGCTGCTTCGACCCGGCAGGTCACCGCTCTTTCTCGAGAGAATAGAAGTGAGTGCTTTTGTTGTCTCCGCGGATTGGGAAAGCCCGACGGGAAATTTCGATCCGGAATTGCTAGTCCAGCCGGGTACGTTTTCAAACGTAGATAACGGATTCGGCTTTGTGGGCGGCGGTTATTTCGATACTTTTGTTTTTGAATTGAGTGACACAGATGCCGCAAATGCCGGCTTCTCCATCAACTGATTTTAGGATTCAAACCCTTTCAATCTTATGAAAGCGTTGCCGAAGATGACTGACAACACCTCGAACAATATCATGAAGAAAGTCGCCGTAGCGTTTCTGTTGGCGGTATTCGTTTTACCTGTCGCTGCTCAGGAGCTCGACACCATGACGCAGGGTATTCTCGCCTTCCGTCGCGGAGAACATTCGTCAGCGGTTCAGCTTTTTGAGAAGGCTCTCGAAGAAGATGATCAAAACGCGGAAGCCCACTTCTTGCTGGCCCGGCTCTACTGGGAAACTGACTTGCGTGATCCGAAGAAAGCAGGTGAAGAACTGGAAGCAGCTCTCTTGATCGACCCGGAAAACGTTCAGTACATGGTGGCGCTTCTCCAACAGTTGCGAGCTGATTCAAAACTGTTCATGGTCGACAAGTCAAGGGAAGCGCGCAGGCGACGCCTTGCACAGGATATACTCGAATTTGACGCCAGTAACTCGTTCGCACACGAGGAGTTAGGAGCTTCATACATCCGTGATTTCTGGAGATATCGAAACGCGCTGATGTATCCTGCGCTGGACTTTCTTCAGTCGGAGTATCGCGCCCGTGACACCTATGATTCAATGGCGGGATATCTGGTCGATCAGGCCAACGATTATGACCAGGCCAACGGAGGCATTCAAGAATCGGAAATTCCACTGGCAGGTGGACCAGCGGGAACGCCATGGAATCCCAATTCCGTTTTCATGGCCGATGAGTTCGACGTGGATGCCCTGAAAGATCAGGGAATCCCGGTGGTGGACCTGTCCGGAAGAGCCATGTACGCATACGATAAAGCGATCGTACATCTTAATTCAGCCCTCGAATCAGACCCGCGTCAGCGATCAGTCTACGATCGCCTGATGGAGATTTATTCGCTCAAAGGTGAGTTTGACGAGGCGCTCCAGATGCTTTCACAGATGTATGTCTTCTTTCCTGAAGAGCCAGAATTGTGGACGTATCTCGGATACGCGCACTACCATGCAGGTAATATGGAGGCGGCATCCAAATCGTTCGAGTCGGCATTTCGTTTCATGGACGACGAAACAGCCCACGCTTATTCACAGCTGAGAAACATTCTGCCCGAAAGTGAGCTGCGCCAGTATGAACTGGACGAGGCCGCCTATACGGCCCGTTTCTGGACATCGAAAGATCCACGATATCTCACACCCTATAACGAACGCAAGATTGAGCACTATGCTCGTCTCACATATGCAGATTTGCTTTATGGATCGCCTGCAGTGGATCTGAAGGGATGGAATACCCAGCGAGGACAGATTCTTGTCCGCTACGGCATCCCCCAGGGAGACGTAGTGATCATCCCCAGATCGACTTCGGGAGTTTTTTCGGGAGCACCCGAAAAAATGGGCTCGATCGAAGATCCGACCGGTGATTCCGGCCTCGCCCTGGATGTATTGCGAAATGGGACTGATTTCGACATGTTTGGTGAAGCCAATACCTTCAACATCTGGGACTACGGCGAATTCAAGTTTGTATTTGAGGATCCGTTCAGAAACGGAGAGTATCGTCTGTACAGTCCTCCCGCTGCTGAATTGGCAGCCGGTGCGCTTCCGTGGGTCAATGATTACGTGATCAAGGCTCAGGAAACGATCAATGAAACGCCGGAACGCTACGAGTACGACGCTCCCGGCCGTCAGATCGAGCTTCCCTATGTCGTGGCTTCATTCAAAGGTGACGACAATAAGACCGACGTTTACGTGAACTACGCCATTCCGATAACGGACGCGTATGATCCGGACGAAGAGTTTATCAACATCACAGCCAATGCAGGAACGTTCGTTGTTGCTGAAAACAGAGATATGCTGGTCGAGCGCCGTCGGACAATTTATGGCCTTCCTACGGCTCAGATCGTGCGTTTCGATGAATCGAATCTGTGGGTTGACACTCAGCACATGAAAACCCAACCCGGCGAGCATGAGGTATCGGTAGAATTTGAAACCGCCGGTGGTGGTACTGTCGCCGTTCAGAGAAGAGAAGTGGAAATCCACGACTACTCTGGCAGTGATCTGCAGATGTCAGACATTCTTCTAGCGTACAGAATTGAAGAATCGGATCTGGCAACGGGAAGTGGGGGGTCGGAAATCATCCGCAAAGGTCTTACGATTCAGCCTGCACCATGGACGGTGTTTGGAACGGATCAACCAATTTACATCTATTTCGAGGTTTACAATCTTGAGATCGGTGGCGATGGAGCAGCCCGCTACGAAGTTGAAGCGACACTTACTCCGAAGGAAACGGGTAGTGGTGTTGGCAGAGTCGTCCGCAACCTGTTTGGTGGCGGAGGTCAGGGAGTATCTACCGGTGTTCCGATCTCAGTGGAATCGACAGAAGATGGTCAGTACTTGATTCTGGACGCCAACGAGCAGGACTCAGGTCTCTACACGTTGACGGTCAAGATCACGGACGAATTGACAGGCAGAGATGTTGAGATGGAAAAAGACCTTTTCCTCGAATAGGCCTGCAAGCGCTAACGAGTGTTAACGAGTGCTCTTTTTCTGACCTGCCATGCCGGACACGGCCTGATCCATGTCCCGTACAAGGCTTTTCAGCGAAGCCTTGTAGGTAAGTAGGCTTTCGGTCAGATCCGCGTTCGAAGTGGCGAGTATCTGAACGGCCAGCAGGCCTGCATTTTTGGCGCCGCCAATTGCTACCGTAGCTACCGGCACACCTCCGGGCATTTGAACCACCGAAAGCAAGGAGTCGATTCCCTTCAGGTTCTTGGTGGGGACTGGGACGCCGATAACAGGAAGTGCGGTCGAAGCTGCTATCATGCCCGGTAAATGGGCGGCGCCACCGGCGCCGGCTATGATCACTTTCAATCCACGTTCTAGAGCCTCTTCCGCGTACGCGGTCATGGCTTCTGGCGTACGATGAGCCGAAAGCACTCGCGCTTCAAATTCGACGCCAAATTCTCCCAGCAACTCCGCAGCTGCCTCCATCACGGGCCAGTCTGATTGGCTACCCATGGCAATGCCGACGACTATCTGGTCTTTACTGGACATACGGAATAGAGGAGCGGGTTCTAAAGATTGATCAAAGCTGCAGCTTCTTCTGCCTGGCTACGAGCGGAAGTTACGTCATCCGCGGTTACCGTCACGTGTCCCATCTTTCGTTTCGGTCTGGCCTCCGCCTTTCCGTAGATGTGGAGGGATGTATTGGACCTGGACAGAGCATCCTCGAGGCCTTCTGAACGGACAGCTCCGGCCCGGCGACCCAATATATTGACCATGACCGCTGCCGGAACTCTCAACTCAGGATTACCCAGAGGCAAGCCGAGAATCGCTCGTGCGTGATTCTCAAACTGCGATGTATGGCAGGCTTCGATGGAATAGTGGCCGGTATTGTGTGGTCGGGGAGCCAGTTCATTAAGAAGCACGCTACCATCTGAGAGCTCAAATAACTCAACACCGAGGATACCAACTGCCTCAACGGCTAGAGCCGCCTTTTCGGCAATCAATCTGGCTTCGTCTCTGGTCTTCTCCGATATAGCTGCCGGCACCGACACTGCGTGACATCGATGGTCTTTTTGCTCAGTATCGACAACGGGATACACCACACTTCGTCCGTCAGGAGTCCTTGCAACGAGAACGGCCAGTTCTCGAACGAATGGAACGAATGCCTCCAGGAGCAGCCCATCGCTTGCCGATAGCGATTCCCACGCACTCTCGAGCTCCTGTAAGGACTTCACGCTGGCGTTGCCGTATCCGTCGTAGGATCCCTCGTATTTTTTCGCGATGCCATGGCCTCCAAAAGCTTCCAATGCCCGCTGCGCCTCTTCCAGGCTGCTGCAGCAAGCGTATTGGCCGAGAGGAATGCCTTCGGCTGCGAGAGTGTTTTTCTGGACGCCTTTGTGTCGGATCGTTTTCAGAGTGGCGGAGGAGGGCCAGACGGGAGTCATGCCATTGGCAACAGCTTCAGCAACCTCTACGGGGGCCCATTCGCTTTCGACAGTGACAACGTCGCATCCGTTCATGAATTCCCGGACGACATTCTCATCGTTCCAGTCGCCCACCATGGCCTCGCCCAGTTCAGCAACTGGGCCTGCCGGAGAGGGCGAGAGCGTCTTTATATGCATGCCCATCCGGATAGCTGCAAGCGCAGTCATTCTGCCGAGTTGACCTCCGCCCAGAATGCCGATGGTTGGATAGGAAGTCTGCTTCATGGAGAGAAAATCACTATTGGGACAAGAGCTGATCCAGCATCATTTCGTCTTCGACAAGGACTTGCCTGGCTTTTGAGCCTTCGAAAGGCCCAACAATTCCCGCGTCTTCAAGTTGATCAACGATTCGAGCAGCTCTGGAATAGCCTACCGAAAGTTTTCGTTGGAGCAACGATACCGAGCCTTGTTGTGCTCGTACAATAATGCGAGCGGCGTCGACGAAAAGTTCGTCTTTCGGTCCGCCACCGGCCCCCGCCAGAGATGCAGGCCCGGAGTCTTCTTCAATGGAGGGCAGCAGGTATGGTCCAGGTCCCTCTTGATCACCGATGAATCCGGTAATGCGGTCGATTTCCGCGTTGGATACGAATGGTCCCTGGAGGCGGGTAATTCGGGATCCCAGCATGTAGAGAAGATCACCGTTTCCGACAAGGCCTTCGGCGCCGTTGTGATCCAGGACGGTTCTGGAATCAATTTTTGAAGCGACCTGGTAAGCAATACGAGACGGGAAATTTGCTTTGATCAGTCCGGTGACAACATCGACAGATGGTCTCTGGGTGGCCAGAATAAGATGTATCCCGACTGCCCGGGCCATTTGAGCAAGGCGAGCGATCGGACCTTCAATATCCTTTCCTGCCGTCATCATGAGGTCGGCCAGTTCGTCAACAACCACGATTATGTAGGGCAGGATGCGATGCCCGTCTTCCGGGTCAAGGCCTCCAGCACGATAGCGCTCATTGTATTCCTTGACGGAACGCACTTGAGCCAGTGAGAGGAGATCATATCGACCTTCCATTTCTTTCTCACAGCTCTTTAGCGTGCCAAGGGCCTGTGAGACGTCGGTAATAATGGCATCATCTGCCTCAGGGGGCATCGCCACGTAGTGAGAGGCAATGCGGGCGTATGCGGATAGTTCGATCTTTTTCGGATCGATCATCACAAATTTCAGGAGGGACGGAGGGACCGAAAACAGTAGACCTGCAATGAAGGTGTTCACACCGACAGATTTACCCGATCCTGTTGCCCCTGCAATCAGGACGTGCGGCATCTTGGTCAAATCCTGCAGAATCGTTTCGCCTTCGATTGATTTGCCGAGGATGAGCGGCAATTCCATATTGTTTTCCTGAAACGTCCTCGTTTCAATGATATCCTTGATCCGGACGAGCTCGCGGTGCCGGTTGGGGATCTCCACTCCGATGGCTGATTTCCCCGGGATGGGAGCAATCATCCTGATTCCTTTCGCAGCGAGAGCCATCGCGAGGTCATTCTCGAGTGCCGTAATGCGGCTGATCTTGACTCCAGGTGCCGGCGTTAGTTCGAAAAGGGTGACGGTTGGACCAACAACAGCATCGATGCCAATTATCTCGATGTTGTAGGTGGCTAGTTTATCGAGCAGGATCTGCTTGTTTTCTTCCAGCTCGTCGTAGTCGATCGTATGGGAGCTGTCTCCACCGTCGTCAAGAAGGTCGACGCCTGGTTGTGAAAAATCATACCCCGCCGCCGACAACTCATTACGTGATCGCTTCCTGGATTTCTCTTCCTGAATTTGCTCATGAACAACTATCTGCACATCGTCGGGACCATCATCGCCTGACGGAAAAGAAGGCTCGGCATCTGGGGATGTCGGAGATTTCGGTTGAGGAGAGGGGGAGAGGGGCCTGTTTAACTGCGGTGCGGTGGCCGCTTCTTTCTTTTGCGAAGCCTGCTTCAGTCTCTGTTCTTCCCGTTTGCTGGCTTCATCTTTGAGTTGTGCTTCGCGTTCACGTTGCTGGAGTTCTGCCGATTTCTCTTTCTCAGCCAGCTTTTCCTGTTTTCGCTCCGAACGAGCGGCTTTTCGCTCTTTCATCCTGCTTCTCACGGCAGAAAGTCCCGACTCGATTCGATCCATAGTGCGTTGAATGTCGCGATCGACGAGCAGCAGTGCCGTGACAAGAATGCCCGCAACGATGATAATCAGAGAGCCCGATGCACCGAAAATCTGTCTCATCCAGAGGGACGTGCCCTGACCCCAGGCTCCGCTCCAGACCAGAAGATCAGATTCGAGTGATATAGATAACCATCCAAATAGTGTCGCAAGCACATAGGCACCGGCCAGGACAAGCGATGTAGTCGCGAGTTTCAGATGCTGCAAGGGCCGGTGGCGCAGCCATCGATATCCGAGAATACAACCGACGCCCGGCAGAAGGAGGACGAAGTATCCCAGGAATCCTGGAACAAGCACCCTGGCGATGGCTGCGCCAGTCAATCCAAGGGCATTCGTGGCGTTCCTGGACCCGGGTGATAGAATCGAGTCCCAGGAAAAGCGCCGGGCGAGAATGTCATCGGCCTCATTATAGGTGAAAACAGAAAGAGCCACGAGCACGCAAACAACGATCAGTATCAGCCCCAGTACTTCGCGCTTACGTTCGGGGGACACGAGCTGCTTCGGCTCGGTTTTCTTCGATCGTCCCGGCTTTCTTTTTTGTACGGTAGTCGCCATGTCAGAATCTACGCAGATCTTCAGGCACGCGCCAACGCGAAAGCCACAAGTTGGTCATCATTTATGAAAAGGTGCTTTTTTTACGGTCGCAGAAATCATTCTCCGTCCGGCAGCGATTTTGAGTACAGATCCCTCCAATGTGTACTGCTCCTTGTTGGCAACATACCCCATTCCGATTCCTTTGCCCAAAACGGGAGATTGAGTCCCGCTCGTGACTTCACCGATGACAGTGTCGTCCTTATCAAGAATTTCGTATCCGGAGCGTGGAATGCCTCTTTCGTCTACGACGAATCCGACAAGTTTTCGGGAAGGCACGGATTGTTTTATCTCTGCAAGGCGTTCTTTGCCCACGAAGTGCTCTTTTCCAAGTTTCGTAATCCAACCGAGCCCAGCTTCAAGCGGATTGGTATCTGTGGTGAGCTCGTTTCCGTAAAGACAGAATCCGCTCTCAAGGCGCAACGTGTCTCTGGCACCCAGGCCAACAGGCTTCAATTCATATTCTTCGGCGACCGACATGAGCGCGTCCCACACCGCAGGAAGATCACTGGCATTGCAGTAAATCTCCACGCCTGGTTCGCCCGTATATCCGGTTCGTGACACAATTACATTTCCGAGAGCCAGAAAGGAATCATCAGAAATCGCGTCAAAATGATAATACTTCAGGTCCGAGGCATCATATCCCGTGGCCGACTTGAGGATATCGAATGCTGAAGGTCCTTGAAGAGCCAACAGTCCGATGTCATCGCTGATGTCGCGCAGGTTGGCTCCTGCTGCATTGTTTTTCCTCATCCATGCGATGTCTCCTTCGATGTTTGAGGCGTTTATGACGAGCAAATAGTCGTTTTCGGAAATGCGGTAGACGAGCAGGTCATCAACGACTCCTCCGTCAGGTTTACACATCACGGTGTAGAGAGCCTTGCCATCGTATAAGGTCGAAATGTCGTTGGAGACCAGGTTTTGGACGAAAGCGAAAGCCGAGTCCCCACTCACCATGACTTCGCCCATGTGGCTGACGTCAAAAAGCCCGGCGTGTGAACGCACGGCGTGATGTTCATCAATGATTCCGGAGTATTGAACTGGCATGTCATAGCCGGCAAACGGCACCATTTTGCCGCCCAAGGCAACATGTCTGTCGTAGATTGGAGTGCGTTTCAAAGTCTGGGATTCTGACACTGTTTTCTGCAGTTGAGAGGATGTCCTGGTTGAGA
>CAZEHJ010000004.1:0-74244 GCA_964512485.1 uncultured Rhodothermales bacterium | reverse complement strand
CTGGGATTCTGACACTGTTTTCTGCAGTTGAGAGGATGTCCTGGTTGAGAAGATGGCCTGGTTGAGAGGATGTCCTGGTTGAGAGGATGTCATCGCGCCGATGATACGCTCAGTTCAGGTACGCTGCAATCGCGTTCGCCTGATTCCATACACACTTCCAAATTCATGAGCCGAGGGGCCATGTCAGAGGAGAGCGGGATTCAGAGCCAGACTTGGTAGTGAAGCTCACAACCGGTAAGCCGAAAAGCCCGATCCAGACAACACCTCGACCGCTTTGTCTGCCTCCTCCGTCGATTGAAACCCGATTCTGAATGTACCTCCGGTGCTTTCTCGAATCCTGAGAAGCTCAATGTCTTTGACGCTGAGATCGGCTTCGAAAAGAGCGGAGGTCATATCAACGAGCGCTCCGGGTCGGTCGGAGGTGAATACATAGACATCAGCAAGGGGTTGAAGGAATCCTTTGCGATCAGTAGGAATGAAATCCCTCGTCTGTTCAGCATCCCGAAAGTTTTCTCTGATCCCATCGAGATTGTCCCGTTCCAGGTCCAATTTCACGTCACTCAGCAGACGTTCGAAAAGAGAAATAGCTTCAAGGACCTCGGTCCGATTACCGCTGAAGATATCTCTCCACATCGGAAATGGAGAGCCTGCTATTCTCGTCATGTCGCGAAAACCGCCCGCAGCGAGGTCGAGAATGTCGTGATCATCCTTTCTCGATTTCGAAGCCAGGTTGACAAGAAGTACCGACAAAAGTTGAGGGAGGTGGCTTACGCGGGCCGCAATACGATCATGCGTTTCCGCGCTCATCTCAAGCAGACGTGCCCCAATACCGGTCAGGAGCTGCTTCAGGTGTCCGTAGGCGACTTCCTGTGAGTCGGTTCTTTCCTGGGGACACAAAACATAGGTGGCATTTTCAAAAAGAAGCGCATCCGCGTGACGAATGCCCTCTTTTTCTGATCCGGTCATTGGATGACCGCCCACGAACAAGGCATCTTTGGGAAGGCACTCTACCGCGGTTGATGACATGCTTTTCTTTACGGAGCATAGATCGTGCACGATGGCTCCCGACTTCAGGAAGGGAGCCATTTCTCTGACGAGCGACAGCGAAGCGGACAAAGGTGTCGCGACAATGACCAGGTCAGCTTTTGAAATCGCTTCCTTCAGTGAAGCGGCGGCGGAACTGATGCTTCCTTTTTTGAGAGCAAGTGTGAGAACGCCTGGCTCATCAAAGCCAATGACCTCAATCTGAGGATTCGATTGTCGAAGGGCCAAGGCCATGGAGCCGCCCATCAATCCTGTACCGATAACAGAAACGGTTTGAATCATAAGAGGAAAAATCGGGGCCTGGATTGACTGGCCGGAAAAGGTAAGGCTGAAACATGGAAAACACGTCAAGTTCATGAATCACATCCCGATCAGGGCAATTCAGGGAAGCTTGAAGCGTATCTTTGGAGCATCTGAACTCGATTCATTACGAAACCATCATTCGATATGTCGAAGCCGTTTTTCAATGCAGAGGACGCCTTTCAATTTGAATCCCTTCTCGGGGAAGAAGAGCGTCTGATCATGGAATCAGCGCGAGAGTACGCGCAGACTTACCTCGAGCCCAGGGCTCTTGAAGGAAATCAGGACGAAGTATTCCACGAGGATATTCCGAAAGAGTTGGGCGAACTCGGTCTTCTGGGCTCGACGATTGCTGAGGAATATGGCGGAGTAGGTGCCAGTTACACAGCGTACGGATTAATCGCCCGTGAACTGGAACGTGTTGATTCCGGGTATCGCTCTTTCGCATCGGTCCAGTCATCACTGGTCATGCACCCGATCAACGCCTTTGGAACAGATGAGCTACGCCAAAAATACTTGCCGAAACTGGCGACTGCGGAGCTTATTGGCTGTTTCGGGCTGACCGAGCCTGATCATGGTTCAGACCCTGGTTCGATGACAACCACCGCCGTACGCGGAGACGGTGGATGGATCTTGAACGGAGCAAAGATGTGGATCACGAATTCGCCGACGGCAGATGTGTTTATCGTCTGGGCGAAAGCGAAAGAAAAGGCCTCTGACCCGGGCGTCATTCGAGGCTTTGTGCTCGATAAAGAAATGCCGGGCCTTTCGGCTCCGAAGACTCACAACAAAATGTCTTTGCGTGCATCGATCACGGGTGAAATCGTCATGGAGGACGTCTTCGTACCGGACTCGAACATGTTTCCGGATGTGACAGGGCTCAGGGGGCCGTTTTCGTGTCTCAACAATGCCCGTTACGGGATCGTGTGGGGCGCATTGGGTGCTGCTGAAGACTGTTTCCACAGGGCTAAACAATATGTGATGGAGCGCAAACAGTTCGGTTATCCGCTTGGTGCCATGCAGCTTGTTCAGACTAAATTGGCCAATATGGTCACAGAAATAACCCAGATGCAGCTTCTTGCCTGGCGCCTCGGTGCCTTGAAAGACGCGGGACAAGCGGCACCGGCGATGATTTCTCTGGCGAAGCGCAACAATTGCGGCAAAGCTCTGGAAATTGCCAGGATTGCTCGCGACATGCTTGGCGGAAATGGCATCACAGGCGAATTCAGGGTTATTCACCACATGGTGAATCTCGAAAGTGTAAACACGTACGAAGGCACGTACGATATCCACGGTCTCATTCTGGGCAGGGAGCTGACCGGCATTCAGTCGTTTACACCCCGAGGAAACGATCTTTGAGACGAGGGCTTTGGTACATCTGTCCTTGATTAGACGATTTCGTAACTTGGAATTGGATTGTGGCGTATGGCCATTTATCCTGACTTTCTATTATCCAAGGAGATATTTCAATGTCTGTAGCAATCGTCGGAATCGTATTCCTGTTCACATTTCTCGTCATCAAGATGGGAATTGACTACAGCAAAGCGAAGTTGTCCGCCGGAGATTATGATTCTGGCTCGAGCATGAGGGTCTCAGAATTGGAGGAAATGATCAATTCGGCTGTAAGCGTCGCCGTGGAACCGTTGATTTCAAGACTCGATGATCTGGAGTCGGATAAACTGCTTGCTGCTTCGGACAACCTTCTGCTGGATGAAGGCGAGACTGCCGAACAAGAGGAAGTCATGGCTCCAAGTGGACAGAAAGTGCAACAGTAGTAAGCGTAGACGAGCGAATTCCAACCTGAATCGATATGCCCGAAGAAATCCTGATTCTATTCATTATCACTCTGATGAGTGCGTTCGTGCTGACCTTTACCAGCATGATCCTTCGTCACCGGAGAAAGCGCCGGCAAACAAATACGGTCACTGAAGGGCAGAGCATGACGACCAGTGATCTGGAAAGACTCATGAGGCAGGCAGTGGAAGATGCGACGCTTCCTCTCGTTTCAAAGGTCGAAGATCTCGAACTGGAGCTCGCCAAACTGTCCTCCACCGGAAAACAGCTGGAAGCCCATGATAGCTCCGCGCGTCTTGAACTGGACGACGAGGTTCTGGACGTCGAACCCATCAAGGTCGGATCCAAAACACGCGCTTGATTTGAATGGAATCGTTCTCCGATCGACCGGCAGTCGATATGAAGTCCTGACCGAGAAGGGACTGATTTCCTGCACCATCAGGGGCAAGTTTCGTCTTCAGGAGGAGGACGCCACGAATCCTGTCGTTATTGGAGACAAGGTCACGATCAGCCTGAACGAGGACGAATCGGGCGTGATCGACGAGCGAGAAGAACGGGCCGGAAAACTTTCACGCCGGGCAGCCGGGCGTCGGGTCGGCAAGGAACACGTGATAATCGCGAATGTCGATACCGCCTGGATCGTTCAAAGTGTCCGCCAACCCCGAATAAACCCTGGATTTATCGATCGTTTCCTGGTAATGGCCGAGGCCAACGGAATCAACGCGGGAATCATCATAAACAAGATAGATCTCTTTGATGACAGGGCGGAGGAACACGTGGGCTTTTTCGCCGGAATGTATCTCTCTCTTGGCTACGAGGTCCTCTACACCAGTACAACATCAGGAGACGGAATTGCCGATCTGAAGGACGCTCTTTCAGGAGGAATCCACGTGTTTGTGGGACCCTCGGGAGTTGGGAAGTCGTCTCTGCTGAATGAATTGGTTCCAGATCTCCAACTCAAGACTGGAGGGATAAGCGCCTCCACCCAGAAAGGCAAACACACGACCACGTATGCGGAGTTGATCGCTCTGGACAATGGAGGATTTTTGGGAGATACACCCGGACTTCGAGAATTTGGCCTCTACTCGATTGAACCTTCCGAATTGTCGCACTACTTCGTAGAGTTCAGGGAGCACATAGGAGAGTGTAGGTTTCCCAACTGTACTCATGATCACGAGCCCGATTGCCGAATCAAGGAGTTGGTTGACGCCGACGTTTTACCCATCGAGCGATATGAGAGCTATATAAACATGCTCAGGTCAGCTCAAATGGGAGATCTTGACGTGGGTCGATAGGCATTTCGGCCTGTAAAGCGTCATACCGATGGCTTTTGGCCAGACTCGCTGGCCCCAAGGTCAGGACTTCTTGCGCCCTCTACCTCGTCCACCTTTCTTTTTCGCAGCTCTTGCCTTAAGCAATTCGACCGCTTCTTCGAGTGTCACGGCTTCAATAGCTCTGTCCTTGGGTAGAGAGGCGTTCACCTTTTGGTGCTTCACGTATGGGCCGTAGCGACCTTCCCAGACTTCAATAACTTCACCCGAATCCGGGTGTTCACCGACGACGCGCAATGGTTTGCTCTTCGCTTCCTTCTTGGCAATCAGTTCCAATGCGCGGTCGAAACCGATGGCTAGGATGTCGTCCTCTTTCGTCAGGGAGGCAAAAACAGATCCGTGCTGCACATATGGGCCAAATCGACCAATATTGCACTTGATCACGGTGCCCGTCTCCGGGTGATTTCCGAGTTCCTTCGGAAGCTCCAGAAGTTTGAGGGCCTTATCAAAGTCGACGGTTTCCGGATCCATGTTTTTTGGAACAGAAATGCGCTTCGGCTTTCCTTCCTGTTCGTCATCGCCCAACTGAACGTAGTGTCCATAAGGGCCTTTTTTAACGAATACCGGCATTTCTTTTTCCGGGTGGATACCCAGAATGTCGTCTCCCCGTTCTTTCTCATCGATGAAGCCCTTCAAGTCCTCGGCTTCGATATCACCGGGCGCGACGTTGAACGGTATAGAGGCGACCTTTCTTTCTTCGTCTTCACCAATTTCTACGTACGGTCCATATTTGCCGACCCTCACGATGTATGGGTCCCACTTTTCGTACGTGATGCCGGAAACTTCACGAGCATCGATCGAATCCAGGCCGCCCTCAACTGCGGCGGCCAGTCCGTTGTCTCCTGAATAGAATTGTTTGAGGTACGGAAGTGCCGCTGTCTTACCGTCTGCAATATCATCCAGCACCCCTTCCATTTCGGCAGTGAAACTGGTATCAACCAGGGTCGAAAACTGCTGCTCCAGGAGATTGTTGGTGGCAAAAGCCGTAAACGTGGGAATCAGCTGATTCCTTTCCCGTCGAACATAGCCTCTGCGAACGATCGTGTCGATAATGCTTGCGTACGTACTCGGACGGCCTATTCCTTCCTGTTCCAGGACTTTGATAAGCGTGGCGTCAGTATACCTTGCCGGAGGTTTGGTAGCGTGTCCGCTCGCTTCGAGGCTCTTCAGATCGACCACATCACCGACGTTCATATCCGGTAGGGGATTCTCGGTGTCCTCCAGAGCGGCATCGGGATCATCGGATCCTTCGACGTAAGCGCGCATGAATCCTGCAAATTCGATGGATTGTCCACCGGCACGAAAAATAGATTCATCCTCGCCCGTTCCGGCAGTCAATTTCACACTGACCCGATTGATCTTTGCCTCGGCCATCTGAGAGGCCAGAGTTCGTTTCCAGATCAGGTCGTATAAAGAAGCTTCCTCGCCGGAGAGTCCCAATTCGGCAGACGTCTTCATTTCTGTGCCTGAGGGTCGGATGGCTTCGTGTGCTTCCTGAGCATTTCTGACCTGATTTGAAAACTGTCGTGGCTTCGCACTCAAAAATTTGGCACCGTAACGAGATTCGACAGCAGAGCGCGCTGCTTCAAGTGCTTCACTGGAGAGATTGGTAGAGTCAGTACGCATATACGTAATGAATCCCTGCTCATACAGCTTTTGTGCCACCCGCATGGTTTCACGAGCAGACAAGCGCAGCTTTCTGCTCGAATCCTGCTGAAGCGTCGAGGTAATGAAGGGAGCGTACGGTTTTCGCGTTATCGTTTTGTGGTCGACGTTTGTTACCGTCCATGCTTCGCTCCTCAAGGAGGTCTCAAGCGACTTGGCTCTATCTTCTTGGAGCACAGTGACATCCTTTCCGTTCTCGATGCCTTCTTTGAGACGCCCGGTGTTGTCATCGAAGTCTTTTCCGATCGCCAGTTTCAGGCCATCGGTGTGGGTCATGTTGCCCTCGAAAGCGGATCCACCGAAGGAAAGACCAGCTTTAAGTCCCCAATAGTGGGCGGGAATGAAGAGGATTCTTTCTTTCTCGCGCAGTACAAGTACACGGACGGCGACACTCTGAACACGACCGGCGGAAAGCTTCGGTGCAATCTTCTTCCAAAGAAGGGGGGAAATGGAATATCCTACCAAGCGATCGAGAACCCGTCTGGTTTCCTGGGCCTCAACCAGATTGGTGTCCATTTCCCGGGTATTTTCCAGAGCCTCCTGGATGGCTGTTTCCGTGATTTCATGGAATACCATGCGTCGCACGGGCACCTTTGGCTTCAGTATCTCAAGCAGATGCCATCCGATGGACTCGCCTTCCCGGTCTTCATCCGTTGCGATATATAGTTCGTCGACTTCTTTGAGAGAGTCCTTGAGAAGCTTTACAACCTTCTTTTTATCGGTCGGGACGATGTAGAGCGGAGAAAAGTCTTCCTCTACATTTACGCCCAAACGGGACCACTTCTGTTTCTTGAACTTCTCCGGAATCTGGGACGCAGATGGTGGAAGGTCACGTACATGCCCCATGCTCGCTTCAACCAGGTAATCACCTGAAAGAAATTTCCGAATGGTTCTGGCTTTGGTCGGTGACTCAACGACGACAAGTCGCTTCATAAACAAATCTCTTCGTGCTGACTGCGCTCCCGGGTAGGGAAGGAATATTCAAATTTTCGACCCCTCACACGCGTCTTGCCATGATGCGTTCCATGTTGAGTGTTTTGGGTTCTTGGAAGCGCTACCAGCGTTTAATGATTTCTTAGTATGCAAAACAAGCACTGACGTATGCCAGAGCCGTATCTTCGTCAGGATTCGCCCACAGCGAAATATGACCTATAGTGTCAATCTATCGGTTGTGCATTATTCGCAGTGGTTCGGAAAGGACGCGATTCCGTCGCGCAACAATATATCCTTCAATATCCAATTGAGAGAAATGGAAGTAGAGACTCTGACCAAGATGGTCTACAAATTTGGCGACAGTATCGCAGAGGGCAACAAGTCGATGAAGGCCCATCTGGGTGGCAAAGGAGCAAACCTGGCCGAAATGAGCTCCATCGGGCTTCCGGTACCTCCAGGTTTCACCATCAACACGGACACCTGTAAATATTACAGCGATACAAAAGGCTCTTGGCCGAAGGGACTGGAAGAGCAGATTCGTGACGGAATCGAGCACATCGCTTCCGAAATGAATGCTGGATTCGGTGATTCGGAAAACCCACTTCTCGTTTCTGTTCGTTCCGGAGCAGCCGTGTCCATGCCGGGAATGATGGACACCGTCCTGAACCTTGGTCTCAACGACGCAGCTGTTGAGGGTCTGGCCAAAAAGACAGGTAATGTGCGATTTGCGTTCGATGCGTATCGCAGATTCATCGACATGTTTGGTGATGTTGTCATGGGCGTGCATCACGGCCATTTTGAAGAGGCAATTGAAGCCCTGAAAAAGGAAAAAGGAGTCGAAGAAGACGTTGACCTTTCGGGGGATGATCTTCGGATCCTGGTTGACCGGTACAAAGCGATTTATCGGCAGCACACTGGATTCATGTTTCCAGACGATCCTTTCGAGCAGTTGAAGCTCTCGATCAATGCGGTGTTCGGATCTTGGGATGGAGAACGTGCACTCAAGTATCGTTCGATCAACAAGATTACCAATCTGATAGGAACGGCCGTCAACGTGCAGGCCATGGTCTATGGCAACATGGGCGACGGAAGTGGGACGGGGGTTCTTTTCACCAGAAACCCGTCCAACGGAGAGAACAAACTATATGGCGAATTCCTCGTCAACGCACAGGGGGAAGATGTTGTAGCCGGAATCAGGACGCCGGAAGACATTTCTCAGATGGCCAACGAATTCCCGCCTGCCTACGAGCGGTTGGTTGATGTCACGCAGCAGCTTGAGCGTCACTACCGCAATATTCAGGATATTGAGTTCACGGTTCAGGAAGGCAATCTCTTCATCCTGCAGACCAGGAACGGAAAACGAACTGGTGCCGCCGCTATCAAAGTTGCGGTAGACATGGTTGATGAGGGATTGATCACGTCTAAAGAAGCTGTTCGGGATATGGTTGAGCCCGGCCATCTGGATCAGCTTCTCCACCCGGGGTTCGAAGACATTACGGCTTACAAAGACGATGTCATCGCAAAAGGACTGCCAGCTTCACCGGGTGCAGCGGTCGGACAGGTCGTGTTTTCTGCGGAAGGAGCTGAAGAAGCACACGCCGCCGGCAAAAAAGTGATTCTGGTTCGAATCGAAACAAGCCCGGAAGATGTCGGCGGAATGAATGCAGCTGAGGGAATTTTGACCTCTCGTGGCGGAATGACCTCACACGCCGCCGTGGTTGCACGTGGTTGGGGCAAGCCGTGTGTAGCAGGTTGCGGAGATGTTGTGATCAACTACGCAGCCAAGTCGTTCACCAATGGCTCTGTTACGGTCAACGAAGGCGACTGGATTTCAATCAATGGAACCACTGGCGAAGTCATCAGAGGCGCTCAGAAACTTGTTGCGCCAGAACTGACGGGGGATTTCGGTACGTTCATGGCATGGGTGGACGAGCATCGCACTATGCGCGTTCGCACCAACGCTGACGCTCCTGCAGATGCCGCGAAAGCCATCGAATTTGGCGCGGAAGGAATCGGTCTTTGTCGTACAGAGCATATGTTCTTCGAAGGCGACCGAATCGACAGTGTTCGAGAGATGATTCTAGCCTCAGATGAGCCTGCTCGCCGAACGGCGCTTGCCAAGTTGCTTCCTTATCAGAAAGAAGATTTCCTGGGCATATTCAAGGCGATGGAAGGAAAACCCGTCACGGTTCGTCTTCTCGATCCACCGCTTCACGAGTTCCTTCCTCACGAGGAGGCGGACAAACGGGCCATGGCGGAAAAAATGGGCGTCACCTACGAAATCGTCCAGGCCAAAGTCGAATCGCTGTCCGAATTCAATCCGATGCTCGGTCATCGTGGTTGCCGTTTGGGAGTCACGTACCCCGAAATTACGGAAATGCAGGCTCGAGCAATCATTGAAGCTGCTCTTGAGCTGAGTCAGCAGGGCGTAAGCGTCATGCCTGAGATCATGGTTCCACTGATCGGTACTGTTGAGGAGTACGTCAATCAGCGCGATGTGATCAAGGCTACGGCCGACAAGGTCTTCGAAGAAAAAGGCGCAACGGTCGATTATCTGATCGGAACGATGATCGAGATCCCGCGGGCGGCACTGACTGCAGATCAGATTGCCAAAGAAGCTGAGTTTTTCTCATTCGGAACGAATGATCTGACGCAGATGACGTTCGGGTACAGTCGCGACGATGCCGGCGTCTTCCTGCCTGAGTATGTAGATCGCAAGATTCTTCCTGAGGATCCGTTCCAGTCGCTCGACGTCTCGGGCGTGGGGCAATTGGTCCGCATGGGTACCGATCGCGGTCGTGAGGCCCGTGAAGGACTCAAAGTTGGGATCTGTGGCGAGCACGGTGGAGATCCTCACTCCGTTCACTTCTGTTTCGAAGTGGGAATGGATTACGTGTCATGCTCTCCGTTCCGTGTGCCGATCGCTCGCTTGGCTGCGGCTCAAGCTCATCTGGCCAACGAATAAGATCGCCACGGATGATTGAAAGTTATGCGGGCGGGGGGCCAGAAGGCCCCCCGCCCGTTTTATTTGGCGCAACATCGTTAACGCGATTCCGTCTACTGCAGTTATAACATCAACGCGAACTCCAAACCGATCAGTCATGTCAGAAAACGCCGACAAACGCTCAAAAGAATATTTCTCCGCACGAGATGCATTCGAAGGCTTGGGCATCGAAGAAAGAGCATTCTTCCTCGTTGAATCTGCACTGAAAACCGTTGTTGATGGTCTGCAGAAAGCAGGCGATCAGATGAGTGACGTGGTAAAAGACGCAGTTTCGAAAGCTGAGGAAGCAGCAAAAGAAGCGAAGGATAAAGCGGAAGACGCTATGGATGCGGCCGAGGATGCGGTAGAAGACGCTACAGAAAAGGTCAAAACAGCAGCGAAGAAGAAGGCCGCTCCCAAGAAAAAGACCACGAAGAAGTCTGCCAAGAAGACCACTTCAAAAAAGGCAACTGAAGACGACGCCTGACCTCATTCTAACCATCAGGCTATGTCCAGTGAAGACAACAGAATCGTCGAGTTCGACCGCCTGAACACCGTCGGAAAGGCTGTGTTTATTGCCGGTACTGCGTTCAAAACGCTCGGTGCTGTCGTGGATTTTACTGTCAATACGATTGGTGACGTCTGGACCCTCGCCGAAAATGCGTTTGCGGAAGGCATGGACGACGAAATTGACGATGCCGTGGTACTGGAAGAGGACGAGACTCCGCTCTAGCCCTCAACAGTGAGGATCAGTTCAGCAGAGATGCCTAGCGTAGCGAGCCTGGAGGCAATCAGCAGGGATTATGCGTTTGCGCTCGAATGGGCAGTTCCGTTAGATCCCGCTTTGACGTTCGGTTTTTCCGAATCGGGAATCGTAAAGAACGCCCGAGGCTTGTTGATCGCTCGTTTTTGCAACGCCAGCTCAACCACATCTTCCATTCTCTTCACGTACGTAATCTTCAGACCGCGAAGTGAGGACGCTTTTATCTCCTCGACATCTTTGCGGTTCTTTTCAGGAAGAATGACTGCTTTGATCCCGGCGCGCTTCGCAGCAAGGACTTTTTCCTTGATACCACCCACCGGAAGGACCAGACCTCTGAGCGTGATTTCACCTGTCATGGCGACGTTGTGTAGGACTCGACGCTGCGTGTAGATGGAGATCAGTGCACTCAACATAGCCACACCGGCAGAGGGTCCATCCTTCGGGACGGCACCAGCAGGTACGTGAATATGTAGATCCCAATAGCGGAACGCATCGGAAGGAATGTCCCAGTTGTCTGCGTTGGCCTTTACGTAGGAGAGAGCTGCCTGAGCCGATTCTTTCATTACATCGCCCAACTGCCCGGTCAGGATCATTCGGCCTGAGCCACGTGAGACGGAAACCTCGATGAAGAGGATGTCTCCGCCGACCGGGGTCCAGGCGAGCCCGGTCGCAACACCGGGGACGACGGTTCTCTCGGCAACGTCAGAGAAGTATTTACGAGCCTTCAGGTAGGACTCGATGTGTTCTGCTTCGACTTTTTCGCCGTCAGATTCACCCATGGCAACTTTCTTGGCGACTCCACGGGCTACCGCCCCTACGGTCCTTTCAAGCTGTCGAACACCGGATTCACGGGTGTAGCCATCGATGACCAGTTTCAGTGCTTGATTCGAGATATTGAATTGCTCTTTCTTGAGCCCGTTTCGGTCAATCTGTCTTGGAACCAGGTACTGTTTCGCGATCGCCAGTTTTTCTTCCTGCGTGTATCCGTTGATTTCGATCATCTCCATTCGGTCACGCAGAGGTGCAGGAATCATCTCCAGATAGTTCGCCGTCGCGATGAATAAGACGTTGGAGAGATCGTAATCGACTTCCAGATAGTGATCGTTGAAGGCGATGTTCTGCTCCGGATCCAGTACTTCGAGCAGCGCCGAAGATGGATCTCCGCGAAAGTCGGAGCCCAGCTTGTCAACTTCATCCAACATAAAGACAGGATTCGCTGTCCCCGCCTTCTTCATGCCCTGAATAACCCTGCCCGGGAGAGCACCTACATACGTGCGACGATGGCCGCGAATTTCGGCTTCATCCCGGACGCCACCCAGTGACATGCGGACGAATTCGCGCCCGAGGGCACGGGCGATGCTCTTGCCCAGACTGGTTTTTCCAACTCCCGGAGGACCATGAAAGCAAAGAATGGGTGCTTTCATATCTCCTTTCAGCTTCAGCACGGCGAGGTATTCGAGAATACGCTGCTTGACGGCTTCGAGACCATAATGGTCTTCATTCAGGATCTTGCCGGCTTTCGGAATATCAAGTTTGTCTTTCGAATAGTCGAGCCACGGGATATCGAGAATCCAGTCGATGTAATTTCTGGTCACCGCGTAGTCGGGAGAAGCCGGATTGGATCTGGACAGCTTGTCCATTTCCTTGTTCAGTACTTCTCTGACGTAATCGGGAAGAGCCTTCTGTTCTGCTTTGTCTCTCAGGTCCCGGACCTCTGCTCCGTTGCCCTCGGTTTCTCCCAATTCGTCCTGGATAGCCTTCAACTGCTGACGCAACAGGTATTCTCGCTGCTGTTGGTCGACATCTGTTTTGACTCGCGTGCGGATTTCTTCCGAGAGCTGCAGAACCTGCAGTTCCTGGTTCAGATAGTCCATTACCAGATCGGCTCGATCTATGAGAGGAAGTGTTTCAAGCAAATCCTGCTTGTCTTCCACCTCAATCTGAAGATTCGAGGCAATGAAGTGAATCAGAAAGGTCGGTGACTCGATATTCTGGATCGCGTAAGCTGCCTCACTTGGCAGATTCGGAGAAAGATTGACAATTTGAATCGCCAGTTCCTTTATCGATCTGATCCGTGCCTGGATTTCAATGTCTTCTCCGGCGAGGTCTTCTACGACCGGCTCGACGCGCGCGGTGAAGTATGGATCGACCTGTACATACTCGGACACCCTGAATCGCCGCTTGCCCTGAATTACGATCGACTTCGTTCCGTCGGGCATCTTGATCAGCTTGAGGATGCTTGCCACAGTACCGTATTCGAACAGGTCGCCAGGAGTCGGATTCTCTGTCTCGGAACTGCGTTGAGCTACAACGCCGATCAATCGGTCATCTCCAAACGCATCCTTGACGAGCTTCAATGACGTATCGCGGCCAACCGTGATGGGGAGAACCACACCCGGGAAGAGGACTGTATTGCGAAGTGTGAGAATGGGCAGCGTGTCCGGAATATCGGACGTGCTCATTGCCTTCTCTTCGTCAGCCGTAGGAAGGGGAATACTCTGTTCTGGATCGTCATCCAGAAGAAGAACCAGATCCTGATTCATATTGCGGTTTTAATGTCGGCGGTAATTGACGTCTTCCCGAGCCCAAAAACCAGGCCAAACGGAGGTTTCTGACATCTTGTCGGTAAAGTGTATGATTCGTCAGGTCAACGAAGCAATAACGCTTTCGATCTCGTCGATTTTGAACGGTTTTGTCAGCACATGATTAATTTCATTCGAGTCGACCACAATATCCGTGTCGCCTGTGAGTAGCAAAATGGGTATGGAAGGATCGAGTTTTCTGATGTTGTGGGCCAATTCACGACCCGTCATTTCGGGCATTCCTTGATCCGTAACAATCAGATCGAAATCTCCGCTTTCGAATACACGGACTGCTTCGCTTCCAGATTCGACTGCGACAACATCGTGACCGCGGACGGCCAGCAGGCGCGAAACAACGTTTCGGACCATTTCTTCGTCGTCGACAACAAGAAGCCTCCAGGATTCGATTTTCAAGCCCGAAGGAATCCCTCTCTCGTCTGCCTCATCTTTTAAAGATGAAAGAGGAAAACGAAGCGTAAATGTGGTTCCTGTACCAAGAGTAGATTCTACAGAGACACTTCCGCGGTGCTCGCGCATCGTACCTGCGACGACGGAGAGTCCCATCCCCGTACCGCGCTCGGCTTTCGTCGAAAACAAAGGTTCAAAGATCCTGTTTTGCACATCGTCGCTCATTCCTGTACCAGTATCAGACAACCTGATAATGACTTCAGAATCGGATGCCTTGCCTTCGAGAGTGATCGAGCCGCCTTCCGGCATCGCGTGCACAGCATTCAGAATCATGTTGACAAATACATCCCGAAGCTCCGATCTGGAGCCCTCTACTGACGGAAGGTCCTCGAAGTGTTGGTGAACCTCGATATTGATCCCCTGTCTTCGGGGTTCATTGTACCAATAGGGTCTGGTAAAGGAGACGCACTCTGCGATGAGCGGAGCAAGATCAAGCGGTTCATGCTGCGATTGGGCTTCCTGTCTTATGTAGCGCTGAATTTTGGAAATCAGCTCAGCTCCGTTTTCGGCAGCTTTCTCAATCATGGCGACATGGCTTTTCGCAGCATCGTCCAGAGTTGATTCGATACGCCAGAGCTCAATGTGTCCCAATATTCCACTGAGAAGGTTGTTGAAGTCGTGCGCCATCCCCATGGTCATTCTTCCGAGAGTTTCCATTCGGTGGCGATGAGTCTGGCTTTCGGTCCAAGTCGATGGTTCAGCCAACACCTCGCCGGAAATGGCAACCGCGTTGGATGCAGCAGCACCGTCCGAGGCGACGGGGACAAAATGAAGCAGAACGGGCGTAGGAATATCTCGATGAGGCGACTCTACCATAAACAGCGCATGAGTGACGAGTGATCCGCGAGCCGCCTCGTTCAGGTTCTGTTCGGCGGTTTCCCGATCGTTAGGCATGAGCAGACCCCAGAGATCCTCATCCTCCCCAAAAACCGCCTTCCACGCCGAGTTTCGCATCAGGACATGTCCGTCTGAGCTGCAGGTCGCAACCAGCAGATCAGGTTCGATCATCGAAATATGGTCAGAAGAAGGCGCCACAACTGATTGGTAATTGATTTACGATTGATTCGCATCCGCTTCTCAATCGGTGTCGAGCAGGAACCGTACCTTTCCATGCGCGGTTCGTTCGCGGAATATAGACCATTTGCTCATCCATCCATAGCGCCGATTCCGGCTCTGTATCAGGAAATAATCTTACTATGTGGCACGACTCCATACTCGACACGGTCGGCAACACACCTCTCGTCAAGCTGAATAAAATCGCTTCACACCTTCCTTGCACGGTATTGGCCAAGGTTGAGTACTTCAATCCGGGTGGATCGGTCAAGGATCGAATCGGAGTTGCCATGATTGATGCAGCTGAAGCATCGGGCGATCTGAAACCGGGCGGAACCATTGTGGAAGGCACAAGCGGGAACACAGGTGCTGGTATCGCTCTGGCAGCTATTGATCGCGGTTATGAGTGCATTTTTGTCACCACAGACAAACAGAGTCCAGAGAAGGCAGACATGCTCCGCGCGTTGGGTGCCGAAGTTCTCGTTTGCCCCACCAACGTGGCTCCTGAGGATGCGAGATCGTACTACTCGGTCTCGAAGCGACTGGCGGAAGAAACTCCGAATGCCGTGTACCTGAATCAGTATGACAATCCTGCAAATGCCGAGGCACACTACCAGACTTCAGGACCGGAGATCTGGTCACAAACCGACGGAAAGGTTAGCCATTATGTGGCTTCCGCCGGAACGGGTGGAACGATATCGGGCACGGGACGCTATCTGAAAGAGCAGAACAAGAGCATAAAACTCATAGGTGTGGATACGTTTGGGTCCGTTTACCACAAGTATTTCTTTACCGGCGAATTTGACGACAAAGAGATCTATCCATACCTCACAGAGGGGGCGGGCGAGGATATCCTGGCTGGAAACATGGACTTTAATATCGTTGACGACTATGTGCGCTCGACGGACCGCGAAAACATGATAATGACGCGGCGTCTGGCCCGAGAAGAAGGCCTGTTTGTCGGTCAATCCAGTGGATTGGCGGTTTCCGGAGCACTCAAATGGCTGGAAGCACACAAAGGGGAGCTCAATCCTGACGACGTCGTGGTCATTCTGTTGCCGGATACGGGATTCCGCTATCTGTCGAAGACATACAACGATACCTGGATGCGAAGCCTGGGCTTTCTGGACAGCGACAAAGAATTGACGGCCGGAGACCTCGCTCCCGAGCGAGACGGAGGGCTTATTTCAGTTTCGCCCGCGGATACTCTTCAGACGGCAATTGACCGCATGGTAAATGCGTCCGTTTCACAGCTTCCCGTCATCGAGGGAGAAGCAGTCGTCGGCAGTCTGACCGAATCAGTGGTTCTTAATAGACTGATTGAAGAGCCGGGGGCGCGTTCGCATGCCGTTTCGGACAATATGGGTGCGCCGCTTTCTGTCGTTGACCCAACAATACCTATCGGGGGCCTCACATCCATGCTGACTGAATCACCTGGAGCCGTGCTGGTAAAAGACGACATGGGTGGTTTCACCATTATCACAAAAAGCGACCTGATAGAAGCATTGGCCTCGAATTCGTAATCCATCAGGAACGAGAGTCGGCCACCGAATTTTTAAAAACCCGCAATATCAAAACACGAGTGAAAGTAAATGAAGGAGAATCAGGAAGGACCAAAAGGCAAAGGTCCCCAATTGAATATTGAACTCTCAGAAGAAATAGCCGAGGGTACGTATTCCAATCTGGTGATGTTGGCACACTCCTCCGAAGAGTTCATTCTGGACTTCATTCGTGTAATGCCCGGAGTCCCCAAAGCAAAGGTGAAAAGCAGGGTGATCGTTTCTCCACCGCACGCAAAACGCTTGTTGAAAGCGCTGGCGGACAATATTGAGCGATTTGAGCGCTCTCATGGTGAAATTGAAGATTCCGGCCCGCAGGGACCGGAAATTCACTTCGGAATACCCGGAGGAGAAGCCTAAGTCTTATTTGCGAGCCCGAAAAACCACCACGAGAGCGAACAGTAGAAATGCCAGGTGGGGGAGCCAGGATGCAAGAATGGGCGATAGGCTGCCAGCATAGCCGAATGGCTCAACGAGCTTCATCAGGGCGAGATAAACGAACGCAATAAAAAGGCCAAGTCCCATCTGGACAGCCTGCCCTCCTCGCCGTCGTACTGATGCCAACGGAACTGCCAGCAGGATCAGTATCAGATTCGCGAACGGATACGAGTACTTGCTGTGATAGGCTACCAGAGAGGGTCCCGTTCGATTGGCCGCCGTTCTTTCCAACGTGTCCAGATAATTCCTGGCCTCAGAAATCGTCATGGCTTCGACGTCTCCCTGAATGCGGGCTAGATCCCGGGGGAGCAGGCTGAGAGTTGTGTCCAACACCTCCATTCGACGCCTTCCCCGCTCACCATCGTTATCAAATCGCCGCACGACCGGGGATATGATGCGCCAGACTCGAAGAGAATCGTCCCACGTCATGCGGTCGGCATCGATTCTTTCGACGAGACTACCGGCATCACTGAATGTCTGAAGAGTAATCGACGTCGCCGTTTTCGACTTTCGCTCATAAAAGTTGACCGAAAGAATACTGTTTGGGGCGTTCTGTCTGTGGATATTGACATATTCGGCACGCGAAGGCCCATCCTTTGTGTAGTCCTGTTCAAAAGCCAATCGAATCTGATTCGTTTGAGGCACAATCCATCCGTTGAACCAGAAAATGAATCCTGTGATCAGGATTCCTGCGATCACGAACGGAGCCATCAGTCGGTACAGCGAAACCCCGGCCGTCTGAAGAGAAGAAAACTCAAGTTTCTGGGTGAGTCGCGAGGTGAGGAAAATTGCTGATATGAATACAGCCAGTGGCGAGGTAAGACGTATGATTTCCGGAATGTAGTTGGGATAATAAACCAGAAAAACGTCGTTCATCGTTGCCCCCCGATCCATGAAGTCATCGATATACTCCACGTAGTGCAGTACAACGAAAAAAACGATCAGCCCCAGAATGAGCAGAGCATATCCGGTGAGAAACCGTTTGAAGATGTGCAGATCGTAGGTCATCAAGGCATTTTCAGTTGAGCAAGGAGCGCGCGCTATAAGAAACGGAGAATATCGTCATCTTGGTCCTTGAGATCCGGCATAATGACACAGGTCTCAGTAATTTTCAGGATTCAAGTTACGCAATTCGAGATCCATGAAAGTCCACGAATATCAGGCCAAGGAAATCCTTGCCAAATACGGCGTCGCCGTGCAAAAAGGAATTCTTGCCACCTCTTCTGATGAAGCCGTAGATGCGGCCGAAAAGCTTCAGGCAGAAACGGGCAACGACCTGTTTGTAGTCAAAGCTCAGATTCACGCCGGAGGCCGCGGCAAAGGCGGTGGTGTGAAGCTGGCCAAAAGTACCGATGAAGTCCGGGAGAAAGCCGATGCCATTCTGGGCATGATGCTCAAGACTCCGCAGACGGGTGCTGAAGGTCAGAAGGTCCGTTCCGTGTTGATCGCAGACGCGGTTGATATTGCGAAGGAGTTTTACCTCGGAATTACGCTGGATCGTGGAAAGAACCAGACTGTCATCATGGCGTCGACAGAAGGTGGCGTCGAAATAGAAACGGTTGCCGAAGAAACACCAGAATTGATTCTGAAAGAGTGGGTTGATCCTGTTATCGGCCTGCAGGGCTTTCAGGCACGCCGTCTGGCTTTCGGGCTGGGATTTGAGGGTGATGCCTTCAAGAAGGCAGTTCGATTCATTATCGCGCTGCACAGGGCGTATGAGGACAGTGACTGCTCGATTGCTGAGATCAATCCTCTCACGCTTACCGAAGACGGCGATGTTTTGGCCATTGACGCCAAAATCAACATTGATGACAATGCGTTGTACAGACATAAAGATCTGGCGGATCTGCGAGATGTCCATGAAGAAGATCCTCTCGAAGTCGAAGCTGGAGAGCACCATCTCAATTATGTAAAACTCGACGGTAACGTGGGCTGCATGGTCAATGGAGCCGGACTCGCAATGGCCACGATGGATATCATCAAACTGGCGGGCGGAGAACCGGCAAACTTCCTGGACGTCGGTGGTGGAGCAAATCCGGAAACAGTTGAAGCGGGATTCCGAATTATTTTGAAGGACCCAGGAGTTAAAGCAATCCTGGTGAACATCTTCGGCGGAATTGTCCGCTGTGATCGGGTCGCCAAAGGAGTCGTCGAAGCTGCCCGCAAGGTTGACATGGCTCTGCCTCTTATCGTTCGCCTTCAGGGCACCAACGCCGAGGAAGGGAAGGCCATTCTGGATGAAAGCGGTCTCGAGGTTGAAACCGCGATCATTTTCCAGGAGGCTGCGGATAAAATCAACGTAGCGCTGTCTGCCTGACACCGGGCACTCCGTGACTCACAATCAAGATACCGTGGACCAGGCCGTTGAAATCCGTCTCGAAGGCGTTTCCAAGCGCTTTGGGGATCTTGTTGCCGTCGACGATGTGTCGTTGGTTGTGAAGCCGGGGTCATTTTGCTCGCTCCTCGGACCGAGTGGGTGCGGCAAATCGACCACTCTTAGAATCATTTCAGGATTCGAACAGCCTGAAACGGGAAGAGTGATAATCGGTGAACAGGACGTGACTGGCGTTGAGGCTCGCCGCAGACCCACAGCCATGGTTTTTCAGAATTACGCTCTTTTCCCTCACATGACTGTGGGAGAGAATGTCGCGTATGGATTGAAGGTTCGTAGGAAATCAAAGCAAGAAATCGATCGGGTTGTATCAGATTCGCTTCGTCGCGTGGATTTATCTGGCTTCAGGGACACTCAGGTAACTTCACTATCGGGTGGGCAACAGCAACGGACTGCTCTGGCGCGAGCCATCGCGATCGAGCCCAAGGTCATACTCTTCGATGAACCTCTGTCAAATCTGGATGTAGCGCTCAGAGAACAGACTCGAAGAGAACTCAAAGAACTGCAGCATCGGCTCGGCCTGACCAGCATTTATGTCACACACGACCAGGAGGAAGCCCTGGCTTTGTCCGACAATATTGCGGTCATGCGAAGCGGACGAATAGTACAGGCAGGTGCGCCTGAAGAGCTCTATTATCGGCCGAAATCAGCATTCGTTGCATCGTTTCTGGGCTCGAGCAACATCATAACCTCAAATGCCAACATTCAGCGGTTTGCGGGGCAGCCGGTCGAGGAGGGGTTTGCACTGGCCATTCGACCCGAGCACATCAGGATTTCCGATTCGGGTCAGTTCAGCGGTGAAATATCTGGCAAGCTGTTCCTGGGAATGTCTACCGAGTTGACCATTAAAAGCGAAGATGTTGAGCTTACTGCCAGGGTTCAGGGATTCGTCAGTGATCAAACAGAAATACGCTTCGACATTTCGGATTCTCTGATTGTCCAGAATGACCTGAGTTGAACCGGCTCTCGAGTAAAGTCTGGTCGGGCGCTTATCGAAGAGATCCGAACCGATCTTGAACATCAGATTTTGGTTGGCGGACACGCAGCAGATCCCGAAGATGCCCACTCTTTACGTGCAGGTCGAAGCCCCAGGACTGATATAGTCCGAACGGAATCCAGTTGAACGACATCTGCCAACAGTCGAAATCCCTCGCCAGAGCAATATTGGTGGTTGCCATTTCTTTTCGCTCGAAGTCGTACCCCGTCCTACTGGCCACTTTCCAGTTGGGTGTCAGGCTGAAATCAAATGAGGCGTTCAGAATCGCTCTCTTGATGGTGTTCAGACCGCTTTTTGTGACACCGTACGAGAAGTCCATGCTCAGAGACCACGGAATAGAGAAATCCGCTCCTGCATTTGCGTAGTTGTTCTGTATAATCGACGTGCTCTGATTGAATCCCCCGAAACCGTTCCCCGGCGCTACCATTGCTCCCCGTGGAGTAGTAATGGGTCGGTCACCATCGCCTCGCTTGGATTTGAGCGAAGTGCGCATCGTCACGTTCGTGGATGTCATGCGGCCGAAGGGCGAGGTCAAAGAAAAGGAGCTGGTTCGCGTCAATCGACCTTCTTCGGACAACTCGTAAGGTGAAAAAGCGCTTCGGAGGTCGAGGTCTACCTTGCCAAGTATCCTGGTACGCGCAGTCATACTCACGTTCGCCATTTTTAACGAATCTGCCGCAAAGTTGTAAGACGACGACAGATTGAAGTCAAACAATTTCAGTGCGCTTGCTGAACGGCTGGTTTGTGTCGAGTCGGTTTCAGCCTTCTTCGTTTCGAAAGTATTGTTCAACGAAAAGGTGAGTGCCTGCTGCCTTCCCCTGCTGACTCCTGAGACGGCGGAATATTCGACTTCTTCTCCATCTTCATCGGTGTAAGTCCTGCGGTATCCCCAGCGATCAGAAAAAAAGTCTGGCCGGTAGGACATGCCCACGTTCGGACGTACGGTGTGCCGGATTCCATTGTAACCGAATCCTTTGAAGGGGAAGAGGCCGTAAAAAATCGTGCTGGCAGAGACCGAGGTGCTGAACTGGCGCAACGCGAAGAAGCCGGGATCATTCAACACATCAATCCCGGAACTGTCGGAGTTGAGAGAGCGTCGTTCCGACTGCAGAAACCAATCTTCCGTGTAATTGAAACTGGGTGATAAGTTCAATGCCAGATCACCGAGAAGAGGTAATCGATTCACTGAAAATGGCGCAGACACCGGAATACGGTGGGTTGCTTTGAAATCGTAGTGAGTATCGTCGCCAGTAGCACGCTCATAGTCGTCTTTCGAAAAGAGCGCGTCGAGCCAGTTTATCTCGGCTGCCAGTGTGTCGCCGCGGGCCAGTAGTTCGTCCTCTGTCAGTGGATCAAAGCTGAAGCGATTGTTGACGTTCATGTTGTAACTGACGGTCAGCTTATCCAGAATGGACTCTCCACTTCCCGGAGGTCGGTTTGAGCGTTGGAGCGGCTTGAAGCTGCTCTGAGAGAACGAGAGACTGGGCAGGGTGAGATTAACCTGGTTGGTCGACAACAGCTGTCGCTGATTGACCTGGACCGAGAGGTTTTTGCCGGTCCATCGCTTCGTGAATTTGAGGCTGGATTGAATATCCTGGCGCACCCGATCATCGTAATTCTGGGATACAGCCTTCAAATACGATGAGGACGACAGGTTGACATTGGCATTGAAGGAGGATGTCTGACCCAGGGTCTGATTATGAGTCCACCTGAACGCACTTGTCTTTCGAACGGAAAATCCGGGGTCGCCTGGCTCACCATTTCTGAATCGTGCGTAATCAAGGCGGAGCTGACCATCAAACGCATACATTTTGCGGTAGCGGTAGAGTGTTCTGGTCTCCCAGCTACCTCTGGTCCAGAAGCCACCCTGCAGTTGCAGGTCCATATAGTCGTTGAGTGCGAAATACCACCCCCAATCTCGCAGGTAAAATCCGAACTCATCTTCGCCGTACGTAGGAGGAAGAGGGCCGCTTCGACGATCATCCTGGGCCGGAAGAAACCCGAATGGAAGCCAGAGAGGTGTCGGGATACTGAACAGGTAGAGTTGTATCGGCCCGGTATATATCCACTTTCGGCCGACCATTTTCATTTTGTTGGACCGGAGCGAGTAGGAAGGGTCCTCAACACAGGAGCATGTCGTATAAATACCGTTTCTGATGAACAGCGTACTGTCCTCAAGAGATTTTACCACATCCGCCCGAATAAATCCCTCTTCATACTGGGTCTGGGCACCGACGATGCGTCCACGTTGGGTCTGCAGGTTAAACGCCAGTTCGGTACCGGTGAAAACGTCCTCACCCTGCGTGATCTCAGGTTTTCCCACCCACCCAGAATCGGACTCCAGTCCACGGGCTTTCAGTTCTTCTCTGGCAAGCAAGAGGTCGATTTCATGAGCGCTGAGGAACGAGTCACTGTATTTGACAGACGCATTGCCGTGGAGAGTACCGAATCGATTATCCGATCCTAAAGAGAAGATGAGGGAATCGCCGGCTACGAATTCGACGGGTTCCGTGATCTGGCCCGTGTCCTGTCGTGCGAGAAGAGTAGAGGGGAGGGTAGCCCACAACACCAGTAGAACAACTGGCGCATAGCGAAAAGCACTCGTACCTGAGAATGCCCTTGAAGGACGTCGGTGTGATCCGTTAATCAGTTTCAGAACCGTATTGGTCAATATGCTGAAAGACCAGGCGACCTGCACCCAACATACCGACTTCATTTCCGAGGGTTTCTTGTACCACTTCCAGACCCGGCCTGAGAGCAGGCGTTACAAAATCGTGGAGTGCAGATCGGGCGGACGACAGGATGAAGTCACCTGCGGCAGAAAGACCACCTCCTATGACGAATTTTCTGATATCCAGGATATTGACCGTAGAGCCGAGGGCACATCCGAGTTTATGACCGGCCCAGGCAAGGATTTCAATTGAGCCTTCGTCTCCGGCGAGAGCAGCATCGTGCAGCATCTTCGGTGTGATACCGTGGAGATCGTTCTCTGCCATTTGGTGGATCATGCTCTCCGGCCGGTTCATCAATTGATACCGTGCATGACGAGAGAGAAATCGTTGTCCGAGATACGCCTCTATTGCCCCAGGAACGCTGCTGCGAGCCATAGGGCCATCGTAATCAATGGTGACGTGTCCGATTTCGCCAGCTGCGCCAGTAGAGCCACGGAAAATCCTGTTCTGGTAGATGATCGCGCCACCGACACCCGTACCGAGCGTAATCATGATGAATGAGTCAAAATCACGGCCTGCACCGAATCGGGCTGACCCCAGAGCGGCAGCGTTGGCGTCGTTTTCGATTACCACCTTCAGATCCGTGCCCAAACGCTCATTGATGGCGTTGCCCACGTTTACATTCCCCCAGCCGGAAATATTTACAGGATGTGACGCAATAGTGCGTTCCCAGTTGACCGCTCCCGGAAATCCGACACCAACCCCGACAACATCCGAATGAGTATCCAGGAAGCCTTTGACAAGGCCCGCCAGCTGCTCCAGAACGACGTCAGAGCCTTTTTCAGCTCCGGTCGGGACTATTGCCTCGTCCAGGAGCCCTTCTTTCTCGGACAAGAGAGCCGCCTTGATGGAGGTGCCTCCGAGGTCGATCCCGATCGCCGTACGATTGTCGTTACTCATATGGTGCTATTTTTCGACAAGCGGATAGACGGTTTCTCCATCTTTGCTCATTCCAAGTTCTTCGCGGCTCAGTTTCTCCACTTCCTCTGGAGTCAGTGGCCTGGAGAGCTGATCCTCCAGCTGTTTTATTTTGGCACGCAATTCTTCATTATCGACCTCAAGCTCAGAACGTTCATTGTGAAGCTGTACGCGTGAAACGATGCTGTGGCTGTCGAAAAAGAGAAGCCACATGAGTACCAGCGACACGAACAGAACAGCCGCGACGACTTTGAATCGAAGGAGGAAGTCTGATATTCTGCTGCTGACCGACATTTATCGGAGGAAATGCAGTTGGATAATTCCGGGAGTCCTCTGGAAGGTACTAAATCCGGAATGCATTCATGCCCGGAAAGTAGGCTGCGGGCCCGAGGTTTTCTTCCAGTCTGAGCAACTGATTGTATTTGGCCATTCGATCACTGCGGCTGGCTGATCCGGTCTTGATCTGTCCAGAATTTGTCGCGACAGCCAGATCTGCGATGGTCGTGTCTTCTGTTTCGCCACTCCGGTGTGAAATCACTGACGTGTATCCGTTTTTATGAGCCAGTTCGATGGCTTGCAGCGTTTCCGAGAGCGTTCCTATCTGGTTGAGCTTGATCAAAATCGAATTGGCGCAGCCGGTGTCGATGCCACGCTGAAGAAACTCGGTATTGGTAACAAACAGGTCATCACCCACGAGTTGAACCTTCGAGCCGACGGCATCGGTCAGTGCCTTCCAGCCATCCCAGTCATTTTCCGTCATGGCGTCTTCGATCGATATGATGGGATATCGATCGACCCAGTCACTCCAGAACGCAACCATCTCCTCGGAACTACGAATTCTGTCGGGATCACTTTTCCAGAAGTGGTATCCGTCATCTTTTGTCATTTCAGACGTAGCAGGATCGAGGGCGATGTGAATGTCCTGCCCTGGTACATAACCGGCCTTTTCGATAGCCCGAAGGATAACTTCGAGAGCCTCCTCGTTTGACTTGAGGTTGGGAGCGAACCCTCCTTCGTCGCCAACTGCTGTACTCAGTCCTTGATCGTGAAGTACTGATTTCAGATGGTGAAAGACCTCAGAACCCATCCTCAGGGCCTCCGAAAACGAGGGAGCGCCGGTCGGCATGATCATGAACTCCTGCATGTCGACGCTATTGTCCGCATGACGGCCACCGTTGATGATGTTCATCATCGGAACGGGTAGTTCTCTTGCTCCGGCTCCGCCGATATAGCGATACAAAGGAAGGCCTGAGGCGCTCGCAGCGGCATTGGCGACGGCAAGAGAGACTCCGAGGATGGCATTCGCACCCAGATTACTCTTGTTCGGAGATCCATCGAGTTCGTTCAAAAAGCCATCGATATCAGCCTGGTCGAAGACGTACCAGCCTTCCAATTCAGGAGCGATGATGTTATTGACATTCTGAACTGCTTTGGAAACCCCTTTGCCCATATAACGGGAAGCATCGCCATCGCGCATTTCAACAGCCTCATTTTCACCGGTAGAGGCTCCACTGGGTACGGCAGCACGGCCGAAATGGCCATCTTCAGTGATCAGGTCTACTTCGACCGTCGGGTTACCGCGGCTGTCAAAAATTTGGCGTGCTTGGATATCAGCGATGAGAGACATGCGTATCTAGTGCGTTGATTAGAACAATCGTGAACAAGGTGTCAGGCCGCAAATTCGCAACCCTGAGGGCGAATGACAAAGAAACCCCGGCCTTTTCGCCATCTATTCGCGCAGTGGAGGAAGAAAGCCTGAAAAAGAGAGAGGGTTCGATGATTGCTCATCAAACCCTCTCGAAGTCGATACCGTCTTGCAGGATCTAGCGGACCGAAGTCGTTTCGCCGATCCAGGTGTAGCAACCGTAATCGATCGCGTGACGATCACCAGGATTCCAGTTCTTGAAGAACTTGTCTTCGGCAGTCGGGAAGAAGCGGCGGATGCTCGAAGTCCGTTGCCGAGCCTGATTGCGGTATGTGTCCGTATCAGCACGGGATGCTGCCCGATCGAAGTAATCCGCAGCCAACCAGTACACTGCCCGGTCTTCACGCTCAAAAGAACCACATCCCTGAACTGCAGTGACGTAGAGGTCACCAATCGCGATCAGTGCCTGTACATAGGTAGGATCGGCCTCCAGCGCTCTGCGGAACTGCGAGCGCGCTGTTGCAAGTCGATTTTCCTGCTGGTGTGCGATTCCAATATTGAAATAGACCTCACGAGCGGCATCCATGCCTCCGTCCATTGTCAGGGACTCTTCGTACAGGCGAATGGCATCGTCCGTATCACCGTCGTCGAGCCTCATTTTACCGACGGTCCTGAATAAGCGTGCGGTGGGGGAGCTGTTCATGATCTCATCTGCCAGTTCATAGGCGAGGTCACGAATACCTTCATCCATGTAGAGTTCGAGTAGTTCAGCTTTCAATTCCCCATCTTCCGGATTTTTTTCGATCTGGGATACAAGAAATCCGATTCTTTCTTCTGGAGAAGTGAATAGCTGGCCTCTCCAGGTTTCGATGGTGGTCATCACTTCTGCATTATCTGCAAAATCCTGTTCAACCTGATCCATAAAATCGACAGCTTCGCCTTTTCGATCTTTGGACACCTTGTCGATGATGATGTAGTTGATGTAGTAGTTCTGCATTTTCGACGAGTCAATATTGTATGCCTCGTGGTAAATCGCTCCCACATCTGTCTGTCGGTCTTCAAGCGCGACGCTGTGTTTCTGGATAAAACGCCCCTTGTTGAACAACCATTGGTATCTGTCGGCCTCAATGCCAGCGTCCTCTAAAACGGACGGTGCCATGTCATGTATGTAGAGTGCAGAGTCCAAATAGGTTCGCTGGACGGCTGCATCCTCAGAATTGAGAGCTATGCCCTCGTAAACCTCTACAAGGCGACGATAATTCCTATCGTTGTTCGATGGAAAGCCGGGAGCGCACTTCAGAATCCACTGCAGATACGGCAGAGAAGTGTCCCAGCTTTCAATTTTATAGTCTTCGTAATACAGGCTGTAATTCATCCTGACGTCGTCCTCGTTGCATTCGGACTGTGCAACTGCCGGGGCGGCACCAATAGAAAAGCCTATTATCGCCAGTAAAATGGCCATAATCGAGCTTGAAGCCTTGGATTTGATAGTGCTGAAGAGCATGGTACCTGTCTCTGTTTCGATAGGGTCGATTCGTTCTGAGCGTAGCCTTACAAGATCAGGCTTGGACTAGCTACGAGGCAAGCGATCGAACCAACGTTCACCAAAATTTATGTTGAGGCCGAAACGTACGTATCGATCCCTCACGAGGCCATTAGAGGTAGTTCCTCTTCGTCCTACGTCAAAATTAAAATCAATTGTCGTGCCAGGAATGAGCGACGGAAGACTCAGACCGGTCGTCATACCCACGGAATTGATTGACTCGGAGGTTACTGGAGAGACGTAGGACTTATCTGAATACACACCAAATCGATATGCAATTCGAGATCCGTAGGTCGCGAAATTGCGTCCCGCTGCCGGCCAATATTCAGCACCGGCAGATATTCGAATTCGATCATCGAACGTCGATCCTGAAGAATCATATCCAGGAAGGCTGAAATCACTTTTGAAAGAAGACCACCCCTCATACGTCACGTCTGCAATTAGGGACCATCGAGGATTTGGCTGAAAAGCGAAACCGACGCCAACGCTCAGCGGGAGATCCATGTCGCCTTTTGTAGTTGTGCCGAGCGTGTCCCGACCGACCGCGGTAGTCAATGCCAGCGCTCGTTCTCCGGACAGAGACGCGGGGATTGTTGCGGTGGCCCCCACTACGAGTGACCTTCCGTTTTTCAATCCCGGTACGAGCCATCGAGCTCCAAATGTAGCCGCAATTCCATTCAGGCGGGTTGACGACTCGACCGTTCTGTCCACGAATTGTGTCGAGTTGAACGTCGCTCCCTGCGTCTCCTCAAGAATACCGAACAGTAAATCGGTACTTAGACCAAAAGAAAACCTGGAATTCAAACGATGTCCCGCGGCGATGCTCAGTTTGTACAGTCCTCCGTTCCCGTTGAATCGGGTGACAAGAGGTGTCGAAGTTGCATTCTCAGGATCTGAAGTGAGCTCGGAATTACCGACGACTCGATAAGACACACGTGTGTACGGCGAAAATGAAATACCGATTCCCGTCCTGTTGACCTTGAGGGGGAGGGCTATCTGAATACCGCTCAGCGATCCGGATGCCAAACGTCCTGTTTCGAATCCATCGGCTGATGCAGATATGGTCTCGTAGGTGAGGCCACCTGCAAAGCGCGTATAGAACTGGTCACTCAAACTGGCCGGGTTTGCGAAATTGGCGTAGATCGTTGAAGAAAGGGCATATCCGCCACCACCCATGGCCTGAGCTTTCGAAGAATTGAATAGCTGGCGTTCTCCAATTCCGAAGCGGGAATAGATAGACCCATCGTTCAGACTCTGCGCCTGGGCTGAAAGCCCTTGAAATAAGAACAGGCAAGCGAACAATAAAATACCAGGTTTTCCTGTTCGAACTGCCTTGTCACGTGGAGAGAGCACTGTCTTTCGTCCTGTTCCGTACATGTATGGTGATTTCTTTTTCATGACTCTGCCTCAGTTGATGGGTGTCAGAGTCACTAACGCTCTGGGGTAGTTCTCACTATGAGTGAGATCCTTTTCTATAGCCAGATAGCCGACGCCGCTTTGGGTGACGGGCAGGTATAGCTCAAATCTGTCCAGTACAGATTTTCCAAGATTGGCCGTCTGGACTACGTTGGTCAGAGACGTGTTGTCGAACGCGAACGAACCATCCGCATTGATGATCACTTCAGCGATATCGAGTCTCGAGCCTCCATCCTCAGAAACAGCTCTCAGCCCCACCAGCGTCACCTCGGGCCTCGCAAACGTTTCGGGGTACTGATTGGAAAGATCGATAGTGTTGAACCGCATGAGCACCCTGTGGATCATCGCTTCCGGAAATGACTCTCCCTCAAACGAAAATCTGAGGTCCAAACCTTTTGCAGATCCGTCTCTCAATAAAACGTGATCTGAAGAAGTGGGGGCGTCCGGTTCTGCAGCGGTTGAAATTACTTTTGAGAGCGAGAATGAAACGGTGTCTCCCGGGGCTGAAGAAGCACGAATTATCGATTCTGAGAAACGTGCTCCCAATATGGCGTTTCCTGAAACCTGTCGAAGAGCGAAGCCGTGAAAATCATCAACAAAGGTCGAACTGCGAAGTAGCGCATCGTTTGACGCAATCCACTCCTGAGGAAACTCTACAGTGTGCTTTCCCTCAATTGAAGGGATGGTGGTCACCAGAATAGGATCTCCCGTCAAGATGGTTGTGTCTGCCCTGGTGAACGTTGAAGTCCAATCGTGGGACACTGCCAGGAGTTCAAAGGTCACGGGCAATGTTGAGTCTCCATACACGTAATCAATCGAAAGTTGGAGCTCCGCAAAATCGACAGTGTTGTTCAGAAAGGTGGATTCGAACTGGCTCGACGGTACGAAGTCCATGAATCCTGTTGATTCGATCCGCCCGGCAACCGGGTCCTGAACGACTCCAGCCAAAACTCGAACAGCTCCGGAAGCTGCGTTACCGCCAGTAATATCACCGATGCTGTTGGATTCAAGTGTACTGGCATTCAATGTAGTTACTGAAGTCTCACCAGCTTGAGCGTCGACCAGGCTGCGACCGACGTCTGTCGGGTCATCACAACCGAGGAGAAGAATAGCTGAGACAAAAACTGAAGTGAGCTTCAGGGGAAGACGAAAATTGGTAGACATTCTGTCTGAAAAGAGGTGTTAGGTTTGCCCATCACCCAAACGAGGGGAGAGGCGGCAATCGTATGCGGGACGCCTGATAAAAAATAAAACCCCGGAAGTTTCCTCCGGGGTTTCATCCCAAGCCTCGGACGGGCGTGTACAATGCCGTCCGTGTTAGTCTTGTTTCCCCAAAATGGGGCAAATATCCAGTTACGCCAGCACTCCACTCAGAATGCTTTCGTAAACGGCAACCGCTTCGTCCATTTCCGTCTCTGAATTCCCGCTGAAAGCAGGGCCATCGGCTGTTTCAGCCATCGACGGAGGATATATGGTGGCATCAGCAAAACTGACTCCGGATTCAGACGGCTGCTGACCCATCAGGTCGTCATGGGGTGCCATACTGAGGGAATCGAAACTTTTCTTGTTGAATCGTGCTTCGAAATCCACCGTATCAGGTGTATAGACAATTTTAGAGTCACGGAATAGCTCATCATCCGCAAATTCCGTGCGCAGTACATACGGGACGAGACCACTGAGCCACCCGAAGGCATGAACAAGATCTGGCTGCCATCCCAGATTACGGATGGTTCTGATCACGCTTCTTGCGTAAAACGCCGAACGTTCAAGATTGTCTTCAAACAGGACTCCCTGTTTATCGGCATAGATTCCTTTTCGCTTGAAATAGAAATCATTGTCCATGAAGTAGACCTGAAGGCGAATGCCCGGAATCGAGGCTACTTTAACTCTTAGAGTCTCGGTGCGATCACCGAGGGTGATTTCACTGCCAGACAGTCGAATTACCTCATGCAGACGATTTCTTCGTTCGCTGACGGTACCATACCTGGGCATCATGATTCTGGTCTCAAACCTGCCAGATTCATGGAGAGCTTCCGGAAGTGTTCTCACAATCTGAGCAACTTCCGAGTTGTCTGAAAACGGGGCTACTTCTCCTGATATAAACAGAATCCTCATCGCGTTGGCCATTCCTGAGTCACGTTTTTATTCGGGCGTGTACTTGAGTCGGTGGGGAAATGGAGAGGGACGACTTTTTCACGCTCGCAAGAGCCAGAATCGTGTGAGCACCTCCTTTTCCCGGTCCGGTGGTGCTGGAGTCACGGTTTACGGCGTTTTAAGGCACTTTCCGCAACACACAGAACCTATAATTTACCAATATGTGACTGTTTTTTCAAGACTACGTTGAAGACAACCATTCTAATTCGAATCTTCTGCTAACGTGGGCTCAAAAGGAAGCTTTTGAAACGAAGTCAACGTAGAAGCAACAGAACAAGAAACGTGAGAAGGGAGCAATGGCAATCAAGCCAGCCATCATACTGTTCGACGGAGTCTGCAATTTTTGCAATTCCGGCGTCAATTACGTTCTGGACCGGGATCCAGAGGGTTATTTCAAGTTTGGGGCGCTTCAATCTGATGAAGCCAGAGAAATTCTGAGCAAACACGACCTTCCCCCAGAATACCTGGATTCAATCGTTCTGGTCGACGGTGACACAGTTCACGCGAATTCAGATGCTGTTTTGAGAATCGCGAGACATTTGAAAGGGCTGTGGCCCGTTCTGTATTGGTTCCGATTCGTTCCCCTATCCATAAGGGATGGCATCTACCGATGGTTTGCCAGCAATCGCTACGATTGGTTCGGCAAAATGGATTCCTGCCGGATTCCGACACCAGAAATCAGGGATCGCTTCATATAGGCGCGATGTGTGCGGCAATCCACCAATCAGAGCAGCCTTTCCGCCTGACAAATCAAGGGCGGGAATCAGACTGGGACTGCAGTAATTCGAAATACCTACGTATCAGGGTCTCATAATCCGTTGAATACCCAGTCTCCAGGGCGCGAATCAGATCTCGACGAAGCCTCTCGAGTTGTTCAGAAGGAGTGAGAGATGCAGGGCTTTCGCGTAGAATTTCCTCAGCCGATTTCCCTTCCCGCTTTTTGTCCTTGCCTCTTTGCTCCATCGAACGAGAAGCCTCGAGGAGCCGCGTGAGAATTTGCTGCTGGCGCTGAACAGTTCGACGGGATACTCGATTCTGTTGCAATTCCTGAATGGACTCCATCATCTGGTCCGCAATTCGGTTGAGATCACCAAGCACCTTGTTTTTGGTGTCTCTGTTGCGACTCATCTGCCGCAAGTCATTTCTGATCTGTTCCTGCTGGCTTCCCATCTGACGTAGACGGTCCATCATGTCCTGAGTCAGCCTGGAGCCCTGCATATCATTCAACAGTTGCTGCACCTGCTGATTTAACTGCTGCTGCTGCTGACCCATCTGCTGGAGCTGCTCCATCATCTGTTCCATGCTTTGATTGCTCTGGCCTGAGCCTGAGCCGTTCATTTGCTGGTCCAGAAGTTCTGAAAGCATGAGCGCCAATTCATTCAAGTTGGTCATGGCACCGCGCTGGTGACCCGCGGCACGCCTTGCTGCGCGTTCGGTCAGGGCGGCGGTTGCATCTCCCATTTCGCGCATCGAATCTCCAGCTCGCTGCTGAACGTCCCTGGTCATCTGTGGGATTTCCCGGGCGATCGACTGGAGCGTATCAGAAAGGACCGAAAGGCCTTCAGTCAGATCAACTTGTCGCTGCGCTGATGTGCGGAGTAGGGGGGAGTCGGAGGCGAGGGAAAGCACATCCCGTCTCAGAGTCTCCTGCTGGTCGGACAACGTCAGAATATCCTCCAGCGCTGCTCTGATGGCCGCAATATTGAGTTGCATCTGGGCACCCTGCATTCCCATCTGCATCTCGTTCATCTGTGAAGAAAGCTGATTGAGCTGCTGGGACATTTCCTGCTGCTGCTGTCCGGCTTCCTGAAGGGAGTTTTCGCGCAACTCCTCTGCATTCTGCTGCATTTGCTCGGCCATTTCCTGGTCCTGCGTGTCCTCCATCAGGTCCTGCATCTGCTCGGATGGCATGTTGTCGAGTTCTTCCATGCGCTCGCGCACTTCTTCCATTTTCTCTTCCAGTGCCTTCATGTCCTCGGCGGCCATCTCCTGTTGCTGGGCGAGTTCTTCGTTTCGTTCGCCTGGCTGCTCATTATCGCCATCAGCTTCTTCCCGCTGCTCGTTTTCCAACTTGGCCGTTTCTTCAGCCAGCTTGTCTTCCGTCTCAGCGAGATCTTCAGCGCGATTTTCAATCTCTTCGAGATCCTGATCCACCCTGAATTTCTTGAACAGATCGAGTGTGCGGTCGAGTCGCTCCTGATACATGTCTTCTGAAAACTCGAATTTTTCGAGCGCGTCCTGCATTTCATTCAGATCCATGTTCTCCAGCGCGTTCTGTAATTGCTCAAGGGCATCCATCAACTCAGGCGTGCGGACTTCATCGACAACTTCCTGAAGTTCTTCGAACGCGCTGAGCGTTTCTTCCGAGACCAGATCATTGTTCTCCATCTGATCCGCAATTTCCTGCATCTGGTCGGCGATAGTGTCAACCGAATTTTCCAGATTATCCTGCTGCTCCTGCAACTGCTCGAGAAGTCGTTCTTCGTGAAAATCAGCTTCCGGATTTTCGAGGAGCTCTTCTTTTAACTCATCGAACTGTTCTCTTGCCCGTTCCGCCTCATCCAAAAGGTCTTCGAGCGACTTCTGCGTGTCATCTTCCTTGGAATCCAAGGACTCGTACTGCTCAGCCAGCGATGGCATTCTCAACTGGTAAATACGCGTCTGAGCAGACTTGCGACCGGACACTGCGTCGTTGTCCCATACCTCCACGTAATAGTCGATGATATCGCCCGGAACGGGATCAAGATCAGTTGAGGCGGATACGGCCCAATCAAATGGCACGTCCTGATCAAGCTGGAACGGGCTAGCAAGCGCTATTGGATGTTCGGTAAAGGTCTCCGAAATCTGCCCGAATCGGCTTTCCGAGAGTCGGTAATTCAAGATGAGGCGATCAAATCCGAAATCGTCGGTGATGTGCGTCAACATCGAAACCTGCAAATTCTCGTTCAGATCGACCAGGGATTCAGGAGCGAGAAGCGTGGCAGATGGGTGCGTATCCGGCAGGCTCTCGACACTATAGTTTATCGGTGACAGATTCTGTATTCCTTCAGGGCTTTCGAGCATGATCCGATAGACATCGTCGCTGCGGACCTCGAAGATTGCACTCGCAATAGTGCCATCTACCTCAAGATCTACCCTTCGTCCGGATTCGAATTGCATCCACGCAAGAGAGGCTTGTGTGCCAGACACGGCCACGTTTACTGAAACGCGCGTTCCAGTGAGGACAGCCACATCGCCGACATTGGAATCGAGAGATTGTGCCGGGATTCTTGTGTAGGCGGGAAACGCAAGTCTCAGGTTCAGTTGCTGAACCAGAGGACGTTCGACGAGCACGACCTCAAACCATTCCGAGTTGAGGCTCTCACTGGCGACCCGATACCGGAAGGCCTGCCTGACGTTTTCGTAGCGATGAACCAGACCCGAGGCTGAATCCGGAGCCAGATTGACAAATCTGGATCGAAGTTCTCCGGCGAGAATCGTTTCGAGGACAGGCGGTTCGGCGGGGGCGTCACCTGTGATGGAAACGCCCACTTCAAGGTCTTCGCCGATAATCAGCTCAGCGTTGCCGGGGTTTACGGCAATTGAATAAGGGGCCGGGCGCTCAAAAACGGTTGAAGGGCTGACGATGCGACCCGACGCCGAAAAGAACGGTCCCGGTGCTGCTATGACGAAGGCGACCAACAATACCACCGGGAGGGCGACCAGCTGGGAAATACGTTTCGGGCCGTCCCAGGATGTGATATCGGAAAACGACATCTCGCGCATAGGCTCACCCAGTCGCTGTACAGCGTGGTCAACAAAAGGCTCAGGACTGAAGCTGTGATGGCCGTCAGCCAACTGCATCAGATTAAGAAGACGATCTCCTACCTGTGGATACGCTCTCCCGATTTCTCGGGCGACAGTGGTTTCATCACGACCACTCAGAATGTTGAGATGCATGAGGTACGGACGCACAACAAATCTCAGCAGCAAATAGGCCAATACCAGGCTCAGAGTAGCGATACCAATCCATTTGACGAGCGGGGAAAACCAAAAGAAATACTCCAGTGATACGAACAGAAACCAGATGCCGAGAACGGTTCCAACGCAGAGCATTAAACCCGCTACGAGGTCAACGCGCAGAAGCTTGTTTCTGGCGGCGATAAGCTTCTGCCGAAGGAGGATGACCAGTTGTTGTGTGGAAGAACTCATGCTCGCTCGTTGGTGTGGATAGCGGTCTACCGCAGGTGACGTCGTCGGGTTTCAGTCTGCGCGAGTTTTGCCCCAAAATCCGGTAGACAGGATCTCCTGCGGAACCCGTGTCGATTACGTAGAGTAATGTCGGAGCGGCGGCCCTGAGTTCAGGGCCGCCGCATTTTCACGTTCCAGAACTGTGCTGACGGATTAGAGATTGAATAGAGTTTCTGTCATCTGCCTTCTCGTGTGTCTTACTGCGACAGAATCCTTGGCCCAGGAGGACCAGGATTCGTTGAGGACGTACAATCTGTCAGAAATCGTAATTGGGGGAGAAACCAGGGGAGCTGAACGCATCCAACGTCTGCATCGGGTCGGTCTATCAGCGTTGGCCATTCAGGACAGTCCGGACGTGGCGAGCACGTTGCGCCTTCTTCCTTCTGCTTCGGTACAAACGAATTCACGCGGAGAAACACTCGTCTACATCAGAGCGGCGGGCGAGAGGCAGGTTGCTCTGTTTTTGGACGGCGCCCCTCTGAACATCCCGTGGGACAACCGAATTGATCTCAGCCTTGTACCGGCAAACATCATCGGAGGCGTTTCAGTCGAGAGGGGAGCTGTCAGCGCCGGATACGGGACCAACGTTTCAGGAGGGGCAGTAAATCTGCAGACCCGAAATTTCGAGGCCCAAGGCACGCTTTCCGAGTTGAATGGGCAGGCAGGTAGCGGCGACAGCTGGCAGACTCGGGCCCTGTTTGCCAGTCGATCCGAAAAAAGCACAATACTCATAGGTTCAACTCTGGCATCGACCGGCGGCATGGTGCTTCCCTCAGAGGCAGAATTACCGTACGAGAACAGTTCAACCAGAAGACTCAATACCGACAGATCAGAGGGGAATGTCTATTTGCGTCTGGATCGGGAGATGACAAATGCTTCGTGGGGTTTCACGTTTCTCCATGCTTCTGCAAACAAGGGCGTTGCTCCAGAAGGGCATCTGAATCCTCTGATAGACAACGTGAGGTACTGGAGATATCCGTTGTGGCGCAACACCATGGCCATTCTCAATGGATCCTCTCATAGAGGCAGGAACAACATACTTTCAACCGTGTGGCTGTCGCGATTCCAGCAAGAAATCGATCAGTACGGAGATGAGCACTATCAATCTGTTCTTGAAACACAGGAAGATCTGGATATCAGCGGAGGAGTCCGACTGATAGGAGAGCGAACGGCTGGCCCAGTGGTTCTTAGAGGTATTACATTTGTGACAACGTCGAAACACGAGCAGTCTGATATCGACCGGCTCATGGCTCCCGGTGAAGCCTCGGCACCTCAGGCTTTTCGAAACGTGTTGTATTCCATCGGGCTGGAATTGACCTCCGCCTCATCGGACGAGGGTCATTGGGCGGCCGGTGCCACGCTGGACGGTATGTCCACGCCATTGACAGGCGACAAGCCCTCATCTGATCCGTTCCGGGCAGCCAGTTTAAATGCGGAATATGTCAGAGTGATCAGTGAAGGCCTGGCCGTCAAAATGAATGCGGGAAGCAAGCCGAGATTTCCGACGATGCGTGAGTTGTTTGGAACGGCCCTCAATCGATTCATTCCCAACCCAGAACTTAAGCCCGAACGCACCTGGATGGCTGAAACAGGAGTTGAGTATTTCTCCGAAAACATCTCCTTTGAAACCGTAGCGTTTCTGCAGCGCACGATTGACACCATTGATCAGATCAACGTCTTTGATGGTGAAGTAAGGAAGCGAAAGCGGGTAAATCTCGACGGGAGCCGCGTGTATGGCCTTGAATTTGTGTCCAGGGTGGCGCCCTGGGACCGATTGACGATCGACGGGCACCTGACGTGGATGCGTCCGATCGCATTGACCGATGATGGCAACAGGCATCTCATGGAGAAACCAGAGGTGTTGGCAACGATTTCGGCGCAGTTAACAGGCCTGAAAGGACTCGTGGTCAACTCCACACTCGTCTACACCGGTACCGCCTATGGGCTGGCCGTGGACAACAAACAGGTTCAACTTCCGGCTTCAACGCTTGTGAATTTCCGCTTGTCCAGCCGAAAATATTTCTCAAGGTCGGGGCTGTTTTCAGAGATGTTCGCCGGCGTAGACAATGTATTTGACGATCTGCATTTGCCTCAACTGGGACTTCCGTCAGCGGGCAGGTCTTTTCGCTTCGGAGTCAATCTGTCTCGGTGACATGCTCGTAGCTCCAGGCCTCTGGTCGGGCGGCGAACATCACCTTTGTTTTTGCCCAGGTCTCTCTGAACAATTCTGAGTTGCGATATGCCTGCAGAGAGGCTTCGCTTTCCCACCTGCTATGGGTTGTAAACTGGTTCGGGTACTTGATGTCGCGTAAAAGTCGCAGCTCCAGGCACCCTTCCATCGCTCTGATGGCGTCACACGATGACCAGAACAGATCCAGGAAATCATCTTGCTTTTCTGGAATGAAGGTGAGCCTGACGATTCGTTCGATCATGATCCGAGTGAGATTCTGGTTTCATCAGCTTTGCGTGCGGCGGCCGTCGCATAGTCTTCGTCTGAGGAGGCGTATAGAATGGCTCGACTGCTGTTGACGAGGAGGGGGCCGTCCCCGGAGGCGTCCATCACATCCTTGCCGCTTCCACCCTGGGCGCCTACTCCTGGAACAAGGAATGGCGTATCCGGAAATTGATTCCTCAGTCGGGACAAAGAGACAGTGTCCGTTGCTCCGACAACTAAACCGGTTTCTCCGGGGAGTCCTTCGGCCCAGTGAACGGCTTTTCTGGCGGTGTACTCGTACAACAACTCGCCTTCAACTGGAAGCAGTTGTAGATCATTTCCGCCTGGATTTGAGGTCCTGGCGAGGACGAAGGCGCAGGTCCCCGGCTTCCCCAGAAATGGATCAACTGAATCGCGGCCCATGTACGGACTTACCGTCACCGAGTCGTATCCGAGGTCATCGAACACTGAGCGGGCATAGAAGGATGCTGAATTTCCTATATCACCGCGCTTGGCGTCGGCAATCGTGAGCACATCATCGGGGATGACGGCAAGGACGTCTCGCATGACGCTGAAACAGGAGTCACCGAGAGCCTCGAAGAATGCAAAATTGATTTTGAAAGCAACGGCGGAGGATGCCGTCGCTCCTATGATGTCACGACAGAATATCGAAGTTGCTTGCTCAGGTGTATTGCCACTGAGCAAAGAAATCGGAATACGTGCAGGGTCTGGGTCGAGACCAACACAGAGCACGGACTGTTTTCTGCTCCTCAATTCAGACAGACGATGAGAAAAAGTCACATTCACAGTAAATTGATGGGGTTCGTTTTTAGTCTGAAAAGCCGCTGAATATACCCATAAGGAACGGTACTCACACGTTTGAGGTTAACACTGTTCACCTGACGACGTACAAGCCACCACGGGATGCGGAACCGACGGGTGAAAACAGCGATAAACGCCTGAAATCGAGCGAAAAGCGCACGAGGGAGAACAAGCAAACGGACCTGAATAATCTGAAATGGGAATCGACAAACTCAATCTTAAAAACGTTTCTGAACAGGATCAGAAAATGATCCGCGACATCGAAGTGATGATGGGGCCCGAACCCGGTGAAATGGGGTTCGCCAAAAACCTGTTCTGGGGTCGATTCAGAAACGATCTGATATCAGATTATCCGAAGGTGTCTGCAGAAGAGCAAGGAAAATGTGACGCGCTCCTCGTGAAGTTGGAAGCCTATCTGAAGAATGAACATCCCACGATCGAAATAGATAAAAATCAGGAAATTCCAGAATGGGCTATCCGAAGACTTTTTGAGTTGGGAGTGATGGGCATGACCGTGCCCGAAGAATACGGTGGTCTGGGTCTTGGAATTACGAGCTACAATCGTGTGCTGGAAGTGATAGGAGCGCATTGCGGTTCTTCCTCGGTCATGGTTTCAGCGCACCAGTCGATCGGCTGCAAGGCCATCATGTTGTTTGGAAACGAAGAGCAGAAGCAAAAATATCTTCCCGGCGTTGCGAGAGAGTACCTTTCCGCGTTCTGCCTGTCGGAGCCACAAGTGGGATCCGATGCAGCAGGGCAGGAGACGAGATGTGAGCTGTCGGCTGATGGCAAATACTACCTTCTCAATGGAGAAAAGAAGTGGAGCACGTCCGGGGCATTGAGCGGAATGTATACGGTGATGGCGAATCAGAGTCTTGCTGACGCCCGAACCGGCGAGAAGAGGGACAAAGTGACCGCGCTCATTTGCACGCCGGATATGGATGGGATTGACATTTTCGAATCCAATCGCTCAAAAACGGGAATACGGGGCACTTGGCAGGCGCGGATTCGATTCACGGATGTGAAAATCCCCGTCGAAAACCTGTTGCACAAAGAAGGTCGCGGGCTTCACGTCGCGTTGACCTGTCTGAATTATGGTCGATGCACGTTGTCGGCCGGAATCACGGGTGCGACAAAGCGGGCCGCGGATCAGGCGACGAAGTGGGTTGAAACCAGACACCAGTTTGAGCGGCCTCTTGCAGAGTTTGAACTGGTCCAGCAGCGAATCGCTCGGATGTACACCCATGCTTATGCCATGGACTCCATTCTGTACATGATGACGGGTATGCTGGATCGAGGAGATACGGACATTATGGTTGAAACGGCCATGACGAAGGTGTTCTGTTCGCAGATTGGCTGGGAAGCCATAGACGATGCTCTGGAGATCATGGGTGGCGAAGGCTACATGACGGAGAACGAACTGGAACGCCTCTGGCGCGACAACCGAATCCACAGGATTGTGGAAGGCTCCAATGAAGTCATGCAGCCTTTCATCTTTGGTTATGGAGGAAAACAGCTGGCGGAACAGATGATCATGATCCAACAGGCCCTGACCTGGGACTCAGATGATTCGTTCGCAGCCAACATTGGCAAGTTTCTGAAAAATGCCTTCAGTCCAAAAGTCATGGTCCGAGCAGTGCCACTGGCGTCCGAATTGTTTCTCGGTTATATCCCGGCAGCGCCATCCGTATCAGTTGTCAATGCGCAATTGAAACCTTACGCTCAAAGACTGGAAAAGCTCGTGCAAACCCATGCCCACAAGTTCAAAATGGCATCAAAGTGGCACAAGGAGCAGATAGTTGTGAAGCAGGTGGTTCAAGCTCGGCTCGGCGACACGGCGACATTTATTTTCGCTCTGAGCTGCATGCTTTCCCGCATCGACTCTCAGATTAGCGCCGTTGATGAATCACTTGAGCGGGATATGGCATTTTTCGTACACGGTTTTGACCTGTTCGAAAAACGCTCGAATGACCTGTTCAGAGAGCTGAGGAACTCCTCAGATGATTCCATGGCTGAAGCCTCCGCGCAGGCCCGGGTCTACAACGGGTCTCTGCCGAACAGTGACTTTTATATTCATGAGTCGTCTCCGACCTCCGCCGGTACAGGTAAAAAGGTCAGGACAGATCTGATCGATCAGTTTCCGGGTGTCACGAGAAAAAGCACGGATGTGAGCAATGAGACGCTCGCGGAGAAGACCATTCAACGTGAGTTCGGCGCACAGGCTCTCTAACAAACAGTTATCGAACGACGACGAGCTTTCTCGTAAGCGTTCCCGAAGACGTCTGAAGCCGTGCCAGGTACACACCCGCTGGTAGTCCTCTGGCCTCGAAACTCAGTTCATGTGATCCCGGAGGAAGCGTCTGGTCGGTCAGTGACGCCACTCGCCGCCCAGCCATGTCGAACACAGACAACGATACGTGATCCGCGCGATCCATGTCGAAGGTTAGGAGCGTCTGTCCGCTGAACGGATTCGGATAGTTGCTGAGAAGCGAAATTGACTGCGGCAACGTTGTCTGATCCGTGCTCGTCGAGAACATGGAATCGATGATCGGAATCTGACCGTAGTCCTGGCCCAATAATTCGGTCACATCGTTATTGGGGAGTCCGAACCAATCGGTCAAGACGGTGCCGTAGACCGATCGAAAATCGATTCCATTTATCATATTGCCACCCCGGTCGAGATCCGTCAAGCTCGGGTGGTCCCCTATAATTCCACCATTAACGCCTCCGCCAAGAATAAACAGGGGTGCCGCTGTACCATGATCTGTTCCGGCGGAGCCATTCTGATAAATCCTTCGTCCGAACTCGGAGAAAGTCATGACCAGAACCCTTTCGTCGAGTCCATCGGCCTGAAGGTCCTGCATGAACGATGACAGCGCGAGAGACAAAGTTTCCATCAACGTGGCGTGTCTTCCGGACTGACCAGAATGTGTGTCAAAACCAGCCAGGTTCAGGTGATAGATACTCGTGGAAAGCCCTCCACGAATTAACTGTGCTGTTGTCGCCAGATTTCCTGACAGCCCATTGGTTGATGGATATTCAGCCAGGTTAATGCCGGTGTCAGCCGCCACTGTTATGGTATCAGCGTATCGAACAGCGTTGTTTGCGATGGACCGCACGTAGGAGAGCTCGCCTCCGTAGGGAGTAGCAGGAGCAAATTGTTCATCGTACAGGCTGCCAGTCTCGAAAAAGCGCCGGAGGAGGTCCAGATCCGGGAACGTCACTCCCATACCGGTTACAGACCCCTGAGATACCAGCGGAGATCCATTTCCCAGTTGGATGGCCAATGGGTAATTTGCTGGATTCTCGAAATGCTCTGGATTGGTGTCTTCAAGATACCTGCCCAGCCAGCCTGATAATCCGATATCCGATGGGTCGGAGGCAGTCGCCCACACGTCCGTAGACGAGAAGTGTGACAGAACGGGATTCTCGTATCCAACACCCTGAACGATCTCAAGGGTGCCATCGTGATACATGCTTTCAAACGGGGCCAGAAGAGGATGCAGCCCAAGATCAGCGGTAAGCGGTAGGACCGAATTTGCCGCGATGTCAATGTTGGGCCTCAACTGGTAGTACACATCATTTGTGTAGGGAACCACAGTATTGAGTCCATCATTGCCGCCCGAAAGCTGAACCAGGACAAGAATCCGGTCACTCTGATTATTGCGCAGCTTCGACAGTAGAGGGGATGCCCCGTAAGATTTGATAGGAACTCCTCCCAGTGTCATCGCGACACCAGTCGCGGACATTCCCAACCCTGCCATGAATTGGCGACGGGACCACTGTCGGTGATGAGTGGCGTGGTGTTTGCCGTCTTCGAGTCGCTCTCCCTTGATAGGAGAACTGTGATTGTGATCACACATCGTTCGTTCTCCTGTTAAATGAGTTGGTATTCCGGAAATTGCGACAGCTTCGTCAGGAAGTTGGCGATCATGACGTGCCCCACTCCGGTTCGAATCGAATATTCGTACCACGGCACGGATCCGAGGAAGAGCTTGACGAGGTTTCGCTGGTTCTCCGGTCCATTGACCAACCATTCTGGAAGCGGGTTGGCGTCTAGATCTCCCTCGAATGGCTCTGAAATATTTGGTACTTCAACCCAATCGATGGGCACCTTCAGGAAGTGTTTCGCAAGTGCGACGGGTAGATCTACTCCTGCATAGATATTGGCCTGGCCGACCAGGTTTTCGGAGAAGTTTATGAGATACACTCGCGAGATGGAACGCGAACTCAAATACTCTGAAGAGCTCCAGCGTTTCGGGAGTGTGTCTGTGGAGAGCCAGTAGCGCTGGCCTGGCCATCCGGCAACGTTCGGAGGATCAAAAATACTCTGGCCCATTTCAGCAGCGCCGCGCCAAATTTCTTCTGCCTGATCTTCTGTAGGCAATATGTCGATTTCCCGGAAATGCCCTAGTAGGAATTCCACTGGAGACTTTACTCGAGATCCTGCGAAATTCTGGTCCAAAAACCGTTGGCTGGTGAACAGTTTTCGAAGTACAGGACGAAGCTCAAATTCAGAATCGACGAAGGTTTGTGCAAGGTCTGCTATCGCTTCCGGGTCAGGATCCTGATAGATGAACTCGCAATAGAGTTTCTCGGCGATGAAGTGGGCAATCTGAGTTGCTCTTTCCTGGAAAATCAGGTCGATGACTTCATTGTAGTTGAAGTCTGATGTTTGCCCGAATATGGTTTTGTCCCCGTCGTCGTAACGGGTGAATAACATGTATGAAAACCATGTCGATGAAGGAGTAATTCTCCAACCTGTCATGGCTCTAGAGATTTCCTGAATGTCATCCTCCGTGTAATTCGGAGAACCGTCAGGCCCAACAGGGGACATCGTGAACAACTCAAGCAGTTCACGAGCATAGTTTTCATTTGGAGCGGAAGCCCTGTTTGTGTCACCATCCAGATATACCAACATGGCTGAATCACGACCGACGGCATGGACAAAATCCTTGAAATTTCCCGTTGAGTGAGTCTGCAACGTCTTCAGATAGTGGTATCCCATAGCGGCATAGGAATACACGACGTAGCTCGTTACGAAATGATTGTGCCAGAACAAGGCAAGCCTTCCACGTAGTCCATTTTCCGCCATGTCCTGAATCCAGGAGGTGCGAAGTTCATCCCTCCAGGTCCTGTTGCTCGCGTTGAACGCTGTAAAATCTTCAGACGGCGCACCTCGAGGTGGGCGCTGAACGGTGATCCATGATGGAGCTGGGGGGAGAGGCGCTTCAGCTTCGTCGAGCAGTTGGTCCACAATCTCTCCGGCCGTCAATCCAACAGACTCAGCGAGACGATCGATGGTCGCGCCATAGGTAAGACGAGACAAAAGATGATGCGCTTCGTCCTCCGTCACGGGAGACGTGTGCTCATCCATGCTGGAATTGATTCGGTGGTTCGGGACACCACGACTATCGAAAGGATTCATTTAGTAATCGCCTGAACGAATGAATGCTTCTGGTATCGACGGTTTGGCTATCCAATTATAACACTCATCGTCGAATTCGATCCTATCCAGAATGTCATAAAACCGTCACAATTTCAAGTCATTTGGCTAAAAACTGCCAAAACAACTCAGATCAGCCGTTTCTGGTTTTGCCGCCCTACTGCAGTACTTCGGAACCGAAATAAGGCACGAGAGCGGTTGGAATCCTTATGGAACCGTCTTTTTGCTGGTTATTCTCCAGCAAAGCTGCGACCATTCGCGGAAGCGCCATTCCGCTTCCGTTGAGCGTATGAATGATCTGAGGCTTTCCTCCATCTTCAGCTCGGAACCGGATCTTCATTCGTCGAGCCTGGAAGGCCTCAAAATTAGAAATAGAAGAAACCTCCAACCAGCGTTTCTGTCCAGAACTCCAGACCTCCAAATCGTACTTCTTGCTTTGAGTAAAGCCCATATCGCCCGTACACATCAACAGTCGCCTGTATGGTAGCTCCAACTTGATCAGAAGACTCTCGGCATGCTCCCTCAACTGCTCAAGTGCTTGATAGCTACTCTCTGGAGTCACAAAGTGTACCAATTCGACCTTATCGAACTGATGTAATCGATTCAAGCCGCGAACATCTTTTCCGTAGGATCCAGCCTCTCGACGAAAGCATGGTGTGTAGGCACAGTATCTGAGCGGAAGATCGGTTTCCTGAAAAATCTCGTCGCGATGTAGATTTGTGACAGGTACCTCAGCAGTCGGAATGAGGTATAATCCGTCACGCTCGGCCTCATACATCTGATCCTCCTTGTCCGGCAATTGTCCTGTGCCTCTTGCCGAGTCTTCGTTTACAACGAGCGGCGTCTGCAATTCGATATACCCTGCCTCAGCGGCGGAATCGAGAAAGAAATTGATGAGCGCCCTCTGAAATCGTGCGCCACCGCCTTTGTAGAACGGAAATCCGGCCCCAGTCACTTTTGAACCGCGATCAAAATCCACCAGATCGAGCTTGTCCGTCAACTCCCAGTGGGGAACGGGCTCGAAATCGAAGCCGGGATGCGGGTCAGTTTCAAAAACCACCTGATTTTCGTCCGGAGTGCGGCCCACAGGCACCGTTTCGTGAGGCACGTTGGGAATCTCAAATAGCAGGCTCTCAAGAGTGGTCTGAGCTTCGCGCTGCAAAACTTCCAGTTCTTTGACGCTGGATTTTAGACGTGCATTGTTTTCAATCGCTGATTGGGCCTCGTCTTTGCGCCCTTCTTTCATGAGCAGGCCAATCTCTTTCGCGGCCTGATTAGCTTCCGTTTGTGTCTCTTGAAGCTGGGTTGTCAGAGCCCGGCGTTTCTCATCCGCATCCAGAACGCGGTCGACGAGAGATTCCTCACCTATTCCTTTGTTGGTCAGGGCACCCTTTACCGTTTCGGTATTGTCTCTGATGAACTGGATATCAAGCATTGAACTCGTCTTCTAGGCGGTATGATAAACCGGGTGATGATCCTCGCGCGTGGCCAGGATTCGGGATCAGGGATAAAAGGTACTAACAGTTGATGGCGTCAACACGCGAAAAACGTGTGATTCATGTCTGCAGGGAATCGAGCCCGGGGATTTAGGCATCAGAATGAGCACCCGCGAGGACGCAAGTTTCAGGAAGCTTCGTCGTATCGCGAAATCCTTCTATCGATTTCGAGTATTGCGTCTCTGGATGAGTGGGGCTTGAATCCCAACTCCGTTTCCGCTTTCAAAATGATGAATCCGGATTTCGCGGGCCGCGAGGCAACCTGTGAAAAACTCGATGCGTCTGCAGGGCTTATCAGGTTCTTGTCCAGATTCAAGGCCTCCGCAATCAGCAGAGCAAAATCATGGACGGACATGTTTTCTCTTCCTGAAACATGAAATACACCGTGTTTCTTGAATCGAACCAACCGTTCAATGGCCGACGCCAGATCCACAACGTAAGTAGGAGTTCGCCACTGGTCCGTGACAATACGAACCGGTTCACCCGCCTCCAGCTTCGTTCTGAGCCAGACCACGAAGTTGGACCGCTTTGCATTTTCAGCAACTCCGTAGACAAGCACAGTGCGGACAATCGACCATTTGTTGGTACCTGCCCCGCGCGCGTAATTTTCTCCGGCCAGCTTCGAACGACCGTAGTAACTGAGCGGGCTTGGTCTTGCATTCTCTCTGTACGGTCCATCTTCACCGTCAAAAACGAAGTCGGTTGATATCTGAACCAACCGTGCGCCAGTCTTAAGGCACGCCTTTGAAAGCAGCTCGACCGCGACCGCATTGATCTGCCAACACGCTTCTTTCTCAGTTTCGCACTGGTCCACCTGGGTCATAGCGGCACAGTTAATTACCACGTCAGGCGCAAAGTCATCGAAAATCCGCTCTACGGCAGTCTGATCGGTAATGTCGAGGCGCGTGTATCCGCATGAGCCGCCCGAAAACCGGGGCTCCATATCCTGCCCCGTCGCCAGGACATCATATTCAGGCATACGACCCATGAGCCGGACAAGGTGTTGTCCAAGCAGGCCATTGGCTCCAGTTATGAGGACTCTGTTGAACAAGTTTGTTTAAAGTGGTGAGCGGCAAAACGTCCGAAGATCCGTCCAGTAAGGCCGGTTTTCGCTTCAGACCAGCCTCCGACATGCAAAATATCTCTCCGAGAATCGGTTTCCGACTAGTTTCGCATGGACGCCCGCATAACGATTTCAGGGCTTGCCGGTTTCAGAAAAGGTATCTCATCCCGACTGACGCCCCGAATTCGCCACGAACATCGGGAGTAATTCTGATGCGGGGCATTATCTGGAAAAAAACTTCATATCTGGTTTGGACGAAGAAGGCACCGATATTGGTGGAAGGACCCCAAAAGGCCTCTTTACCCTCAAATCCCATGAAGAAACCGGGGCCGAGGAAGATTGACATCGGGGAGTCAGGTAGGGGCGAATTACGAGTAACGTGGGCAGAACCCAGGAGATAGTCGTCGAAGTCCGACGTCAGGTTCAGGTCGATGCTCTGAGTGTGGTTTTTGTCGACGTTTTCCTCAAACGTGACCTTGAATGTTGTCCCTGACGTAGGACCAACCATGCCACCAATTGCGAAAGGTCGAACGTCGCGAAACGATTGCGCTGAAATATCTGGAGCCAGCGATCCTGCCAACACGAGGCATAGAAACCAACGCTTAACTGGAGTGGGCATCTTTCACGGCGTCAATGTAGTCGCTGATGCTTTGGACACCGTCAGAATCGAGACGTCCGGCGAGAAAAAGCCGAAAATCACGCCGACGCTCTGCTTCTTCGTATCGGACTTTCTGTTCTTCGGTCTCCGGTGTGACAAGAGGAACCACTTTGGGTTTCCCCTCGGAATCGACGGACACAAAAGTATAGAATGCCCTGTTACACCTCCGTTTCGAGCCGGTGCGTGGATTTTCGGCGTCAACGAGAAGCTCGATTTCCATCGATGTTCGAAAAGCGCGATTCACCTGAGACTGAATTGTGACTATTTCCGACTGCAGAATAGGAGAATGAAATTCAACTGAATCGACCGAGGCCGTCACACAGATGCTTCCGGCATGTCGCTGCGACGAGATTGCTGCACAAACGTCCATCCAGTGCAGTAGACGGCCGCCCATGAGATTTCCCAGACCGTTGGTGTCGTTTGGCAACACCAACTCACTCATTATCGAGTGTGATGAGGATACAGGTTTACTGCTTCGTTCCATTGATCAGGTTTTCTGTTTCTTCTTTTTGGCGGCAGGGAAGAGGATGTTATTCAATATCAGCCTGTAGCCCGGTGAATGCTTGTGAAGGCTCAGGTCAGTCGGGGGGTCCTGAACGAAGTGTTGGTAGTCTTCCGGGTCATGGCCGCCATAGAACGTAAACGTACCTTCGCCAAACGTGCCGTGCAGATATCGAACTTCATCACGACCGGGAGCCTCGGCCAGAATTACCACGTTGGGCTTGATCGCAGATTTCCGGAAATTGGTTGTTTGTCCGATGAACCCTTTGATCGTCGGAACGTGATTCTGGGTCAGCATCGTCGGGACCTGGTCATATTTCGCGCTGAACTCGAACAGAGTGAAATAGTCTACTGCCGGATTTCGGAGTTGCGGGGGAGGAGGTCCCGCATCGATGTCCGAGTGCTCGTACTCGCGAGCGTTGAACGTAGGCCTGAAATCAGAAAAAGCGAATGTATTCTGAAAATCCAGTCTTGAGAGCGCGTCCGGGTCTATCGGATCACCATCATATTCCGCCGGTACTACATCCGTCAGGTGAGCGGCGAGTGCGATGTCAAATGTGTCAGTCCCGGAACACATCGCGAACAAAAATCCGCCACCACCCACATAATCGCGAATAGTCGCAACAACACTCTTTTTCAGGTCGCTGACTTTCCTGAAGCCGTGGCTCCTTGCCGAAACTTCGGCCCTGCGTTGCTGCTCGATGTACCAGGGTGTGGCACGGTAGTTGAAAAATTTTCCATACTGACCGGTGAAGTCCTCATGGTGCAAATGCAACCAGTCGTAATCCTCGAGATCTCCCCTCAGTACCTGATCGTCATAAATCATCTCGTATGGTACTTCGGCATAGGTAAGAGCCAGCAACACGGCATCATCCCACGGCAGCGTCTGATCCGGAGCATAAACAGCGATACGCGGTGGTTTCTCGAGACGAACAATACTCGTATTTGCAGCATCGCTTTCTACAGCCGATATGATCGAAGCCGTCTGGGAGCCATTTAAAAGCTCATAGGTCACTCCACGGACTCGGAGTTCTGATTCGATAGCAGGATCATGCGAGATGAGGAAGGACCCTCCCCGATAGTTCAGGAGCCAATCCACATCCACACTTCTCTCGAGGGACCAGAAAGTCACCCCGTACGCCTTCAGGTGATCCGACTGGGTCTCATCCATCGGGACCAGAATATCTTGACTCCGGGCAGAAGAACTTCCCAGAGCAACAATCACCAGAAAACAAAGAACTGTTCTCAATCTCATCGCCTAAACCTCATCGCCTCTTAGTAATCGGATTGCTTCACGGGTGTTGTTTATGAGTAGAGAGCCGGGATACTCTACGAGTATTCTCTCAAACGTTTGAATTGCCGCAGTTTTGTCGCCAAGCTGCTCAGCTTGAAGTGTGGCGGCTTCGAACAGGCTCCTTGCTCCAAGGAAGCTGGCCGGGTAGAGAAGCGGTAGTTCCAGGTAGGCCTGAATGGCTCCTTCGAGGTCGCCGGTCCTGGCCTGAAGTTCAGCTCGTTGAAACAGCATATCATCCGCCAGCGCATGGAGCCCGAACTCATTGAGTAGATCTTCGAGCTGATGCTTCGCGACCTCCCATGATCGTTGGCGTGTCAGCAGTTTGATTCTCGCGAAACGCCGGAGCGGAGTGTTGAGTGAGTCCGGCCCCATACTCTCAATAAGCAGCACCTTCAGGGCAATGGCGTCATTGGCAACGTCGGTAGATGTGTTTTCCTGCATGGCTTGCGTAAATCCTTGAGCTGCGTCGAAATCGCCCTGGTAGAAATGAAGCAGAGTCAGTTCGTAGCGAGCCTGGTCAGCAAGGTCTCCAGTTCTGAGCCTGGTAAGAAGGCGGCTGAACTGGACGCGGGCGTCACCGAGTTTGTTTTGCGTTATGGCGAGCCTTCCGAGATCGAAAGCAGCCTGATTAGCGGCCTCGGTCTGTGGATATCGACCAATCACTTCTCTGAGTACGGTTTCGGCAGAAACGAAATCGAAGAAGATGTCCTGATGCAGAACTCCGATTCGTCTGAGAACATCAGGGAATTGGGAGTGCAGCGGGTAGTCAATCAGGAAACGCTGGAAGGTATCCAGGGCCTCGTCATAATGGTTGCGCTCCAGGCGTTCACCTGCAAGATCGTAAACCCGTTCGCCCAGAGTCTCAGCCCATTTGGATTGCATCATGCCGAGTCCGCGCAATGCGTCAGGAGCTGACGGGGCATCGGGATAGCGCCTGAGTACCTCGTCAAAGGCTTCGAGAGCGACATCGTAAGCCCCACCGTCGGCCGCGATCTGGGCGAATGCGAAGAGCATTCGCCCTTCTTCACGTTCGAGACGATCGACAGCCCGATACACGGCCAGTGCTTCGCGGAAGCTGCCGGCCTCGATGTAAAGCCAGGCCAGTAGCTCACGATAAGATCGATTGAGTGGTTCGTTTCCAACACCTTCCTCAGCCACCTCGATACTCTCGGAAAGTGCCTGTTCGTTTACAAGGAACTGACCAAGCTGGCTTTTGACATAACTGAGCTGGTTCTGATTGATCTTGAGAAGCTCCAGGTATTGCGACACGGCCTTACCATACTGGGAGGTAAGATTGTATAGCTGAGCAAGATCAGTTTGGAAGAGAGTCTCGTTTTCCAGTCTTTCACGCCCCTGTTCCAGAATCTCGATAGCGAAATCGAAGAGTCGAATCTGCATGAGTGACCGGTAGACAAGGAGGTAGACGCTCGGCGAGCCTTGGTTCGCGTCGATAGCAGTCTGCCACACTTGTTTGGCTTCTTCCTCATCACCCTTCAGAAAGAGGAGTCGTGCCTTTTCGGTGATATACGAGGTCGGCGCTGCTTCTGAACCAATCTTGTCATCAACCAGGGCGATAGCTGCATCGTAGCGTTTGACGCTTTCGTACGATTCCCTCAGACGCTCATAAAAAACATGGGTCTCCGGACTTTCTTCGTAGAGACCTTCCAGCATACCGATTGCTCTCTCAAACTGTGCAGCTCTCAGGAAGGATTCCGCGAGTTGGAATCTTCCAACCTGTGAACTGTCAACATTTTGTGCAAACAGAGCCCCAACCGGCGCAATGGCAAGAATCCAGGCAAGGATGAAGTGGCGAAATCGCATTAAATAATTTCCATTGCTCAACTGGATAATTTCCGGAGTGCACAATTCACCATTCCGGAGGGAAGCGCTTTAATATCGCGCCGGAGGCCCGTAAGTTTCGGCGATCTTGATTTAGGGACGCAATCTTACCCTAAAACTCAAGGCCTGCTTCAAAAACCAACACCGTTGAAGGACTTGATGCCTTCGTCTTCAAAAGAAATGGTCCGTGTGGGCATCCTGGGAAGTACCGGGTCCATCGGCACGCAGACACTGGAAATCGTTCGCGCGCATCCGGAGCGGTTCACAATCGTGGCCCTGGCGGCGGGTCGCAATGTTGATCTTCTGGAAAGGCAGGTTCGGGAATTCGAACCAGAGTGTGTGGCTCTACATGACACGGCACTCGCGAAAGACTTGAGTGCCAGATTGGGCAGACGGGTTCATGGAGGAAGTGAAGGAATCCTGGACGCGGCGAGATGGCCGAATGTAGACGTCGTTGTAACGGCAATGGTCGGTTCGGCAGGACTGCTTCCGACTGTCGCTGCCATCGAATGCGGCCGAAGGATCGCTCTTGCGAACAAGGAGACGATGGTAGTAGCGGGAGATCTGATCCGGGGTCTGGCCGAACAGTTCGATTCTCGAATTCTTCCGGTGGACAGCGAACACTCGGCGATCTATCAGTGTCTGATCGGTGAAGAGACGGATTCCGTCGACCGACTGATATTGACGGCATCTGGAGGACCGTTTCGCGAACGCGATATGTCCACATTCGAATCAATCACTCTACCTGAAGCCTTGAGTCATCCGAATTGGAGCATGGGATCAAAGATTACCGTTGATTCGGCGACGATGATGAACAAAGGATTGGAAGTGATCGAAGCCAGATGGCTTTTTGGAATTGAGGCAAGCAGGATCGATGTAGTAATACACCCACAGTCTATTATCCACTCGATGGTCCAGTTCAAAGACGGGTCATCGAAAGCGCAGCTGGGCCCCCCGGATATGAAGGTGCCTATTCAATACGCATTGAGCGCTCCAGAACGGTGGGATGCATCGCACCCAACGGTTGACTGGTCTAAGCCTCAAGCATTGACATTTGAAGCGCCTCAAGCTGAGCGATATCCGAATCTGGCCCTTGCATACCAGGCGCTGAATGTGGGAGGGGCGATGCCGGCGGCACTGAATGCAGCAAACGAAGAAGCCGTTGCCTTATTTCTCGGCGAAAAAATTAATTTCAATCGCATCTCTTCTCTGATTGACAGCGTAATGCAGCGGATCACACCGGATGCTGCTGATTCAATAGAGGCTCGTCTCGAAATAGATATTGAGGCTCGGTCACTGGTCAAGGAACTAGCTGGTGTAGACGCGAATTAGAGCGCTTCTCTACATTCCCTTCAGACCAAGTCTGAATAAATATTACCAAGCGGCCCCGTCACAGGGGAATCCATGGACGCGATTCTAAATTTTCTGCCCTACGTCGGTTGGGTTCTGCTGGCCATTATGATTCTGGTCTTCATCCACGAGCTGGGACACTTCCTGTTCGCCAAGCTTTTCAAGATGAAGGTCGAAAAGTTCTCTGTCGGATTTCCACCGAAAATCATAGGCAAAAAAGTTGGCGAAACGGAATACGTCATTGGCCTCACTCCTCTGGGGGGCTATGTCAAGATTGCCGGAATGGTCGATGAGAGCATGGACACAGAGTTCATGGAAGCCGAGCCTCAGCCTTACGAGTTCAGGGCCAAACCGGTGTGGCAACGAATCCTGGTTATTACGGGAGGCGTTCTATTCAACTTTATTCTCGCAGCGATAATCTTCATAACGCTCAAGGCCGGCTACGGTGAAGCGTATGATCCGGCTGTGGGAGCCGTCGTGGTCTCAGAGCAATCTGTCGCTCACGAAATGGGACTGCGAACCGGCGACATGATCTCGGCGGTGAATGGCAAACCTGTCGATGTCCTGGAGGGCCTGGGGGGCATGGAAGAGTTGCTTCTGGCCGATCCACTGATCATCGATGTCGATCGAAAAGGGGAACTGCTTCGTCTGGAAGGTCCTCGCGACATAATGACAAAACTGAATGAGTCCGGAGGTTCTTTCGGGATAGACTTCGATCCTGCAATTGTCGGATTTGTTGGTGTCAATACTCCAGCAGAAGAGAAAGGACTACTTCCGGGAGACCGAATCACAAACGTGGGTGATTCAACTATTACGTTCTTTTCTGAAATCCCCCTGGCCTTGCAGGCCACGGAAGGAGAGGAGTTCGTGCTCAGGTTTGTCCGTCCTGATTCGATTTCCCAGGCTGTGGGCGGAGGAGCGGTTAGGCTTCCGGATTCGCTCCAGACAATTGGCGGAGTTGGTTATGAAGTCACGATGGCCGCCAATCTTTCTTCCGGTCAGTATTTGATGGGGATTACGCAGCTCATCCGTTTAAAGGACTACGGACTGGGTGAGGCGATCATAAGTGGAACAGCTGATACGTGGACAAACACACGAATGGTTGCAGCCAGTCTCAAACGCATTTTCGTTGGCCAAGACAGCTTCCGTCAAAACATTGGCGGACCGGTCATGATCGCCAAGGTCACAAAGGAAGCAGCAGACATGGGAGCTCCGTTTTTCTGGAATATCGTTGCGATGCTGTCCATCACTCTGGCGATCATAAACATCTTACCGATTCCGGCTCTTGACGGTGGACACCTCGTCTTTCTCATATATGAGGGCATTGTTCGAAAAGAGCCATCCCTCAAGATCAGAATGGCTTTACAGCAGGTTGGAATGATGATCTTGTTGGCATTCATGGTCTTCGTCATTTTCAATGATTTGCTCAAACTCTGATCGTGAGCAAGGCAGATTCTGAAATACAGCTGCAGCTCAAGCAGAATGGTCCGCTGCCCAAACATATTGCCGTCATTATGGACGGAAATGGTAGATGGGCAAAAGAACGCGGATACCCCAGAGTGAAAGGCCACAAGGCTGGAGTACACTCAGTGCGCGACGTAACCGAAGCGTGTGCTGAGCTGGGTATCCCAAACCTCACGCTGTACACATTCTCGACCGAGAACTGGAACAGACCTCTCGCCGAAATCAACGCGCTGATGCAACTGTTGATCAAGGCACTTAAGCGCGAGGCCGTAACGTTTCACGACAATCAGATAAGCCTGAACGCCATTGGGGATATCGAAAAACTGCCTTCAGCCTGTCAACGCGAATTGGAAGAAGTGATTTCAGACACCGCGGACTATAACCGAATGACGCTGACACTGGCACTTTCTTATAGCGGAAGATGGGATTTGACCCATGCAATGAGATCTCTGGCTGTTCAGATCAAAGCGGGTGAATTAAATCCGGAAGAGATTGATGAAAACCTCATTTCCCGTCATCTTTCCACCTCTGACTTTTCGGATCCTGATCTGCTTGTGCGAACGGGAGGAGAGCGTCGAATTTCAAACTACATGCTCTGGCAGTCCGCATACACCGAACTCCATTTTTCGTCGGTCTACTGGCCGGATTTCAGGAGAGAGAATCTGTATGCAGCCATTCGAGATTTTCAGGAACGTGAGCGCCGCTTTGGCAGGGTACTAAGTGAAAGCTGATATCGAGTCGGAGAGACAATAATCGACCTCCCGGCTTCGTTAAGACGGCACAGCGGATTGCCCCGATAACGAGGAAACCCGAATTGGCGCGAACCGTTCATGCGCTTCTAAGAAGCGGGATCATCATTCCGGAACTCGCAGGAATCGAAACAGGCAGTACTTCATGAGGCTCAAAGCCCTTTTTATCCTACTTCTACTGGCAACAGTAACGGGAGCATCGCACGCGCAATTGACCGGTCAGGCGCTCTCAGATGCGCGCGGTCCCCTTGGAAACCCTGAGATTGTTGAAATTCTCGGAATCTCCGTTGAAGGCACGAGTGACGATTATTCCAACAGTTTTGTGCAGCAGACGTCTCGTCTTCTCATAGGACAGAAAATGACGATTCCGGGCGATCCTGCTCTCGGAGATGCCATTCGGGCTATTTATCGTCTGCGTACCTATGAAGATGTCCAGATCGTTCAGGAGAGAAAGGTCGGTCAGGGGGTATATCTGGTGATCCGGGTGCGCGAAGTCCCCAAATTGAGGGAGTATCAGTTCTCGGGAATAAAGAAGGGACACGCAAAAGACCTGCGCAAAGAGGTCCCTCTCGTAACGCGTGGACCGGTCCACGAGAACAGCATCGCGAGAAGCGTCCAAATCATCACAGACTTTTACGCTGAGAAGGGCTTTCCTCTGGCCGAAGTAGAAGTGACAAAATCGTCCCACCCTGATAACACGGAGTCGGTCGACTTCCTGATAGATCGTGGTCCGAAAGTAAAAGTTCGCGAGATCAATATTTCCGGAAGCGAAGGTTTGTCCGAGTCCAAGGTAATCGGTGCCATGGAAACCAAACCGAAAGGTGGCCTCAGATTCTGGCGTAGCGGCAAGATGGATCGCAGCGAGTACGAGAAAGATCTTGATCGCATCGTTGCGAAGTACAATGAAAATGGATATTTCGATGCGCGCGTCGTTCGGGACTCAGTATTCATTGAGAATGCTGACAGCAAGAAGCCATTCCTGGTAGTTGACCTGGAAGTTGTCGAAGGCCCACAGTATCACGTCAGAAGCATCAAGTGGGAGGGAAACACTCTTTTCCCGGAAGAAATGCTTAATGAGCGCCTCGGAATTCTCGAAGGAGATGCATACAACTCCAAGATGTTGACCGAAAATCTGTATGGTGTCGGAAAGAACAGAGACGTATCAAGTCTGTATTTCAATTCCGGCTATATGCGCTTCAGTGTCGAGCCTCGGATTACTGTTGTGGGAGATAGCCTCGACCTGCTTTTTGACCTGTTCGAGGGAGATGTCTACAACTACGGGACAATAAATATCGCTGGCAACACCAAGACAAAGGATCATGTCGTGCGACGTGAATTGACCACGGTGCCGGGAAACACGTTCAGTCGAAATGCGATTCAGGATTCAATCAGGCGCCTGATGCAGTTGAACTATTTCACGCAGGAATCTCTTGCCGGTGGGCCTGGCATCGACGTCAGGGAAGAGAGCAAAACAGTTGATCTACAATACAATCTTGCGGAAGCTGGCACCGATCAGTTGGAATTATCTGGTACCTGGGGTCAGTTCGGTCTGATTCTGATGCTGCGATTTACGTTCAACAACTTCTCGATGCAGAATTTCTTCAAAGCGAAGGAGTGGAAGCCGCTCCCATCCGGAGATGGACAGCGATTCTCTGTGGGTGTCCAGACCAGCGGTCGCCTGTATCAGCAGTATTCACTTTCTTTCACCGAGCCCTGGTTCAAAGGGAAACCGAGGCCCGTCGGGTTCTCCACTTCCTACTCGCGCATCGCACAGAACATTATCAGATCGGGAAGTTCAGGCGGAAAATTGCAGACGTTCAATCAGCGTGTATTTTTCGAGCAGCGTTTGAAATGGCCTGATCCATGGTTCAGGACTTCGACATCTCTGGGTTATCAGTATTACAACAATGAGGAATGGATTTCTACACTACCATTTGGTGTGAGCCAGGAAATCACAATCCAACAGTCCCTCTCCAGAAACACGGCGGATCATCCGTTTTTCCCTCAGAGTGGATCGACTTTCTCCCTGTCTCTTGAAATTGCGCCTCCGCTCGGAAATCTGATCCAGTATCACAAGTGGAGAATGAAGAACTCCTGGAATACACCTATCGCACCGAAGCTGTCTCTCAGCCTTGCCGCTGATTATGGGTATATCGGATCATTGAATGGGGATGATGTGGCCTTCGAACGCTTCATTGTTGGTGGCTCTCCTTTCGACACGCAGGGTTTTTTCAATTTCTTCGGAAAGGACATCGTCTATATGAGAGGGTACTCTTTAGGAGCAATTGGCCCGAGAGCATCTGACAACGAGCCCTTCGGTGGTCAGATATTGAATAAATACTCTGCTGAATTGAAATGGTCGGCCGTTCAATCGGAGCAGCTTCAGGCCGTCCCATATGCATTTATTGACGCTGGAAACGCTTGGCATGACTTCAAATCGTACAATCCGACGGATCTGTTTCGGTCAGCAGGCTTCGGAATGAAGTTTTTCTTGCCGATTCTCGGTATGGTAGAAATGGCATACGGTTATAATTTTGACGAATTTGAAGCGATTGACAGCAAACACGACGGCTCGAAAAAGTGGTCCTTCCAGTTCAGCCTGGGCCAGAGTTTCGGACAGTAACAAGTAACGGAGTCCTGAATACTGTACAGCTTGTTACCAACTTCCGCCGTCAATAATCAACGCCAGTACGATGACTAAGAATCTGTCTACCCTTCTAGCTGCTCTGGTTTTTGCGCTTGTAATTCCTTTTCAGTCTGCCAGTGCACAGCAGAAGATTGGATATATCGATTCCGAATATATCCTGAATGCTCTTCCGGAATACGCGACTATTCAACAACAGCTTGACCGAATGGCCCAAACCTGGCAACAGGAGTTGGATGGTCTCCGAGGAGAATTGGACGAGCAATTTCGTGAATACCAGGCCAGAGAGCTGCTTTATACCAATGAAGAACGGCAGCGGCGCAGACAGGAAATCGTGAGAGCCGAAGAAGACCTGGAAAGACTGCGGGTCAAGTATTTTGGCCCTGAAGGGGATATATTTCTGAATCAGGAACAGCTCATGAGGCCAGTTCAGGAAAAAATTCTTCAAGCAATCGACGAAGTGGCCACGTCTGAGGGATATGATTACGTATTTGATATCAACGGGGAGTTCCTGTTCATGTTCAAGCGCGATCAATTCGATCTTTCTGATACCGTTCTCAGAGAACTTGGCATAGACGTTGTGAGTACCCGCGGTTAAGAGACACATCTAAACTCCAAAAACAGGTTGAACGTTTGTTCAACCGCATAATCCAGCACGAACGCTGCCACGCAGCCGAAGTGACTAAATAACAGACATGAAAAAATTCATTTTCAGCATCGTAGTAGCCTTCATGATGATAGGCTTTACGCAGACGGATGCCTCTGCACAGGCTCTCAAGGTTGGTTATGCCGATCCTGAAATTATTATCACGTATATGCCTGAGTATCAAGGCGTCCAGCAGCAGATTGCAGTAGAGTACCGCACGAGCCAGGATGCTCTTCAGGCGCTTGCAGAGGACTTTCAGGAACGCGTTGATCGGTACCAGCGTCAGCAGCCGCTCCTGTCGGCGGAACGTCAGGCAGAACGAGAAGGTGAACTTGCCGCGCTCCAGGCAGAAATACAGAATTCAGCGGCTGCCAAGGATCAGGAACTGGCTGCACGTCAGGACGAATTGATGGCACCGCTGCTTCAGAAAGTGCAGGACGCAATCGATTCGATCTCAGCTGAGAAAGGACTCGACATCGTCATTCGATCTCCTGCGTTGCTTTACGTCAATCCTGAGAAGGTTATCAATATCAATGTCGATATTGCCCAGGCACTCGGTATTGAAATCGAAGAAGACACGACTGCCTCGAACTGAGTTTGAATTCGAAGCGCTTTAAAAGGCGGGCGCCCACAGGGCGCCCGCCTTTCTTTATATTGCGACCCGCGCATAAATATCTGCCCCCATATATATGAGTACAGAGTCCACCAGACCATCTCCGGATAAGGCAGTCAGGGTTACGACCCGGACCCTTCAGGAAATGAAACGCTCCGGCGTTCGTATTGCCATGCTCACGGCCTACGACTACACGTCAGCCCGTATACTGGATGCTGCTGGCCTGGACGTGATCCTTGTCGGGGATTCGGCATCGAACGTCATGGCGGGTCATGAGACTACTCTTCCGATAACGCTGGATCAGATGATCTACCATGCCCAGTGCGTGGTGCGGGGGGTAGGAAGGGCACTTGTCGTCGTAGACTTGCCTTTCGGTAGCTATCAGGGCAATTCCAAAGAGGCTCTGTCTTCGGCCGTTCGGGTGATGAAAGAGTCCGGTGCACATGCTGTGAAGGTTGAAGGAGGGAAGACCGTGATCCCGATCGTCGAGCGCATTCTCGAGGCAGGTATTCCTGTTATGGGCCACCTGGGTTTGACTCCTCAATCGATCTACCGCTTCGGGTCCTACCAGGTACGAGCGCAGGAAGAGATCGAAGCAGAGGAGTTGAAAGAGGATGCTGTACTGCTGGAAAAGGCGGGAGTGTTTGGAATCGTGCTGGAGAAAATACCGGCTCCATTGGGCAAGCAGGTTTCGGAGTCTCTTTCCGTACCCACAATTGGAATAGGAGCAGGCCCAGCCTGTGATGGCCAGGTTCTCGTAACCCATGATGCCCTGGGATTAACGACTGATTTTAATCCACGCTTTGTTCGTCGTTATGCTCATCTGGGAGATCTTATTACCGAGCGGGTTCAGCAATACATAAGCGATGTTCGCACCGGTCAGTTTCCGTCGAATGATGAGAGCTACTGAACTTCGAGTTGATAGTATCGCGTAAGTCAACTCGCCCAGGCCACAAAGTGTAGACCAATGATGCGTAGATGAAAAATGATCGCCCGCTGATTCTGATCAGCAATGATGATGGAATTGAAGCTGCCGGTATTCTGTCGCTCGCTGCAGCTCTGGATTCAATTGCAGATCTGATAGTCGTTGCCCCGCTTCAGGAAATGAGTGCGGTAGGCCATGCGATAACGATGCGTGATCCTGTCAGAGCCCGGCCCTGGCCATTCCGGGGACCATCGGGTCAGATTCAAGCCTATGCGGTCTCGGGGACTCCAGCCGACTGTGTGAAGCTTGCACTCGACAAGCTCGTCCCCAGAAAGCCTGATCTGGTCGTTTCTGGGATTAATCATGGGCCCAACACGGCTGTAAACGTGATCTATTCCGGTACGGTCAGCGCGGCCACAGAAGCGGCCATTCTGGGAATACCCGCAATCGCCTTTTCCTACTGCAAATGGGGAGGGGGCGACTTCGAAGCATCCGCACGAGTGGCAAAAGATATAGCAGTTCGTGTACTGCAGGGAGGGTTGATGCCCGGAATTCTGCTCAACGTGAACGTCCCAGATCTTCCGCTGTCCGAATTACAAGGCTGCATGGTTACGAGACAGGCCAGATCCATGTGGGAGGAGTCGTTTGCTGAACGACTCGACCCGTTTAACAGACCATACTACTGGCTATCAGGTACATTTGTAAACCTGGACACAGGCGACAACACCGATTTATGGGCTGTCGAAAATGGGTGGGTCTCAATTACACCCATTCAACACGACCTGACGGCTTATCACACCTTGGAAGATCTTGGTACCTGGACTTGGAACGAAGAAGAATCCGCCACCGACTGAGGACTATCTGATGGGCAAAGTATCTGTTCGCCTTGAAAAACAGGACAATGATTTCCATTTTCGCGGCTTCAATGCTGACGGCCACTCGGTTGACATCGATGACGCAACGGCGTACGAAGATGGCGACGGCAACGGAGTAGGCCCCATGCAGCTGATCGTGATTGCGATCGGTGCCTGCAGTGGGGGTGACATCGTTTCTATACTAAAGAAAGGACGTCAGGAGCTCACCGGCTTCAATATGCAAGTTGATGGATTCAAACCGGATGGTGTTTCGCCCTCAACCTACGAGCGCATCATCTTGTCCTATCGATTCGAAGGGACTCTGGATGAGAAAAAGACCAGGCGCGCGATCGAATTGGGTCTGGGCAAATACTGCTCGGTGGCGGAAATGCTGGCCAAGAGCGCTCAGATCGAGTATTGCTATTCGATTAACGGGGAAGAATACGAGGGATCAGTTCTCAACTTCGGAGATTGACCGAATCCAGATCGGTGCGGATTTCGGGCCCAAACGCCTTCCGGCAATACAGACAGGTTGAACCGCGCTGTAAGGGGTTGTTCAGGCCGCTTTGGTACCGGGGAGCTGAACCAGTTTGAGCGGGCCGAAGGGCGAATCTGGCGCATGAAGCCTGACGGATCTCAGCTCAACACCGTATGCGGCAAGCTCTTTCTCAACCACAGCACTGATGATGCCATGATCAGGACGAGCTTTGTCGATTACGGTCCGTATCGAAGCAATTGTGTCACTTTCATTTACATCTATAAACTCGATATGGACGTTTCCGGATGTTCCTTCGGGAGCGTACAAGGCCAGAGTCTCCTCAATGCTGCTTCGGACCAGCTTCAGATTGGACATCCTGGATATCTGGATTTCAAACTCATTTGTTACCACTGAGTTACTCGTCCATTTCCGCGGTGACAGGCGTCGAATTGCATGGGTGGCCACTTTGACGGTATTTCCGTTCAGTAACTCCAGTTCGACGGACTCAAGGGAAATCGAGACGATGCGAGCAGTGGAGTTTCTATATGGAATCCAGGACCCCGATCCGGCCCGTCTCAGGAAGGTCAGGTTCATGATATTCCCAATTGCTCGGTACGTATTCCACGATTCGACGGCTACTGTAATGCCTCCAAGAGCCAGAGATACAGCGAATCCTTCGAGCACACCAGCCCAGAGAGTAAAAAATCCAATTCCAAGAGCATAAACAGCTGCCTGCCTGATCGTCCAGAGCCAGACTGGTGAATTCATCGACTTGATGGGACCGCCAAATGAATCCATCGCATGGCGAACGAGAAGATCCACGTCCAGGAGGACGAATAGCACACACAGGACAAAGAGAAGCATGACGAGCCCGGATCTCTTCTCGTTGGCTGTATTTCCCTCTATTTCAACGTAATACGGTATTGATACCGCAGAGAATGCGTCCAGAGAATCGCTTGGGGCTTCTTTGGCAGAGTCCAGCATCTGATCTGACCATTTCCCTTTTGCAGGTTTGGATTCATTTCGAACAGGCGTTTCAGGATTTGGAGTGCGAGCCTTCCAATCATTCTTTTTGGTTTTCACGGAATCCGAAGAAACGTGATCTCCTTTGAGGACAGGTATTTTTCGAATGTTGTCTTTAGGATCACCTACTGACAGGGTCGAAGACTGAATCATCCTTATCGACTTGCGTTTCGGCTCCACCCTGAATAGCACGTATTCACTTTCACCCTGCTTTACAAAAACCTTAAACGAAGTCGTGCTAATCTGTTGGTGTTCTTCGTGTTGAATGCGAATAATCTCAATAGTGTATTCGCCGGATGGAAGCTGGTCAAACCTGAAAGATCCGCTGCGTGATGTTCTCGTACGCTGTCTGTGCTTCTCATTGGAAATCTGAACTATCGCGCCATTGATTCCGCCTTCCTGAACCAGTTTGTCTGATGGATTCCCAACGAGCAGGTCGCTGCTTGCACTGTTGTGGTAGATGAAAATGTCTCCGGTAATACTGGAAGCCTTGGATATGATCAGGTTCAATTCTGAGTTCAGAAACGAGGATGGATCGATTTCCATCGGCATGGCGGCGGCGGGTGTGCGATCATAGCCGATACTGTTCTGATCTACGCGAAGGAATTCTACAGCCAGTTCAGGTCTCGGGAAGACAAATCGTCCCTTGTCATCAGAGATAGCAAGTTTGTCGCCCAGAAATACGAGAACGCCTGACAATGGGAGTCCCGTTTCTTCATCGGTCACGCGACCACGCAGCATTTCATCGTCAAATCCTTTTCCACCAAACGGCATGGAAAGTGGAGTAGTAAATGAAAGGCGGTAATCTGCCGTTTGAACGGTACTACGACCCGTACTCCGGTTCAGCTGAACCTGGGCGGAAAGAGTACGACCGGACCGAAATGACTTGGAAAGGCCGCTTCTGAGAGATGAATACTGCTGATCAATCAGGGTTTTGACCTGACTGTGAAATCCTATCACACTGGCCGTCCACTCACGAGGCAGGCTGATCGTGGAGCCGAGACCATACTGCTTCTGCGACTGACGTACAGAAAGAGCGGAAAGGCTGCCCGTCGATGCTTCAACTGACGCGTTCAGCGTCCATCTTGGGAGAGGAGAAACTCTGAAATTGGTCTTGAAACGGCGCAGACTCCCTGCCTTCTGCTCGCTGGTGGAGGTCGTTCTACCTTCCTCCATAGATACCGTTAACCCTATGGAACGCATGTGATATCCCAGGGTTGTTCGAGCAATAAGTTCAGATCGATCCGCGTCTGATCGAATATTGGAATAGGTCGATTTAGTGCGGATACCATGCGCCGTCAGGTACAATGTACCTCCGTGAATGCGATCGGTATATGTGACTCCAGCCTTCGCGAGAGAACTCGAACGCGCAAATCCGCCGCCCAACGATCGATCGAAACGTCTATACGTATTGTCGAGGCGGAATCTGTCGTTCAGCCTGAAGGATGCGTATTCGGAAATCTGGCGTAGTCCTGCCAGTGTGCCGGGAAATGACTCCGACGCCTTCTGAGCTCGTATTCGGTACGACAATCGGGAGCCACTATCTGAGAACTGAACCGAGCAGGAGGGATCTCGCAACGCTTCAGAAGAGTCGATTCCGCACTCGACATCCATACGGGAAGAAGAACCAAGCGGCTGCGAAGAACTTCTCAAAGTAAGTAAGGTGCCATCGTAAAATTCGTTGCGGTGCAGCAAGTTAGCGCTTACAAAGGACGATGGTGATGTCTGGTAGGCGGCTGAGGCAGCGAATCGTTCCTGTACTGGGAATACGAATCGTGAACGTTGGACAGTGCCTTTAAACGTCCAGTCTGTAGTTTTAACTTCTGCTCCAATTCCGAGTCCTTGCTCTCCTGTGAGCGTCATCGGTGAGATGGACTGAGAGTGATCGCCGAGTTTTACGGTCACATCTTCGTTCTCGTACTGAATTTCGAGTCGCTGATCCGCTCCGAAGAACTTCTGACGTGGCATCTCAGCAAGGGTAGCAATCACAGATACGTTGCCACCCAAAAGGTGAGTCTGTGCAGCGATTGTGGCCTGGGGCATTATTCCGGATTCGTCTCCCACTGTTTCAAGAGCAAGGCTCAGAGGCACTCTGGCCGCTTTTGGACGGATTCGGGAATAGACGGGTACGATATCAAACGCTACAGTTTCAAAATCGAATATTTCACTTTTTTCGGCGATCTGGGCTTCAAATCGCAGGTTTGCCCGCTGGGTGTGATCGAGATTGGCATCTGTGTTGATTTCGGCAGTAAAGGTGACTGACTCTTTCGGAGCCAGATCAATGCTGGAATATGGTAGGCGAACGTCAGCAAACTTGCGGTCGACAGCATCGAGGTTCACAGAGATGGGTGCGTTGCCGTCGTTTGAAAGCGTGAAAGTGACCTGAACCAGCTTTCCGGCTGCCGCATAGGTTTCCATGGGGTCTGCATCCAGGTCGATCGCGAAAATTGCATTGACTCCAATACCGGCACTTTTATTTCCTATCGCATTTCCCTCTGCGTCAAGGAGCGCAAGGTTGATCTTGTAGGAACCGGCCAGTGACGACTCCGGAACCTTGTAGGTCACCAATCGGGTCGTGGGTTCTTCAGGGCTCAATTTCAGCGTATCTGTTCCAAAAACGACGCTCCATCCCTGTGGAATGTCAAAAGATGGAGTCAGATTGCGAACACCCGATTGGTCTGAGTGGATCTTGTAGACCAGTGTTACAACATCGCCCGGGTCCACAGCAAGGCTGTCTCCGCCGATTATATCGATGGACACTTCGTCCTGCCGAGAAACCTCTTCAAAAGAAAAAGCCGCCGTTGCGCTTGGTGCGACGGCGAACAATCCCGTGATTAACAGAACAACCGATATGTAACTAGATCGTCTCATCAGACCTGGAGTGTCCGATTTTGAAAGGTGTCAGGTGTTAGTCGATGTTCAGATTGTATTCGGCCGCGAACACCTCATCGTCTCCGGCATCCATGATGACAAGGGCCCGGTATCTTCCGATTTCGAGTTTACCCAGTTCAATCTGTTGCTTGACGCTCGTTCCTGGATAAATGCGGTTATTGACTCCGTCGATGCGTCCAAGGGCGTTTCCTGCCTCATCGTAGAGCTCAACCCAGATTTCAGGCCTGACAAGCTTGTCGCCTTCGTTTGCCACGCTCAGTTGCAGAGAAGCAATGTTGCCTTCGCTTTTGGACAGAGCTGATTCACTGATTGTCAGGTTTGCAGCGCCGGTGCCGTCAATGTGAGTGGCAACCTGTACACCGTAGCGAGTGACCTGAATTATTCCCAGAGCATCGTCTGGTACATCGTTCTCAATATTCTCTGGAGAGCTCTTGGGAATGCCCTCTACCATGATGATGCTCCAGTACGACCCCTGAAGAGGTTCGGCATCTACGTCCATTGGTACGTTCACGCGATAACTTACCTCGATGGCTTCACGAGGAGGGACCATCATGGATGAAGATGCAACGTCGATCCACTTTGCATTTGAACGTTCAATCGTTCCTGGATCGCCGAAATAGTTTGACCCGTCAGACTGGAACAGATAATCCGTCTGATAAATCTTTGCCTGCTGAATTTCATCCGTATCGTTGCGAATCAGTATCGATCCCACGTAGGATTCACCAGGTTGGGCGCTGGTGTCCTGTGAAAGCTGAGATCTGACGGAAATTTGTGCCTTCGAAGAGGAAGGAACAGCCAGCATCAAAAGAGTGAGTATGAGGGCTATTTGTCTGCTCATTGGGCTAAAACGGTTAAAGTGACTATGTGAACGTCATCTCCGTGCATCGAACTGTTGCCATCAGCAACTGTAGCGGCTGCACGGTATTCAAGCGTGCCAAAACCTTGCCGTCCTGGCAGGGTGGAGGGAATGTCTGTAAACAGGTCTGCATCGAGCATCCCGTCAACTAACGTGACCTCGGGCTGCGCAACACCTTGTCCACCACCACCCTGGCTTGGTACGCTAAGTAAAAGGAAGAGCTGGAAAGACTGGCCTGGTGCGATAGTCGAGACTGTAATTTTGGATGGGGCGCCGAAGTTGGCATCCCAGTAGATTTCTGTTGCATTGTCAGTGGCATCATTCGGCTCTGAGCCTGCCGTCGCCGTCTGGATCAGCAGAGTTAGCGGGCCACCGCCTGAATTGTAGCGAAACTCCTGTGCCCGGCTTTGTGGGGCAGAAAGGAGGCTGAACAGGATGACCAGGCTTGCTGCGGAAAGTCTGAGAATATGTTGGCTACATGTTCTCATCTCAGTTGTCCATCAGCGTAAGCGTTACCGTACGCGTTTCACCAAGGCCGTTCGGAGCTACGTCAACGGTCGCGGATGCTGTATAGGTGATGCCAAGGCTGGATTCAGCTGTGAGGCCGAATCCGGTGGCGAGGTCTTGAGCCGTGGTGCTGAGGTTTTTTGAGGATGCTGAGCCACCAGAAGGCGCTGCCAGCAATAGAGAGAGGGTGATTCCAGCCGTGTAGGCCACATCTATCGAGCCTGTAATCTTCTTGTTGGCTCCGTTGGTGGTCAGATTGTAGCTGGCGGAGGTGTCGTTCTCAGGATCAGGTCCGGAGCCCGGTGAAGCAGTGGAAATTGTAATTGCCACATCCCCGGAAATAGAAAGTTCGTTGATTTCCTGAACGGAAACCGTCACCGACTGGCTTAGGGTCAGGCTGGATGCCGCCATTATGAGCGCGTCAGGAAGAGGAGGAGGGACTTGGGCCCTTGAGTCGGGAACCCAAAACAAAACGATCCATGCGAGAAATAACCACAGTATGGGCATTGTTCTACGCATGGATCGTTTGAAGGGATATCTACAGATCGCGTTCTAAACAGTTTTCACTGCTTAGTTGACGATCGTGTAGGTAACTGTAACGGCAGTTGAAGCCAGCTGTCCAGTTTCGGCGGTGGCACTCAGCGTGTAAGCGAGTGTCAGTGTTCCTTCAGAAACAGGGTCGATACTGGTTACAACGTTAGCTGCAACGGTTCCGAGAGAAATATTCCCGGCACCCAAACCGCCCGTAGGAGCAGTTGCGTTTACCTGGATGTCTACACCAGCAGGACCATCACCCAACGTGGCTGGGTCGACGCTCGTAGCTGCTGTAATTCTGGTTGTTCCACCGGCATCGTTCGTCGTTATTGCATACGAAGTGTTGTCAGTAGCATCCGTTGGATCGGAACCAGCCGTTGCAGTCGTAATCTGAAGTGTAACATCAGCCGCGATTGCAATCTCGTTGATTGCCTGCACTTCGACGTTTACCAGATGATTGTCAGACTGCGCTTTTGCGGTGGTGGCCAATCCTGCAAACAGGATCAGCCCGGTCACAATAACAGTTAATTTCATTTTCTTCATGAGATATACCTCCTTGAGAGAGAGTCTTCGGTTAAAGGCTCAATTGAGGGGCGAAACCGTTCCGCCTCTGCATCACCTATCGGCTGAAATGATCAGGAATTAAGTAGATGAACGTAGGCGAGTCGGCTCTACTTAAGCAGGAGCATAGGCCTACTAAACGATTGGCCATCAACGACTAAGCGGTATAAATAGGTGCCACTTCCAAGATTTCCAGACAAAAAATTCACTTCATGCCAGCCGGCATCCTGAGTCTGGTCCACAAGAATGGCCAGACGACGACCGAGGACATCAAATACTTCGAGAGAAACCACGGATGAACGTGGGATGGAATAACGGATCGAAGTAGATGGATTGAAGGGATTTGGGTAATTCTGGCTCAGAACGGGCACATCTGTCTGTGCGAAAAGGTCTTCAGATGCCTCCACCGTTCGATTTGAATCCGTCACGATCACCCTGAATCGAGGAGCGCGTGTGGATTCGAAGCCTGAATTGACCGTCACGATGTCTTCAGAGCGCGTCTGGAACAGCATTTCTTCGCCGTTACTCAGGTCAGCCTTGTTGCCCGTCTGAAGGTCAACAAGCGTAACGGTCCAGGAATCGGGGATTTTGTGTTTGCCAAGCAATGTGAGCGAATATTGTCCGTTTCGGGTCGCTGCAACTGTGAGGTCGTAGATTTCGCGACCTTCGTCCATGGTGCGGCCGTCAAATGCCAGCCTGCGTCCATCAGATTCAGACCAAAGGGTCACAAAATCGAGAGAGAGGGGGTGCAGGCGCAGCACGTCAAATTCACCGGATTCGTCTGTGGCCTCGCCGCCGTACGAGAGATAGGTCTCGTTTTCGGCAAGTCCCTCACCTTCAAGCAAAAGGCGGAAATGTGGTGCAATGCGGTTGTTTTTACCGTACGTGACGGCAGTTTGTCGGGAAGCCGCTTCGCTCGAGGTCGGGACAATCTGAGCTCCACCAGCATTGGCGGCAACCATGAATGAGGTGAAGGGGGCTACGTACCGACCGGCCGCTCCGAGTCCACTGGTTGCATCATAATACTTGTATCCTGTCGTGCCACCACCCGTTGTGACCGAAGGGTCCCAGGTGGCATACGACGATTCCATGTTGGTACTGGCAGCATGCGTCAGGTCCCAATCCAGATTTGTGGTGGACTGATTGCCCATAAGGTTGTACGAATCTGATATCGCGGTCGCGAAAGAGAGGCCCATGGTTCCCATCGCTCCCGGAGTACCCGTTGCAGTCCAGGTAGCTGGCAAAATTGGTGCTCCCAGGTCATCCAGCGCGTACATATAGAAGATGTAGCCGCCACCGGTCCCGAAGCCGGCGTCAGCTCCGCCTAATTCAGTCCAGCCCTGAGAGGCGAAATCGAATGACTGCAGGTTTGCCGTTCCCTCTATTTTTGATGCCCAAGGGGCTCCTTGCGTCCAGAATGAGGTATTCAGGTCGCTATACATGAGACCCGTTACGGGTGCTGCCAGCATTCTCCAACCATCGCTGTTCTGGGAATATGAGCGCTGAATGGTGACATTTCCCGTCACAGTACCTGTGTTGTAAAGAGTTGTCCCATGGGGCAGCAGCCACTCGAAGCCGTTGGTGTCGAGCGTGCCATTCCTCACGATGACTGTCGTCGATGTCGCAACGTCAGCAAGAATCGTGAGAGACGAGGCTGGCTTGTCAATAACAACATCCGGAAGCGTCTTGGAGCCGGCAGGAAGCTGCAGTTGAGCTGCCGTAGCGCTCGAAAAGAGGATTTGTCCGGTATTTGAGAGGGCGGAGGTGATGCTGAGATTGCCTTCCACCTCCAGGCCAAAGTTGGCCAAATCGAGCCCACCGCTCGTTTCAGTAAGATTTCCCGGGACCAACAAATCAGTAGTAAGCGAAGCGAGTCCAGCGCCAGCGGTAGTCACATGGATGTTTCCCGAAAGAGTACCGTTGGCAGTAATGGTTTGTGCGCCTGCTCCGTTCAGGAGGACCGTACCAGAGCCAGTTCCTGATTCGGTCATGGCCCCTGTAACGGAAAAATTGCCGGCGACGGCTACAATTGGGGTACCGGAGGTATTGGCGATGTCAAATGTACCACCGTTGACATCCAGATTGCCTGAAACGGTCATCGTGGTGGAACCGGTGTCTGAATAGCGAAAATCCCCGCCGGATTGGATGTAGTCACCGCCGATAGTTGTGGCAGACCCCGACGCATCCCAAGTGATAGAGCCCGTTCCAGTCGATGTAACGGTGAAATCGTCGTTTATCGCTGTAATTCCGGCTGCCAGGTCCAGATCGGCTGTTTGAGAAGTCGAGTTCCACGTGAACTTGTCAAACGTGTGGTTGAGTCTCGTAGGAAGGGTCGTCGTAACACCGGTGACCCTCGCTTCAGAACCAGCCTGAAACGTCGTTCTGACAGCAATCGGGAAGTAGCTGCCGTCCTGCCCGTGTTCATATATCGATCCATTCGCGAAGGTAACTGCGCCAGATCCATTTATGTCAAACAAGCCCTGATTGACAACTGTGCTCGAAGTGAGCGTAAGAGATCCACTGTTCCTGACAAGTGTTCTGCCCGTATTGGTTATCACGGTCCCATTGTTCACCTGGACTACAGCATTGTCTTCGACCTGGAATGTGCCGTTTGCGGTTGCAACTGTACCGCCATCAAACGTGGCTGTGGTAGTGTCTTCGAATCTGAGCTTGTTGCCGCCCCCGAAATCAACGTCGGACGTCGAGTAAAAAAACGCTGATGCCGTACCCCTGACACGCACATTTCGATTGACAGAAAGGATTCCATGCACTTGCAGATCAATTCCAGGGCCATCAACGACTTTAAAAACCTGCGTCAGATCGAGACTTCCGCCGTTTTCGATGATGACCTCATCGTAATTAGCGTTGACGTTGCCGCGGATATTATGTCCGTTTCGGATCGTTATCACGCCGTCCGCTGAATTAGGCGTGTTTCCGGTATTGGTCCAACCGGCGCCCGTGTATTCTTCCCAGCGGTTGCTTTTACTCCAGTTTCCATTCCTGCGGGATCTGAAGTCTCCAATGGCCTGGGCATTCAGCTGAGGGCCGAAAAGCGGATAAAGGAGGCACAACAAGAGAACGCTAAGAAGCGCACGTCCCGAGTTTCGTATTTGTCGCGGTGTGTTGAGAGTCCGCATGAGTAAGATCCGAGTAGTTTGGCGTTTGTCGGTGCCGGAAGCTGCGCATCGTATTTATTCGCGCGCGTGCGCCCATGACTACTGGATCGGCGGGAAAACCAATTACTCAAGCGGAAATCGAAAAGGATATCAGGACGTCTGTAGATTGCTGGAAACAAACCATAATATGTTGGTAGACAGCCTAATAGACCAGAATACATTACGCAACACATCAAGCCAGGAAGCCTCAATTGGAGGCAGCTTTCAATGTATTCTGGAGAAGAACAGCGATGGTCATCGGGCCAACTCCGCCCGGAACCGGTGTGATGAAGCTGGCCTTTTCAGAAACCGCTTCGAAGTCCACATCTCCGACCAAACGGTAGCCTCGTTCCCGGCTCGCATCGTCGACACGATTGATACCCACGTCAATCACGACTGCTCCATCCTTCACCATATCGGCCGTCACGAAATTTGCACGACCGATTGCAGCGACCAGAATATCGGCCTGTCTGGCGACCGAGGGCAGGTCTTTAGTTCGGCTATGACACACCGTTACGGTTGCATCGAGGCCCTTTTTCAACATCAGATTGGCCAGGGGCTTACCCACGATGTTGGATCGACCGACGATAACGCAGTGTTTTCCGCTCGTCTCAATGCCTGAACGCTGTAGGAGCTCAACAATACCGGCTGGTGTAGCCGGAGCAAACCCATCGAGGCCAATCACCAGATTTCCTACACTTTCAGGATGAAAGCAATCAACATCCTTAGATGGAGCGATTGCATTGATCACTTTACGATCGTCGATATGTTCTGGAAGGGGAAGTTGGACCAGGATTCCATCAACTCCATCGTCATTGTTCAGCTTCTCGACGATGTTCAGCAGTTCCTCCTCGGCAATCGATGCGTCATATGACATCGTGTCGCTCTCAATGCCCACTTCCGCCGAAGCACGGGCTTTTCCCCGAACGTATGAGGCGGATGCCGGATCTTCGCCGACCAGAACGACCGCAAGATATGGAGCGCGTAATCCGGCTTCGGATCGTGCGGTTACGGCCTGTTTAACTTCGTCTCGAACCTGAGCCGAAATTGCTTTTCCGTCAATAATCTGGGCCATCGAATTTGGAAGATCTAGGGAAACTGAAATGTGTGATTTGCAGAACAAAATTACGGCTTGTGGCATCAAAGAATGAAGCTGTCTCCGGGCGGATGCGTCAACTTTGAGTGAATGAGAATCGCTTCGTGAGCTTCATGTAAAGGTCGTCTCAGGGCTTGATCTCGGAACGAAGTCGGCGTATTATTGCACGCTCGAAAAGCGGGTGTAGCTCAGTGGTAGAGCATCACGTTGCCAACGTGAGGGTCGTGAGTTCGAATCTCATCACCCGCTCAAGAAAGGGAAGAGCCTTGAAGAGGGCGCCGGCCATAGGCCGGCGCCCTCTTATTTTAAGCGGATTTCGGCGATGACCGGCATGTGATCAGAAGCATATCTTCCGTTCCGAATCGGCGATAGGACATCGTAGGAGAGGACCTCGATTTCCTTCCCGTAGAAGATGTAATCTATTCTCCTGGAAGTATCCGAAAGTGGGTCAAACGTGCGAAAAGTCCCGATTTGTTGGGCTCCAAAGTTGTGGGCGGCATCATTTAACAGATGGTCGAACGTGATTGCCTGGTAAGCGGGAGAGCTCTCTTCGAAATTGAAATCGCCTATTACAATTCCGGAGGCATGGCTCCATTGCCTGAGCAATCTTGCGCTCTCTTCTCGAGCGATTTCACCACGGTGATCAAAGTGGGCATTGACCACGTGAAGGGTATCGCCCGAAGCTATGATCTTGAAGGTGGCGAGTGTTGCAATCCGGGTCAGCGCCGCGTCCCATCCAACAGAACCGACCGAATCTGGCCTGTCTGAAAGCCACCGCTGCTGCCACTCAAGAAGTTGTACTTGCAGGCTGTCATAGAGGATCGGTGAGAATTCTCCGGCATCTCTACCGTCGTCTCGACCACCACCTATCCAGGAAAAACGAGGCGCAATCTCGACAATCTGATCAATCTGGTGCCGCAACGCTTCCTGAAGACCGACAATTACAGCGTCTGAGCTGTCGATCAACGTCCCGACCCATTGGCTGCGATTTCCCCAAGCATCAATCCCGTCAGAAGGATTGTCATATCGGATATTGAACGTCATCACATCCACCGTTGCATTCTGGATGTCAGGCGCTTCAGTACACGCGCTCATCAAGAAGGCAAAAAGCGCACATGCGATGGAGAATGGCCGAGATGGGGTCATCGGATCAGATCAGTTTTTCCGTACGGGCGATGAGCAGGATGTATACCAGCGTTCCTGCTCCAGCTACAAGGAACGTGACGTGTGGAGGCGCGGAAGCGGCGACGAACCAGAGTAGAAGCAGCAGCGGACTCAGTCCGAGGGCGGTCTTGAAGTAGGAAAACAAGCCGGAAGAAATGTTTGATCCGGCAATAGTCAGAAGAACGGCGATCTGCACGAGCCGCACGCTCGCACCGCCAATTCCGAGATACAGAAGCAGCGTTTCCATCTCTCCGGATCTGCCTCCGAGCAGAAGAGCGCCAAGAATAACGACGAACATCGCGATCGTGACGGTCAGTTCGAGTCGCTGCCTCTCGAGGACGTCAAAAAGTCGAGTCAGCGGCGATGCAATTACGCTGAACATGATCCAGGGGGCGACATACCTGAGGTATTCCGCCGAAGTCCGCCATGATTCACCGAACATGATCTGGAAGATGTCCGGTCCGGCCACCATGAGTACGGCTGTAGGGACGAGAGCCATCATGACCAGTCTTGAGTGGACATCAGAGGAGAATCCGGCAAGTGTGCCGGCCCTGTTGGACTCAACGGCTCTGACATAGAATACCTGCGCGACGGCTGCCCCCAGGAGGCTGAGCGGCACAAACAGGATGCTGAACCCTCTGGAGAACTGTCCCGCCGTACCCATGTCGAAATATTCGGGGATGGTGAGAATCGGCAGACGTGTAATCAGAGCACCCAACAAGGCTGCGGGCATGGTGAACAATGGGAAACGGCGATACCTGGATGCCATCTGCCGCATTTCTGCCAGAGTGGGTCTACCCGACAGAGATTCCCTCAGGGTTGTCAAAACTCGACGGCTCATGCTGAGAGCAGAACAGGCAAAACCAACCACGAATCCCCAAACAAGGCCACCTGGACCGGGAGATACCAATCCGGCCGATATTCTGACACCCACCATGGATCCACTTTGAACCACCTGTGCAACCGAAATGTGACCAAATAATTCCTGCCTGGACAGCCACATTTCGCTGATTTTGGCGGTTCGATTGGCGAAAAGGGCCAGAGGGATTATGAGGACCCACCGTCCGGCTTCCTTTTCAGCGAAAAACTCGGTCGCCACACTAGAGAATGACACGAGAATCAGGATCACGAATGTAGAGATCAGTACCGTCCCGATCGCCAGCAGGTACGCATGGGCTGATTGTCGCCGATCTTCCGGCAACATCAGGGCATCTTCGTATCTGAGAGAAGCTACAGGAGCCAGGATGCTCACCCATGTAACGATGTAATCCGCAACACCCCAGAATTCATCTGTGTAGAGGCGCATCAGGACGATGTTGGCCAGATACGCGATCACAAACGCCGCTCCCGTTCCCGAAAGCAGCTTCAACACGGGTGCGCGGAAGGTGGAGTCTTCAAACAGGGCTAGTATGCGTTCTTTGAGGCTCAAATCGAAGAGTGTTTATCTGGGCATGAGGATACGACCGGCCCAGTAAACGCACCAATATTCTGAGCACCAGACTGGCTCAATTGTAGCGTCAAATCGAGCGTCCCCATCGTTTGATCGAATCACGAAATCGATATTCTCACGCTCGAGAACTGACCTCCACTGATCGGGCCCTTGAGCTTGATAAGCGATGTCAAGACGATTCTGGAATGGAACGCCACCCGGTTCGCGTTCTGATACGGGAGCGATCTCCTGTAGCCGTCGCAACCACTCGTTGGTCGGAGCGCTGGTAAACGGGAACGACTTGAACGAGACGAACTGTGCGCGTTGAGATCCAATCTGAAATCCCGACAGTGAAGGTGGGATTGCGAATACAGCATCAAGATGAGTCTCTTCCGACACCCACTCATACATCTCGTGAAGGGCATCTTTCTCTGGCGTGTCAGGACTTCCGGACAAAACCGTGTACGCCGCGAAGCTGGAGAGCAGAAGCACTGACGCCGCTTGGGTCGGCCGCGAAGACGCAATTCGCTTCCCCAGATCCCGAACCGAATTTGGGATAATTGAGATCAAGGCGCAAGCTAACACGATTGTAGAAAGAACCCTGAGGAATACGGTCAGATTGAATGGCTGAAGACGCGTTACGGTCTGGATATCCAAGTGTTCGATCAGAAGCCATGCACCGCTCAGAACGACGACGAGCACCGCGAAAAGAAGAAGAAGGGTCTTTCTGGCCTCCGTCTTTGCGGCATTGTCCGATGCGGCATTGTCCGATGCGGCAGTGTCCGATGCGGTGTTCTTCGGGAGCATCTTT
>CAZEHJ010000003.1:6459-98175 GCA_964512485.1 uncultured Rhodothermales bacterium | reverse complement strand
CCGGTTTTGAAACCGTGTGGCCATTCGATGCAGCCTGAATGGCGGGCCGGGAGACCTGCGTTCTTGTTACCGATTTCAGGGCAGACAAATCGGCAATCAAGTCCGCGGCGCCTTGATATCGGTGCTTTTTGTCTTTCGCCAACAGCTTGTTCACGATGTACTCCAGATCCATGGGTACGCCACTTCGAAGGGCCGTAAGCGGTTCAGGATCTTCATTCATGATGCTGTAAACTGCCGCCTGTTCGTACTCGGTCGCAAACGGCAAGCGGCCTGCAATCATTTCGTACATCATGATTCCAAGCGACCACAGATCGGTGCGGTGATCAACCTCTTCTCCGCGTGCTTGCTCGGGACTCATGTATGCTACAGTTCCCATAGTCGAGCCCAGGCGCGTGAGCTGTGTCGACTGCGCCGTTTTGGCAAGACCAAAATCCAAAACCTTCGCTTCGCCCTTTGAGGTCAACATCACATTCGCAGACTTGATGTCACGGTGCACGATGTTCTTTTCGTGAGCAAGCTCCAGCGCGCCTGCCACCTGCGTGGCCAGGCGAACGGCCTCCTCAATTTTCAGTGGTGCTTTGCGGATGTTTTCATCAAGCGGCTCGCCATCGATGTACTCCATCGCGATGAACGGGCGAAGCTCCTCTTTCGACTCACCTTCCGGAATGGCTTCGTCGATTTCGAACACTGAGGCGATGTTGGGATGGTGGAGCTGTGCAGCCGCCTTGGCCTCGCGATAGAAGCGTGCCCGATCTTCCTCGTTACTCAATGCCGAGGCGGGTAAAACCTTAATGGCCACCGTGCGGTCGAGTTTTGTGTCTTCGGCCTTGTAGACGATGCCCATGCCGCCACGGCCGAGCTCTTCTACGATCTTGTAATGCGATAAGGTGCTGCCAGTCATGCGTCTACGGGTGAGGAAGCGGCTCAATTAACGGGAATTCTGCCCGTGAGGCAACATATGAAGCTTCTCGTTTGCGAACTGCCCGGATTATCCGTAAAAAGAGAAATCTGAAGGGTTTCGGTGGAGTTGGACAGCGGTGAGTGGAATGCTAACCCAGTCTGTATAAATCATCGTCCACAAGACCGCCTATCATCATGTCGCGCATTCTCGTCCTGCTCTATGGCGTCGTTTCCTACGTCATCTTCTTCGTCACTTTCCTCTGGGCCATTGCCTTTGTGGGCAATTTCTATGTGGGTCACACGATAGATTCGACCGGCACCGACTCATTCACGACTGCGCTGCTTTGGAATGCGTTGTGGTTGGGGATTTTTGCCATTTCACACAGCGTAATGGCACGCCCGGGCTTCAAGAAAGCCTGGACCAAGATCATTCCTGAGTCGATTGAGAGAAGCACCTACGTTCTCGTTTCGAGCGCAACGCTGATTCTTATTTTTACGCAGTGGAGCCCGATGAATGAGGTGATCTGGAGTATTTCGGGAGTCGGAGCTACGATCCTGACAGGTCTCTTCTGGGCCGGGTGGGTTCTCGTTCTCCTGTCGACGTTTATGATCAATCATTTTGATCTGTTTGGTCTGCGTCAGGTCTGGCTTCGATTCAAGGAAACGGATTATTCGCATCTCGTCTTCACGACTGCTTTCGCGTACAAATTCGTGCGTCACCCGCTCCTTCTGGGATTTGTCATTGCTTTCTGGGCCGCTCCGACGATGTCGATGGGCCATCTGATTTTTGCGATTGCCACCACCGTTTACATGCTCATTGCGATCCAACTGGAAGAGAAAGACATGGAAGACGTCTTTGGTGACACATACAGAAAGTACAAGGGCGAGGTGCCCATGCTGATTCCCACAGGAAAAACAGCCTCACCGATGACGTTTTCGGCAGCTACACCAGCACCAGCACCGGCCTCTCCTGAACCCGAAGTGGCTGAGGAAGAGACTGCTGCCTATTAGAGACTTGTCGGGCATTTTAGACGGTTTCGTGTGGGCGGGGGCGCAGTTGCGCCCCCGCCCACACACGTTTGGCCAAAGAACTGAACCCTGAAGCAGATATCCCGTATGCAGGTGCTATATCGGAAAACGCACACTGACACTGATTCATCGATGAGCTCTGATCGGCGATACAACGAAGAGGAGATCGCGGCCATTTTCAAGGCAGCGGCTGAACGGCAGGAAGACGCAAAAAGCAGCAGGTCCACCGGTGACGGGCTGACTCTGTCTGAACTGCAACAGATCGGCAAGGAAGCGGGAATCACGCCCGAAATGATAGCCGATGCAGCCTCCTCGATCGGGAATGAGCCGCAGATTGAGAAGCAGTCCACCTTACTCGGAATGCCAACCAGTGTAGGCCGAACGGTTCAGCTGGGCGGGCATCTGTCCGAAGATGGCTGGTCCATTCTTGTTTCCCAAATGCGCAGCACGTTCAAAGCGCACGGAAAGACAGACCAGATGGGTCGGGTTCGGTCGTGGCGCAACGGCAATCTCCAAATATCGGTTGAGCCTTCAAATGAAGGTGACATTCTCCGAATGAGGACGGTTAAAGGCGACGCGATGGCACGGCTGGCCGGGACACTTGCCGGCGTTCTAGCCGTTGGAGCGTTGTCAGCCACCATTCTGTCAGCTGGGGGTCCGGGAGATGTCCGTCAGATGATGCTCCTCGCAATGATTCTTGTCGGTCTGGGTGTGTTTGCGATGCCCATTTTGAAGCTTAAAACATGGGCGAGGGAGCGGGGAGAACAGATGGAAGTGTTGGCTGTCAGAGCCGGCGAGATGGCGCACGCGCCTCAATCACCGTCCGCGCCACAAATCGAAAAAACTGCTTCTGGAATTCTCGACATGGAGGCCGCTGAAGAGGAGATGAACGACGATGCGACAATCGTGATTCGGGACAGGTCACGAATCTGATTCCGGCATCTATTCCACTGGAATGTCGAAGTATGTATCCGGGTGGGGTTCGTCTATCAGTGTATAGTGCCACCATTCGTTGACGTAGTTCCTGAACCCCGCTTCTTCCATGATGGCCTTCAGGATCATCCTGTTTTCCATCGCCACGCCTACGATGGCAGGATTCTCCGTGTGCGAGAGCTCGTCGAAGAAGTCGAACGGCGTTCCCATATCAATCGGCACACCATCTCTGGTAAGCGTAAGATCAGCCGTGCTGCCCCGGCTGTGACCGGAGCGGGCTGAAATGTATCCGCGGTCAAATAACTCGGCCTTTGGCACATCGGGATAAAATGCAGCTTTATTTGTCGTATCGGTAAGATCCGCGCCCCATTCGACGAAGTGATCGACGGCACGTTGCGGGCGATATCCATCATAAACATGGATGGAATAGTCCTGCGCGACCGCCAACTCCTGGGCCCTGGAAAGGGCTGCTGCCGCTTCATGGGTAAGCATGACCTGCGCGGCCAGGTACCCTCGAATGGGGCGCCCCATAAAATTATCGCTGCCGAAATATCTCGCATCCTGCGTAATCGTAGCGTCGACTTCAGAGAGGCGAACGAGTGGCGAGTCAGGTGTGGTGCAGCCAATGAGCACGAGCAGTAGCAGGAATGGGAGTGTTTTCATTCTCCAATATAGCCTTCGTTACGCAACCAGGGTTGCAGATGGATCGCATGAGATTTCGTCATCTGACAAAATGCTTCTTCTTTTCGTTTATCCTGTCTCGACGTGCAGTACCATGTCTCTGGACACATCCAATCGAGACCAACTCTTCATGGCTCCACAGGTAAACGACACGATTCTGGTTGAAATTGGCTGGGAGGTCTGCAATCAGGTTGGCGGGATCTACACCGTACTTCGCTCGAAAGCCGTTGAAATGGTTCAGCGATGGGGCGATAACTACTGCCTGTTGGGCCCGCTCAACAAAGATGAAGCCCAAATTGAATTCGCCGAAGAAGAAGCAGATGATGAGATCGGGGCAGCGGTAGCCAAACTAAGAGAGGCTGGAATTGATGTGCGTCACGGTCGCTGGCTGGTCTCCGGAAAACCCCGGGCTGTCCTGCTCAACCTTGATTCCCTGAATGGGAGCATGGTCAAGCTTCGAAAAAAGTACGGCAATCGACTCAATCTGACGCTTCCCAAAAACGATGAGCTCCTCGATGATGTGATCGCGTTTTGTGAAGGAAACAGGCTTTTTCTGGAAGCGCTCGCGCAGGAATCATCAAAAAAACGAGTTCTGGCGCATTTTCACGAGTGGATGTCTGCCGCTTCCGTGCCCCTCCTCAAGTCCTCGGAGTGGTCAGGACGGACGGTATTTACGACCCATGCTACTATTCTGGGCCGATATCTGGCGATGCATGATCCGGATTTTTATGCAAATCTGAAGTCCATCGACGTCACGCAAGCAGCGGAGCGATTTGGAATCGAAGCGCAGCACGGTATCGAAACCCTTGCTGCCAAGCACGCGGATGTTTTTTCAACCGTGTCGGCGATAACGGGAAAAGAGTGCACGCATCTGCTGGGCCGTAGGGCAGATGTTCTTCTACCCAACGGACTGAACGTCAAACGCTTTCTGGTCTTGCACGAGTTTCAGACCCGGCATACGCAGATGAAAGAGCGTATTCACGATTTCACTATGGGATACTTCTTTCCCAGCTACTCCTTCGAACTCGACCAGACGCTCTACTTTTTTTCATCTGGACGATTTGAGCCGCGGAACAAGGGAATGGACATCACGCTGGCGGCTCTGAAGCAATTGAACGAGGGTCTTGTCGAAGCCAAGTCCAGAAAGACCGTGGTCTTTCTGCTTATCACGAGGCAACCGACCAACAACCTTTCCAAGGGGAGTCTTCACTACGCGACCATGTTTCGCGAATTCCGCGTCATCGCAAGAAACGTGACCGAAGAAATCCGTAAACACCTCATTGAGGAATTAGCTGCCGGAAGACAGCCGGACCTGAACTCGATGATTCCTGAATATTGGCGACTGCGGATCAAGCGAGCGCAACACGCCTGGAAACGGGACTGGCTGCCCCCCGTCGTCACGCACGACATGGTAGATGATGCTGGTGACCCGGTGTTGAACAAGATTCGCGAGGTTGAACTGTTCAACAATGCGCATGACAAGGTCAAGATCGTCTACCATCCCGACTTCGTGAACTCAGCCAGTCCGCTCTTCGGTCTGGATTATGACGAACTGATTCGTGGGTGTCATCTTGGCATTTTTCCCAGTTCGTATGAACCCTGGGGCTACACACCGTTGGAAACGCTGGCATCCGGTATTCCGGCGGTCAGTTCGGATCTGGCGGGATTCGGAGCCTTTGCAGCCGAAATGCGCGAAAACCATGAACTGGCGGGACTTTACCTGGTCAAAAGACGTGACCGAAGCGATGAACAAGCTATCGATCAGCTGACGAGGATCATGATGAACTTCTGCGAACAGGATCGGCGCCGCAGGATCGCCCAACGAAATCGGGCTGAAGCTTTCTCACAACACTTCGACTGGAATCGATTGATACATCACTACGACGAGGCGCACACGCGGGCGATGTCCGATTGATTGCGAACGGTGGATGTAGCAGCAATGCGGAGTTGGTGCTCGGAAGAAAAATTGCACAGCGCTTCCAGGGATCCGGTTCACTACTCAAATAGATTCGATCCGAGCCTTTATTTCAGCCAGGCATTCTTCGCGCTGGGCCTTCACGAGCAGAATGAGAAGATCTCCAGGGCGGGCCATATCGAATGCCATCTTGACAGCAGACAGCTCGCCGTCGGCTTCGATGGGTGTGATTCCAAGGCCATCCAGCTCGTCGGCCAGAATGCGCCGAACTCCCCCTTCCCCCAGCTCGCGCTCGTAGCCGACGCTGTCACTGACGATGATGTCCGTGATTCCGTATTCAACCGTCATTGACGCCAGTTCGCGGATTTCTTTTTCTGTGCGGTCACCTGCTGTGGAGAGGGTGATGATCTGACGCGAGGCACCAAGTTGGGAAGTCGTATCGAGAATTGCCTTCAGGCCGTGTGGGTTGTGCGCGTAGTCGAGCAGTACACGGAAGTCCTTTACATCGAAATAATTGCTGCGGCCTGGATTCGACTCGAAGTCGCTCTCGAAGGTCGTCAATCCCTCTCTGATGATATCAACGGGCACACCGAGTCCCAGAGCGATTGCTGTGGCCGAAAGCGCGTTGGCAACATTGTAGGCCGCTTTTCCTCCCAGCGTTATGGGGATATCATCCACACGGGCAATTCCGGTGATCTCTCCACGCGACCAGTGTATGATGAATCCGTCCTGGACAAAACACGAGCTTTCTCCAAAATCCACCTTCGGAGGCCCCATCGAAAACCAACAAACACGCTGTTCGGGAAATTTCGCGGAGGCTTCCACAAGACCTTCGTCGTCAGCGTTCAGGACGAGCAAACCACCATCCGAAACGAGACGACGTACGATCAGTTTGGCATCGATCAGGTCCTGAACGGAGTTGATGCCGTACTGTCCCATGTGATCTTCTGCCACATTCAGGACAGCCGCGACATTGGCTCGTTGAACGCCCGTTCCGCGGCGGAGTAATCCGCCGCGAGCCGTTTCCAGAAGAGCGATTTCCACCCGGGGATCTCTCAGAGCCGCGCGGGCCCCGCCGGGCCCGGAGTAGTCGCCGGTGTCGAGGACATCCTCGTTCACGCGGATCCAGTCGGTCGAGGTGCTGCCGTATGTTTTTCCCCAGCAGGACATGATGTGGCAGAGGAGGCGGACGTTGGTGGACTTGCCGTTCGTGCCGGTCACCACTGCGACCGGGATGTCGTGAAACCTCGACCAGTCGACATCCTCAGGTGAAGGAACGTCCATGCGAGACCATGTCAGGGAGCCGGTACCCATTCCAAGCGACACTTCGTCGTCGTCCCAGAAAAAGGTGACACCCCTTGAAGCAGCGGCATTTTGGAGCGCAACGACCGCAGGATTTTGTTCATCGCTCAGCTCAGAAAGAGCTGCCGAAATGTCAGGCTCGCCGGGGTTAGCGCCCGAAAAGCGCTCAACGGCGCGATTCCAGGCCAGTTCTGACGCCTCGATGAGTCCGTAGAGGCTGTCTACGGGTCCCCCAACGAGGAGCCACGCACCTTCGGCGCGTGGCAGTACCATGATACCGGCATCCGGAAGCCCGAGTCGCGAACGCAGATCGATAATTTCTTCCTGCCAAAATTGCACGACACTCGCGTCCTGAAACGCTACCTCAAGCAGCGCACCGGGCTGGTCCCAGACCAGGTTAGGTCCGGTGAGTCTTCTGGAGTCAATGAGCTCCACTAGTCGTTCTCTTCTCGTGCGAGGCGCACACCTTTTTCATCGCGAATCAGCGTGTCGCCGGTTTCGATGTGATAATCACTGATGTCCGGAAGTTCAGCAACATCTGCGACCGGGACGGTGCCGGCTTCTACGGGCTCTCCTTCTGAATCAAAACTGATGATCTGCTTCCAGCAACGCGTCGTATCGTCGCCGAAGACCAAAACCAGATCTCCGGACTCCGCCAAGCGAAGGGCGTGATCGATGGCCAGTTGCTCATCGGGAATGACCTCGATGGCGCTGTCTTCAACTCCCGCTTCCAGCAGCGCAGTGCGAATGCGCTGCGGGGCCTCGTCGAAGCCTCGGCCCCGGCGATCGTCATCTGCCTTACACAGATAATGATCGAAGCTGCCTGCGGCGAGACGTCCGATTTCATCGATGTCTTCGTCGCGTCGGTCCCCTGGTGCCGCCAGAACTGCTATGCGCCGGCCGTTAACGCTGAGCTGAGCTGCGGTTTTGCACATCGCTTCGACTGCTGCCGGATTGTGGGCGTAGTCGAGGATGACTTTGAAGGGGTGTTCGTCGAATACGTTCATGCGGCCTGGCGCCTGAAAAAAGGACGTGTCAAAGGTCCTCAGTCCATGGCGAATGTCTTCGAGCGAAGCTCCGAGCGAGTAGGCCATTGCTGAAGCGCACATGGCGTTCTGCACGTTGTGGACCGCTTTTCCTTCCAGTGTTGCCGGAATGAGATGGGTCCAAAGAAGCGGAATATGCGCACCTCCGTCGAAAAGGGTGATCATGTGGCCATTGATGCCCTGTTCGAGCACACAGGCGAGTCCGCCAGCGCGAATGTGCTCGCGGACCAGTTCATGATTCGGATTGAGCGTGAAATAACAGATGCGCTCAGCCTGGGTATAGTCTGCCATTTTCAGACAGAGATCGTCATCGGCATTGAGAACGGCAACGTCCTGCGCCACTTCAACGACGATGCGCTTCAATTCGGCGAGCTGTTCGAGCGTATCGATGCCGCGCATTCCAAGGTGGTCAGCGGCAATGTTCAGGCAGGCAGCGACGTTTGATTTGTTGTATCCAAGCCCGCGTTTAACAAGGCCACCGCGCGCCGTTTCGAGAACAGCCATGTCAACCGAAGGATCACGCAGCACAATCTGGGCTGAGACTGGACCGGTCATATCGCCTTTCACCGAAAGGTGACCGTCGATGTACACACCGTCCGTAGATGTCATACCCACGGTATGACCACCCTTCATGATGTGCGAGAGCATACGGGAGGTGGTGGTCTTTCCGTTCGTACCCGTAATGCCCGCGATCGGGATGCGGCGGAGGGCGTCCGGCGGAAAGAGCATATCCATAACAGCGCCGGCCACATCACGCGGCTTGCCTTCGGATGGCGCAACGTGCATCCGGAAGCCCGGAGCCGCATTCACCTCTACGATAGCTCCGCCAATATCCTTGTAGGACTGAGAGATATCGTCCGTCAGAAAGTCCACTCCGCCGACATCGAGTCCCACGGCAGAGATCGCGCGGACTGCCATGGCCCTGTTATCAGGGTGTACTACATCAGTCAGATCAATAGCCGTTCCACCAGTGGACAGGTTGGCCGTGGAGCGCAGGTACAGGATTTCGTCCTTTTTGAGGACGGTCTGCTTTGTGAAGTCCGCTTCGTCAAGATGCGCCATCGCTTTCTGGTCAAACTCCAGACGAGTAAGCACTTTTTCATGACCGATTCCGCGACGCGGGTCTTCGTTCACTATGTCAACGAGTTGTTCAATGGTGTGTTTTCCATCACCGACAACATGACCGGGTACGCGCTTGGCGACAGCTACGAGTTGATTATTCACCACCAGCATGCGATGATCGAAGCCGGTCTGAAAACTCTCGACCAGAACGGCTCGGCTCGTGCCTTCCTCTCGGGCAAAAGCGAAAGCAGCTTCCACTTCGTTGTCTTCATTCAGATTTATCGATACACCACGACCGTGATTGGCATTCAGTGGTTTCAGAACGACTGGATAACCGATTCGACGAGCCATGCGCACGGCCTGGCGTTCGCTGTATACCATCTCCTGCTGGGGAACTGGAAGCCCCAGATCATTCAATAGATGATGTGTGTCTTCCTTGTCACACGCGATTTCGACGGCGATGTGTCTCGTTTCACTGGTGATGGTCGCCTGGATACGTTTTTGGAATTTGCCGTGACCAAATTGAACCAGGCTGTATTTGTTCAGGCGCAGCCAGGGAATGTCGCGCTCGAGAGCAGCATCGACCAAAGACTGGGTCGACGGTCCGAATTCCTTGCGCTGGGCAAAGCGGATGAACGAAGTCTTTTCGTCTTCGAAGTCAAAGTCATCGTCCGCCTTTTCGTCCAACAAGTCCTGGACATTGGCAGGTAATAGCTGGAGGAGAAGTTGTCTTCCAAGCCGGGACGCCTCAAGGCCGACATCGCGCTGCTTGTACTGGAAGACCATGTTGTATTCGCCCGGATTTCCGGTCGAGCGGGTTCTTCCAAACGTGACATCCGATCCTGCTTCGTGCTGCAATTCGATGGCAACATGTTCAAGGACATGTCCCATCCACGTACCTTCATCTTCGCGCATGCGACGGATGAAGCCTCCAGGTTCGCCGTAAGAGCAACCGTGTTCGTGAAGCCCTGGAAGTGCCTCGATCAGGGAATCAATGAATTCCTCTCCCAGTTTGGCTGTAGGCCATTCTTCGAGGACGCCCAGATCGAGGACGTGCCGGATAACGGGAAAGTGCGCGTAGAGACTCGGCCCTACAAATACGTTTGTGGAAAGAACTTTCATGCTTCTTCTTCTGGCTCAAGTACCTGTTCAATGAGGGGGCGGCGAGATTTGATGTCAAATCTTCCGCCTTCGGCAAGAATGTGCAGGCGCACATTTGTCAGCGTGACAACTTCACCCCGGCGTATCTCCGCGATGGATGAATAGTCCACATTTGAGGGGTCGACTACAGTCACACCCCCGCTTCCTACGACTTCAAGGACCCCATTCGGGTCGATGAAGGCGGCCGTGTCTTCGTCGATTCCGAGGCCACACGCGTATGGATTGTAGGCTAGCGCGCTGAGGAGGCGTCCCAGTCTATCACGTTCGCGGAAATGTTGGTCGATCACCAGTGAATTGGTCAGACCAAGACCAGGGGAGAGAGATACCTTGTCCAGCGTAGGTGTAGGCCCATTTTCGCCGCCGGCAATCATATGCTCGGGAAGGATTGCTGCTCCCGCCGAGGTGCCTGCGATATGGACATCATGGGCGTTCAAGTGACGGATCTGGTCAGCCATGGGTGTTCCACCGATGATGGTAGAAAGTCGCAACTGATTGCCTCCGGTTATGAAAATGCCGGTGGCTTCATCAAGGCGCTTCATGTTGGATATCTTCTCGCAGTCAGCTCTCGATCGCAGGTGCATGAAGTCGACGTGCGATGCGCCCAGATCCTCAAACAACTCGACATAGGCCGACCCCGTGTCCGACAATCTCGAGGCAGTCGGGATCACGACGATATTGGCCGCGTGGCCGCCACACAGCTCCACGAACCGCTCCAGAATTACCGGGTTGGTTTCTTTTTCTTCTGCTCCACCGATGGGAATCAAATATCCGCGCTCTGAATCTCCAGTACTGCGCGCTGGACGTCTTTTCAGCATAAAATTGTGTTACTCGAACGTGCCTCTGATTAAGGGTTTTTTGTCTTTCACGTGCCACTGGCCTCGGGCCATGACGTGTTTTGGGAGATTGTCCTCACCGAGGACGATCAGGTCAGCATCCATTCCGGGAGCAATCGTTCCCTTGTAGGATAGCCTCAGGACTCGGGCCACATTGCTGGTGAAGGCGGGTAGCGATCGGGCCAGGTCGACCTCATTTTCCACCAGCGCCTTCAGGGTCTCCGGGAGCGCCGAAGCTCTGGCATAGTCCAGTCCGACAGGATTTCCCTGCTCGTCGAAGACGGGCAGGCAGCCACCACCATCGGAGCTGATCGTCACGCCGTCGACAGGACAATCTGTCTCCAGATAGCGGAGAAGCGCTTCATCTGCTGAATAGGCATTTTCGCCCTCTTCAACGGGAAATGCGGTGATATCGATGGTGCATCCGCTTCTGGCAACGTCGAGGGCCTCTTCGAACAACTCCTTCCGACGATTCACGTGGGTGGGATAAAACACCCGGGGAGGTATCTCCGACGTCGCAAGAGCCTGGCGAATAAGTTCAAGTCCGCGAGGGCCATCTCCGACATGGAAGTGAACGACGCCTGCCTTACCCGTCATCAGTCCGGCGACATGTGCCTCGCTCGCAACCTTCAGAATATCCTGCAGGGTGGGTTGGGACGATCGGTGATCCGAAATAGCGACTTCGCCGACTCCAATCAATTCCTCAACGTGCACAATGTCGCTCTTAACTGATCCGGTCAGCGTAGTTGAAGGCAGATGATAGCCGCCCGTGTAGCCATATGCTGTCATCCCTTCCGCGTGAAGGGCCTTCAAACGAGAAATCAGGGATGAGGTCGTTCGCACCAGATCATCGGTACCCAGGAGTCCCGCTACCGTCGTAACTCCGGCCGTAGTGAATTCGGAAAGGAAAGGAGCAGGTACGCTGGTTTCATATCCTGCTTCGCCACCACCACCTGTCACGTGAGCATGCGCATCGATGAATCCGGGAATGAGCCGACCGCCTTCCAGATCAAATTGCATGGCATCCAGACACTCATCCAGATCTGGACGCTTCATTCCTACGTAGATGATCTGCTCGCCGGCGATCAGCACGTTCATCAATCCCAGCTGCTGCGGGGCGAAGACTTCTGCGTTTGAAATGAGTGTCAGCATGGAGGTAGGATCCGATCAGTTGGTGAAAACGGTTACGCCGTCGATGACCGTTCGTGTAATCTGCACGTCAGGAATCGTAGTGGGATCGATCTCAAACAAATTATGCGACAGAATGACGAAATCTGCTGCCATGCCTTTCGCCAGAATCCCCGTGAGGCCTTCCATGAATCCGGCACGGGCATTCGATGAGGTATAGGCTGTCAGCGCCTGCTCAACTGAGATTATTTCTTCTGGTACCCATCCATCGGGGTTCGCGCCGTCGATGGTTTGCCGCGTCACAGCAGCGTAAATACCCAGAAGAGGTTCGATTGGCGCAACGGTCCAGTCGGAGCCAAATGTCAGGTGCACGTCGGCATCCAACAGCGACTTGAACGCGTACGTCGTTTTGATTCGCTCGGGACCGATGCGTTTTTCGGCCCAGCGACCGTCATCAATGGCGTGATAGGGCTGCATGGAGGCGACAACGCCCAGCTCATTCATTTTCTGAATGGCCCCGCGCGTAAGGTGCTGCGCGTGTTCGATGCGCCAGCGACGATCCTCTCGATTGCTGGCTTCCGCGGCGGACCCGAAGACATCGAGCAGCCAGTCGTTGGCCGCATCTCCAATCGCATGAACAGCCAGATGCAGCCCTGCTGAGTCAGCCGCCAGAATATCACGGCGAATGGCCGTCGTGTCGTTAACGAGAAGCCCGGTTGTTGAAGGCTCGTCCAGATAGGGTTCATAGAATAGAGCCGTTGTGGATCCCAAAGAACCGTCCACCATTCCTTTGAGGCCACCCCAGCGGAGGCGGTCATCTCCGTAACCCATTTCTGCCACCCGATCTGCCATACGCTTCCAGGTCGGAAGCGAGACGAGGGAATACACGCGGAGCTTCAGGTCTCCAGCAGCATGGGCGGCTTCGAATGCTTCCAGGTCCAACCATCCACCATATGAACCAACGTCGTGAATCTGGGTGACCCCTTTCGAAACGGCATGCTCCTGAGCACGCATTAACATCTCGACGCGTTGCTCCACACTCGCTGGAGGAATGACAGCCCAGACCAGATTCATTGCCGCGTCCTTCAGAACTCCCGTAGGTGATCCATCGGCCCGACGGACAATCGTTCCTCCTTCGGGGCTGATCATTTCAGATGTGATACCAGCCAGTTCAAGCGCTGCAGTATTGGCAAGTCCCATATGACCATCCAGCCGGGAAACGAAAACCGGAATATTTTGGGTCGAATCATCAATCCAGGCTCGGTCGGGAAGCTCACCCCCCCATGCTTCATGGTCCCAGTCTCCACCTTCGATCCACCTGCCTTGGGATACCGTAGAAGCGAATTCCGCCATCCTGCGACTGAATTCTTCCGGTGAATCAGCAGAACGAAGATCCACGCTGGCCAGGTTGTACCCGCCGCTCAAAAAATGCGTGTGGTTGTCGATGAAACCTGGCACGACGAATGCTCCGTCGAGATCGACTTCCTGGGCTGCGGCTCCGATCGAGGAACGAACTTGCGCATCAGTTCCGATTGCAACAATACGGCCATCGCTCACGGCAAACGTCGAAGCTTCGGGTTGGCCCGAGTCGCCAGTCCAGACCACGCCATTGTGGTAGAGAGTATCTACGTCCTGGTTGCCGCAAGCCGGCATCGCGACAATGAGCAGTACAAAAAGGAGAGCTGAGGCTATCCGATTCATGACCAATGTGGGTTGGAGGGAGGGTGGATTCGGGAGCACGACTTTCGAGTCGTGAATACGGGCGTCAATTTCGGGATGACGATGATACCGTAAATCTAATGAGCGGACTATCTAATTCTATTAATTCCGTGCGGATACGACAAGGAATTGTGAAGCTGTGAAGGAGAAAATCAACACAAGGCCCTCCAGTTGATAAGGGCCGAAGTGATGCCTACTATTTGGGTCGATTTCAACCACTGAAAAGTCGCGCCGATGTCACGTTTTTTTGCTTCCCTGCTGTGTCTGTTGCTTTTTCTGCCTGGCGAAGTCCTTTCTCAGGATCTCGCCACTCAGTTTGACGATCTGGATTTCCGCTATGTCGGTCCTTCGCGGGGTGGTCGTGTGACTGCCGTGGCAGGGCACCGGGCTCATCCACGGACGTTTTTCATGGGAGCAACAGGCGGCGGGGTGTGGAAAACGACGGACGCCGGCGGCAATTGGCATAACGTATCGGACGGATTTTTCGAGACCGGTTCGATCGGCTCCATCGATATGGCCGACAGCGATGCGGATATCGTGTATGTCGGTACCGGTTCGGATGGCATCCGAAGCAACGTCATCATCGGCCGCGGACTCTACAAGTCCAATGATGGTGGTGAAACGTGGGCGCTCAAAGGATTGCGTGACATGGGTCAACTGGCTTCCGTGGTTGTCCATCCGACCAATCCAGAGGTCGTATATGTGGCGGCCCTGGGTAGCCCATTCGGTGACAACGAGGAGCGCGGTGTCTACAAGACTGTCGATGGCGGAGACACCTGGTCGCGGGTGTTGTACGTATCCGAAAAGACCGGAGGAGTGGATATCGAATTGAATCCCGCCGATCCTGAGGTGGTGTACGCGGCCATGTGGCGGGTCGAGAGAAAGCCGTGGACCATCATCTCCGGTGATGACGGATCCGAAGATGGTGTGTACGTCTCGCGTGATGGAGGTGCGTCATGGGACAAAAAGACAACTGGACTGCCACAGGATCTGATCGGAAAGATTGACTTCGCTGTGACGCCTGCAGATCCGAGCCGGGTATACGCGCTCGTCGAGACAACACCCGAAAATGAAGGTCTGTACCGTTCGAATGATGAGGGCGAGACATGGCACCTGGTGACGAACTATCGTCCCTTGATGGACCGGCCCTTCTACTATACCAACATTGACGCCGATCCAACGAATCCAGACGTGCTTTACGTCAATTGCACTGGATTTTATAAAAGTGAGGATGGGGGCGAGAACTGGTCCCGCATGAGTACCCCGCACGGGGATAACCATGACATGTGGATCAATCCGGACGATCCAGACATCTGGGTACAGTCCAATGATGGAGGCGCGAATGTAACGCAGGATGGTGGCCGGACCTGGTCAACGCAGAAGAATCAACCAACCGCCGAGCTGTACCAGCTGAATGTGGACGACAGGGAGCCCTACTGGCTGTACGCCGGTCAACAGGATAATTCGACGATCACCGTTCCGAGTAACTCTACAGGAAACCGTGTCGGGGGAGCAGAGGCATACTGGGAAGCCATCGGGGGATGTGAAACGGGTCCTGCCGTGCCCAAACCAGGTGATTCAGACATCGTGTTCAGCAATTGCAAGGGCCGTTTCTACCAGTTCAGTAGGCGCACCGGACAGTCCCGCAACTACTACGTTGGCGCGGCCAACATGTACGGTCGCAACCCGGCCGAATTATCATATCGGTTCCAGCGCGTCGTGCCCATCGAGGTTTCTCCTCACAACCCCGACGTCGTGTATCACGGCTCCCAATACGTACACAAAACGGTGGATGGTGGCGAGACGTGGGAAACCATCAGTCCTGATTTATCGGCCTTCCGACCCGAACGTCAGGTGATTTCCGGCGGCCCCATCACCCGCGATATTACCGGCGAGGAACACTACTCCGTCCTGTACACGATCGAGGAGTCGCCCGTTCAGGAAGGTGTAATCTGGACCGGTGCGAACGATGGTCCGGTACACGTTTCTCAGGATGGTGGATCGACATGGACAGATGTCACCCCATCGGACATGCCTCCCGAGGGCAGAATCCAGCATATCGACCCATCACCCCACGCTGTCGGTACTGCGTACGTGGCCGGATATCGCTATTTGCTGAACGATTTCGAGCCTTACGTCTACAAGACCGATGATTTTGGCCAGACGTGGACGCGATTGACGGATGGCACCAATGGAATCGCGATTGATACCCCAGTCCGAGTTGTGCGCGAAGACCCTGTCAGACAGGGACTCCTGTTTGCGGGCACCGAGTACGGATTGTTTGTATCGATGAATGATGGCGCGACCTGGTCGCGATTCGATGCGGGACTCCCTGCAACACCTATTACAGACCTCAAGGTCGTTCGTGGTGATATCGCTCTATCTACCATGGGACGTGGATTCTGGGTTCTCGACAACATCGAGCCGCTCAGGCAATTCAGTTCCGAGACCGAAAATCAGTTTTTCACTCCACGTGATACATATCGGAGCCGGCGCTTTTCGCGAGGAGGAAACTCAGCAAGTCCACAATATGCATCTGCCGGAGTCCGACTCGACTATTTTCTGGCACCCGGAAGTGGCGGCGATGTGACTCTGGAAATAACCAAAGACGGTGAAGTCGTCCGCAGCTACTTCAACGAAGCTGAATCGGAGGGGCAGCAGAGCGATCAAGGCATGAGAGAACCCCAGGGACGATCTTCGGGGACTAGTGGTCTGGGCAGCGGTGAGAACCTGCACAGATTTGTCTGGGATATGCGTGTAGACGGGCCTCGTCGCGAAAACGGAGAATCGACGAGAGGACCGCTGGCACCGCCGGGTGAATACAAAGCCATGTTAACCGTAGGCGACTGGGGTGCGGAGCAGAACATTTCTCTTTTGATCGATCCGCACGTTGCGTCCGAGGGAATCACACAGGATGATCTGGAAGAACAGTTCGCATTCAACTGGAAAGTAGCCGAATTGAGCAGCAGTGCGCGCCTTTTGCTCGAAAAAGTGGATTCAATACTGGAAGACGCTCCTGAAAAGGCCGAGAACGCGAGAGAGCCCAATCGGGACCGACGCAGAAGGCTTCCGGGTTCAGAAAGGGATCCTTTTGCAGACTTGAGCGCTGTCCGATCGGAGTTGGTCACGGATAACTCTGACAGTTATCCGCCACCTATGCTCATGAGCCAGATTGGTTATTTGAGCGGGATGGTGTCTTCAGCAGATCAGCATCCGGGTAACTATGCCTACTCGCGCTATGACGAACTGGCGGAATGGCTGCAGCAATTGACGGCGAGAGTGAATGCATCCGCTGACGACATCGAAGGACAGGGAGAAACGGAAAGATGAGCTGGATTGAGATTGTTGAATACGAAGATTCTGACGGACGACTTCGAAAGCTTTATGACCGGATAAAGGGTCCTGACAATAATGTGGACAATATCATGTTGGCGCACAGCCTGCGGCCTCATTCGATGGAAGGTCACATGGCTTTATACAAGAACGTGCTCCACCACTCCGGGAATTCGGTGCCGAAGTGGTTTCTCGAGGCACTGGGTGTCTATGTCAGCATGCTGAATATCTGTCATTACTGCGTGGATCACCATTTTGAAGGAATGGCCAGGCTGGTGGATGATGAGGCCAGGTCAGCAGCCATCCGGGAAGCACTGGAATCGGAACGATTCGAAGGGGCGTTTTCCGAAAGGGAGTCTGCCGCTTTGAGTTACGCCCGCCTGCTCACCTTGTCTGCTGGTGCGATGCGTGAACGAGAGTTTCAGGATCTTCGAGCCGAGGGTTGGGCAGACACAGAAATTCTGGAGATCAATCAGGTGGTCGCCTATTTCAACTATGCCAATCGAACGGTTCTGGGGTTGGGCGTAGGTACCGCTGGTGACATCATCGGGCTGTCTCCAGGTGATTCTGAAGATCCCGATAATTGGCAACACGCGTAGTCTTCCCCGCAGAGTTGGTCCTGCCTACCTGCTATATTCGGCCCGAACGTCATTAAGTACCGATTATGCGCACCCCACTTATTCTTGTTGTCCTGGCTATGGTCACCCATGCCAGCTTCGCTCAGGTTGCGGACAGGCCATCGATTCAAGCTGTCCGGATGACTACAATTCCAATGCTTGACGGTGTGGTTGAGGATGATCCGGCCTGGCAAGGCCTTCCTGCTGCTTCTGGTTTTACCCAGGTCGCTCCGGATGACGGCGAAGCCGCAACCCAGCAGTCTCATATCAGAATCGGCTTTACAGATGAGATGCTTTACGTCAGCGCGGTGCTGTTCGACACCGAGCCCGGAGAGCTGGTGACGGCCGACAGCCGTCGTGATGCCTCGCTTGAAAACTCTGACAGCTTCAGATTTGTCCTCGACACTTTCGCCGACGGTCAGAACGGATTTGTGTTCGGGACGAATGCTGCAGGAGCGGAATACGACGCACAGCTCGTGGCTTCTTCAGGAGGAAATCAGTTTGGAGGACGGATGAGAGGAGGCTCTGGTGGTGGATTGAACGTGAACTGGGATGCTTCCTGGGATGTCGCCGCCCGAGTTCATGCCACAGGATGGAGCGCAGAATTTGCCATTCCCTTCAAGACACTTCGTTTTCCGGCCGACGAAAATCCGGTTTGGGGAATCAATTTTGAGCGCACGATTCGCCGCAACAATGAAACGGCTTTCTGGGCCCAACTCGAGCGACAGTTCAGTCTGACACGCGTGGATCAGGCCGGACAACTGACAGGTCTCGCTGTGCCTGAACCCAGGAATCTGAAGATTCTTCCCTACACCCTGGGCAGTGCGAACCATGATTACACCGTCGTCGATCCTGAAACGGATTTTGACGGGGATTTCGGAGTCGATCTCAAATACAGCATCACTCCCAGCCTGACGCTGGATGCAACGGTCAATACGGATTTTGCACAGGTGGAAGTAGATGAGCAGCAGATCAATCTTGATCGTTTTTCACTCTTTTTCCCCGAAAAACGGCCCTTTTTCCTCGAAAACGCGGGTCTTTTCTCAGTCGGCGAACGGGGCGAAGCTGAATTGTTCTTCAGTCGCCGTATCGGTATCGGCGAAGACGGCGGGACCGTACCGATTCTGGCTGGAGCCAGATTGACCGGTGATGTCGGCGGGTTGAGGGTTGGCCTCCTCGAAATGCAGACGGAAGAAAGCGGAGGTGTAGTCCCTGCCAACAATTTTGCAGTGGCTCGCGTGATGAAGGAATTTGAAAACCGCTCAGCGGTCGGAGTTCTTGTCACAAACCGTGTCGGGACGGGAGATCTTGCGGCAGACGAAGATTACAATCGGGTCGGTGCTGTGGATGCGCGCTGGGGAATCGGACAGTATGGAACGATTTCAGGATTTGTTGCTGCATCAGACACGCCCGGACTGGACGGAAACACCAAAGCTGGCCAGCTCTCCGCGAACTACTCAGTGGAGCGCTACAACATTTCTGCAGCCTACACCGAAGTAGCTGAAGACTTCAACCCGGAGATTGGATTCCTTCGCCGTTCTGACTATCGAAAGATTTCGCAATCGATCTTTACCCGATTCAGACCGAAGGACCTGATCGGACTTCACGAAATTCGCCCCCACACCAATTATCGAGGCTATTGGACCCGAGATGGTTTTCAGCAGACGGGATATTTTCACGTCGACAGCCACTGGGAATTCCGTTCCGGATACGAAGTCCACACCGGGCGCAATTTCACGTATGAAGGCGTCGACGAAGCGTTCGAGATTGCTGACGGAGTGACTGTTCCGGTCGAAGACTATTCCCACGCAGAGATGGCGTTCAGATTCATGACACCGGAAAGCAATCCGGTCAGACTGGAACTGGCATACAATCACGGTGGATTTTTCGGAGGCGACAGAAAGGCATTCGTTCCCACGTTGAGCGCTAGAAAGGGCGAATCGCTCACGACCGAATTCGCGCTGGGTCACAACAGAGTCAGTCTTCCGGGAGGCGATTTTATCACCAACCTTTTCAGAGCGCGGGTATCGTATTCCTTCACGCCGCGCATCTACGTGCAGGGCCTGGGGCAATACAACGATCAGTCCGAGCAGTGGTCGATGAACATTCGTTTTGGATGGCTTCAGCAGGCCAACACGGGACTCTTCATCGTGTATAACTCCATCAATACGCTGGATAGCCTGACAATGGAGTCAGACTTTCCCGGAGAGGCACTACACAAAGGCCTGATCATTAAATACGCCTACTTGTTCGACGTATTTGAATAATTATTACTGGATGGTCTTCCATCGCTCGAGCAGGATGTCTGTGTTGGAATCCAGCATCTGAACCGCCCCACTAGCCTGAGTGGTAGGCCTGGCGTCGGCCCCCTGAATGACATTCAGCATGAAGAGCAGTTTGTGCTGAAGCCCCACCAGTGTCTCTTCCCCGGCGTCAGTGTGAGTGATGCTACCATAGGTCACGTCGGGGTCTCCTGCGGCGCCGACTCCGCGCAATGACGTCAATGCAGATCGTTGCGTTTCGCCGAGGGTCGCATCATTCAGCAAGCGATCGATGGCTTCAATCACTCCCTGCAGCTTGTGATAGTTGCGGAAAAGCGTCATTGAGTGATCGGTCTGCAACTGCAGGTCATCAGGATTTATGTTCACGCGCGGGTCCATTTCAACGCTGATATCCTTCTCGACTACCGCTCCGTCGACATTCAGTCGAATCGTGTAGGAGCCGGGGTGCACGAAGGGGCCATGGGGGCCATCCGGTGTTCTGAACTGCACGGCGGCAATCGAAAATTGCCGGCGCGAGCCGCGCGGCGGCTCGCGCCGAAGATCCCATACAAATCGATGATGCCCTCTACTGGTGCCAACGCTCTGGAAAGGACGAATCCAGTAGGTCGGATGTGGCAATGATGTTGTGTCAATATCGACGGGAAGATCATCGCTGGCGAACGAGCGCAGCACGAGGCCATCATCGTCCAATATATCCAGCTTCACGTGCCCGGCTGAGAGCGGAAGATGGTAGTCCAGAATGGCGCCGTCCGGAGGGTTGTCGCCCGTAGGTTCTTCGGGCGGCAGGGGAGTATCCGAGAACATATTCCAGCGTACTCGCACGGCGGGCTGTGGCTGAAACAGGTACGGATCGTCCGTCAGAGATGCCGCGGCGATCTCCCGCAGGGGAGATATGTTGTCCAGAATCCAGATCGATCGACCGTGAGTTCCAACTACCAGATCGTTCCCTTGAATAACGAGATCACGCATGGAAGATGGTGGCAGGTTCAGGCTCAGCGCGTGCCAATTTTCGCCGTCGTCGGCAGAGAAATAAACACTGCGTTCCGTGCCTGCAAACAGAAGACCGCGCCGAACTGGATCTTCCCGCACCACATTCACCGGGCCGTTTTCCGGTAATCCGTTCGTAATCCTCGTCCAGCTTTCGCCCCCGTTGCGTGTGCGGTAGATATGCGGTCGCATATCATCACTTCGAAGGGCATTAACCGCGATATAGGCCGCTTCCGCATTGTGATGAGAGGCATCGACTTGTGAGATCTTATCCCAGGGCCTCAATTGTGGCGGAGTAACATTGCGCCAGGACTCTCCACCGTTGCGAGTCACGTGCATCAGTCCGTCGTCCGTGCCTGCCCAGATGGTCTGAACGTCGAGTGGTGAGCCGTCCACCGCATAAATGACCCCCAGCCGATTGGAAGGTTGGGCTTCACCCGTGATGTAGTCGCCGACACTGGCGGGTACATTCGGCCTCGGATTGGAAAGATCCGGGCTGATGATATCCCATGAGTCTCCTCCATTGGTCGTTTTCCAGAGCACATTCGTCGCGAACATCAGCATCGCCGGATCGGCGGGGTGAAAAAGCAGAGGCATTGTGCGCTTGATTCGGTAGTCTCCACTTCGAAGCGCTTCGGGCGCGACATTCTGCGTCTGGCCGGTCTCCATATTGTGTCGCACCACGCGGCCACCATAGATCAGATGGGGATTCAGCGGATCCGGTGCTATGTAGGCGTATTCATCGGCCCCGATCCCAACCCAGTCCCGGAACGAAAGCTGACCACCGTTTCCACGGCTGGAAATTCCGATGGCTCCTGATTCCTGCTGACCCCCATAAACCCAGTACGGAAACTGATTGTCGGTCATCACATGATAGAGCTGCGCGGTGGGCTGATTGTACCAGCTACTCCATGTCCGCCCGCCGTTGACCGTGATCGTGGCACCTTGATCCGTCACAAAAAGCATGATGTCCCCGTTGTCAGGGTTGATCCAGATGCGGTGATAGTCATCACCTCCGGGAGCGCCTTTCAGAGAGGTCCAACTACGGCCAGCGTCATCTGAGCGATAGGATGCGATGTTGCCGACATACACTTTGTCGGGGTCGTCAGGGTGGACTCGGATTTCGGCGAAGTCATCGCCGCGGCCCCACAACCGGCGATCACGATGAACCCACTCCCAACTTTCGCCGCCATCTTCGGATCGGTAGATGCCGCCGCCTTCCTGAGCGTTTACCGTCGCATACATCCGCATCGGATTCGACGGGGATATGCCGACACCCACACGGGCGAGACCCTGCTCGGCCGTGGGTAGCCCTTCTGTAATCAGACGCCAGGTGTCGCCACCGTCGGTTGATTTGTACAATCCGCTGTTGGGACCGGAGAACTTTGCATTTTCCCACGGGCCTTCCTGGTGCTGCCACATGGCCGCAAACAGAATCGAGGGATTGGTCGGATCGAATTCAACCTGAATCGCACCCGTGTTATGATCGATGTAGAGAACGCGTTCCCAGGTGTTACCGCCGTCTGTTGTTCGATAGACGCCTCGTTCTTCGTTGGCGCCGTAAGGATGCCCGAGACCCGCGACGAAGACGATATCCGGATCATCTGGATGGATTATCAGGCGACCTACCTGCTGTACATCAGGCAGACCGATGTGGCTCCATGTGTCTCCGCCGTCTACAGATTTGAAAATACCGTCTCCAACACCCAGATCGGGGCGATGTAGTCCTTCACCGGTACCCACGTAGATGATATTCGGGTGCGAGGGCGATACAGCCAAATCTCCTATTGATCCAGTCGGAGCATCGTCAAATATCGGTCGCCATGTGCGTCCGTAGTCATCCGTTTTCCAGACTCCGCCGTTATTGACACCGACGAAGAAGACATTGGGCTGGGATGCGATGCCAACGCCTCCAACCGTCCTACTGGCTCGAAATGGCCCAAGTAGTCTGTATTTCAGATTCTGATACAGGGCCCGATCGACTTCAAAAGAAGGCGATATCGTAACGGTCGTGCTGACGGAGGTCTGAGCGTTGACGGGAAGAGCCAGCAGGAAAACTATAGCACAAACGATAGAACGCATGGTATCGGCCGGAGGTGGTGTGTTGGTGAGATGTGGTGTGTTGGCGAGATGCGGTGTGTTGGCATGGCGCGGTATTCAATAACGCTGTGAACAACCTGGCCAATATCGTTGCCGGTGCACTCTGCGGCAACGTGAATGCATGATTGAATTGTCGTCGTTGAAAAGGGGTATGCAGTTTCCCTGCCAAATCGTTATTGTAAGCGCTCACCCGAGCCGTCATCGCGATCACTACTTTCTAATGAGTATTAAGCCGTCCCCCGAGAGAAGGGTGATAAACCGTCGAGATTTTCTGTCACGCACGTCGTCCGCCCTCGGTGGCTCGTGGATTGCACTGTACATGCCTGCTATCCTTGCGACCAGCGAGCTGGCCTGTCAAACCGAAGGCCTGGCTTCTGGATTTTCGGTGCTTTCCGATGATGAAGCCAGAGAATTGGATGCTGTAATTGCTCGCATCATTCCATCGGATGAAACGCCGGGAGCGAGAGAGGCCGGAGTTCTGCGCTTCGCCGATCTGGCTCTCGACAGTTTTATGGCCCGTTTGCGTCCAGATATAGTGGAGGGCCTGTCTCAACTCAATGCCCAAGGTGGGGCGTCGTTTTCAGACTTGGTGGAATCAGACCAGGATGCACGGTTGCGCACAATTGAATCGACTCCATTTTTCAGGGCTGTCCGTTTTCTCACATTTGTCGGTTTCCTGGCCCATCCCAAGTATGGGGGAAATACCGACATGATAGGGTGGAGGCACATCGGTTTTGATGACCGGCACGCCTGGCAACCACCGTTCGGCTTTTATGACCGGCCGCATCATGAGGGAACGACAAATGAGTGAAATCAGTGACATTCGCCGACGCCTCGAAGATTCCATGGACCGGAGGCGATTCGACCAATCCGACGAAGTCGATTTCGTGATCATCGGTTCCGGCACCGCAGGGGGAACGATCGCCCGCGAATTGTCGATGGCCGGATTCAGCGTCGTGGTGATGGAGCAGGGTCCATATATACAGATGAAGGAGTTCGTCCATGACGAACTGAACACAATCTACAAGCAGGAGTGGTTTGGCGGATGGGAAGGGAAGTCGCCCCAGACCTTCAGGAGACATGAATCGGAGATTGCCCGCCCCATGGATTTTCTCCCTCCGCTCATCTACGGACAGATGGTGGGTGGCTCGAGCGTTCACATGACGGCCAACTACTGGCGCTTTCACGAGTCAGATTTTATCGAGCGCAGTATGCTTGGACCTATTTCAGGCACAGGATTTCAGGATTGGCCCATCACGTATGAAGACCTCGAGCCCTATTACACGAAGGTGGACTGGGATGTAGGAGTGTCCGGAGGCGTAGGTCCTTTTGACGCTCCGCGTACCAGAGGGTATCCGGTCCCTCCTATGCCCATCAAATCGTCCGGTGCACTCTTGCAGGCCGGCGCGCGGGAGTTGGGGCTTCACCCGCATCCAGCCCCGATGGCCATCCTCTCAAAACCGCACAATGGACGGGCGGGATGCGTTCACTGCGGATTCTGCATGTTGTTTGGTTGCGAGGTCGGGGCGAAATCATCGACGCTTGTTGCCATGATTCCAGAAGCCGAGGCTTCCGGGAACTGCGAGATAAGAGCTGAGAGCACGGTATTCCGCGTGAATACCAACACATCTGGACGCGTGACAGATGTTCTGTACTGGGACCGCGACGGGAACGAGCAATCCCAGAAGGCTAAAGCTGTCATCATGTCCGCGAACGGCGCCGAGACCGCCCGATTGCTGCTGATGTCGGAGTCGGAACAGTTTCCAAACGGGCTCGCAAATTCGAGTGGCAATGTGGGCAAGTATCTCATGTTCAACGGGCTCTCATATGCCTACGGACTCTTCGATGAGCCGCTCAATGAATTCAAGAGCATCCAGGTCACTCGGGTTATTCACGATTTTTACGAGACCGACCCCAAACGAGGATTCTATGGTGGCGGTGGGATCGACGGTCGTTCTTTTCCCGGTTCGCCCATCCTGTTCGCTGAAATGGGTCTGCCGTCCGACGTTCCGACCTGGGGAAAGGGCTTCAAGGACGCACTCGGTCAGTACTACACAAGGACGCTGACGCTCAACGGACACACGACCTCTCTTCCTCTCGCGTCAAACAGTATTTCGCTCGACCCAACGGTGAAGGATGGCCACGGGAGACCAGCGATTCGCGTTACGTACAATGACCACTCGGACGATATTTCTACCATGGCGTTCCTTCAGGATCGATCAGTCGAAATACTGGAAGCCGCCGGCGCAAGTAAGATCTGGCGCCAACCGGTGGGTCCAACTTCGATCGCAGCCCATCTTCTGGGTACTGCCCGAATGGGCAATGATGCCAGAACTTCTGTGGTGGATCGTTATCATAGAGCGCATGACGTGCCCAACCTGTTCATCTGCGACGGCTCCAGCATGGTATCCTCTGGACGAGGTCAACCGACTATGACGATTCAGGCTCTGGCGTTTCGTGCTGCCGAACATATTGCATCTTTCGCCCGAAATGGCGAAATCTAGGCATTCCCTTCCACCAACACCTCCAATTCTATGTCTGCTCAGAACTACGAAAATCACCGCCACTTCGTGAAAGGATGGCATTTGATTCTGGCATCGGTCATTCTTCTGACCGTCATCGGCTCGACCTATCACCTGGTCCGTCAATGGGGATCTGATTTCCAGTATATCACGGCCCTCATGGTGGCAACAAACGTAGCGTTACTTGTAGCGACCTTTTACAGCCGAGTATTTGCATTGGGCGCTCAGGACCGGGTCATTCGACTTGAGGAAGAGCTCAGAAGCCAAAAACTGAACGGACGGGGGCTGGACGCACGCTTGACCTTGCGCCAGATTATCGGACTGCGCTTCGCCTCAGATGAGGAATGGAATGCGCTTAGCGAGCGAGCCATCAGCGAGAACATGAGCGAAGATGATATCAAGAAGGCCGTTCAAAACTGGCGATCTGACACCTGTCGGCTCTGATTCGTCTTTTGACCGGCTGACGGGCCAAACATGTGCCCCGGCCATTTCGTGTTCCAAGAACGAATACAAAACAAGCATGCCCCAATCATCCGTCAGGCCATCTCCGGACGAATACAATGAATTCTATTCGGGTTATGTAAACAGCGTACCCGACGGTGATTTGACCGCTTTTCTTTCTGAGCAGCAAAGCGATCTGATCTCTCTGCTTCGCAGTCTGGATGATACCGCCGTCGAACGTCGGTACGCCCCTGACAAGTGGAGCGTTCGTCAGGTACTCGGGCATTTGGTGGATACGGAGTGGATATTTGCATACCGCATGATGCGGATTGCGCGTGGTGACGCGACGCCACTTCCTGGAATGGACCAGGATGAATTCATGGAAGGGGCCAACTTTTCCGAGCGTTCATTCGAGTCCATGATTGAAGAATTCGAAGGACTGAGAACGGCGACCATTCGTCTCTCAGGTAGCTTTTCGGACGAGATTCTGAACCGACGAGGAACGGCCAGCGGCTTCGAGGTTTCGGTGCGAGCTCTGCGGTGGATCATCGCTGGCCATTGCCAGCACCACATGAAAGTGTTGAACGAGAGATATTTATAGTGCCATGACTCGACTACTTCTGACGGCCGCGAGCTGTCTTCTCTTCGTTTCCTGTTCATCTGAGGGCCCGTCTCCAGATGCCGATGTACAGGAATGGGAGCAACTGTTTGATGGTCAAACACTGAACGGTTGGACCCCAAAAATTACGGGATACGAGTACGGCGACAATCATGCTGAGACGTTCCGGGTTCAGGACGGAGCTATTACCGTGTCATACGACGGGTACGATGGGTTCGACGGCGATTTCGGACATCTGTTTTACGAAGAGCAGTTTTCGCATTACATCATCGCCGTGGAATATCGATTCATGGGCGATCAGGTAGAAGGTGGGCCGGGCTGGGCCTTTCGTAATTCGGGAATCATGATTCATTCTCCTCCCGGTTCAAGTATGCTGGTCGATCAGAACTTTCCGATCTCCATCGAAGTGCAGTTGCTGGGAGGAAACGGAACCGATGATCGAACAACCTCCAATCTGTGCACTCCAGGAACGCATGTCGTCATGAATGGTGAACTCGAAACAAGACACTGCATCAGTTCCACATCGAAAACGTATCACGGAGACCAATGGGTGCGTGCCGAAGTCATGGTACTTGGAAATACCCTGATATCGCACCGACTGGAGGAAGAGATCGTCCTCGAGTATGAGCAGCCACAGATCGGTGGCGGAAGTGTGGACCCATTTGATCCCGCTTTCAAGGTCGACGGCAAGCTTCTCGATTCCGGTTATATCTCGCTGCAAAGCGAAAGTCATCCGGTGCAATTCAGGAAGGTTGAGCTGCTGAACCTCAAGGGCTGCATGAATCCCGAAGCAGACAACTTCAAAAGCTATTTCGTCGAAGACGATCCGGCCGCTTGCCTCAGGTAGGCCCCAGGAATTGCAGACAAGACAATAACTTGCCGTAGCTGTGCGTTTTCACGGTTCAGCATGGAAGGATTTCGGGAACCATTGATGCTGGACACCATACGGTGAGGCTCCACTCGAAGGACTCGTGGGAAGGTGTAACCTTTTCAGTGTCCGTACGTGTGAAACGCGTGGGTATCTATACCCATCCGTTCGAAAGAACTCCCCCATTTGACTTTTTTCTTCACCACAACTCAAGCCATGAAGAAGACTTTTTGGACTTTTCTGTCCGCTGTAATCCTGTTTTCCATGGGCACTTCTGCCCAGGCCCAGCAGTTCGGCGGCGCTGTAGCTCAGACAGATTCCGAGGTTATCGTCGGTATGTCCGGGCAGAACGCAACTAATTCAGCGGTATATGTATATCGCAAAAACGACGACGGCGAATGGGCTGAATCAGCTCAGCTCGTTCGGTCAGATAACAACGGAGCAGATGACCGATTTGGTCGCGCTCTTGCTACCGATGGAGACATTCTGGTTATTGGCGGCACGCTTGTCGACAATTCTACCGGAGCTGCGTACGTGTTCACCCGCGATGGCGGTGGCAACTGGATGGAATCGCAGAGATTGGATCCAGAATCTATCTCCGAAGGCGAATCTTTCGGACGCTCGATCGCGATCACGGATCAATTTGTAATTGTTGGTGCCGCCGGCGCTAACGAAGGCAAAGGCGCGGCCATTGTGTTCAATCGTTCAGATTGGTCTGTACACAGTCGCCTCGACAATCCGGCCGAAGGCGATGGTGGATTTTTTGGTCTGACAGTTGCTGCTGCTGGTACCAATCTACTCGTAGCTGCTCCATTTACGGGACAAACCGAAGAAACACCTGCTCAAGGTGATGTTTTCGCGTACTCCTACGATGCTGATGCAGACAGCTGGGGCGACGGTGCGGCACTTGCCAAGTTTCCAGGTCTGCTTGACGACGCTCAGTTTGGTCAAGGACTGGATATGAACGAGCAGATGGCTGTCATAGGTGCCCCCGGTCTGGGCGGCATGATCGGTGGTGCCATCGTGTATCAGAACAGCGGCGGATCCTGGGGATTTGCGGGAGTGCTTCTTCCATACGCTCCACAGAGCCCAAACTCTGGTAACGTTGTAAAAATGGTCGGTGACAATTTCTGGATGGCAAGTCAGGGCCCCGTGTTTGAATATGCAGGTCATGACGGTCAGATTGAATCCGCTTCAGCACTCTCTCATGGTGAAGTTTCTGGAGCAACCGCATTTTCAGTGAATGGCGATGTTGCCGTTGTTGGTCAGGGCGGAAATGACTCTGCCACAATCATGGCATACGAAGAAGGCCATGGCTGGCACGTTGAAGGAGTCGTCGAAACAGAATATGTCGACCTCTATCCATCTGTAGCAGGTGGTAAAGTTGACTGTGCTGACGGAGAAGCCGAAGGTTGGGACTGTTCAGAAGTTGACCTTCTGTCGTTTGTTTCGCTTGGCGACCTTGGCGGCGGAAAAGGCATCAATATGAACGATGTCTGGGGCTGGACCGATCCTGAGACGGGTCGTGAATATGCTCTTGCCGGTCGTACGAATGGTACGTCTTTCGTCGACGTCACCGACGCTGAAAACCCAGTCTACCTCGGCGACCTTCCAATGACAGAAGGCGCACAGGCAGCTTCATGGAGAGATATCAAAGTCTTCAGCAATCACGCATACATCGTTGCTGACGGATCTGGCCAGCACGGAATGCAGGTTTTTGATCTCACGCAGCTGCGTAATGTCGAAGATGCTCCTGCTACGTTTGAAGCAACCGCTTACTACGGTGAAATTGGATCTGCCCACAACATCGTTATCAACGAAGGCACCGGCTATGCTTATGCAGTTGGAGTCAACAGTGGTGGCGAAACGTGTGGTGGCGGCCTTCACATGATCGATATCAACGAGCCGACCAATCCTACATTCAAAGGATGCTTCGGACACGAAGGCACAGGTCGATCGGGTACAGGTTATTCGCACGATGCTCAGTGCATCAACTATGCCGGTCCAGACACCGAGCACAGTGGCAAAGAGATCTGCTTCGGTGGAAACGAAACAGCTGTTTCAATCTCTGACGTATCTGACAAGGACAACCCTGTTGCCCTTTCGACCGCTGAATACCCGAATGCAGGTTACACGCATCAGGGTTGGATCACGGACGATCACGAGTTCTTCTACGTCAATGACGAGCTTGATGAAATCAGTGGTGAGCAGAGCCGCACGCGTACACTCATTTTCGATGTCCGCGATCTGGATGATCCGATCCTGGTCCAGGAAATGATGGGAACGACCGCTGCGTCGGATCACAACCTGTACGTGAAAGGAAATTACATGTACCAGTCCAACTACAGCGCTGGTCTTCGTGTCATGGATATTTCTGATCCTGCAAATCCTGTTGAAGTTGGTTATTTCGATGTTAACCCTCAGGGTGACAACGAAGCCGGATTCAACGGTACGTGGAGCAACTATCCTTATTTCGAAAGCGGTACGATTCTCGTCACCGGCATCGAATCTGGTCTGTTCATGCTCAAGAAACGCCAGATTGATCTCTAGGCGATTCTGAAGATTGATTTGACCGACGGGCACTGTCCGATTGGACATTTCGATCTGAAAAGCGATACTTTCGCTCTTAGTGATGCGGCTTTTGATTGAAAGTCGTTTTACAGGGCGGGCCGGCAGAGCCGGCCCGCCCTCACTTTTTTATGTGTTGATCCATGGCTTTTTTTATTGTAATTGCCGCCGTCCTTGTCGCAGCGATGCTGCCGATGTTGATATGGGTGGGAATGACGACCCGAAAGGGAATTGAAGAAACCCGAACGAACATTCAGGAAAGCTCCTCGACTGTTCAGAAAGAAATTGCAGCCCAGTCTGGTAACGTTCAGAACCTCGTTTCATCTCAAGAAAAACTGATCGAACGCATCCAACACCTGGAAGCCATCGTAACGAGCGAAGCCTGGGACACCCTTGCAAAAGAAAATCAGGACAGAATCAAGGAGAAACTGTTGGAAATCGACGATGAGTCGATAACAGATGAAAAGAGGGCCGCAAATATGGCCCGCACGATAGAAAGAGAATGAATACTCGCGCACATAGCCTTTCAGCCCTGACCGAACATGCATCCAATGCTGTCGGCGTCCGGCGCTCAGATTTGAAGCCCGGCGATGTCCTGATGCTGTACACGCGCAATTCTCTGTATAAGGCCAGATGCCTCAACGATGGCCGGTTTGCTGTATCGGGAGGGTGGTTCGACCAGAATACCGGCTCGGAAACGGTTACCTCGATCGCAGGATGCACCTGGGGCGGAAAATGTATCAATCGTGAGTTTGTGGGCAGCTGTGGCATGCGTGTGGAGTTCGGAAACAGGGTTTTGACCTCGGTTCTTCAGCGCGTCGTGTGTGTGCCAGCTGTTCTCATGAATTAAAGCCGGCTCCAGCTTCGGATGCACAATAGAATGCGTCCTCATTCGTTCTATAGGCGGATCCCACGGAAATCAGCTCCGGACTAGAGCTGTGTAAGTTGGTTTTTGCTTGACTGACTGCTCGAGACCCGGTAGCTTTTAGGGTGTTTGATGCGATTCCACCACCCATAGCGCGTCAGATACCGCATACTCCCCGTAATTGCATGTCGAACCCTATGAGGAAGTGGGCTTTGCTCACGATTCAGGCGGCGCTGTTCACAGCTTTTTTTGGTATTGAAGCAGTACATGCCCAGTTCAGAGTTGCATCGCAACCAGAACGGGTCGAACAAGCCCAGGTCCTGAATCTGTATCTGACTCTGGAAGGATCGGATCCTGCCGCAGGTCTGTACGTGACCTTGCCGGAGGATTGGATCATTCGTGAAGTCGTCCATTTTTCGGAAGACGGCCGGACGGCGTACATCGATTTTCGACCGGGGACAGTAGAAGATCCACGGACGTTGATCATGTCAGAATCATTGTTCCGGCCAGAAGATCATCTGCTTCTTCAAATCAAGACATCTGCTCGCACAGGTCTGTCGAATGTTTCGACAACACCTATTTATTTGCATGGCGGGCTGACTGCAACCAGAGAAGAACTGAAGGTCAATACGTTGATGGAGGTTGAACGCTCACCCATCAATTCCTCCAATCTTGTCGCGCGATTCTCCGGACTGTCCGAAGACGCCCCAAAGCTCACGCTGAACAACCGACAGGCACTCAGAGCGGACGAACCGTTCACGGTGGCTTTCTGGATGAAATCCAGCGGACTGAACGAAGTAATTCTCTCGACGTGGACGGGACTGGATGAGGACGATTACGTTATGGAAATGGTCGTCGGCCCATCTGGCTATCTGGAATTCTTTCAGGGAGAAGGTGGTCGGCATTATTCCATGAGAAGCGCGCTGCCGATTGCCGATGGTAACTGGCACTTTGCATCGGTCACGAATTCTCCCGAATCGGGGTGGCTGCATATGAGGGTGGATGATCTCGGAGTTGATTCTCTTTTTCGTGCCAATACTCTGTCGTCTCAAACCGCTCGCGAAATGCGGCTTGGATATCGACTTGAGTCCGCGGAGTCCGTCACGGGGATTGACGGCTACTCAGGTCACATGGACGAATTCAGACTGATTGACCACACGCTGAGTCCGATGGAGCTGGAAGAGGAGAGGCGTGTTCAGGCCCGCCTGACTTTCGGCACGGAGGCTATTCTGGGATTCAATGAGCGAGAGTCTGAACCCACATCAGGAAATCTGACGATTGAATCCTCTGATCTTTCATTCAGGAAGGGACCCACACAACTTCAGGTTCAAGCCGAATATCCTGGAACTCGCTTGACGTTTCTAAGCGATGACAAAGATGTGGATGAGTTTGTCGTACAGCGCTCGATTGACGGGCAGCTTTATGACGAGATCGCGTTGATCGACGGTCCGGAAAATCCCGGCGCTTCCAACTTGCTTGAGTACGTTGACTTTACATCCGGCCGCGGCGTGGTCTACTACAGGATCATCGCACGTTACACGGACGGAACGGATCAGGCTTCACCATCCCTGAAAGCCGGCTTGGGAGAAGATTCATTTGATCGAAGCGCCGCGCTGGTTGGTAATTTCCCCAATCCCTTCAATCCCACAACAACAATATCCTTCAGTGTTCAAGAGACTCAATATGTGAGGATATCTGTCTGGGACCTTTCCGGTCAGATGATTCGAACTCTGATTGATGGCACCCACGCTCCCGGAGAGTACGACGTCCAGTTCGATGCCGATTCGCTGCCGAGTGGTACCTATTTTGTTCGAATGGAGTCTGTGTCGGGCATTCAGACCCACCAGATGATGCTGATGAAGTAGTTTTATGAAACTGACCTATTTCGGCCATTCTGCCTTTCAGCTGGAAACAGCAGGAGTGACGCTGCTTGTCGATCCATTCATTTCGGGAAACCCGATGGCCGAGGGAGTCGTGGCGGCAAAAGATCTGAATCCAGACGTAATCCTGCTGACTCATGTGCATGCCGATCATTGGGGAGACACCCCCGCCATCGCCGAACGCTCCGGTGCAATCGTTGTGGCCAACTACGAAATCACCCAGTATCTGGCCAACGTACATGGATATGAAAACGCACAACCGCTGAATACGGGCGGGGGCTGGAGTTTCCCATGGGGCCGGGTTACGCAGACCTGGGCCAATCATTCTTCCTCCTTTCCAGACGGGACATATGGTGGCAATCCGGGAGGTTATGTCATCGAATCTGAAGGCAAATGCGTCTACGCCGCCGGTGACACGGATCCATTCTATGAAATGAAATGGATAGGGGAGGATTATGACCTTGACTTAGCCATTCTCCCCATCGGAGATTGCTTTACCATGGGGCCGAAAGGCTCGATGCGCGCAGCCTCCCTATTGAACGCGGCGCACTACATGCCGGTCCACTACAACACATTTCCGCTGATCGAAGTGGATATCGGTGAATGGGACCGCATGATGGATGATTCCGGGCATCAAACCATGATTCCCGCGCCGGGCGAAAGCTTCGAAGTTTGAACCATCACATGTGAGTGGCGTCAAAAAGGGAGTCCATCCTCTTCTGGATTAATTCTGGAACAGCGCCCATGAATGCCCACGCCGTACATCTGCGTTTTTGTGCTCTCCTGAGCGGCCTCGTGCTGCTGGGAGTGGGGATATTCTCGGCCACTCCAGCCGTGGCTCAGCGGCCTGTACAGACGTTCGACCCTTTCTATCAGGGCGAAAACGCGATCCGCAGTTTCTACGATAATTATGCCGTCGAGGCCGAGTTGACCTATCGTCCTCCGGGCCTCTTTCAATCGGATCAGGCCGCCGTCTCGAACGTCGGCGTTAATGCTCTGGGTGTCAATATGCGCTTTGACTACCGACTGGCGCAGAATATGGATCTCGGTGTTTTCGTAGATGCCACTGGGAATGGTTCAGGCCGTTCACTTGATTTGAGCTGGGTGGCACTGAAATATTATAAGCGACAGGAAGGCATGGACTATGCTTTTCGATTTGCCATCGATCCTTCCTCGAATGGCCGTAGTGGATTTCCGCAGGCGGATCTTGGCTTTCTTTATTCAGCCTTGATGTCGCCCACCGTAAGCCAGGACTTCGCCATCGGAATGCGCAGAGTACAGATTGGATTTCAGGAACTGATGGCGATACCATCTCCGCCCGTCAATGAAGGTGATCCAATCGTAACTGCACCTGGTGCATCTACCGAAGTCGTTCGCGGCCGGACGCAGGGATGGGAGATGCATATGAACTGGAGTTATAACATTATTTTCGATCCGGCTGGCAGCAAGCTGTTTGTGGCATTCATCGGAGAGGGGGGTAACTACGATCTCGTCGAATGGAGAGTGGCGGAAGGAGACGACGAAAACGGCCGGCTTGCCACGGACTACAAAGGAGGGACGCTGTGGATACGCTCTGGTCTGCAGATCGAACGCCCCGGCTATCAATTTGCGCCCTATCTGAGCCTTCCGTTTCGGCAATGGGCCACGCCAGATGGTGACTGGCCTCGATCAAGAGCCAAAGTCGGCATCCGTCTGATGTTGCGCTGATCTATGAGCCAATCCAAAGGCGGCGTGGTAGGAATTTTGTCCGACACCCACGGCTATTTCCACCCCAACCTCATCCATTACCTGAAAGACGTCGACCTCATTCTGCACGCCGGAGACGTGGGCAGTACCGATATCATCGACACATTGAGGACTCTGGCGCCTGTTCGAGCCGTTTGGGGCAATGTGGATGGATGGGATCTGAGAAGGGAATTTCCGGAGCATGACAGGTTTAAATTCGGTGGAGTCCGTTTCTGGATGACTCATATCGCCGGAAAACCGGGGCGGTGGCAACGGGGCGTAGGCAATCTTATGGCAGAAGATCCTCCGGACGTGTTTATTTGCGGCCACAGCCATATCCTTCAGATCGAAAAATTGTCCAACCCTGAGAAAACACTGTTCGTAAATCCGGGCTCTGCCGGGCGGCAGGGATTTCAACAGCACAAGACACTGGTTCGTTTGCATGTATCGGAAGGACGACCCAAGCAGGCCGAAGTGATTCATTTGGATGATTAGGTCCATCCACATCATTTTCAGTCGGCCACAGGTCGTTTCATATGGTGCGCAGGCCCTAAATTGAGATTCCCACACCCAAAAAGACATGCCCGAATCAAGCACCGACCAGAAGAAAACCGACAGGTTTGATCTTCGAGCCATTTTCGAGACCAGCCAGCTCCTGAGTTCTTCACTGGATCTCGAATTCGTATTGAGCAATCTGCTTCGGACTGCGATGGGGAAACTCCTCGTTACGAAAGGAACGGCGTTGCTTTTTGACCCGCTGAAGTCGGCTTATTCAACGGCCGCTGTAATGGGAATATCCGGGTTGAACCAAGGTGACTATCTGGAGCTTACCGAACTGGATCTCGAGAACACGATGCGTGACGACGCTGTCCCGCCCGAATTGAAGGAGCTGGGCATGGAACTGGTTTTTCCGGTTGCGTTCGGCCACAGAGAGATCGGATTGATCGGGCTGGGGGGCAAGTTCACAAAACAGGAATTTGAGGACCAGGAGCTTGAATTCATGGCCTCGCTCGTGAACATGTCTTCTGCAGCAGTGCACAACTCACTCATGGTCGAGGAGCTGAAGATTGCCAACCGTGACCTGGACGCCAAAGTCCAGCAACTAAACACGCTTTTCGATCTGTCCCAGGAATTCAACTCAACCGTTGATCGCTCCAGCCTGGTCAAATTGCTGACGTTTGCACTCATGGGCCAACTGACGGTCACAAAACACATTTATCTGATTCGAAGCGTTTCTGGAGAAACTGAACATGATTCGGGCGTCCACATCGTCACCCACAAAGGGATTCGCAAAGATGCACTGACTCCTGTAGTCGTAAACTCGATGTGTGATGTGAAAGAACTGACACTGCTCGACGGTGATGATCTGTCCGAAGGAGGCAACGTGTTGAAGGAAGAGGGCTTCGCCATGATTCTTCCCATTCGTCACAAAGGGGAAACCGGAGCGGTACTGTGTTTGGGCGCAAAAATGACCGGCCAGGAATATCAACCGGACGAGATTGAGTTTCTCTACGCCCTCGGAAATCTAGCCTTCGTGTCACTCCAGAATTCCTATCTGGTGGACGAGCAGATTGAAAAAGAACGTCTCGAGGAGGAAATGCGACTTGCCCGAGAAATTCAAGAGCGACTTCAGCCGTCCAGCCTCCCTGAATTCGAAGGGCTTGAAACCGCAAGTCTCGCGCTGCCGAGTCGTCACGTGGCCGGGGATTATTTCGATGCCATCCAGCTGGATGAAGACCGTATCCTGTACGCTGTTGCAGATGTGACAGGCAAAGGCGTTCCGGCTTCCCTTCTGATGTCCAATCTTCAAGCGTGCCTCCGGGTCCTCGTTCCGCTTGATGTCTCACTCGAAGAAGGGACGGCGCACATGAACCGAGTCATAACCGAGAATACAGGCTATGATAAGTTCATCACCTACTTCCACGGGATCTATGATCGGCGGGACCGTTCATTCAAATACGTGAACGCTGGACACAACCCAGCCACGCTGGTTCGGGCGGATGGATCATTTGAGTTATTGGAAATTGGCGGCTTGTTACTGGGCGTGATGGCTGGAATGCCGTATGAGAGTGGAACAGTAACTCTCAACAAGGGAGACGTGCTCTCCATTTTCACCGATGGTGTAACGGAAGCCATGAGTCCCGAGGAAGAAGAGTGGGGAGAAGAGAGGCTCGAGCCACTTCTGGTTGAACTTCGAGATAAGTCAGCCTCCGAAATTCTCGATGGCGTCCACGATGCCGTTAAGGAGTTCACGGATCATGCACCCGTTCTCTCGGACGACCTGACCATGATCGTCATCAAGTCGATTGCGTAATTCGATCAACGCCTGATTCGACCCGAAGGAAAGACGACCACACTTTCATTGCCGTCCTTGCCCACTGAGGCGACGCCAAACAGATAGTTGTCTATCACCATTCCCTCGAGCGTAAACATCGTTTCCATTCCGACGAAACGTGAATGTTGCCACTGCGCGGCGGTCGTATCGCGCCAGTAGATCTTGTAACCTGCCAGATCAGGATCATCGACAGGATCCCATTGAAGTGTGGTTGATGGTCTCACCGCACCAGCGATGCGAACCTGATCCGGCTCGGGCGGAGCCCACGCCAGACCTGCGAGGTTTATTGCGTTGACGGCCGTCATCCGGGCCGCGTAGTCGAAATCCACTCCTTCGATCACATCGCCGTAGTGAATACCATCTTCGACGCGAATGTCTTGATGCTGGCGCGTGTAATTCTCGTGGGTTTCCATGATTCGAATTCCCGGGAAGCCCGCATCGTTGAAGGGCCGGTGATGTCCTCCTCGGCCGAATCGGTCGAGACGGTAAATCATCTTCGCCTTCAGATTCGTGAAGTACGTCGACGTCATCCGGTCAACGTATCGTGCAAGCTGACGGGATACCCCGTCCACCTCACCACCTTCGAATCGGCGGCGGGCACGTGCCTGATCTGATTCCGTGACGGGTGTGGGTTCGGAAAACACTCGAAATGATGAGTTGTCAATGACGCCATCCACGCCTTCGATATTGCCGATCATGTCATTGTTCAAAACGCCGACGATATCCCATCCATCTTCGACAGCGGCCTCGGCCATGAACCGTCCGCCCCATAAACCCTGTTCTTCACCGGAGAGTCCCGTGTAGATGATACTGGTCGGAAATTCGTACTTGGACAGGATCCGGGCGGCTTCGATGGCACCCGCCATTCCGGATGCATTGTCGTTCGCGCCCGGCGCGTCCGTTTCACCATCGCTGCCATTCGACGCCCGTGAATCGATGTCCCCTGACATGATTACGTATCGGTCCGGATATCGTGAGCCTCGCTGCACAGCAAGGACATTTACCACCCAGACGTCTCGAACGGCTCGCGAGCTCGATCCTTCTTCTATCAGATTGCGCTGCGTGAATACCTGAAGACAACCTCCGCAATCGGCAGATATATCCTCGAACTCAGCCTGGATCCACCGGCGTGCCGCGCCGATTCCGCGTGAAGATGAAGTCGTGTCTGAAAAGGTGTTTCGGGTTCCGAAACCCGCCAATGTGCGGATATCGGATTCGACACGATCTGCGGATGCCGCGGATATGATATCATACATCCGGGAATCGGTCGATGGTGGAGCCTGGCTGAAAGAAGGGGTAGTGATCAACAGGATCAGTACGAGAATAGCTGAAATGCGCATGAGAGGGGGATTGTAGGCGGTCAAAGAGAAACGAAGCCTACGAAAAATCGATCACTATTCCTGCTCTGGAGGACAAAAAAACCGGGTGAGCCGGGACCGGTCAAAGCACCCCCTCAAATGCTGAGTCCGGTCCCATGATGGCTCACACTGGAGCTCCCTGGGGAGCATTGTCTGGAGGTTTCAAATTCACTCCGTCAGCTACACCTCCTATCGACCAACGGGTTAACCGATTTAAGTGGTTCTGAATATCTCTTAAACCTTGACCCCGTTTCGCCGATACTGACCCCGAAGACAACTACTCTATAACTACTCCAGCCCAGATCAATGGGACAGACATTAATGGCATTCTTGGCCATGATGATTGCGGCTCTCGCCGCTATCAATCAGATGACTGCACAGATACAGTCGTTTGACGAGCAGGTGCGTGCCGAATACGAGCTGATGGCAAATGCACTGGTTCTGGAGCGGATGGAACTGATTGACCTAACGACGGACTATGATGATCTCGAAGATTGGGATGGTCAGGCGTTGGCCGACGCATACGATGTAAATGGTACCGACGTCGACTTTACTGTTTCGATCTCTGTCGGTTGGGTTGATGATGATGGAGAGCCTTCCGCAACGCCAACGACCCAGAAAGAAGTAACTGTTGCCGGCACAAATGCCCGGTACACGTTCACGCTCGTGACACACTCGAGGATATTCGCCGAGTAGTATGCAATTTTTACTAGACCATATTTCCTCGATTTTGGTTTCGGGGGCCGTTTTGCTTCTCGTTATCAGTACAACGCTGAATGCTCAGCGTGCAGCTGTTGAAGAAACAGTTTCGTACGCGGCAAAGGTCGCAACCCTCAGCATGGCAGACTTTTTGGAAGATGATCTTTTGCTGATTGGAGACGGCACTACTGAAACGATTGTTGATGTCGAAGAAAACGCCGATGGGCAGACCACCTTGTTTTCATTCTGGCGAGATGACGAAAGTGACGTCGATATGCTCGTTTCCTACACGCTTACCGAACGGGATTCTGTGTATGCCAATGAAGAGTGGATTCAGCTCTATCAGCTCAACAGATTCGAAGATGCCGATGCCGCCGGTGGCGGGTCTTCGACTCTTTCCCAGTTTACGATCGAGATGCTGAATTCGGGTGGAAATGTTACGACTTCCGTGCCTGCAGCGAGACTCATTCGCATACGCGCGGTCAACGTCTATCCATATGGCGACATAGACGACATGGATATGTTTCGCAACTACTGGGGCATCACAATTCGTCCTCCAGGCCTCGAATAGGCCAGATTTCAAAAAATATATGCCCAGGGCTTAAGTCGAGTGGGCAATTGTCGATCCTCATCGTGTTAACTCTCTCAACTTTCCCCCCTTCGGGATAGAACAATGGGTAAAGGAATACTGATCTTCGTAATAGCGACCTCTCTATCAGTCACGGCAATGTACGTAGCTGGCGAAGAGGCAGAAGTCGCGTCACTCCAGACGGAAGCAGACTATAAATCCGAATTACTCGCGCGAGAAACCGCGCAGAGTGCCTACAACATGGTTGTCAGCAAGGTCAAGCGTGACTTTGAAGGATACCGTGCTTCATACACAGACCTTGATTACGGCAAAGCGACGTATGATATGAGGGCTGAAGATGGGGACGATGGCACCGTGACGGTGGTGGCCGTTGGTAAATATGGCGACCATGAGTATGAAATTACTGGAAGCATATCCAATACCACTTCGACGGTTTTGGATGCAGTAACCATTACCGCGCCTATCACAGGCGTGGACCTCCAGAACGACTTCGTTATTACGGGCCATGACCTGGCTGGATCGGGAAGCAATGATTCAGCACATGGTGTAAAGGTAACGCAGACGGCGACCTACGATGCATTTATGGCGTCCAGCAATGTCGGTCAGATTATCGGTGCTGAAGGCGTATCCGATGTTGTTAACGAAACGACGGCGATCGACATTGGCAGATTGCGTGCTCAGATCAACAATTACAGCGGTTCCAATCGAACCAATCTGTCAGATGCGACATCCAATTTGGGAACCTCTGACTCCATCGGTGGCAGTTCTACACCTGAGGTCGTGATCGTGACCGGAGACGTTATCTTGACTAATGATTTCGTCGGCTACGGCGTCCTCTTCGTAGAAGGAAACTTCACCATGACTGACAACGCCACCTGGTATGGTGTTGTTTATGTAGCTGGTTCCACGTCTGCATTTGAAATGCGCGATTACTCAGTTATCAGTGGCGCTGTGATAATAGACGGTATTGATACAGACGTTGCGATTCCACCGATTGACGACAATGATCGCGGACTCCTCGGGGGTCACTTCGACATTGATGTTTTCGACGAAGCTGGTAGTACTCGAGAACGGTATCATCAGCATGCTTATGATGACAAATTTGCCACGACGTCTCTGGACCTCTTGTCCAGTGGCTGCAAGAATGGCGGAATGTGTTGGAGTAACTTTGTAGCGTCACGGAATCTGACTGAAGTTCAGGTGGAAACGTTCAACACGGGAGCTGTTTCTGGTACCTACACAATTGATGCCGGATCAAATTCATGGGCTGGGAATGCAGCAAGTGCGCTCTCATTGACTCTGGATCCACGGGATCTTACCACTTTCCGATTCAATTTTGCTTCTCTTTGTACGATGGTGCCTACTTCTCCGAGTAGAGTGCAGGAAGATGCCACGAGCAGACAGGGAGCGTTCACCGTTCGTGTGAGCACGACAGGCGGTGAAGTCATTTACGAAATGGCTGTATACCACCATCCGAAAGGTGGAAATACGTGCTCTTCTGCAGGTGACGAAACGGTCTGGATGACTGCGAATGGCTCAACCTATTCCGGATCGAATTCGGTTTGCTCCACCGAGGATGGAAACGACAGGTATTCGGACGCCTGGCAGCGCGAAAACTTCTGGGGAAAACGTCATAAAGACAAGTCCTCCAAGAAGTCCTCCAAGAAGTCCAAGAAGAAGTCTGGGAAAGGAAACAGGTCCCAGAGCATATACTGGACCCCGAGCGGGACTGCTACCTGCCATGACGGCGTTTCGAACGCACCTCAATATCAGTTCACGTTGATCAATGATTCCGCAGTCATCTACAACGCCGCCGTGCTGTCTGGTTTGAAAGCAATGTTTGCCGATCTCGAAATGCGTAACGGAGGTACAGTGGCAAGGCGAGTCGGTGGTAAGGCCACGAAACGAGATGCCAAGCACAACATGGACGGCACGACAACCGTCACTACGACCAACTCGATTCAGTAGCACTCCGTCTTAAATGACTCAAACTGAAAGGTGGCCCGGCGCAAGCCGGGCCACCTTTTCTGTTACGCCAGGCTGTGAGAAGTCTCTGTAGGGTTGCAGGATTAGAGAATCGCTCTGAACGAGCCATTCTGGACGCTTAAGTCCGATTTCCGCTTTGCCGATACCACAGGTGAAAGGTTCCCGTTCGGGCGGTTGCTGCTTTGCATCGTGACCCGGCTGGGAATCCCCCATCCACCCCACAAGAGGTTGAGACTATGTCTGCAAAAACCCTCAAGGCAGGACGCATTTATGTACTTGCCCTATTCGTGATCACGCTCCTGGGCGGCTGCGCCGACCAGATGGTGAATACACAACCCGATTCCGATTCCGGCGCATCTGCTGAATCAGTAGATAAAATCCGGAACAGGCATCTGTTCGACTCAGCCGTAAAAGCAGCCGGCAAGTATGGCGAACAGACAGCTATCGTTTTCGCGATCGATCCCTTGCGGGTCGTAGATCGCTATGAAGTTGTAGATCGCTACGAAGTAGTAGATCGTTATGAAGTCGTCGACAGGTATGAAGTAGTAGATCGTTACGAGGTGGTGGATCGTTACGAGTTTACGGATACTTTCTACGGATACTCACTCTGGGTCTCAACCGAGTATCTTGACGAAATTCTTCAGGCCATGCAGGACGACGAAACGATCGCCTGGGTCGAACCCGTTTTTCAGGTGCATTCCGCCCCTGGAAGCAGAAGTGCAGCTGATTCACATCAGCGCCTTCCCTGGTCAGTCGCCGAGGTCGGTGGGATCGAGAGCTGGACCGTTTCCGGTGATGGTACCGGCGACGTGGACGTAGACATTTTTGTCATCGATACGGGTGTTTCCAATGCTGACATCAACGTTGTCGACTCTCGAGATTATGCGGATTCAGGGAGCACATCCGACACCGACGGTCATGGTACCAGCATAGCCGGTATTGCAGCCGCCAGTGACGATGCAGACGGTATCGTCGGCCTCGCTCCTGGCGCACGTGTACACAACTATCGTGTATTCAACGACGACGGCATGGGGGACGACACCTACGTTATCGCTGCCCTTGAGGACGTTCTTGCCTGGCGCAGAGACAATCCAAACAGTCCGGCGGTCGTAAACCTCAGTCTTGGTGCCGAAGTCGGGAAAGAGCGTACAGCACTCGACGATGCGGTTCAGTCTGTGATCGACGCTGGTATTACAGTTGTAGTCGCCGCGGGAAACAACGGAACTGATGCCAAACACTTCACACCAGCTCATGTCAAGGACGCGATTACGGTGGGTGCTTATGACGGCAATCATCACTTTGCGTCGTTCTCGAACTACGGTTCGAAGATTGACTTGTTGGCACCTGGCACAGAAATCTTTTCTCTGGCACCGGGAAACAACTATTCGGTCATGTCCGGAACGTCATTGGCCGCGGCTCACGTGACCGGTGCAGCAGCACTCCTGCTGGGCAAAGATCCTGGCCTGTCGCCGGCGAAAGTGAACAAAGAGCTCCAGAAGAATGGCAAGAAGAGCAAACACAAGGGTCCGAAAGGAACGACCAAGATGGAGCTCTGGGTAGGCAAGTAGATCTTGGGCAACACTACCCCCGTCGATCTTCCGATCATTCTGATGTGAAAGAGGGCGCTCGCCGAAAGGCGAGCGCCCTCTTTATTTTGTCAACGTTGTCCACAGTGTTTAAGGCCAGGACTTATTCGCCGATACAGACAGTGAAGATTATGGCCGCTCTCAATGCACCTCTTAAGCAGGCCCTGATCCTCGTCCCCTTTTGTTCGCAGCAGCAGCTGCACTATGATTTGAATAATCAGACGGAGGGGAATAATGGGAAAGGGGATAATGATTGTTGTGATTGCGTCGCTTCTGACGATCGGCAGTATCAACTCTTCTGACAACGAAACGGAAATCCAGGCACAACTCGTACGAACAGAATACGAGGATCAGATTCTTGCTCGCGAACTGGCTCATTCGGCATTCAACCTTGTGGTAGCCAACGCTTCCCGGGATTTTTCGGGATTTCGAGAAGACGTGAACGATGTAGCTTACGGAGATGGGGAATTTGCCTATTCAGCGGTGGGGGACGCCCAGGGCCCCATAGCGTTGGTGGCGTATGGAAATGTTGGCTCTGCTGTTCACAGAATCGATGCAACACTCGAGAAGACAGGCGATCCACTTTTGGACGCGATAACCTTCGACGGTCCGTTTTCATCTGTGACTGCCAACGGAAACTCGTTCCTGATTTCCGGCATGAATACGCCCGTTGAGGAAGGTGAAGAGGCGGGAATCGCCGCGGATGGACATGCCATTCGAACAACACTGGACGAATCGCAAGAACAGCTGCTCTCGGAAATCGATGCTGATCAGATCGTTGGCATACTCGGAGAAGGAGATGTCGTATCGGGTGCGCCGAATATCGATCTGGATGCTCTCCAAGACTCCATTCTGGTTCATCCCGATCTCATCACTCTGGAGGGCAATCAGAGATTCAACGGCAGTGACTCATTCGGATCCCGCGAAAATCCTGCATTGGTGAGCATTGACGGAGATGTTCGCATCAATGGGAACGTTTCAGGATTCGGGGTGCTGATGGTCAACGGTTCACTGAAAGCGGCTGGAACGCTGCAATGGGAAGGTCTCGTGATCGTCAATTCGTCCGGAGGAGAGGCGGAATTCAAAGGAACCGTAGATATCTTCGGCGCACTTGTGATGCGCTCGCTGACGCCGTCAGGAGAATCTGGAGGATATGTCGACGCAGGGCTCGCAGGTGGGCACCTGGATGTCGATGTGTTCGGGTCGGGTAATTCGATGGAACATCATGAACATCAGTACGACGACCAGCACGACACAAATCAAATCGACTTCCTGAAAGATGATTGTGGCGTAGATGGCGGATTGTGCTGGAAGGATAAAGTCGGCGATGCAGGGTATACATCTGTCAGAATGGAACTTCTGGGCACCGACAATACCGAAGGGAATCTGCATTTTGAAACTTCGACCTTGCTCGTGGAAGGCCGAATCGACGAAGGCTTCAACCGGGAAGCCAGTGTAGCTGATATTGACGCCTTCACGCTCACTTTCACCGAAATCTGCGACTTGAATGGAAGTTCGCCAGAAGCTGTGCAAGGCGATTCGAACGCCCGAGATGGGATGCTCACGCTTCAGGTTTTTGACGCCACTGCCGATGAAGATGCGCTACCGATACACGAAGTGACCGTGTACAGGCATTCTGATGCCGCATCTTGCACGGGTAATTCTGACCCAGATCGCGTTGACGTGCAGCCACAATCGTTTTACATAAACGGGAATGTCGGTATTTATCGCAGTGAATCTGCTCTGAACAACGTTGTTGACCTCTTACCCGCAATGCAAGCGGCTCCTGTCGAAATCACGCTCAGTTCGATGCGTCACGTGGCCAATCAGCCTCTTGAGATGTAGTTCGACGATATCCGGATGAGCGAAAGGCGTCAGGGTCCAAAATGGGCTCTGACGCCTTTTTATTGCCGATTTTAGGGCCATTTCATTGCTTAAGTAGTCCCATGTATTGCCGATACGAATTTTGACAGGATAGCTTGATTTTACAAACTCTCGAATCACCGATCCCATACCGCTGGCATGGAAACAGGAAAATCCAACAATAAAGGATCCAGGGCTGCGTCTCCCGAGGAGATGGCAGCTATTGCCAATGGATCGAGCGCTCCGAGAAAGAGCAGCGATCCACGTTCGAATGGCTCATCGGCTGGTTCGGATGCCCGCAAAAAGGCAGGTCGTCCAGGACGGGCTCCCTCTAGATCCGCGGCAGCGGCGTCCGGGTCATCAGCTTCTTCTGGAAACAACCTGCCTCCATTCGTCACCGCGATTGTAGATCACACCCCGTTGTCATTGACGGGTATGGACAGAGTTCGCTTCCAGGCAGACCGACTTTCCAAGATCGACGCAAGAGATCGCTCCCACCTGCGCAAAACCGTTGATGGTTTCGTTTCGCGAATGGTGAACTTTAATGCATCAGACATGGACTTTGGTGGTCCAAGCACGGGTGGATTTGTCTGGTTTCGTATCGACGGAGACAAGCGTCCTGACCTGAATATTCCTCGCTACTCAATGGATGAAACGAATCTCATGATTCTGAGCATGCTGAGTAGATCGAGCATGAAGTCGCTTCTGGAATGGAAGGCGGCAGACTTTTCGCAGGAATGTCCTTCGTCAGACGGCAGTAGAAACAAGCGTTTCCGCGCCACCGCCTATTTCGATCTGGGCTCGCTGGCACTCAATATGCGAGCCATCTCTGAAGAACTTCGATCTCTGAAGTCTCTCGGTTTCCATCCGAGCATCGAAAAGGGTCTCATGTTCCGCTACGTGCGTGATGGACTGACCTTGATTACAGGTGTTACGGGTTCGGGTAAGAGTACCTCATTGGACGCAATTGTTGACGCGAATAACGAAGACGTTCACGGTCACATCGTCGTAATCGGTAAACCAATCGAATACGTCCACGAGTCCAGGAAGTGCATCGTGCGACACCGTGAAGTCGGGCAAGACGTAGATAACTTCAAGGACGGTATCGTACAGGCTCTTCGCCAGGACCCCGACATGGTCGTGATCGGAGAGATGCGTGATCCTGCAACCATATCAGCTGCTCTGGAAATCACCGATTCCGGGCACAAGGTTTTTTCAACACTGCACACGTCTTCGGCCGTTGAGTCGATCGACAGAATTATTGCGGAGTATCCAAGCGACGAACAGATCAGGGTCAGAAACAGACTCGCTGATGTTCTCAGGTGCATCGTCTCCCAGAAACTGCTTCCAAAAGTCGGCGGGGGACGCATCCTCGCAAAAGAAGTGTTGTGGATGACTCCATCTGCTCGGGCGGCGATCAAAAACAACAATACCAACGAGATCTACCAGATGATGTGGGAGGGCTGGAACATCGGCCAGATCACTCTGGAGCAGGATCTTTACAAATTGATGAGACAGGGGCTGATTACTCCTGAAACGGCCATGAACCACGCCAATAACAAGCGGCGATATCAACAACTGGCCAAGTAGAAGGCGCCACAATGAAGTACACTTCAAAAAGCGAATATATCCTCGGGATTGCCGTTTCGACCAGAATGGTTGAAGCGGTGCTGGTTCATGATGACGCTGCGGGGCCGACTATTATTCGGACATTCCAGCGCAAGCGCTCAGGATTGGAGACTACCGAACCCCTCATTCCCGAAGTGACCGATGATACCGGCGCGGACGTTTCATTCTCGACAGGTGAATCGGCTGGGTTTGATTCAGCCCTATTTCTGGCTTCCGAATTCGGTTCGGTTGAAGACTCTGAGGACGGCGAGCAGACTGATTTCGGCAAGACGCCACAATTTGCCCTTCCATGTGATCATGAGATCCAGGATATCGTATCTGAGTGCGCCGACGCTGGATATGAAAACGTAAATATTGTCTTCGCTCTGCCATCTGATTTTGTGGGTGCGAACTTAATCAGCATTTCGGAAAACCCTGTAGAAGACGGGAAGCGGTCAAAAAAGAAGAAGCAGGATAAATCCGAGCTGATGTTCGCTGAATTGCAGGAAGCATTCGGCGGCGAACTGAATGAAAAAACCGTCAGCTATATTCCTGTCGAGTCAATGACTGGCGGGCAGGAAACGTATCTCGGAGTTTTTCCACTTTCTTCAGAGCCTGTTTCGATATCGCTGGAGGCTATCAGGGATCGCAAGAGACCGTTTCCATCGGTGTCACTGCTTGACAACGAGATAACCCTGCTCATGGGTCTCGCCAGAGCATCGCTGCTTACCGATGGTCAGACGGGATATGATGCGATCGCGGATGCAGACGAAGAACCGGAAACCAGTGTGATCGTGCGCGTTGGCGCGGATGACACCATGGTCATTTTCATGTCGGGTCAGGAATTGACCCACTTCGAATCTCTTCGTTCGATTACCGCCTATGATCCTGCGGATACCATCACGAGCAGGATTCTGCTCATGCATGATGAGTTCGGCGAAGGTGATGCAGAGCGCATGTTCCTCTTCTGTGAGGAAAGTGAAACAGCAGTCTTTTCCAGACTCACCCAGGTATTTCCTGACACTCACATTGTAAGGCTGAAGGACGTTCTTCCTCCTATGGAAGAAGAGATGGAAGAGTCTACGAGCCTCGAGTTCGTGATCGCCGTCGCAGCTACTCTGAGACGCGTCCGCGACGAACTCTGGCAGACGGTATTTCCGGAAGTAAACTTCCTGGATCCCAAATTGCGAGGGCGCAAGTTCACACTTCCATTTTCGTGGCCTGTTGCGGCCATGATTATTGTTTTGTTCGCCACGACTCTCTTTTTCGTCCACCGCTATTTCACCCAGAGTCATGCCATTGAGATGACCCGGTACGAACTCAAGAATTTCCCTGACGATACGATATCAGAAGATGCTGATGTTCTGCAGGCCAAAATTGACAGCCTTCGTAATCGATCGACCGGGATCATCGATGCGCTTGATGTTCTCGATTCGCTTCTCATTGGCAGCGACGTGTGGAGTCGTGCCTTGGAACGCACATCAGTCAATACGGGGGATATCTCCGGGTTGTGGATTGAACGTTGGGCTGAAAGTGAAGACGGGACTCTGTCAATGACAGGTACGTCCATGGATCGCGATCAGATCGTGGAATTTGCTTCGCGAGCGTCGGCCAACATTGAAAGCATTTCATTCTCCGAGATCAGAGACTGGCCAGTTTATTCGTTCACCATGACAATGCGCCTTACACGTGAGCTCCCTGAAGCAGCTCTCTACCTCAGAGAAGAGGTAATGAGACGCCCAAGGCGGACTCCGCCGAGTGTTACCGGCCTGGATCAAGCTGAAGTCGCGTCAGAAACCGAGGTTGGGAGGTAGATCGAATGTCAAATCTGTTCCAGAATATCATAATCCTCAGTGTTTGCTGGGTTCTTGCCATTTCAGGTGGAGTCTACACGACATTTTTCTATCAGCCGGACGAAATGGAGCGGTTGGAAAAAGCAGAGCAGGTCGCTCGAATGAAGCAGGCTGAACTTTCTGCTCTCATGGCCGAAATGAGTGATTCTGAATCACGCGCATCCTCCATTGTTACCCGCTGGAACGCGCGTTACAAGGTAGTCCCAGGCACGATGTCTTCAGAACAAATCATTGCATTTCTGAATGATCACACTCGGACCGGGTTCATTCAGTTCGATATCAAGTTTGAAGACCACATAGAAGGAAGTAAATACAACCAGTTTGAGTTTTCTGTCGAGGGTCGTGGAGATTTTTCGGCCCTGTACAGCCTGGTCTGGGCTATCGAAAATGACAGGCAACTCTTCCGGATCAAAGACCTGGAACTGACGCATTTTGATCTCATCACCGAAGATCCAGAGACAGAACAGAGGCGACTGGAAGTAATGGTCAGCTTCACTTTTACGCTCGAAGCCTTTTATGGCGGAGAAGCGGGAATCAGCGCATCTGACAAAATCGAAGATGTGGCCGAAGGCATCACCATGTCACCGGAAGACCTGGCGACTACTTTGTTGCCTGTTCCAGAACACGTTTTGCCGGCTCGAGATGCGATCATGAATCCATTTCATCCTCTCATCCTGGAAAATATTCCCCCGAATACCTACAACCACGTCGATGTGGAAAACGCCGAATTGCTGTCAATTATTGGCACAGACGCGGTGTTGGAGTGGGAAGGACAGGAATTCATTCTCGGAATCGGAGACCCGGTCTATTTAGGACAGATCATTTCGGTCGATCCTAGAAATGGATCGGTAACGGCCCGCCTCAACAAAGGTGGAATCGTCGACCAGGTCGAATTGACAATGGAACTGGAAGATCTGTACAAGCAGGCTCGCGGAACAGTCAATTTGGCACCGACCAGAAACCAATAGTGATCTCAAACCAAACACCTGATCACCGACACATTCATGTGAAGAAGGACACCGACATGACACGTTTCAGCATTAAACATATCCTGACTATCGCCGCTTTGATGTGCGTTGGATTTGGGATCCTGGGAGGGACGCCGAAAGAGGCCTCTGCTCAGGCTAGGGTTCGCGCATACATTCCGCCGGATCAGCTCGTGTCTTTTCTTCCATCAACACCTTTTGACAGGTTCACCGAATACCTGAATCCAATATTTGAACGGGTTGCGGGTAAATCGATCATTGATGCGGATTCCCGCGACCATCCGATTGGTATTTCCATTTCAGGTGTTCATTTCCTCGATGCGCTCGAGCTTGTCCTCCAGTACAATGGTCTGGAATACCGTGAGACGGAACGCTATTTCATGATTCAGACAGCAGCTCCCGAAAATCTGATTTTGGACGCTGATGCGGCCACCGGAGGAGCGAGGGGAGTGGAAGCTGGTGAAGTTGTTTTGCCTGCGACTCTCGACACACGTCAGATTGAAATAAACGCGGTTCTGTTCGAATTGAATCATACGCTCGCCAAAGACTCTGGAATCGACTGGAGTATTCTCTTTGGTTCGACTGGATCGACCGGTGGTGGTCAGAGTGGTGGAGGAGGAGCCGAAAATGAGGTTTCATTCTTCCTGAAGACGGAAAAACTATTTGAAAACTTTGAAGACGCCGTTATCGCGCCCGACAAAATGGATTTCAGCAATCTGAACTCGTTGTTCAGAATGGCCGAAGCCACGGGTGTGGGTGAAACGATTGCCAGTCCGTCCGTGACCGTGCAGAGTGGTGTTCAGGGTGATATCCAGATCGGATCGGACGTACCCGTTCAAATCCGCGACAACTTTGGCAACATCTCTACGCAGCTGTTCCAGACTGGTATTATTATCGAAGTGACCCCAACGCTCATTGAACAGCCGCTGGCCGATACGCTTGGATCGCCGACGATGGAGTTTCTGCATCTCACGGTCAAGGTGGAAAAATCTGGTAGCCGTCCATCGGCATCTGGTCCGATCATCGACCGAAGCCTGGCCAACACACAGCTTATCATGCTCGACGGCGAACAGACTGTGATCGGTGGTCTCTACAGCACGGAAGAATCCATCTCAAGGCGTGGAGTACCTTTTCTGAAAGACATGCCAAAATGGTTCTTCGGATTCCGATACATCTTCGGGCGGACACAGCGAAGCGTTACCCAGAAAGAGCTGGTAATTTCTCTGGAAGCGAACGTCGTCGATCCGATCCGCAAGCGCATGGCGCAGCAGCTACCTGAAAATCTACTTGAGAAGCAGAGAAATGCCGTTCAGCGAGCGCTCGAACGATTCGACAAAGGAGTTTCAGAAGAAGCAGGAAGCGGTCTCGGCGAGAACAAGAAGTAGATCCGATTCAGACATTTTCTTCCGCGAGTGTTTTTCGGCCCGGCGACTTTGTCGCCGGGCCGAATTCGTTTCATCGGGTTCTGCTATTTTGGGTACCAACTCAAAATGGAATGCGAACAGGACTCACGCTCATATTCGGTTTACTCCTGGCGGGATGCGCCTCTTCTCCTGTCCTTCCTCCAGATCGGTCCAGCTCCAATCCGGAGTGGGATCTTGGATTGATACGCTCTCACGCGGTTTTTCTGGATGGTGAGGACCCCGAGGGCAGGAAGACAGGCACCAGGGGATTCAACCGTGCGGCGGCCTACGTCGCCGGCCAACTTTCTGAATTCGGACTCCAACCTGTTTTGAGCGATGAATTCCGACTGCAGTATGCCTCGAAGATATCGATGATTCCCCGCGCCCAGGTCTCGATCGTGGGCGTTGACACCCTGTCTTTCGTTCGCGGAACGGATTATCTCGTAGAGCCGGGAAGTGGGGCGGGTACCATTCGGATTCCGATTCAAAGGATCGATGCTGAGCAGGGTGTTCAGATTCCTGATTCGCTCTCCATTTCGGTAATCAATCACACCCGGCCAGACGGCAATTTCGGCGCGTCCTACCCTACCATACACATTCGGGAGGGCCTCCTCGCCTCCTTTCCGGCTGCGGAGTACGAAGTGGTCGTTACTACGGAGAAAATCTCTACCGTTTCGACGGCCCCCATGCATATAGTCGGGTACATCCCCGGCGCCGATCCAGTGCATCGAGATTCGCTCAGAATCATTCTGGCCCCGATTGATGGATTCGGACTCGATGGACAGCGCTCATGGACAGACGGCTCCGATTCGAGTATGCCGGCCTCAGCGCTTCTCGAAGTGGCGCGTCGCATGAGTCATCTGCAGAACACCTGGGGGATATTCAAATCGTCGTTCATGATCGCGTTTGTGAGCGGAACGAGAGGGTCGTGTGACGGAGGAGTCTCACTGTTTCGAAACCTGCCCTGGGACAAAAGCAGAGTAGCCAGTCTAGCCGTCATCGAATCAGAAGGCTCTCGAGACTGCGACTGGGGCGGAGTATTAAAAACAACTGACCTTTCAGCGCCTTTCATAGACTATTCGTTCGAAGTAGGAAGTCCAGATTCAGCGCGCGAGCGAATGGGAGAACATTTCCCTCGACCCCACCTGCTCCAGAGCGAGTACTTGGATGAGGCCGTTATACGTGCCGTGCAGATGTCGGAGATGATCCTGAGCGACGCGATGGAGTGAGGCTGCTTCCTCAGAATATCCAGGGCTCGCGTTCCAGGAGCGCCGCACGCTGTTAACGACTAAAACACTATTCCGCCGTAAAGCCCGAAGGAGGTGTTATACAGTTCCGGCTTTTCGGATCGGGCGTTCGAAAAACCCAAAACCGAACGCACTCCAAACGTCAAGGATTCACCCTTGAACGGAACGATAATGTCGGCGCCTATCAACAGCCCGAGATCACGATCTTCAACGGTATCGTCAGATTCAGACTGTTCAAAATCGCTTCCTGGAGCGTGGAAGGTGATCCTCGCATCCGTCATGAAGGCCATCGAAGGGCCCGCCACGATTCTGGGCTTGTACTTGGTCAGGGAATTGAATCTGTATCCGATCAACACAGGGAGCTCCACATACGTGATTTCTGATACTCCGATGATCGGAAACTCGTCTATCGTGCCTTCCAACTCCGAGCCTTTGACGGCATAATTGAGTCCTGTTTCGAATTCAAATCCCGTAGCATAGCGGTAGCGAATTCCACCTCCGCCCGCCAGCCTGAATATGGGAGAAGTCGACGACAGATTTCCACCTCGAAACGATGAGCCGGTCATTCCAACCTGAAAGAACCCCTGGAACTGAGCATTCGCCACTTCCGGCGAGAAGGTGAACGCCGTGATAATCGCAGCTATGGCGACGATTTTGGATAGAGATTGGCTTCTGGTCATAATGTTGTTCTCTGATTCGGGAGAATGCAATTCCGTCCTGAATGTAATGTCCCACAAATACGCAGGAATATGGGCGAAACGCTACCCAACCGACTGAAAAATGGGTCGGATGGTCGTTTCGAGGAGCTACTTGACGCAATTTTAGAGCAACCACTCCGGCAAGAATCAGTATATCGAGTCCATTGGCAACCCCTCGATTCAAGCACCGGAAATGCCGAGACAGCTGACATTTTCCATATTCAAGCGCCTGCTTTTCTTGTGGGGTGTTCTCTGGTCGATCGTTACCACGATTTTCTCAGCGACAGGCACTGTCCTGTGGCTTGCTGTTTCAAACAAGCCGGAGCACTTCAGATTGTGGAGTCGAATATGGGGGTTCAGCACTGCCTGGGGAATGGGTATCCTGCCACAAGCGCGGTTTGAAGAAGAGCTGGATCCTCATCGAGCCTATGTTTTTGCGATCAATCATCAGGTCGCTCTGGATGTCCCCGCGGTGGGGTGTGTTATTCCAGCGCCTTTTGGCTGGGTCGCCAAAGCGGAACTGGCCCGGATTCCATTCCTGGGCCGGTCCATAAAATCTTCGCCCTCAGTTTTCATCGACCGGTCCCATCCAAAAAAATCCATTGAAAGTATTCGTACGGCCGGCGAACGCATACGGAGTGGAACTTCAGTTGCCATTTTTCCGGAAGGATCGAGGGGCCATAATGGTGAGTTAAGGCCCTTCAAAAAAGGTGCTTTCCTGCTGGCGATTGAAGCAGGAGTGCCGGTTGTACCGGTCACTATCCTGAACGGTCATCAGGTTTTTAACGAGAAAACGAAGCTTGCCCGTCCCGGAGTCATGCACGTTGTTTTCAGTAGGCCTATTGTCATATCCGGGTGGACCCGAGCAGATATCGGGCGCCTGAGGGAAGAAGTGCGTCAGAGGATGCAGGCACAATTGGATGAATGGAACAGGAATGATCGGGGCTCCGTAGCTTAGGCCATCTTTTCAAGCTCAGTCATAATCGATCGCAAGTAGATTCCGTGGGTAAAAAACCAGCTCGAAAACAGCCTCGAAAGCAGGCCAAAGCCAAGCCTCGTGCCAATCGTCGTGCGACGGCATTGACTGCGCCTTCTTGGCACGGCATGTGGGACCGGATGCCGGTTTCGAGACAGCATGTCGTCAGTCTGATTTTTCTGGTGATTCTGAGTTTCGCTTTTTTTGCTCCTATACATTTTTCGAACAAGAAGCTCGTCGCTACCGACACAGTTCAGTGGCGTGCCATGGCACAGTCCATGATCGAATTTGAAGAGGAGACCGGCGGCACGTCCCTCTGGGCCGGCAGAGTATTTGCCGGGATGCCCGGATATATGATATCCCCTGAGTTGAGTGTCCCGCAGGTCGATACGATAATGCGCGAGTTACGCAAATTGGCGTGGCCCACTTCTCACATGATGCTTCTGTTTGCCGGGATGTATCTGCTGGCCTGGTATCTCACGAGAGAGTCTCTTGCCTCGGTCATGGCCGCGGTGGCCTATGGATTCACGACCTACATGCCGGTCATTCTCGTTGCCGGACACAATTCCAAGTTCATCGCGCTCGCCTGGGCGCCATGGATGCTGCTTGCGTTCATCCACGCGATGAGGTCGAGAACCCTCGTTTCGGGACTACTCTTCGCAGTCGCGCTGGCTGCCAATCTTAGAGCTGGACACGTTCAAATTACCTACTACGTCACAATTGCGGCGGGAATCTGGTGGCTGGTTGATGGAGTCCATGCGATTCGAAGTGGCGCAGTTGTTCCGTTTTTGAGGGCAACGGGAATGCTTGTCATCGGCTCAGTTCTGGGTTTGATGATGGTGGCCCAACCATACCTCGCACACGCCGAGGTGACACCGTTTACCACTCGCGGATCCAGCGTAGGTGGCGGGGTCGGGGGAATGGCCTGGGAGTATGCCATGCAATGGAGTCAAGGTGTTGGTGAATTGCTCACACTTCTGATATCGGACTCTTACGGAGGAGCCAGTCCGACGTACTGGGGTCCCAAAAATGGTACGGCCGGTCCTCACTATTTCGGAGCTATCGTTCTGTTTCTGGCCGCGTTGTCTGTTTGGAAGATTCGGGATCGAACAACCCTCTCTCTTGCCATCGCAGCTCTATTGATGGTCCTGTTTTCGCTGGGTGAGAATTTTGGATTCCTCAATCATCTGATGTTCGATTATTTCCCGATGTTTTCTTCGTTCAGGGTACCGGAAACCTGGTTGAGCGTCGTCGCTCTTCTGGCGTCTCTTCTTGCTGCTAAGGGTCTCGTTTTCATCAGAAGAAAATCAGGAGATAAGGAAGGGTCGCTTTCAATGTCCTGGGTGAAGGTGTTCGGTCTCGTTGCCGGCTTTCTTCTGCTGATGAATGTTTTTGGCACCTCAGTCCTGAATTTCGAGAGGCCATTCGAACGCGAACGAATCATATCCCAGATTCAGGCCCAGAATCCGGGCATTTCCCCAACTGATCCACGTGTTATTGACTTCGTGACTCAGAATCTTGCCCAGAGCAAAGATGAAAGAGTCGAACGGTTTGGCAATGACGCATTCCGATCTCTGCTCGTATTACTCCTGGTTGGACTTCTGGCCTACCTCTATCACAGAAGGAGCGTTCCGTATTGGATGATGGCCAGCCTTATCGTGGTCATTGTTGCAATAGATCTGATGGGCGTCGGGCGAAGATATATCCGGGAGGATCGGCTCTCGGCCGTCAGCAGCGTAGAGCAAAGCGTCCCCACCTACGGCTTCGACGCCTTTATTGTCGAGCAACGTGAGCGCCTTGGCGGTGAAGGCTCATTCAGGGTTTTATCCCTCGAACGAGGACAGCATCCTCAGCAGAACGCCCGACCGTCGTATCACTATGAATCGCTTGGAGGCTACTCAGCAGCCAAACTTCGGGTATACCAGGATTTCATGGATGAGATGCTCTTCATCGACGGAGGAGTGAACAAGGCAGCGCTCGATATGGCCAATGTGCGCTTTCTGGTGGCGAGCCGAGGAATTCCCGGATATGATCTGGTTTTTCAGGATGACCAGCAGGGCATGTCGGTATTTGAGAATCCCGATCCACTCGGGCGCGCGTTCCTGGTCGACCAAGTCACTGAAGTTTCGGATCACACACAGATCTGGGCCATGGTTGCCGATCCTGCATTTGACCCGGCATCCAGGGCGCTGGTCTATGACTCGAGTGCGATTCCCGTCTCCGTCATGCAGTCGGATGAGGCAGATTCTTCTGGCGTCAATTCGGTCTCGACGCTTTCTTATCAGGCAGAAAACATGAGTTTTGCGGTGGTCTCTGATCGCGAACGACTTCTGGTGGTGAGCGAGGTCTATTATCCTGCAGGCTGGAAGGCGACGGTTAATGGTCTCGATGTCGAAATTGTTCAGGTCGACCATGTGCTTCGCGGAATTGTGGTCCCGGAAGGTGAAAGCACGGTTGCATTGACATTTGATCCAGCATCGCAACGAAACGGGATCTGGATAACCGGCCTGGGCACGATCATCACCTATTCGCTTCTGCTGTTTTTCGGCTTCGTTGCCATGCGGCGGAGAAAGGAGGAAGAACCGACTGAGTCTTCTGATCCCGAAGACGAGGCAAGTGACGAAGAAGAGGAGGCATCCGTCAGTGAGTAACACGAAAGCATACGACCCTGCGATCAACCCCGTACTCAACAGGCGGTATCACAAGACGATTTCTCTGCTTCAGCAACACCTACCCGAGTCGGCTCGGATCCTCGACATCGGAGCGCCAAATCCTCTCTCTTATCACCTGACGAAGTTGGGGTATGAGGTCACCAACACGGATGGAGATCTCGATGAATCACCGAATCTCACGGCTGTTGACGCCGATGTGGTTACCGCTTTCGAGGTTCTGGAACACCTGGTTTCGCCGCTTCCGCTTCTTCGATCCATCAAGGCGCCAATGCTGATTGCCACAATCCCAATGCGTCTCTGGTTCGCGCCGGCGTATCGAAGCCAGAGCGATCCGTGGGACAGGCACTATCACGAGTTTGAAGACTGGCAATTTGACTGGTTGCTCGAGAAGGCCGGATGGACAATCGTCCATCGCGAGAAGTGGACGAGTCCGACTGGCTGGATTGGATTCCGGCCGTTGCTCCGGCAATTCATACCACGATATTATGCAGTGGTGGCAACGCGCACTCCAATTGAATGAAGAACGTTTTGTTCATTACATACTATTTTCCTCCTTCAGGCGGCTCCGGTGTGCAGCGCGGCCTCAAGATGGTCAAGTACCTGACTGATTTCGGATGGAAGCCGACCGTTCTGACTGTGGATCCGGAATACGCGTCCTACCCTGTCACAGATGCTCAATTGCTTGAAGACATTCCTGACGGAGTCCGGGTCGTGCGAACGAAGTCGAGGGATCCGTATGCTGCATACGCCTCGTGGACTGGGAAAAAGAAGTCAGAGTCCGTCGGGGTTGGTTTTCTGGGGTCTCAACATACTTCATGGAAGGAAAGGCTTGCTCGCTGGGTCCGGGCCAATCTGTTTATTCCCGATGCTCGTCGCGGTTGGGCGAGATACGCACAGAAACGAGCTGCGGAATTGGTTTCTGAGTTGCAGTTCGACGCCATCGTTTCCACGGGTCCGCCTCATTCAGCTCATCTTATATCGGAGTCTCTGTCCCGTTCAGAGGGTATTCCGTGGGTGGCTGACATCCGAGATGCCTGGCCCGATGTGGCCTACGCAGATCTGTTGCCAACGACGGCGCTCGCGCGCGGTCGGGATATCCGTATGAGGAATCGTGTACTGAAGAGTGCATCCCGGCGGATCGCGGTAACAGAGGACCTGGCAAGTGAAATGAAGCGAGGTGTCGGCGCGGATTTCGAGGTCATTCGGAACGGATTCGATCCGCAAGACTTCCGCAGTCTTGAGAGCCTGAATCTGACCGGATTCACGATTGTACACACCGGGAGCATGGCGCCGGCCAGAAATCCGCTTCCGCTCTGGGAGCTTCTTTCGGAGGATGGATCGAGGCAAAGATGGCCCGATCTGCGGCTGGTGCTGGTCGGCAACGTGGATTCAACCATTCACGATGCTGCGAGCAGGGCCGGCGTTTCCGATTTGGTTGAACACGTGCCCTATGTGCCTCATAGTCAGGCTTTGCAATACACCATTTCGGCTTCAGTCCTGATTTTGCCTATCAATCGCGTGTCGGAAGCGGCAGGAATCGTGACCGGGAAGATCTATGAATATCTGGCCTCGTCGAGACCGATAATCGGGTTGGGAGATCCACAGGGAGAAGCCGCTGCCATTCTGCGTGAGAGCCAATCGGGGGCTATGTTTGACTACACGGATGTCGACGGCCTTCGGGACGAAATTGACAGGCACTACCACGCGTGGCGCTCTGGCTCGCCCCTGAACGGGGCGAGCCAGAGCGCGGCTGCGCCCTTCAGCAGGAGGGAGCAGAGCGGGCAGCTGGCGGCGGTCCTGGATTCGCTCGCGAGTGAGAAAACGACCGCCTTGGACGCGAGCCGCGGACGGCAAAATGAGGCCGGGACATGAATGTCGTAACCGTCGTCGGAGCACGTCCACAGTTCATCAAGGCCGCCGTGGTGAGTCATGCTCTTCAACTGGCTGGCATCGAGGAAAGAATCGTCCACACCGGTCAGCATTATGATGCGGAAATGAGTGACGTGTTCTTTTCAGAGCTGGGTATCTCGCAGCCCGATGTCAATCTTGAAGTCGGCTCGGGCTCTCACGCCTCACAGACTGCAGATATGATGACAGGATTCGAGGAATATCTCGATAGCGGATCAACCCCCGACTGGATATTGGTATATGGAGACACAAACAGCACACTTGCTGCCTCCATCGTGGCTTCGAAGAAAGGTATTCCTCTGGCTCATGTCGAGGCAGGGCTCCGCTCGTTCAACATGCGAATGCCCGAAGAAGTGAATCGTATCGTAACCGATCGATTGTCAGATTTTCTGTTCTGTCCCACGAGTACGGCAGTGGACCTGTTGGCCAAAGAGGGAATCACCCGAGGCGTCCACATGACCGGCGATGTAATGCTCGACGCAACCCGCTCCTTCGCAGATAAAGCGTCGCGGGAACGGAATCTGACTTCCATCACGGAGCTTGACGCGGACACCTTCCATCTGGCAACGATCCATCGGGCGGAAAACACGGACGATCCCGCGCGACTGAAGGCAATCATCGACGCCCTCTCCCGTCTCGATGCTCCGGTCCTCATTCCGCTTCATCCGCGGACCCGATCAAAGATGGATGGCAGCATTATCGGCGACAATATTCGCATCATCAGCCCGGTCTCTTATCTGTCGATGCTCACGCTCATCGGTTCGTGTCGCAAGATATTGACCGACTCCGGTGGACTACAGAAAGAAGCGGTCTGGCTCGGGAAACAGTGCATCACGCTCAGAGACGAAACAGAGTGGGTTGAGACGCTCGAAAACGGATGGAACCGGGTTGTGGGCGCAAATCTGGACGCAATCCTGGAAGCCTGCGGGAGTGAACCGACAGGCCCAGCACCAACATTCGGAGAGGCGCCCCGGGAATCGGCTTCAGGCCTCATATCACGTCTTCTGGCCTCATGAGCACAAAGCCTCACATAATGATGGTGCTCGATCAAAGCTTCCCTCCCGACCTTCGCGTCGAGAACGAAGCCCGGACCCTGTATGAGTCCGGATTTGATGTGACGGTCCTGTCCATCGGTCCGGATGACCGAGGCGAATCTGAAGACCATGCGGGAGTGCGGATCATTCGTCTGGCGATATCCGGACAGCGGCGCAACAAAATGCGAGGGCTCGCAGGGACGATTCCTTTTCTGACCATTTTTCTGAAGAAGCAGCTTGCTGCTCAATACGCACTTCGACCATTCGATGCCATTCATGCACACGACCTGTATCTCTTCGGAGGATGCATCGAGGCGGGAAAGATGCTGGGAGTGCCGGTCGTGGGTGATATGCATGAGAACTGGGTCGAGGCGCTGAAGCACTACAAATGGAGCACCTCCTTTCCGGGAAAACTCGTTGTCAGCATCAAGCGCTGGCAACGTCTTGAGCTTGACTGGTCAACACAGGTGGACCACCTGATAGTCGTAATAGAGGAAATGGCGGAGCGTCTGGCCAAAAGGGGCGTCGAACCAGAAGCGATAACCATCGTCCCAAATACCATCCACATCGCAGAGTTCGACTCATGGCCAACGGATATTCCGTCTGAATTGGAAAAGAACCGCACCCGCATTGTCTACACGGGAGGGATGGATCGACACAGAGGACTGGAAGATGCGATCAAGGCGATGCCCAGGGTGGTTGAGCTCGTTCCCAACGCAGAGCTGCTTCTCGTCGGTGATGGCGCTGTTCGAACCGAACTCGAAGAGTTGTCCTTGCATCTTGGCCTGACAGATTCAATTCGCTTTGTCGGTTGGCAAGATCAAGCGCGCGTCAAGGGATATATAGCTTCCGCTGATATCGGTCTGATTCCCCACAAGAAGACGGTTCACACGGATCATACGATTCCACACAAACTGTTTCACTACATGCACCTGAGTCGGCCGTGCGTCGTTTCCAATTGCAAACCCCTTGAACGGATCGTTTCGGAAACGGGCTGCGGAAAAGTCTATGAGTCTGGATCTCCTTCCGATCTGGCAGATGTATTGGTCGGTTTGTTGAACGATCCAGATGCCCGCTCACAAATGGGACGGGCTGGTGTCGAAGCGGTACGTCAGAAGTACAATTGGGATTCTACTGCGACAGGATTGGCAACGATGTATTCCAGGTTGCTGGTCGCAGACTGACAGGTCACTACGAATGTAGTTTGGCCAGTGTGCCTGCAAGATGCGCAGCTATTCGTTCTGACGCTTTCCCATCCCACAAATCGGGAATCCTGCCTTTCTTCCACTCTCCAGACAATGCACGTCTGCCGGCATCTTCTATCAACGAAGCATCCAGATTGATCAATTCATTCGTGCCCTCGTCAACGGTGACCGGGCGTTCGGTATTGGGGCGTACTGTGACACAAGGTTTGAGGAGAGCGGTCGATTCTTCCTGAATGCCACCAGAATCTGTCACGATTAGGCCAGAATGCATCATCAAACAGAGAAACTCCAGGTATCCGATGGGCTCGGTCAGCTGTACTTCGGGATGGGAGCTCAGTCTTCGCCCAGCTTCAAAATTGTCCAGTCCTGCTGCTGTTCGAGGATGAATAGGAAATACGATGGGGCCCAGGTCAGCCAATCTCAGAAGACCATCAACAAATGTCGAGAGATGTTCTTCGTGATCCACGAGTGCCGGTCTGTGGGCAGTGATCAGGAAATACGTCCCGCTTTCAAGACCTCTGGTGACGTGTTCATCTGTTTCACTGGCTGCCTGCTCAAACTGGCGCAGCGAGTCGATCATGACGTTGCCGACCATCAACATTCTGTCGCTTGCATGGCCCTCTGCCTGAAGATGAGTGATGCCGGAAGGTTCGGAAACATAGAGATAGTCGGAAATCGAATCGGTTACGATACGATTGATTTCTTCAGGCATCGTGCGATCCGACGAGCGCAAACCCGCTTCAACGTGGACGAGCGGAATATGCAGCTTCCTGGCCGTCAGCGCCGTGGCAACGGTCGAATTGACATCTCCCACAACGACGACGACGTCCGGCTTCTGCTCAATCAGAATCGGTTCGATCTCCGTCATTACCCGGGCGGTCTGCTGAGCGTGTGTACCCGAGCCCACACCCAGATACATATCCGGCTCCGGCATATTTAATTGCCTGAAAAAGATGTCAGACATTCGTGAATCGTAATGCTGGCCGGTGTGGATGAGCAGATTGTCGAAAGAGCCCGAGGAGCGAAATGCTTTCTCCAGAGCAGCAATTTTTATGAAATTCGGCCGTGCACCGGCGATCAAAGCGACTTTTATCATCAGAAAAGAGTTGAAATCAAGGATTTGCCTGACGGCCCGACAGTATAGCAACCTTCTTCTTCTTCTGGGCGCGAATCTTTGACAAACGCACGGGTCAAGTCTATATTCTGACATTCCGAAAGCGTGCTCCCGGATAGTCCGGCATGCTCCCGAAATTGCAACGGAAAAAAAGCCGTTTTGCGATTCCCGGTTCGGATTTCAATCCCGATAACATACAGACGCACGATGTCAGAAGATTACGGAATTGCTCTTGGAATGGTCGAGACACGTGGTCTCGTTGGAGCTATTGAAGCCGCGGATGCGATGGTCAAAGCTGCACGAGTCCACCTCATCGGTAAAGAAAAAATCGGTGGAGGTTTTGTGACCGTCATGGTGCGAGGCGACGTTGGTGCAGTAAAGGCTGCCACAGACGCAGGCGCTGCCGCTGCCGAGCGTGTCGGAGAACTCGTATCGGTTCACGTTATTCCTCGCCCACATTCCGATGTGGAAGCCATTCTTCCATCGGGTTCGAATGGATAATAGTCTGATCGGGAAATCCACCCGGTTCAGAAATTTCCTTTACTGACATGGCGGACACCGTTCAGGAAGCTTTGGGTATGATTGAAACCCGTGGGCTCATCGCAGCCCTGGAAGCTGCCGATGCCATGGCCAAGGCCGCCCATGTCAGAATTGTGTCGATGGAGCAAACAGTGGCCGCCCTCATCACCGTTCATGTCACTGGTGAGACTGCAGCCGTGCAGTCCGCGGTTGATGCGGGTACGGTAGCAGCTTCGAAGGTTGGTGAAGTTCTTTCATCCCACGTTATTGCAAGGCCATCATCGGATGTTGTTGCTATGCAGGCCAACGAAGCTCCAACTGCGCCTCGGGAGACTGCTTCAAACCTGGATGAGATGACCGTCAGGCAATTGAGAGCCTATGCCCGTGAACAGCAGGACCTTCCGATTAAAGGTCGTGAAATAGCCCGGGCGAACAAGCAACAGTTGCTGGCTGCTCTGCGTAAACGGTGAGTTGATATTCTGGCCATTTTTTGAGCGAATGCTGTCCGGGCAGTCACGATCATGTCGTTAATCACCAGATTCCAGGAATCGATTTCCAAATCCCTCCGCCAGCCGGGATACGAACCGGAAGAAACCAGAAGCAGCGGATTTGTCATTTCGCTCTGCATTCTGGCTTCATGTGTGTTGTGGTTTGCATTCAGTATGCAGGAGACCTACACGCAGGTCATCGATTTTCCGACCGAGGTCCAAAATCTGACCCAGAATCAAGCGCTTGCGACCCAGCCGCCGGATGTGGTACGTGTTCAGCTCGAAGGGAAAGGCATTCAGATTCTCAGGCTGTATTACAACACGCCGACTCTGCCAATCGAGGCAAGCAATGGCCTGGTCGATATGGGTCTGACAGCTCCTGAGACGATCAACAATGTCAGTATTCAAACGGTCACTCCAAGGACAATCGAAATCCGGGTCGAAGATCGGATCAGTCGCAAGATTCCCGTTATGTCACGGGTAGAGATGCAGTTCGCTCCCGGTTTCCGGATGATCGGAGCCGTGGATGTATTCCCGGATTCTGTAACCATTTCAGGAGCCAGATCCATCGTGATGGAGATGGAATCCTGGCCAACAGAGGCTCGACATCTCGGGGAAATGCGAGACTCCCTGAACGCAGTAATCGCTCTTTCCGATTCGCTGAAGGGATTGATCGATCTTGAGTTCGCAGAGGTAAATGTTGTCGCAGATATTCAGGCATTTACAGAAGCACGCCGGAACGTAGGGGTCCGTGCAATCGGCCTTCCTCTCGGAATGCAGGTAACCTTTTCGCCTGCAACGGTCGAGGCTGTCTATCAGGTGCCTCTTTCGCAGTTCGATCAAGCGATGGAAGCAGAGGATTTTTATGTTTTCGTTCCTTATGCAGACATTTTGAGAGATACCCAGGGGCGAGCCTTTCCCATGATCCATCTGCCCGTCGGAATAGATATTCAGCATGCCCGCTTCGAACCTGACGGCCTCTCGTACTTCCACGTCAGAAACGATGACTGATAAAAAGGCCTCCTGGGTTGAGCTTCCCGGCGGAATTTTTACAGCGGATGGTCTCTGGTTTCACACCTCTGAAGAAGACCTCAACGCCTTCGCGCCCGATGTGATCGAGCGATATGGGCTGGGGTCGCTGTTGCGCAAAGCAGCTGATTGGAACGCGCTGCCTGTAACGGTATCCGTTCTCTCCCTCGGGCTGTTCCTACTTGTATCTGCACCGTGGCAGGCAGCGGCTGGAGCCGTGACTGTTTTGTTTTTTCTGTCCGTTGTATCGCCCTACACCGTTCTTTTTGGTCTAATTCCCGTAGTGAAAAGACTGAACCATCCCATTTTTCAAGGGCTGTTGTTTGTAATGATTTTGAGTTTTCTCGCGGCGGATAATCAAATGATCGCGCTGACTGTGGGGCTTCTCGGATTTATACTGATTCGCTGGCAGATTGTAACCCGGCTATTGTCACCACTTATTCATGCGCTGCGACAGCGATTATCTCCATTGGAAGCTCCCGATCTAATCTTGCGAAACGTTCTCTTACGAGCAGCACTGAAGCATGGCGACGACATCGGAGAACTGCCCGGCATGCAGCAACGAATGCTCGAGATAATGAACTATCGAAAAAAGTCGAGCAAATGATCGAAAATCGATATATTTGCGCCCGCTCGCCCATCGTTCAAGCAAAGAAATCCGCGTATCCAGTCGCCTGAAGCACATACACAAAGAATTGCAGATTCTGGTATCGAAGTTCAGCTTCGAATCAAGTCTGCGCTAGAAAGGCATTTCCAGGATTCGGAAGAGAGCGAAAAGAGCTTGATCCGGATCGAAATACCGGTTCCGCGAATCGATCCTCTTACCTGGTTGCAAGCCCAGGCCTCGATGGAACGACTTTACTGGCGTGGTCGGCATGATGACGATCGGGTTGCCATGTGTGGAATCGCTCGCGTGCTTTCGGGTGACGGTCGACCGGATTTTTCAGAATTGGCCCGCGAAGTTGATGAGTTTCTCGAACGTCCAGGAGCAGACGCCAAGTTTTACGGAGGTATGAAATTCGATCTCGACCGGGTTTCGTCGCAGGATTGGTTCGGCTTCCCGACGTGGAGATTTGTTTTGCCCAGGTTCGAACTGCATCGTCGGGGTGAGCGAAATCTGTTTTGTTGCAATGTGGTTCTGCCTGAGGATTTTGCGACGGTCGATGCGCTGATGCATCAGATTGATGAGCTTTCGTTTCCGGATCAGTTGTTGCCGACCTCGATGCCGTCTCCCATCCGCCGAATAGACAATCCGAGTTTTGATAGTTGGAAGTCCCAAGTGGGATGGACCCTTGATGCGTTTGACCGGGAGGTCGTGCAAAAGGTGGTACTTGCGCGTCGGGTCGACCTCGAATTCGGAGAAGAACCTGACCCTGTGCGTCTTCTTGACCTCCTACAGGATGCCACACCAAACTGCTTCCACTTCCTGTTCGAATCCGATGACAGCGCTTTTTTGGGAGCAACTCCGGAGCGGTTGTTTTTCCGCAGGGGTCGCGAAGTTTTCAGTGAAGCCGTAGCCGGCACGCGGCCGAGAGGCGAAACCACAGATGACGATGAGGCATACCGGACCTCGCTTTTGGCCAGCGAGAAGGACCAGCGCGAGCATGCATACGTTCGGGATTATATCGAACAGGTACTCGATTCATTCTGTCATTCGGTGGCAGTGGACGTGGAGGCCTCGGAGATGAAATTGGCTGCGGGAAGGCATCTTCATTCCAGACTCTCGGGCACGCTGCGCAGCGACGTTTCAGACTTCGACCTGATCAATAAATTGCACCCCACTCCTGCGGTCGGCGGTGCACCAACCGACCTGGCTCTGGAGGCGATTGACTCACTCGAGGACTTCGACCGTGGTTGGTATGCTGGACCTATCGGTTGGATTGGGCGCGATTCGGCGGAATTTGCTGTTGCCTTGCGATGCGGTGTTCTCAAAGAAAAAGTCCTTTCTCTCTTCTCCGGGGCAGGTCTCGTAAAAGGATCGGAACCAGGGGATGAATGGCTGGAGATCGAACAAAAAATCACTGACTTTACCCGAATCCTTGGTCTTGAAGTCAAGAGCTCCAAATAGAAATCGATTCTGGACGAGTCTCATCGTTGAAGAACTCGTCCGCAATGGCGTCAGCATGTTTTATGTGGCTCCCGGATCGAGATCGACCCCACTTGTGACTGCGGCAGCTGCGCATCCTGGCGTGACGATTTGCACTCATTTCGATGAGCGAGGAACAGCCTTCATGGCTCTTGGCTATGCGAAAGCAACTGGCCGACCCGCGGTGTGGATCACGTCTTCGGGAACGGCGCTTGCGAACGGCTATCCAGCGATCGTGGAAGCATCCATGGAGCAGCTGCCGATGATCCTGTTGACGGCGGATCGACCTCCGGAGCTGAGGGATACGGACGCGAATCAAACTATTCGTCAGGATCAGATGTTTGGTCGGTATGTGGAATGGTCGATCGACATGCCCTCCCCGTCGGACGATATCGATCCGGAGTACGTGCTGACAACAATTGACCATGCCGCTCAGAGATCGAAGTCGGGACCGGTTCATGTGAACTGTATGTTTCGTGAGCCGCTCGCACCATCGGAGCAGGATTACGCTCCCAAGATCTCACCCAGACTCGAATCATGGGAAGAGGGCGAAGCTCCATTTACGACGCACTCTGATCAAAGCGTTGTGGCTCCGGACACTGTTGAAGGTCTGAAGTCAAGACTTGAAAATGCTGATCGACCCATGATTGTGCTTGGCAGATTGAAAGGTGACTGCGGAAAGATTCGCAATGCAGTCGACGAGTGCTGCCTCTCGTTCGATGCCGTTTACGTGGCAGACATCGGATCACAGGTTCGAATTGGGAATCTCGGGTCACGCGGAATTTGCCACGCCGAAGCCATTCTGTATGGAGGCCTGCCTCGAGCGCTCACGCCAGATCTGGTTGTTCAATTCGGAGCTTCCCCCGTTTCAAAACGCGTCAATCAGATGATGCAGGGCAGCACATTGGTAGTCGTGGATGATCGCAGGAGGCGAATCGATCCAGCCCATACCGTTTCAGCTCGCATTGTTGCAGATCCCGTTGACGTTCTCCAAAAGCTCAGTCAGACAGGCAGCGGAAATGGCGGTCAGAACGGACGTGAGAAGTCAATCTGGTGCAGAAATTGGGAGAAGGTCACAAACGAGGCGCGGGATTGGGGTGCGGGCGATCTCGGCGACCATCTAAGCGAGCAGAATGCAACCCGAGCCGTGAGCGACGCCCTGAACGAAAACCACGTGCTGACGGTGGCATCAAGCAATCCGGTCAGACACCTTGATCTCTGTGCCAGAACTCAGGGGCCAGATTTGGCGGTGGCGTCAAATCGGGGTGCGAGCGGAATCGACGGTACGATTGCTACCGCGATGGGCTTTGGCGACGGCCATGTTAAACGACCGTGCGTTCTTACCGGCGACCTGGCTCTTCTCCACGATCTGAATTCGCTGGCACAATGCGCTTCTCGAAACGCTGTGGTTGTGGTTCTCAACAACGACGGCGGCGGAATCTTTTCCTATCTCCCGATTCGGGAATATGAGGACGTATTCGAATCATACTTCGCCACACCCCACGGTTTTTCTTTCGAACACGCCGCCGCACAGTTCGGAGTGTCGTACTCCAGTCCGGCGACATTGACCGATCTCAGGTCGACGCTCGATGCAGTTCTGGAAGGAAATGAAGCAGCGCTGATTGAAGTCAAAACTGACAGGACGGACAATCTGGAGGAACAGCGGCGCATTCTGAAGGCCATGTCTGCCCGGATGCAGTCCATCACCCTCGAAATGACATGAAAGTGAGATTCGTAGACAATTTCGTACGATTCCGTCTTTCCCGGGAAGATGTGGAGCAACTGGTTCAAGACGGGAGCACCTCGCTCGATATAGGAAATGGGCTTCGGTTTTCATTGATGGTAGATCCATCTGCTTGTTCTGTAAATCATAATAACGGAAGTCTGAGCGTGCTTTTTCCCGCTGAATGGATTAAAAACTGGGATAGAAACGAAACTGTCGGATTCGACTTCGAACTGAAATTGAATGAGATCCAGTTCATCCGGATTGTAATCGAAAAAGACTTTCCCTGTGTTCATGACGAAGATGGTAATCCCATAGCTCCGCGACCGGTCAAAATGCAGCTTCCCGATACCCGGGCCTGAGGATTGGATGTCATCACTCAATGCAGTCTGGTTGAAAGGATCGTCGGGCGAAAAGGTCGTCCTCTTCCTCCACGGATTCATGGGTCGGGCGGCCGAATGGATGCCGATTGGGAGGCGTCTTCCCCTGGCCTCGGTTGCGCTCGATCTTCCCGGCCATGGAAAGTCGCCGGTAGCCAGCGACGACTGGTATGATGAAGCCCTGAGTGGTATTGATCGATTTCTTCGTTCGGAAGGACAGGAGCGGGTCATTCTTGCCGGATATTCGATGGGAGGTCGATTGGCGATGCACTACGCCCATCGCTACCCGGACAAAATTGAAGGGCTGATTCTGGAGTCCGCACACCCGGGCCTTACCTCAAAAGAAGAACGCGAAGAGCGCGTCGCGCTGGACCGAAGATGGTCGAATAAGATTATTCTCGACTGGCCGGACGTCCTGGAAGAGTGGTACGATCAGCCGGTATTTACGTCTCTTTCAGGCTCTTCTCTCATCGAGGAGATCAAGAACAGTCGCGGGTGGGGGGATCCGGAATCGTTGTCAGCTGCTCTTTCGGGCTTTTCGACAGGTCTCCAAGCCCCATTTTGGGAGTTTTTGGCTGATTTCCAGGTCCCCGTACTCTTCGTTTCTGGTGCTCAGGATGCAAAATACTGTGATGTTGGAGCTCGTCTCGATGCAAGTTCCGATAAAATCAGCCATGTGGTGATACCAGGAGCTGGTCACATCGTACACCAAGAACAACCGGAAGCGTATCTTGGCGCGCTCGAACGATTCATCGCGCGCAGGTTCTGAGCAGGCACGTTCTGAATCTGCCCTTATTTCTAAACAGCAATCAGATCCAGCTATGTCCATAGTCGACTGGAAATCGGCAGGCGAATACACCGACATCCGTTACGAGAAGGCGGAAGGAATCGCAAAAATCACAATCAATCGTCCTCACGTGCGCAACGCATTCAGGCCTCTGACGGTAACCGAAATGCGTATTGCCCTTCAGGAGGCGCGCGACGACCAGAATATCGGGGTGATCGTACTGACCGGTGAAGGCCCGGATGCTTTTTGCAGCGGAGGTGATCAGAAGATTCGCGGCGATGCGGGATACAAGGAAGAGGGATCAGGTGTCATGCGTCTGAATGTGCTGGATTTCCAGCGCGAAATCAGGACATGCCCGAAGCCGGTCATTGCCATGGTTGCCGGTTGGGCCGTCGGTGGGGGACATGTCCTGCACGTGATGTGCGATCTGACGATCGCGGCGGACAATGCTCGTTTCATGCAGACTGGCCCCAAAGTGGGCTCCTTCGACGGTGGGTATGGAGCCAGCTATCTGGCGCGAATCGTGGGTCAGAAAAAAGCGCGCGAAATCTGGTTTTTGTGTCGTCCATACGACGCCGAGCAAGCAGAAAAAATGGGTCTCGTGAATACCGTTGTGCCTCTCGCACGGTTGGAAGAGGAGACCGTCCAGTGGTGCCGCGAGATTCTCGCCAATTCCCATATGGCTATCAGATGCCTGAAGGCCGGACTCAACGCAGACTGCGACGGGCAGGCCGGGCTCCAGGAACTGGCAGGAAATGCGACGCTGCTCTTCTATATGAGTGAGGAAGGGCAGGAAGGACGCAATGCGTTCAACGAGAAACGTCCGCCTGACTTTTCACAATTCCCATATCGTCCCTGATCACTCCGCTTCAATCAACATGAGCGCATCCCCAAGATGAGAACATCGATGGCCACATGGATCGAGGCGGCTCGGCCAAAAACATTGTGGGCCGCGGTAAGTCCGGTTCTCATCGGAATAAGTATCGCCGTGTCCTCGGGTGTTTTTCATCTGCTTTCGGCCGTTCTCGCGCTCGTGGGAGCCATTCTGATTCAGGTGGGCACCAATTTTTACAACGATCTGGCCGATTTCGAAAAAGGGGCAGACACGAAAGACCGTAAGGGCCCTCGAAGAGCCGTCGCCTCCGGGATGATTTCTCAGAAAGCCATGCGAATGGCTACGATTATAACGTTTTTGGCAGCCGTCCTTTCCGGAGCTTATCTGATGTTTCGCGGCGGGCTTCCGATAGTAGCGATTGGTGTTTCCTCCATTCTTTTTGGCCTGCTGTACACGGGAGGTAAGTATTCGCTTGCCTATCTCGGCATCGCCGACTTCTTCGTGCTCGCCTTTTTTGGGCCCATCGCTGTTGCCGGCACTTATTATGTTCAGGCGCTACAGTGGCCAATCATGGTCTGGATTGCCGGTCTGGCTCCCGGGCTGCTTTCTGTTGGCATTTTGCTCGTCAACAACATCCGTGACGTGAACGAAGACCGCGCCGCAAACAAGAAGACAATCATCGTTCGTTTGGGCAGAAGGTTTGGGATTGAGGCGTATTTGTTCTGCATGGTGGCTGCTGCGGCAGTTCCACTTGTTCTCTGGCAACAATTTGAGGCGCCCGCGTTAACTCTTCTGGCACTCATAGCTCTTCCCCTCTTTCTGAGGGGGTATGCCCAGTTGAAAAGGACTCCTGCATCCGAGGCCATGAGCCTGAATGCCGTTCTCGGACAAACCGCGAGGAATTTGCTCGTGTTTTCCGTCCTCTATTCTGTGGGCTGGTTGCTGTCTGCCTGAACCGGTTTTGAAATGCCTCATCATGAAACTCGATATTTCGCCTACAGCCTGGATTTGACGGAACCGGTACGCGTTGGAGAATCGACGATGGCCAAGCGCGGTGGATTCCTGGTGAGAATGGAACGTGAGGGTCATGTCGGTTGGGGCGAGGCTGCACCTCTTGACGGGTACGGACAGGACACACGCGAGGATGTGCTGCAGGCCATTGCAGACGGATCCTCGACACCGACTCTTTCATTTGCTCACGACTGTGCTTCGAGGAATTTGCTGGCCAGCCAACGTGGTGTGACGCTCGCGGATTCACTCGGTGAATGCCGCAGGAACTGTCTGCAGAACACAAGACTGGCCTCGGCAGATGAGTCCGCAAGCAGAATCGTAAAACGGAAGGTTGGAAATGCGGAGCCTGAAGAGGATGCGCGAGCCGTCAACGAATTCCTGAATGCCAATCCCGATACGATTCTTCGTCTGGATGCCAATGGGCGATGGGACAAGGCAAGCGCTCTGGAGTTCACTGATCTCGTTTCGACGTGGCATTCTCAAATCGAATTTATTGAAGAGCCCTGGGAGAGGTGTTTTGAAACGGACAATCGTCAGGAGTACCCCCTCAGGATGGCCATCGATGAAAGCATGCAAGAATGCGATTGGCATATGGCAGATGTCGTGATATTGAAGCCATCGCTGATGGGAGCCCTCGAAAAGACCACAGATTTGGCTTCCCGAGTGCAGGATTCAGGACGTGACGTGCTCTTTTCATCTGCATTTGAATCATTCGTGGGCATGGGCGCTCTCATCGCACTTGCTTCCAGATTCGAAGGGGGTGCCGTCGGATTCGGGACCTACCGCTACATCAGACGCGACGTGGGGCCGCGAGTCGCGGCGTTTGACAGAGATATCATCTGTCTTTCAGATTTCACTGAAAGGGAGATTACTCCTGAATTGAGTGCGTTGAGGGAGCTGGCCGTGAAATGACAGCTGTTCCCTCATATCCGGGATTTCTGAAAACGAAAGAGGGTGAAGCGGCTGGGGGTGCGTTGCACTGTCCCGTGTCCTGGCATGCCATCCATTCTCCCGATCTCATTTTTTCGCTTGGTCCAGACGGCCGGCGAGTGAGTTATCTGGAGTTGGAGGGTCTCATTGGAGACGTGAGCCGGCGAATGGAATCTCACCGCGCCGAAATATTGGGATTACTCGGCTGGAATTCTGTGTCGCTGGCAGCGGCAGTGCTCGCGGGCCTTCGCACCGGAAAATCAACATTTCTGATGAGCCCGAGACATCCGAGCGAGCAAGTTCAGCGATACCTGGATTCTGTCGGGGCGGACAGGTTCGAACTGACCGGTGTTGGGGGTGACCCAAAAGCGGCTGCAAATCAAGCCTTCCTGTCGTCTGCTTCGACGATGATGTTGACCTCGGGCTCGACGGGAACGCCGAAGATCGCACGGCACTCGGCTCGCAGTCATCTGGCTTCCGCCGAGAGTGTGAACGAGATTCTGAAAACCTCACCAGGCGACAACTGGATGTGGAGTCTTCCTGCCTTTCACATAGGCGGATTGGCCATCTTATGGAGAGTAATCGTCGCGGGCGCGTGCATTCAGATCGTGGACCGGGATCGAGGTCTCGGGGAGCAGATCAGAGAGGCGCCGCCCACGATCATGTCCGTTGTTCCTACTCAACTTCGGCGCCTGATTGATACCAATCTCAAGTGCCCCGAGGAGTTGCGCAATGTGATCGTCGGCGGCGCCCGAATCTCACCGCGTCTCATCGAGCACGCGCTGGACCTGGGATACCCGGTGAGAACGACCTTTGGTATGACGGAGACCAGCTCGATGATCAGCCTGTCTGAGATCTGGTCTGCCGATCAACTCCAGTCGCCTGCCTCTGACGGCGTCCCGGCGACACCTTCTGTTCACTCACCGCTGTCACAATTGGTTCATGCAGGACGGCTCTTTCCCTGTGTCGAGGCCAAGACGGACGAACACGATATTCTCCGAGTGAAAGGTCCTCTCGTTTTTGAAGGCTACGTCGATGAATCGAGACCGGCGACTGAGTGGTGGAAAACACAGGATCGTGTTTCGATTTCTGACGACGGTGTCGTGGTACCTCTCTCCCGTGTGGACGACATGATAATTTCGGGCGGAGAAAACATTGATCCGACTGAGATCGAGAACGCACTTGGCCGGATTCCCTCGGTTCGATCATCGCGCGTCCTGGGAATCGAGGATGCCAGATTCGGGGAGCGACCGGTGGCTTTTGTCGATGTGGACGGCGAATTGCCCTCAAACGACTGGTTCAAAGGACGTTTGTCACGCATTCTGCCTTCTCACTCCATCCCTGATCACTTTATATCATTTCCAGAGCGTAACGAAGGGGGTCTCAAGCAGACAAAAGATCAATTACGGGCCCGAGCGATCATTCAGATTGCAACCACTGAGAAGAATACCCCGTAAGGACTGACACGCCCGGGAGCTGACGTTGAGTCATGCTGGGGTGAAAACACAAGGCGCCGTCCACAACTGTTCAATCAGCAGCGGCCGCCAGACTTATTAAAAGGGAGGATCGCGAAAGACCGATGTCAGAATTTTCAAGCAATAACAGAAACTGGTTACTGATCATTGCAATCGCCGCCATGGTGATGGTGGTCGGAAACGGAAGTATCGGGATCTTTCATCTCAACATCGGTAGGCCCTTTCTTTGGATCGCAATGATCGTGCTCGCTGTCTGGTGGATCAACAATGGTGGATGCTGCGGACGTGGCGACGACTGCGAGGAAGACTACCTCGAAGACGAAGACGAAGACGATGCCGGCGCAGAATCCGACGAATAATCGGGTAATGAAGGCCTGATCGGACGCTGAACCCGCTTTTTGTTGTAGTTTCACCGGATGGAATTATTCCGGCAGTCATATGGTGACGGACCTCCTCTGGTAATCGTGCACGGCCTTCTTGGGGCCGGTGGCAACTGGACTTCTCTGGCCAGGAATTTCTTTGGAAAGCACTTCAGGACGATAGTGGTGGATCTGCGCAATCACGGCCGCAGCCCGCACGACGATACGTTCGACTATCCGTCGATGTCACAGGACCTGCTGAAGCTTTTCGATGATGAAGGAATATCTGACGCGCATCTGATAGGCCACTCCATGGGTGGCAAGCTGGGGATGCATCTGGCACTCGAACACGGAGATCGGATTGATCGTCTCGTCGTAGCCGATATCGCCCCGAGAGCCTATCACTCGCGTCATGGTTCCATATTTCGGGCATTGGATTCAATTGACCCTGCCATGTTTGAAAGCCGCTCGGAAATTGAGTTGGCGATGCAGGCGATGATTCCAGAAAAATCAATGCGCCAGTTTTTGCTCAAAAACCTGAGCAGAGACGAGGGCGCATTTCAATGGAAGATCAATCTTTCCGCAATCCGCGATGGGTATTCCAACATCATCACCGAAGTCGAGAGTTGGAATACGTTCGAGGGGGATGTGCTCTTCATTCGGGGGGAAGAATCTGACTATCTGGACAAGAGTGATGAACCTTCAATTCGCGCCCTCTTTCCGTTCTATGAGATGAAGTCCATACCGAAGGCTGGCCACTGGCTGCATGCAGATAATCCAGAATTGTTCGCATCCTTCGTCATCGAGTTTCTTGCCGGTAAATAGGCCTTTCCCCCGAACCCAAAGCTGTTTTTCTCGTTTGAGATTTTCGCTTCACCCACCTGGCATCCATGAAAGATCGGAAGACACTTCTTTTTGACGCCCTGTCGAGTCGCATTCTCGTGCTCGACGGAGCCATGGGGACGCTGATTCAGCAGGCGGGCCCCGAAGAACACGATTTTCGGGGAGAGCGTTTTGCTGATCATGATCGGCCACTCAAGGGCAATAACGATCTGCTCAGTCTGACGAGGGGCGACCTGATCCGGGGTATCCACGAAAGGTATCTCGATGCGGGAGCGGACATCATTGAGACAAATACGTTTTCGGCCAATCGAATCTCACAGGCTGACTACGGCCTACAGGATGCCGCTTATGACATCAACAAGGCAGCGGCCGTAGTAGCAAGGCAGGCGGCTGACGCATGGACCCGCAAGACGCCGGACAAACCTCGATTTGTCGCGGGAGCTCTTGGGCCAACGAACGTGACGCTCAGCATGTCGCCCGACGTGAATGACCCCGGTTTTCGGGCAACGTCATTTGATGAGCTTGCCGCAGCGTACGCAGAGCAAATCTCAGGCTTGATGGACGGTGGTTCTGACATTCTACTGATAGAGACCATCTTCGATACGCTCAATGCTAAGGCAGCGATATTTGCGCTTCGTCAGGAATTTGAACGCAAGGGTCGCTCCTTACCCGTCATGATTTCCGGGACGATTGTGGATGCCAGCGGTCGGACGCTTTCGGGGCAAACCACAGAGGCTTTTTGGATTTCTGTCGCGCATACGCCTGAATTGATGTCGGTCGGCCTGAACTGCGCCCTCGGATCGGCACAAATGCGACCGTACATCGAGACACTGGCGTCGACAGTACCGGTGCGCACCAGCCTCTACCCCAATGCGGGTCTCCCGAATGAATTCGGTGAGTATGATGAGACTCCCGAGTTCATGGCGCAGCAGGTTCAGGCATACGCCGAAGAGAACTTCCTCAATATCGTGGGCGGATGCTGTGGCACGACACCCGAGCACATCCGTGCAATGGCGAGAGTAGCAGAGCGTTATTCGCCCAGGAAGATTGCAGAAGTGCAGCCGATGTTGAGGACATCAGGACTGGAGCCATTCATTTTCCGGGAGAACCTGAACTTTGTAAATATCGGTGAGCGAACCAACGTGACCGGCTCACGCCGATTCGCACGCCTGATCAAGGAAGACAACTACGACGAGGCGATTTCGGTCGCCCGACAGCAGGTCGAGAATGGAGCACAGCTGATCGATGTCAATATGGACGAAGGTCTGCTGGACTCAGAAGCTGCGATGGCCCGATTTCTGAACCTGATTGCCGCGGAGCCTGATATCGCCCGCGTTCCGGTTGTCATTGACTCTTCCAAGTGGTCCGTCATCGAAGCGGGTCTGAAATGTGTCCAGGGTAAGTCGATCGTCAATTCCATCAGTTTGAAGGAAGGCGAAGATGAGTTTCGCGCGCACGCGAAGCGTGCGCGCATGTACGGCGCAGCAGTGATCGTCATGGCATTTGATGAAACAGGCCAGGCCGAAACGCTCGACCGCAGAAAAGAAATCTGCACGCGCGCCTACCGGATACTGACCGAAGAACTGTCCTTCCCGGCAGAAGACATAATATTCGATCCGAACATCTTCGCCGTCGCGACCGGCATCGCCGAACACAATCGATATGCGATCGATTTCATCGAATCAGTTCGCTGGATAAAGGAAAACCTGCCGTCGACGCGGATATCAGGAGGCGTGTCGAACCTCTCATTCTCGTTCCGCGGGAACGATACCGTTCGAGAAGCCATGCACACGGTTTTTCTGTATCACGCCATCCAGGCGGGCATGGATATGGGCATCGTCAACGCAGGACAGGTGGCGGTGCATGACGACATTGACGCCAACCTCCTCGAAGCGGTGGAGGACGTCCTTTTCGATCGACGGAAGGACGCGACAGAACGACTTGTCGATCTCGCAGAAAAGGTGGTCGGTTCTCCAGAAGAAGTCGAAGTCGAAGTTCTTGCGTGGCGACAGGAATCGGTCGAAGAGCGACTGAAACACGCCCTCGTTAAAGGCATCGTCGACTTCGTTGAAGAAGATGCGGAAGAAGCACGTGTCAAGTATGAGCGCGCCATCAAGGTCATCGAAGGCCCCCTCATGGACGGAATGAATCGCGTTGGTGATCTATTCGGAGAGGGAAAGATGTTTTTGCCCCAGGTCGTGAAGAGCGCTCGGGTAATGAAGAAAGCCGTTGCCTGGCTCGTACCGTTCATTGAAGAGGAGAAGGCAGAGGTAGGCGAGGGTGAAAGGCCTGCGCGGATTTTACTGGCCACCGTCAAAGGTGATGTTCACGATATCGGAAAGAACATCGTCGGAGTGGTGCTGGGCTGCAACAACTATGAGATTATAGATCTCGGGGTTATGGTGACGGCAGAGAAGATCCTGGAAGAGGCCCTGAAGAACGAGGTAGATGTGGTCGGATTGAGTGGACTGATCACACCGTCGCTGGACGAAATGGTCCACGTTGCCAGCGAGATGAATCGCCGGGGCATGACGCAACCATTGTTAATCGGTGGTGCGACGACGTCAGAGATGCACACAGCGGTCAAAATCGAGCCGGCCAGGGAAGAACCGGTCGTCCATGTTCTGGATGCATCCAGAAGCGTGACGGTCGTTGGGAATCTCTTATCGGACGAAAAGAGAGAGGCATTCGTTGAAAAAACCAGAAGTACCTACAATCGACTTCGGGATCGACACCAGAGCCGTAAACGAAAAGACTCGTACCTGACGCATGATCTGGCTCAGAAAAACGGTCTGAAGCTGGACTTCACGTCGGAAACAGATCCTGAGCCGCTCAAATCCGGTATTCAGGTATTTGATGATGTTTCGGTGGCAGACCTTCGGCCCTTCATCGACTGGACACCCTTCTTTCAGGCGTGGGAGATGCGAGGCAAGTACCCCGCAATCCTGACAGATGAAAAACGTGGCGAAGCCGCAACCAAGCTTTTCGAGGATGCCAACATTTTGCTGAACGAACTATCTGCTTCTTCTGGTCTCGGCCTCAAGGGAGTTGCAGGCCTGTTTCCGGCGCATTCCGAGGGTGATGATATCATTCTCAAAACGGACAATGGGAAGCATGTGCTTCATACTCTTCGTCAGCAGTCCGTAAAGTCCTCCGGCAAACCGAATCGTGCACTTGCCGACTACCTTCCCCCCGTTGAAGCGGCAGTGTCAGGACACGTAGGGCTTTTTGCCGTTACGGCAGGTCACGGTGTAGCGGAAATGGTCGCGGCGTATGAAGCAGATCACGATGACTATCACGCGATTCTGCTGAAGTCCCTTGCAGATCGACTGGCTGAGGCGTTCGCAGAGTTCGTTCATCAAGTGGCCAGGCGGGAAATGTGGGGGTATGAAGCGGGAAACCCACATTCAAATGATGACCTGATCGCCGAAAAATACCGTGGTATTCGACCAGCTCCGGGCTATCCTGCGCAACCGGATCACACGGAGAAGGAAACAATCTGGGAAATTCTGGATGTCTCGGCGGCTACGGGAATCGAATTGACAGAACATCTGGCGATGTATCCTGCCGCGTCTGTGTGCGGATTGATGATTTCCCACCCGGCTGCGCAGTACTTCAACGTTGGACTGCTCGGCTCGGATCAGCTCGCTGATTACGCCAACCGAAAAAAAGCGGAGCTGGCCTCCATGGAGATGTGGTTGGAATCCAGGCTTAATTATGATCGCCAACGGCCTGAATCCACTGCTGCCAGTAATTGATTTTCAGTTGCACGAGATTCCTGCCTGATTGCTATCTTGTACGAATCGACATTTTTCACTTCAACTCTGCACCTTGAGCAGCCCATATGGACTCAATATTAGGACTCCGAACTTCACGCGTATCGACCATCGATGATCTCAGGAGCGGAACAGCTACTGTAACCACGCAATTGGTGGCAATCGTCGGTTTTGCAGCGTTGACAGCAGTTGGGGCACAGTTCAGGATTTACATCTGGGAAGTGCCTTTCACCCTGCAGACGCTTGCCGTTTACGGAAGTGGCCTGTTTTTGGGATGGAGAAACGGTCTTCTGGCTCAGGGTCTCTACATCTTGCTCGGACTTTTTCTGCCTGTGTATGCCGGTGATGGATTCGGTGCCGCTTACCTTTTCGGTGCCGTGAGCGCGGGATATTTGCTGGCTTATCCGCTATCTGCAGCTGCAATCGGGTTTGTGTCGAAAAGGTGGAATGGTCTCACAGGCAGTGTTCTTTCGATGATCGCCGGCTCGTTGGTCCTGTTTACACTAGGTGTAACGTGGCTGCACTATACGGCAGATCACGTCACCTGGTTTGAGTCGATCGACAAAGGATGGTTGAGATTTGCACCGGTGGATCTGGCCAAAATACTTCTGGTGGGTCTCGTGTATCAGGGTACCCGTTCTCTCATGAATCGCCGCTGACAACGGAACTGGCTTTGCAGCTTTCTTGTTGACGGCGCGTGAGCATACGGTGTCCCTACTTCGTTTTTCTTCTTCTATTGCTTCCGATCTCTGGCGCATTTGCGCAGGAAAGCGGGGATAAACGCGTACGTGCGTGGGAAAACGAGATTGAGGGCTCCATTCTGAGTGATGACTGGTTATTGACTCACGCAGACGAAGCTCTGGGACACCTGTACAACATGCGTTTCCAGTCAGCTGATTCGCTTTTCGGGATCATCGCCGACCGGTATCCAGAACATCCCATTGGGCCCTTCCTGAAGTCACTGACCATCTGGTGGCAGATATTACCCACCCTGACGGTCAGAGACACATCGATGGACGCGGCTTTTCTGCAGCAGATGAGCATGGTGATCGAGCTGAGTAGCGATCTAGAGGACGATGAGCGATACGCGTTCGACGCGATCTTTTTCAAGACCGCGGCCCATGGTTTTCGAGGCAGGCTGCTTTCAGATCGGGAAGAATGGCTCGCGGCGGCACAGGATGGCAAACAAGCTCTGGACCATATTTTCGAGATAGCAGAGGCCGATACCTCCAATGCGGATCTCCTTTTTGGCGTGGGTGCATATGATTATTTTGCCGAAGCTGTCCCTGAAAGGTATCCCCTGGTGGCACCGTTGATGTTCTTTTTTCCTGATGGAGACAAAGAACGAGGCATCCATCGGCTCGAACGAGCCGCTCGTGACGGCCGCTTCGTCGCAGCCGAAGCGGCCTATTTTCTGACCATGATCCACACGGTGTTCGAGCCCAACTTCAGGCAGGCACTGGACAATGTGAGTTATCTGCGAGCCCGCTACCCGGGAAATGCGATGTTTCATGTGATGCTGGGCCGGGTGCAGTTCAGGTGGGGCCAGCGCCGAGCCGCGGGAATCACCTTTTCGAAGGTCGTATCCGATTACAATCGAGGAGCACCAGGGTATATCAAGCCGCTAGTTTCGCAGGCGCATTATTACCTGGGGAGAAATGCCCTCCGGCTTGACTCGATAGACGTGGCACTGAATCACTTCAGGGCGGCACAGGAGATGGAATCCGGATACAGTCATGATTCGTTTTATCGCGTCATGACAACTCTCTACAGCGGCATCGCACTTCAGGCACAGGCTCGCAGTGACGAAGCCATTCACGCCTTTCGGCGGGTTCTCGACATGCCAGAATATTCGTCATCCCATGAGAGGGCCCGGAATCAGCTTGAGATATTGAACGGAGGAGAGGACTGATGTTGAAACCGATCAAACGGCTGGGCCAGAATTTTCTTCAGGATCCGAATACGATTCGAAAAATTGTCGAATCGCTCGAAGCCGAACCACATGATATTGTGGTTGAGATCGGACCTGGAACAGGCGCACTCACCGGTCCGCTGTCGGAGAAATACGCGTCCCTGTACACGCTCGAAGTGGACACGCGTGCAGTCGAGTTACTGCAGGAAGAATACCCGGACGTGACAACGGTTCTCGGAGACGTCCTCGAATTCGATTGGGCTGCAGTTGCCGATAGACATGATGTCAGCCAGATCTCAGTGATAGGGAATCTGCCATACTATATCACGTCTCAAATATTATTTGCGCTCCTCGAAGCAGCGCCAAAAATTCGGGAGGCAGTGATCATGATGCAGTACGAGGTGGCGGAACGACTCGTCGCACGTCCTCGAACCAAGCAGTATGGAATCCTTTCCGTCGCCACTCAATTGGCCTGTCGTCCCAAGCTTCTCTTTCCTGTTTCGAGAAATGTATTCTACCCGCGTCCCGACGTGCGCAGCGCGGTCGTGCGTCTTGATTTTGATGGGGTCGGCTCCAAACCAATAGATCATGCCGCTGTCCGGAAAATTATACGCGTAGCGTTCAATCAGCGAAGAAAAACGCTCCGAAACAGCCTTTCGTCTGTGGTAGAAGAGGTTGGAAAGGCCCTTCCTGAGGCTGTGGCGGGGAAAAGAGCCGAAGAGTTGTCCCCTGACGACTTTGTCGAACTGGCGCAATATCTTCTCGACGGCGAACGTTCGCACACCTGACCCGAAAGCCATAGACGATTCAATCCACCGTCCATCTCATCGCATGGAGCCCACAGTCAATACATCGCAGGAAGAGCAGGCTCGGCTGACGGGAATCATCGAGGTTGATGCTGAGCTGGTCGACGACATTTCTTCGCTGATCGAGACGGGCCAGCAAGGAATGGTCCTGAACATTCTGACAGATCTGCACCCTGCGGATCTGGCAAGTATCGTGGCCCACCTGTCAAAGGATCTTGCCCGACAGGCAGTAGAGTGGCTACCGGCTGAAGCTGCCGGTGAGGTCATGGCCGAACTCGACGATGATTTCAGGGCGGACATTGCGGACGATATCCCGCATGAACGCCTGACGGCGATGATTGACGAGCTGGACACGGACGATGCCGTAGATGTTCTTGCCGACCTTCCTGCTGAAGTTGTAGAGCAGATCATTCCTGAGCTTGAGGATGCCGAGGACGTCAAGGAACTGCTTACCTACGACGAAGAGTCGGCTGGTGGTCTCATGGCCACCGAGTTCGTTGCTGTCCCCGGCGATTACACAGTGGCTCAGGCAACCGAGGAAGTGCGCCTGAACGCAAACGCTGTTGAGGAACTCTTCGTACTGTTTGTGACTGACGAAGGAGAGAGGCTGAAGGGCATCGTGACGATGAAGAGGTTGTTGCTCTCGCGTGCGGGTACCCAGATATGGGATATCATGAATGATGACATCATCTCGGTGACCACGGATGTGGATCAGGAGGATGTCGCCCGACTGATGGAACGCTATGACCTTGTCACCTTGCCTGTCTTGGATGAGGAGGGACTGCTGGTAGGTAGAATCACGATTGATGATATCGTTGACGTTATTCGGGATGAAGCAGAAGAGGACATCCAACGCATGTCCGGTGTAGCCGGGGGCGAGGAAGCCACTGACTCCGTCGTTCGTATCATGAGGGGGCGCCTGCCGTGGCTGCTCGTTGGCCTGGCAGGAGCATCGCTCGCCGCGCTCGTCATCATTTCGTTTGAGGAATCACTTGCTGCCGCCTCGATACTGGCCGGGTTTATCCCCATAGTGATGGCGACGGCGGGAAATGCAGGAATTCAAAGCTCCGCGATTGCCGTGCAAGGACTTGCATCCGGGGATATCTGGGCCTCAGATATCAAGAAACGACTGGGGAAAGAGCTTTCAGTAGCGCTTTTGAACGGAGTTGTGGCATCCGTTGTGCTCGGAATAGGAATCCTGATATTCGGGATGGCATTCTCTTCGCGTGTACCCAACCCGACCGAGCTGGCCTATACGGCCAGTATAGCTCTCATGATCGTCATTGTTCTGGCCACCACAATTGGTGCCATGACACCCCTGTTTCTGGACAAAGCGGGTATTGATCCGGCGATCGCTACCGGCCCGTTCATCACGACCAGCAATGATATCCTGGGGATTCTGGTGTTCTTCCTACTTGCCGAGTGGCTGTATCTGTAGACCTGCACATCTGACGAGACACGGCTCTCTTCAATGTCCTTCCTTGCGAATGATCAGGTACCCGAAGGGGAGCCCTTGTCGATATTGTCCGGATGCTCCTGAAGATCACTCATGTCATTGTACTTCGAGGGGCATTTGACGAGGATGTTGTGCGCCACAAAAATCTCGCCTTCAGACACGCCTTCGATTACCAGCTTCTCTGCATCCTCGAAGTTGGCGGGTTTGGGATTCAGGTAGCGAACCTCACGAACGTTGCCCGCATCATCTTCCATGTCAAACGTGAAAATGTTCGTCCTCTGATCGTATCGGAACTTGTCCGAATCAACCCACATTCCGACAACGTGTGCTTTTGAACCGGTGGCTTCAGCCTGTTCGAAATTCATATAGCCACCGACCTGCTGTCCAAAATTCATAAACAGCACGGAAGTGAAAACTACTATCAGAACAAGACCTACAATTGTTTTCGGCTTCATGATCATTCCTGTTTGAGTGCCCGTCTTTTTTCAGGCAACCACGTTATTGGATGGGTTACAGTTCGTCTTCCATATCTGGAATTCTCTCTTCGACGCTTCGTTCCACCTCTTTGAGTCGTCTGTCATTTCTTAGCAAAAGGACCACAATTCCGAACCAGATGATCAGAACGACGGCGAGTACGACGAACAACTTGTCATTGGATAGCATAATCTGCTCCAGTCTGCTTAGATCCTGAGTGGGAATGTTGCCACCTGCCCAGACGCTGTCATACGCCGTTGCTACAGCTTCAGCTGCTCGGTCCTGGATAGTGGCATCCTGTATGATTTTGGAAAAGTAGGCCATTACAATTCTGGGTCGTGGGTGACTCGGTATTTCAGATATGCGGTTCTAACGCGCTGGGTGTAAACGACCCAGAAAATTCCGATAAATCCGATGATGGCAGGATAAAATACCAGTCGCATGATGGGGTGCGTGATTTCACTGAATGCCGGGTTGCCTTCGGCTCCGGGGTGCAGGCTCTCCATCTGACGCGGAATGACATACAGAAGAAAGGGCATGGTTGTGACCGAAAACAGATTATAGACCGCCGCAATACGGGCCCTTTTGAGGGGATCATCCAGGGCCGATCGCAAGACGAAGTACGCTCCAAGAATGAGCAACTGCAGAGTAACCATCGACTGGCGGGGATCGAAATTCCACCACACATCTGTTCCGACGTACCAGGTGAACTTGGACCACACAATACCGGTAGTGAGGCCAAGAATGCCAAAAAAAGCGGCTACCCGGGCGGCCTGCAGAGCCCGGATATCCCGTAAAAGATCGCCGGTTTTCAGGACCTGGAACGAGTGGTAGGCGGAGACGAATGATGCCGCCATGAGGGTAAACCACATCGGGACGTGGAAGTACAGGTTTCTCGCCGTGTGTTCCAGAATGTTGATCTTGGGAATGTCCAGCAGGAATGCTGCAAGAATGACACCCGTAACCCAGACGATCACGATGTTTCTGACCAGTGTATATCGTTTGATATTGACCATGGAGTCAGGCATTTGATGTTTCAAATGGTTTGAATCGGTGGATTCCATCAGGATGTAATCCCAAATTCCAATGCGCAGGGTACGTCAGGAGTGGACATCTCACAAACCAAATGTTCGCGAAAGAGTGTAGGGGAATTCAAGCGGCGGTAGGTAGGGAAACGCTTGAAGGGGGCGTGTTGACTGGAGGAAGGGATCAATCTGTCCAGATATATTCAAAAAGCATGAAGGCCGCGGTAATCACGACTCCAGAAAATCCGGCGATCGTGGTCAGATCAGTTTCCGCGGCTGACCACCCCAGTCCGTCTGCCATCGCAGCACGCGAGGCGTGAACGACAGAAAGCAGGAGCGGAATCAGCAGAGGAAACAGTAGCACCGGAAGCAGGGGTCCACGATTCGTAGTGCGCGCAATAATTGCGGCCAGAAGAGTCGTAGCACCGGCCAGTCCGACAGAGCCCAGAATTAGCGAAACGGCCAGCAACACGGTGTTCTCAATCTCCATGTTCATGAGAACGCTGAAAACAAGAACGGCAACCAGATTGACAGCCAGCAAAAGCAGGAGGTTGAAGATCAGTTTCCCGGCAAAAACCTGACTGCCCGGGACGTTCAGCTGCAAAAGAAGAACCGTTCCGCGCTCTTCTTCGGCGACGAAACTTCGCCCCAGACCGATGGAAGCGGAGAACATGATCACTATCCACAAAAGAGCGGTCTGAAGACGAGGGCTGATGGGGTCCTGTCCGACTGCGAACGCCATGAGGAGAAGAGCCGAGAGCACGAACATGAACAGCATGTTCAACGCATAGCGACTGCGCATCTCCAATCGGATGTCTTTCTCCAGTACGGCCCAACTTCCGCGAATCCAATTCACGCGTTATGTCTCTGTTTCACTTTCGTTTCGATGATCGATGTTCGGATGCATTGAAGGTACGCACCCGCCCCTCAGAATTCACCGACGAAGGCGATTTCCGGCTCAAGCTCGTGGCCCGTCCTGTCTTTCACCGTTTCGATGACCAGGGCGATCATCTTCTTGACATCCGCAGCCGTTCCACCTCCGGTATTGATCATAATATTGGCATGGCGATGCGTGATCTCGATTCCGCCGATACGGGTGCCTTTCATACCGCACTCGTCGATCAATCTCCCGGCTCCGATTCCTTCAATTTTTTTAAAGATGGATCCCGCGCTCGGCTCGGTCTCCAGAGGTGGGTGGCGTTCTGAGCGCCAGGCCAGATTTTCCTTGACGGTGCCGCGCATGCGCTCACTGTCTGCTCGTTCAAGCTGGAATCGCACGGAAAGGACGATGTCTCCCGAGTAATGCAGGACAGATCGGTCATATCCGAAATTGAAGTACTTGCGCTCGACCGTCACTACGTCTCCATTCGGCGTCAGGATATCGGCGTCCTGTACAATTTCCTCCATGAATATGGTCCGTTCCCTCTCCGGGGCGGGAGAGAGGAAATGCAGGTTCTGCCACATCGCTCCTCCGACGGTAGAAGGAATGCCGGCATAGTGCTCAAGCCCAGACCAGCCACCATCTATCGCAAGCGAGATTACGTCGGGCCACACGATGGCGCCGCTTTCTGCTGTCATCAGTCCGGAGTCAGACACAGAAACTCTTTTTGCGGCATTGCGGATAACCAGGCCCCTCACTCCGCCGTCTCCGACAAGAATGTTGGCGCCCAGACCAAGAATGAAGAAGGGGATATTCAGCGCGCGACAGATCTTGATGGCGCCAACCAGTTCCATAGCGGAGCGCGCTTCGAAAAATGCGTCCGCGGGGCCGCCGATCTTGAAAGTCGTGTATGGCGCCAGGTCGTGATTCAGCAGAATCCGCTCTTTCGAGAGGTTGTCTGCGAGGGCTGTGAGATTTTCTCTTGAAATACTACTCAAATGTACATCCGGACGCGGTTATAACGGGCTGGATCGGGCTCTGGAACGCAACTACAAGGCTCAAGTCACGTTCCATTAACAATGACACTAAAAGTTTCTATCACGGAAGACGAGACACAATAATTATGGCAGATAATCAATATCCAAACCTGTCCCGCGCAGTATTGCGCTTCGGCATCTCAGCAGTTGTACTCCTTCTGCTTGTGACGCTGGGCGGAGGTTGTATGACGACAAGTATCGGATCGGGTGAGAGCGCGGTCAAGTACAGTATCTTCGGCGGAACAGATCTTGACAAACGATATGGTGAAGGCATCCAGGTTCACGCACCCTGGGTGAATCTCATCACATATGACGTACGTGTGCAGGAGCAGCTTGAAGACATCGATGCCCTTTCCTCGAATGGACTTTCCATTGGTATGGACGCTTCGGTGCGCTGGCATCCTGACGGAGCAGAGCTCGCCGATCTGCACGTCACATACGGTCAGGACTATTACCGCAAGCTTGTTCAGCCGGAGTTACGAAGCGCCGTTCGCGAAATTGTGGGACAGTACACGCCTGAAGAGCTGTATTCATCACGACGCACCGAACTGCAACAGGCCATTTTTGATCAGGTCGCTGCCTCGGTGATGGATGACAATGTGGTTCTGGACGCTGTTTTGATCAGGGACATTTCATTGCCAGATCAGATTCGTACGGCCATCGAGAACAAACTGAAGGAAGAGCAGGAAGCCGAGCGCTACGAGTTCACCCTTCAGAAAGAGCGTCTCGAAGCCCAACGCAAAGAAATCGAAGCCACCGGTCAGGCAGAGTATCAGCGTATTATCACGCAAAGTCTCTCGACACAATTCCTGCGATTCAAAGGCATCGAAGCCACGCAGAACCTGGCCAATTCGCCGAATGCGAAAACGGTTGTAATTGGAAGTGGCTCTGACGGCCTGCCGATTATCCTGGGCAACCAGTAGATTTCGACCTGATTCATTTTGATTGTGTTGGGGCGCCCGCGCAGCGGGCGCCCCAATCGCCGTTTTTACACAATGTCCAAGCAGAAATCAGATTCTGACAACCGAAGCGATTTCTTCGATCGAGTATGGGAAGTTGTAGAAGACATTCCGTTCGGAAAGGTCACTACATATGGACATATAGCCGGATTTCTGGGATCCAAAAGTGCTGCCAGGACGGTGGGCTGGGCACTGAGGGCGGCCGCAGGAAAAGGATTGCCTTGCCATCGCGTCGTCAACCGCTACGGAGGCTTGAGCGGTCAGGGAGCCTTCGGAGGCCCTCACGTGATGGAAGACCTTCTCAGAAGTGAAGGCATAGAATTCGTCGATGAATGCGTGGTCGACATTAAAAAGCATCTCTGGATCCCCGGCACCGGGCTCTGAGAATCGAACTAACGCAGAGCATCAATGGCCGAATAGAAGCCGGGAAAAGATACGTCTGCGATTGAGGCCCCTTCGATTGTCGTCGGCTCTGAACCCATGAGCCCGGCGACGGCCATCGACATGGCAATTCGGTGATCATGGAATGCAGACACCGTTGCGCCTCTGAGCTGGACGCCACCTTCAATCTCGAGTCCGTCATCGAACTCTTCGACACTGGCTCCCAGGGCTCGAAGTCCCTTTACCATCGCATCGATCCGATCGGATTCTTTGTGACGCAATTCACCCGCATCCCTGATCGAGGTGACGCCCTCTGCGGCCAACGCGGCCACGCACAGGATTGGGATCTCATCGATCAGGTTGGAGATGATCGCTCCGTCAATCCGGACGCCAGTTAGAGGGGAGTGCTTCACGACCAGATCTCCGATGGGCTCTCCAGCTATCTCCCTCTCGTTATCTATGGTGATGTCCGCGCCCATTGCTCTCAAGACGTCCAGAAGGCCCGTTCTGGTTGGATTCAACCCGACTCTTGGCAACCCGATGAGTGACTCGGGCAGGATGGATCCGGCTACCAGGAAGAACGCTGCAGCAGAAAAGTCGGCCGGAATACTCCATAATCGAGATTTCATGGTCATGCCACCCTCAACACTGATGTGTCTTTCCGAGCCCATGCTCATAGCTGCAAGCCCGATCATGCGTTCCGTGTGGTCGCGCGTGCTTTGAGGTTCAATCACTGTAGTCGGGCCGTCAGCCGACAGACCGGCAAGAAGGACACACGACTTCACCTGTGCCGACGCGACAGGCAGTTCGTACGTGATCGCCTTCAGCGCTGAAGCAGCCGCGCGGATGGTGAGCGGAGGCCGCCCTTCGTGCGAATCAATCTGAACACCCATCTGATCGAGCGGATCAATGATGCGGCCCATCGGCCTTTTCGAGAGTGAGGCATCACCGGTCAACGTGCTGTCAAAACTTCGACCGGCAAGAATGCCTGTCAGAAGGCGCATCGTGGTCCCGGAATTACCGCAGTAGATGTCTCCTTCGGATTGCTTCAATCCATCGAGCCCTCGCCCGTGGATCACGAGCGAGTCGCTCGTCTCTTCCATGGATACGCCCAGTTGCCGAAGGCAGCTCAGGGTCGAGCGGGGATCGGCAGAATCGGGAAAGCCGACAATGTGGCTGTCGCCTTCAGCGATTGCCGCGAACAGTGCCGAACGATGGGCTATGGACTTGTCAGCGGGAAGCTCTACGACTCCCACCAGTCGATCTGCGGGTGAGATCTTTCTGCGATCCGATATGTCGGTTCCGGACTTCAACTACCGGCGTTTCGTCCAAGCAGAAGGTCTTGGGCCTCATGTAAAAGCGCTTCTCTCTCAGCATGAGGTAGAAAGGAATGACGGAACGCATTGACGGCCGCCTTGCGCAACTGCGACTCCGTCAATCCGCACCTCGTGTGTGCCAGGTACATTTCGCCCGTCGTCGTTGTGTGACTGAACAGTCTGGAATCAGTATTGATTGTGATCGGAACACCCGCTTCAGCCAGTTGACGGATAGGATGCCCTTCGTAGGAAGAAACGACGTGTGTCTGAACATTGCTGGTCGGACAAACCTCGAGTGGTATTTGACGATCCACCACGTAGCGCATCAGCGCAGGATCTTTAACAAGAGTGATTCCGTGCCCAATCCGATGGGCGCCACAGAAAAACAAAGCCTGATGGATTGATTCCGGTCCCCAGGATTCTCCGGCATGGACGGTCAGATTCAGCAGGTTGTTGCGGGCGATATAGAAGGCTTGAAGATGCTCCTTGGCCGGATTACCCGCTTCTCCACCGGCAAGGTCGAATCCTCGGACGCCCTGATCCATGTATTTCACCGCCAGATTGGCCTGATCGACAGATGCATCCACGAAACGATCTCTCAATGCGCAGACGATAACCGAAAACTGAATTCCATACGCGTCTCTTGCTTGAACAAGTCCATCCAGCACCGCTTCGAGCACTGCTTCCATGGACAATCCTTCCTGGGTATGCAGGACGGGGCCGAATCGAACTTCGACATAGCGCACGTTTTCAGCAGCGAAATCTTCCGCCATCTCGAAAGCTACACGCGAGAGCGCCTCCTCGGACTGCATGATGCCAATCGTGTATTTGAACCATGCGAGGTAGTCCCAAAGGTCTTTGGAGTCGTCGACCTTGGCCAATTCGGTCGTCAGACCATCAATGGTCTTGGCGGGCAGCAGGTCCATCTTTCCCTGCTTCTGTGCCAGATCCAGCATGGTTTCGAGGCGAACCGCCCCGTCGAGATGAGAATGCAGCTCAGCTTTTGGCCACGCCCGGATGTCTTCGCGCGTCAGAGCGGCTTCCGGTGATGTTGATTCTGTAGTCATATACTGAAAATACATCCTTTTCGAGAGGTTAACCTCTCGCATTTCCGCAGGAACCGCGAATTCTGCCTACCGTTAGGCAGAAATGTGATACACGGAAGAGCAATGCGCGAAATTGCGACGCATTGACGTGCGACAATTGGGGTAGACGAATTCTTTTAGCGAATATGGAAGGATTTCTGCCTATTTTAAAACCTCGTCGGCCGAGGAGGGCGGTTCAAGTGAATCGAGTCCACTCGACCGGTCAGATAAACTTCAAGTAGAGCCGTCATGGGAAGTCTGGGACCTTTTGAACTAGTACTCATATTTCTGGCAATCCTTCTGATTTTCGGAGCCAAGCGTATTCCGGAAATTGCCCGCGGTCTTGGCAAAGGGATCAAGGAATTCAAGTCAGCAACCAACGAAATTTCTCGTGAGTTGAACGTAAACGAACCCGCGAACAAGATTCACCCTTCACCTCCGGCTCAGGGCCAACAGGCTCCGAGACAGGCTACCACGGATGCACCACCTGCGGCTGCACCACCTGCGACTGCACCACCACAGGAGCCAACCGATCAGGGGAGTACCTCTTTTTAGGGGAATAGTTTTTAGGGGAATAGGAATGTGTTGATCTGCTTTTTCAAGGGCCGGCCGCTTTGCGGCCGGCCCTTTTGTTCTTTAGCCAGGCGAGCCGATGCGATTCTCGTAGAGCATTATTCGTCACGTGTTTACACAAACCCGATTGAACGTAGCCTGCATTCGCCCTAAAATTGCACATTCCGAGCGACCCCTCTGATGAACGTGATTGCAGACGAGCACACAAGGAGTGTCTCACGCAGTCTTCCGTCGGAATTGGACGCTTCCATCATATCCTCTTCGAAACAGATAGCAACTGACCATGGCCATCCTGGTTGACAAAAACACCCGCCTTGTTGTACAGGGCTTTACCGGAAAAGAAGGTACTTTTCATTCCGAACAGATGATTGAGTACGGTACACCATTGATCGGAGGCGTGACTCCGGGAAAAGGGGGGCAGACTCACCTCGACCGTCCGGTCTTCAATACCGTTTCTGATTCGGTGGAACAGGAAGGTGCCAACGCTTCGGTCATTTTCGTACCACCCCCGTTTGCGGCTGATGCGATTCTTGAAGCCGCGGACGCAGGGATCAAGACGATCGTCTGTATCACCGAAGGGATTCCCGTCCGTGACATGGTTCCGGTGTATCGCTATGTTCAGGAAAAAGGGGCGGCGCTGGTCGGACCGAACTGTCCTGGAGTGCTGACACCCGGTCAGGCCAAAGTTGGCATCATGCCGGCCATGATATTTTCAGAAGGGAGTGTTGGCGTTGTTTCGCGAAGCGGAACTCTGACCTATGAAGCTGTGGATCAGCTCACCCGCAAGGGACTGGGTCAGTCCACAGCCGTCGGTATCGGTGGTGATCCGATTATCGGCTCAAGATTCGTCGATGTCCTGAAGTTGTTCCAGGCCGATGATGAGACCGATGCCGTCGTGATGATCGGCGAAATCGGTGGAACAGCAGAAGAGGAAGCGGCTGAGTACATCCGCGACCACATGACGAAGCCCGTCTTTTCGTTCATCGCAGGTCAGACGGCGCCTCCGGGACGCCGCATGGGCCACGCTGGTGCGATTATTTCGGGTGGAAAAGGAACTGCGGAAGACAAATTTGCCGCGCTGGAAGAAGCGGGTGCCACAATTGTATACAACCCCGCATCCATCGGTGAAGCGGTGAAGTCCCACTTCAGCGCAGCCTAAGAAGGATTGACCCTAGCAGAGGGGTCCGATGAAAATAGACGATGTCACTTTTGTAAAGGGAGCCACGAAAATGGGCCAGATGCCTCTGGTTCGGTTTCCTGAGGTAGCGTTCATCGGTCGATCAAACGTTGGAAAGAGCTCACTGATCAACAGTCTTCTCAAAAGGAAGAAGCTGGCCCGCATCAGTGGAACTCCCGGGAAGACGCAGGAAATAAATTTTTTCCTCGTCAATAACAAATTCCACGTCGTAGATCTTCCTGGATTTGGTTATGCGAAGGTTTCCAAAAAGCAACGGGCTCACTGGCAGAAGTTGATCGGCTCCTACATTATCCATCGTGAACAACTCAAGGTTGTTTTTCAGCTGGTTGACTCTCGTCACAAACCAACAGAGCTGGATCGGGAGATAATGATGTTGATGCCCGAAAGCGACGCATCGCACGTGATTCTATTGACGAAGAGCGACAAGTTGTCCGGGAATGAACGCTCGAAATCGATTGCGCGGGTGAAACAGACGCTCACTGAACTGGGCCAGGACAAACCCGTATTTCTGACGAGCGCCAAAAACGGGCGAGGAAGAGAAGACATTATGGACTGGATCAAAACGTTCTTGCAGTGAATGAACGACGGGTACCATCATACCATATATATAGCGGAGATTGATTGATGCCGAAAGTGCTGCTTACTGATGCCGTACACCCCGTGTGCTACGAGATGTTGGCTGAAGCCGGGATGGAGGGAATTGATGGTTCTTCTTTCAGTCGTTCCCAGATCCTGGA
>CAZEHJ010000003.1:0-6359 GCA_964512485.1 uncultured Rhodothermales bacterium | reverse complement strand
ACCGGATCAGAACTCTTCGGCAAGGCCGTCGGAATCGTGGGGCTGGGCAAGATCGGCAAAGAAGTGGCACTCCGGTGCAAAGCGTTCGGCATGCGTATTCTGGGAAGTGACCCCGTCATGACACGCGAGGCCGCGGAACGCCTGGGTATAGAATTGGTCGACCTGGAACAGCTGTTTTCGGAATCGGACTACATAACCGTTCACACACCGCTCGTGCCGGCGACCAGAGGACTGCTTGGAGACGAGACGCTTTCGAAATGCAAGAAAGGCGTGGGTATCGTGAACTGTGCCCGCGGTGGGATCGTCGATGAAGCCGCACTGCTCAGAGCTCTCGAGTCTGGACATGTCGGTGGGGCTGCCCTCGATGTGTATTCATCTGAGCCCCCGCCAGCCGAGCTCGCAAACCTTATCGCCCATCCTGATGTGGTGTCAACTCCACACATTGCTGCTTCCACTGACGAGGCTCAGGAGAAGGTGGCTCGCCAGGTGACTGAACAGGTCATCAATGCATTGCGTGAAGAGCCGGTGCTGACTGCCGTCAATGCACTGGCCATTCGAATGTCAGCTCAGCCTGAAGTCCAGCCGTATGTGGCCCTCGCCGAGCGATTGGGTAAAGCCTCACGCCAATTATTTGAAAGTCCCGTGTCTAGCTTGCGGGTCCGATGCCACGGGGACGTTCCGCGCAGATATACCGATGTACTGAGAGTAGCGGCTCTGAAAGGTTTTCTGCAGGATTCAACAAATGAACCGGTGAATCTTGTTAATGCCCCATTGATCGCAGAAGAGGCTGGAATTGCGGTTGATGTGGCAACTTTTCATCCTGACAGCAGCTTTTCCAATCTGATTGAACTCAATTTGGAAGGATCTGAGCGCACTTTTGCCATTGCGGGTACCATTTTCGGGGACTCAGATGGCCGAATTACGGAAGTTGACGGCTATGAAATGGAGCTGAAAGCATCAGGCAGACTGCTTTTGTATCGAAATCAGGATCGTCCCGGCATGCTCGCGAGCGTTGGGTCCATACTGGCCGAAGCCGGTCTAAACATTGGCTCAATGGCCCTGGGTCGCAATATTCCGGGTGAGGAAGCACTCACGGCTATCGCGGTCGACCAGCCCGTTTCGGCATCCGTTCTGGATGCAGTTTCCCGTATCGAAGGGGTCCGTGGAGTGGCCATGCTCGAATTGATGCCTTGAATTCTCCCAAAACCTTCAATACATTTCAGAAAATACGTTTTGCTTCTTGAGTCGGAAGACGTGCCGTTCGTCAGGAAAAGTGTTTCTCTTAGAGGTTCATATTCCCTTGACAAACGTTCAAACCCCGTCTATATTTGCAAACCGTTTCGGAAGAAATGAAATGTAGAACCAAAAAAGGACCGCTATTGGGCTTTTCGATACAGCTTTTCAACACCCACCTTTCAAGCGAAACCTGAAATCAGTCGCGAGCGCCAGCCGCCCGTGACTGTCCCTGTTGGAGCTGTGCAGCAGATTTTTGTGAGTATACAGGAAGCTGGGTAAACCCAAACGCATTTCTCTTGGTTGGATATTTCCTTCCGTCAAAAAAATTTCGTGCCTGGCACGGAAAGCGCAAAAGGCGCGTGTTTCGCGCTCAATGCACTTTGTGATCAACATGATGCACTACATGCTTAATGGCTTTGCTACAAAGCGGGAACTGTTTCGTGACGGATTGCAAAAGGCAGATTGCAAAAAACGCGTGCTAAGCACGACAAAACATTGCTCTCGTCTCGATGTGGAGACGGGCAGCAGCACTTATTAAGCCACACATCAATTCACTAGAGGAGGTAGCTTATGTTACGTAAATGGGGCATGCTTGTACTCATGCTACTAGCTGCACCGGCACTTGTATTCGCACAGAATACTGGTAAGGTATCCGGTGTAGTGACCGACGCAGATACCGGGGATACAATCCCGGGCGCGCAGGTCGTAGTAGTTGGTACAACGCTTGGAGCCATTACGGACGTCGATGGAAATTATTTCATCATCGGTGTTCCCGTTGGCAGCCACGACGTACAAGCACGATTCGTGGGTTATAACCCAGCGACCGTTTCTGGCGTGACAGTTTCTTCTGGGTATACCCAGGAAGTAAACTTTGCACTGTCAGAAGGAGTCGAGCTCGGCGAAATCGTTGTTGAATACGAACGCCCGTTGATTCAGAAGGACGCCGTTGGTGTCCCGAAAATCGTTGACGCGGAAGAAATCGTGAACCTGCCGGTTCGCGGTGCAGCTAACGTCGCCGCTATTCAGGCCGGTGTTGTTTCTGAAGAAGGAACAGGCACGCTGAATGTTCGCGGTGGTCGCGGCGCTGAGGTCACGTATTACATTGACGGTGTGAAGGTTGTCGGTACCGCGGCCCTTCCTCAGTCAGCCGTTCAAGAGCAGGAAATGATTATTGGTAACATTTCTGCACGTTACGGCGACGCCATGTCCGGCATCATCAACATCACAACGAAATCCGGTTCTCCGAAATTCTTTGGTTCATTTGAGGGTATCACCTCTGAATCACTGGATGACTTCGGTTACAACCTGGCTTCAGTTGCTCTTGGTGGTCCAGTTATGGGCGAGAGTGTCAATTTCTTCTTTGCAGCTGAATACCTGGACCAGGCTGACAGTGGACCCCGTGCCACAGGACAGCTTCGCGTCAGTGATTCAACGCTTGGAGATCTTCGCTCAGCTCCTACGTCAATGCTGGCACAGGACGCAGACGGCAATCGGGTACTGATTCCAGTTCCTGCTGCTCTCGGCGAAACCTACCTGCCGGTTGACACCAATGGAGACATCATCATCACGAACAACACAATCACCGCTGGAGACGGAACAGTCATCGCTGTGCCGAACAGCGTTGTTGCGTCCACTATCAATCCTGACTTCGTTCTCAGTTCAGATTATCTGCCTGAGTCCGCTTTCTCTGTTGATAAAGCAAAACGCAGCCGTGGTTATGACCGTCTCGCACTGAACGGAAACCTTAACTTCAATGTTATGGAGAACGTTCGCATGCGAGTTGGTGGTCGTTATGTGGCGTCTAACAGCGAAAGCATGTCGACATGGGCAGTATTTTCTCCTGAAGATCAGACAGAATCCTCAAGTAGGGATCTGCAGTTCTTCACGACATGGACACACTACCTGTCGAATTCGACGTTCTATCAGCTGCAGGTTGATTACACAGATCGTGTAGGCGATGGCTGTGACGCTCGTTTTGCTTGCACCATCGAAAGCTCCCTGATTCAGGGTGACATCGACCAGGATGCATGGGCAACGACTCGCGGTTATAAAAACCTCGCGTTCGAAAATGTGCAGGTCGGTACCGACGATCATGGCACTGACGATCCTGCTGATGACACGCCTATCATGGCGAACCGTCCAACCTACAGCTACCGCTGGCAGGATGGTCGTTTCCCAACGAGTGAAACGGCAGGTCGTCTGATCTACACCGCAGGTGGAAATGGTCCTAACGGATACAGCGAACGTCACAGCACACAGCTTCGCTTCAACGCGATGGCCACAACTCAGATTGGTCTACACCAGCTTGAGTTTGGTGGAGAGTTCGAAACACAGACTCGTCGTAGCTACGGCATCAGTGGTCGCACTCTTTCTCGTTTTGTTGATGACGCTGGCGCAGCATACTCACCAGGTGCTGAGCAGGTCGCAACAGGCGAAAACACGGCTGTTACAAGCTTCGACCAGCTCAGCTGGGAGCAGCTTGAAGGAATCGCCGGATATCTTGGTTACAACTTCCGCGGAAGCGAAGTCGACTCTGAAAATCTTGATGCTTACATCAACGATATCGGTGGCGACGAAGCGTACAATGTTGCTCCTCACGAGCCTCTGTACTACGGCGGTTATATCCAGGATAAAATCGAGTTTCGCGATATCGTTCTGAACATGGGTCTTCGCGTTGATGTCTTTGACAACAACACACGTACTCTGTTTGATCGCTATACACGTCTGCCACTTGAGCGCGTAAGCGACATTGGCGGAACGCATCCTGCGAACATCGGATCTGATTTCGCCCCGTACTTCCTGGCAAATGATATTGCTGGGTACCGGGATCGCAATGGTACTTTCTACAATACAGACGGGCAGGAAGTAGCTGGTGGAGACATCCTCCTCACCGGTGCCAAGCCTCGCCAGACTTCAGCGAAAGTCAACAGTGATGCATTTGTAGATTACGAGCCTCAGGTAACGGTTATGCCACGTATTGGCGTTTCCTTCCCTGTTACGGACCAGGCCCTCTTCTTTGCCCGTTACGGTAAAGTCGCTCAGCGTCCTTCGTCCAACTCGTTCACGTCCCTTGCAGGAATGTCTCGTTCAACGGGTCGTATCAGCAACAACGCACTTGAGCCAGAGCGCACAACCGAATACGAAATCGGTTTCCGCCAGCGTCTGAGTGCTCGTTCAGCTCTCACCATCTCCGGATTCTTCCGTCAGATTGAGAACCTGATCCAGCTTGATGACCTTCGCGAATCATTCCCACAGGGATATTCAACGTACAGCAACAAAGACTTCGGTACTGTTAAAGGATTTGAGTTCGATTTCGACCTTCGTCGTACGAACAACATCTCCGCTAACGCCAACTACACGATGTCCTTCGCTCAGGGAACAGGATCTGCTTCCGGAACGACGAGCACAATCGTATGGATTGACGAAACACCGCCGAACTTCATCTCACCTCTGGACTTTGACCAGCGCCATACGTTCAACCTCTCGGTTGACTATCGTCTCGGCGCAGGCGAAGGCCCAACAGTAGGTGGAACGAAGCTGCTCGAAAACTTTGGTGTAAACCTTCTGGCCGTAGCTAGCTCTGGCCAGCCGTACACACCTCAGGTTGAGCCTTTCAGCCAGATTGAATCCAAAGCTCCGGTACCATCCGGTGGAATCAACTCGGCCCGTATGCCTTGGAGCAACCGACTCGACATGCGTGTCGATCGCAAGTTCTCCGTTGGCAGCCGGTCCACGCTGTCTGCTTTCGTTTGGGTACAGAACCTCCTGGATACAGCAAATACCCAGGGTGTTTACCGCGCTACCGGTCTTCCGGATGATGATGGCTTCCTCGCTACGGCAGGTGGTCAGCAGTTCCTCGGATCGAGCGTCCCAGTTGCAGAAACACTCTATCGTCATCGTAACCGTTCACTCGGTAACTTTGGTATCCCACGCTTGACGCGTGTTGGAGTGCGGCTTGATTTCTGATGAATTGATCGTGGCTTTTGGGGGCGGGTTAGTTACCCGCCCCCAATAAGTGCCTCGACCCAAATCAAACGAATTCAAGAAGTTGTTATAGACCGAAATGCACGGATGACTATGCACTACATTAGAAAAATCAGTTTACTACTCGCTGCCGTCGCGATTGGCTTCCTGAGCGCACCTGTTGCTCAGGCCCAGACCGTCGGTAGCTGCGAGCAGGCCATTGGTGAGTCCTACCTGGACATCAACAATGTTCGGGCTCGTATCCTTAATAACGGTAACCTGTTCTGGCGAGGAAGCCCCCACGTTTACAACATTCCTAAGGGCGGCCCGTCGAACGCAAACTTCACGTCCGGTATTTGGATGGGTGGCCAGGTAGCTGGCCAGCTTCGTCTTGCCGGATCAACGTACGGCCCTTACGAATTTTGGGCAGGCCCTCTGAACGATGACGGAACGCCTCCGGCGGACTGTTCGGTATATGACCGCGTTTGGAAGGTTTCCAAGGAAGACGTCGTGAGTTACAACGGATCCGGTGTCTCCACTCCTGATCTTCAGGATTGGCCAACTGGACTCGGCGCACCGACTCTGGACGCCAATGGCGACGAAATCGACCTAACAGATCAGCCACTAGCAAGCCGCGTAGATCGCAAGATCAACCTGGCTGCCGGTGAGCGCCCAGCCATTCTGGGAGACCAGATGCTGTGGTGGATCAACAATGACCGTGGAAACCAGCATACACGTACGGATACACCTGCAATGGGTGTTGAAGTTCATGGTTCTGCTTTTGCCTTTAACACCGCTGGTGCTATTGGTAATACCACGTTCTACAAAGTACGTATCATGTACAAGGGCTCAGTGCCTCTCGAAAACACCTACATGGGTCTATTTGATGATCCGGATCTGGGTAACTTCGATGATGACTATGTCGGTTCGGATACTACACTCGGCCTCGGATTTGTTTACAACTCCGATGACGATGATGAAGGTGGAGAAGGGTACGGCGCAGCGCCTCCGGCAATGGGCTACGACTTCTTCCAGGGTCCTCTTGTAAATGACAACGGCATTGATGACAATGGCGATGGTCAGATCGATGAGGACAACGAACGTCTCGCCATGACCGCCTTTGCTTTCTACAACAATGGTGGTGGTGTTCAGGGTGACCC
>CAZEHJ010000002.1:78614-101557 GCA_964512485.1 uncultured Rhodothermales bacterium | reverse complement strand
GTAGTGGATCCGAGCTGATTCCAGGTTTATTCCGAGTAACCACGACATTCCGTGATTAAAAAAATCCTGATCGCCAACCGCGGCGAAATTGCTCTTCGAATTATTCGAACCTGTCACGAGATGGGACTGGAGACGGTCGCGGTCTATTCGACCGCTGACCGTGACTCTCTCCACGTCAAATTTGCGAATGAGGCCGTGTGCATCGGCGCGCCGGCAGGAAAAGACTCGTACCTGAGATTCGATCGCATCATTGCAGCTGCCGAGGTGACGGGCGCAGACGCCATTCATCCGGGTTATGGATTTCTGGCTGAAAATGCAGACTTTTCAGCTGTTTGCCAGGACCACGATCTCAAATTTATCGGTCCACCTCCGGAGACGATTCGGATGATGGGTGACAAGTCACTGGCAAAAGACACCATGGCCAAAGCGGGCGTCCCTGTCGTGCCGGGCTCCGATGGAGAGGTCAAGGACGCTGCCCACGGAAAAAAGCTGGCTGACGAAATGGGATATCCGGTCATGGTGAAAGCCAGCGCCGGTGGTGGCGGTCGCGGAATGCGCGTTGTCTCCAAATCCGAAGAATTTGTCACTCAGTTCCAAACCGCCAGCAACGAAGCCGAAGCCGCGTTTGGCAACGGTGGCTGCTACGTCGAAAAATTTGTAACCTCGCCACGACACGTAGAAATCCAGATTCTGGGAGACGGCCAGGGCAATGTCATTCACTTTGGAGAAAGAGAATGCTCTATTCAGCGACGTCACCAGAAACTGCTTGAGGAATCGCCATCGCCCGTTGTCGATCGCGACCTTCGCGCTCGCATGGGAGAAGCGGCGATCAAGGGTGCCAAGGCCGTGAAATATGAAGGTGCTGCCACGGTAGAATTTCTGCTCGATGATCAAGGCAACTTCTATTTCATGGAAATGAACACTCGGATCCAGGTTGAGCATCCGGTGACTGAAGAAGTGGCAGACTGTGATCTGGTTGAGTATCAGATCCGTGTGGCCATGGGCGAAGCCATTAATGAACGGGATGTCATCCTCGATGGACACGCAATCGAGTGCCGCATCAATGCAGAGGATCCTTTCAGGAATTTCGCACCCTCCCCGGGAACGGTGCACACGATTCACACGCCCGGTGGGCACGGCGTGCGTGTCGATACGCACGTCTACGCCGGATACCAGATTCCGCCCTATTACGACTCGATGATCGCCAAGCTCATTGTCAGGGCCCGAACACGCGAACTCGCGATCCAGAAAATGTTGAGAGCACTCGACGAATTTGTAATCGAGGGTGTCAAGACAACAATTCCTTTCCATCAGCAATTGCTGAGGGATGAACGCTTCATCAGAGGAGACTTCGATACCGGTTTCCTCGACTCATTTACTCTCCAAGAAAAAGAAGATGGACTTTCCTGACGGACTGTATTACACAAAAGACCACGAATGGCTCAAGGTTGAAGGTTCAACCGGAACGGTGGGCGTAACGGATTTCGCCCAATCTGAACTGGGTGACATTGTGTACGTGGATGTTGATACGTTGGATGAATCGGTGGCCAAGGACGAGGTTTTTGGAACGGTGGAAGCGGTGAAAACAGTGTCAGAACTGTTCATGCCTGTCAGTGGAACGGTGTCCAGCTTCAATGAAAGTCTTGAGGACAGCCCGGAATCAGTAAACAGCGATCCCTACGGAGAGGGATGGCTCATCACAATTGAAATGGACGACCCTTCAGAGCTGGACGGAATGCTGTCCGCAGCTGAATACGCAGAAATGGTCGGTCAGTAGAACTCTTTTCGCATATGCATCAACGCATCGTCATCCTGGACTTCGGTTCTCAATTCACCCAATTGATAGCTCGAAGAGTCCGGGAAGCCGGAGTCTATTCCGAAATCTTTCCGTGCACCATGGCGGTTGAAGACGTTGCGGCCCAGAATGCCAGCGGCCTGATTCTTTCGGGAGGACCCTCATCGGTATACGATGAAGGAGCTCCTCAACTTGATCCGGCAATTCTCGACCTGACACTCGAAGATGGGTCACCCATGCCAATACTGGGTGTCTGTTATGGTCTGCAAGCCATGGCCCATGTTCTCGACGGAGAAGTTCAGCCAGCAGACAAGCGGGAATTTGGAAGGGCTGCGATCCAGATCGACAATGAAGCCAGATTGTTCACCGGAATTCCTGAAGGATCACAGGTCTGGATGAGTCATGGTGACAAGATGACCAAGATGCCTTCCGGTTACGAGGTTATCGCTCATACATCGAATGCACCAATCGCCGCGGTTCGCTCAACCGAACGTCCTCATTTCGGAGTCCAGTTCCACCCCGAAGTTCATCACACCGAATACGGGCGGCAGATCATCGAAAATTTTGCACTCCGTATCTGTGGGTGCAGCGGAGACTGGTCGGCAGCCTCATTCATCGAGGAAAAAAAGGACGAGATTCGCGAGCAGGTCGGCGACGATCACGTGATTCTTGGTCTTTCAGGTGGTGTAGACTCTTCTGTTGCCGCGGTTCTCCTGCACCAGGCCATCGGAGACCAACTAACCTGTATTTTCGTCAATAACGGTCTTCTTCGAAAGGGTGAATGGGAACAGGTTCAGGACACGTTCCGGAATTATTACCAGATCAGACTGAAGGCAATTGACGCAAGCGATCTGTTTCTGGACCGACTCGAAGGAGTCGTGGACCCCGAAGAAAAACGAGTCATCATCGGGAATACGTTTGTCGAGGTGTTCGATCAGGGCAAACAGGACATCGTCGAAGAGCTTGGCACCAAACCAAAATACCTTGCTCAGGGCACCCTGTATCCGGATGTCATCGAGAGTATATCTTTCAAAGGCCCTTCGGCAACCATCAAGACCCATCACAATGTCGGCGGACTTCCCGAGGAAATGGAGTTTGAGGTCGTCGAACCGTTCCGGGAACTGTTCAAGGATGAGGTCAGAGCGATTGGTCGTCTCCTCGAAGTACCCGAAGAAATTGTAGGCAGGCACCCGTTCCCTGGTCCGGGACTTGGCATTCGAGTCATCGGCCCGGTCTCAAGAGACGATCTCGCTCTTTTGCGTGAAGCCGATGACATCTTCATCACTGAAATGAAGAAATGGGGCCTCTATGACGAGGTCTGGCAGGCGTTCGCAGTTCTGCTTCCCGTCCAGACGGTGGGAGTGATGGGAGACGAACGCACGTATGAAAATGTGTGTGCACTCCGGGCTGTGACAAGTGTTGATGGCATGACGGCCGACTGGTCGCGATTCCCGAACGATTTCCTCGCTCACGTGTCAAACAGGATTGTGAACGAAATCCGAGGAATCAACAGGACGGTGTACGATATCAGTTCGAAACCACCCGCCACCATCGAATGGGAGTAGTCCGGAATCCAGCCCGTGTCTGGCAACAATGTGTCTTGTTTGTTGCAGTAGCCGTTGTTGCACTTTCAACGGCCGCTGATGCCAGCGCGCAACGACGGATCGGTATCCCGACGATATCCGCTGCCGATTCACTGCTGAATCACGGTATCGCTGAGTTCAAGGAGGGACGTTACGACGCTGCGGGAGGATTTTTTGCGCGTGTCTATTCTGATTTCGAGCCCAACGCATCATCGTCCACTGCTCGATTGATGGCGGCAAAGGCGGCCTATCGGACGGGCGCTTTTGCGAGAACACGAAGTATACTTGCCGGATTTGCATCGGATTTTCCGACGAGCAGCTATCTGAACGCCGCAAAGAATCTGGATGACTCCGCCCTCAGATCTCAGAGTCTCTCCTCGGATGAGGCCTTGAATCTGGGCGTCATGCTTTCTCTCACGGAAGAAGACCGCGTGTCATCTCAGGCTCTTTTCAATGGGATTCGCATGGCCGTCGACGAGCATAATTCTCGATCGGACGGGCGAAAGGTCAGGATGATTTATCGTGATGTCGGAGAGGGCACTGCAGCAGCGAGTCGGGCTGTCGGAGAACTGGCCAATGAAGACGTTGAATTGATAATAGGAACGCTGTACAGCGAAGAAGCTGTCGCTGCAGCCAACAGAGCCGAACGAGAGCGCGTAGTATTCATGGCTCCTCTCGCCACAGACAGCGAAGTATCTGACGGCCGACAGTATTCGTTTCAGGCCAATGCATCTATGAAGTCGAGAGGGGAGGCCATGGCACGATTTGCGGTGAACGGTCTCCGGTTGAAACGACTTGGCGTTATATCCAGCACGGACGATCGAATGGTTGGCGAGCGATTGAGCGATGGATTCATTCAGGTTGCATCGGCCCTGGGAGCGGAAATCAATTTTATCGACATTCTTCCGGACGATTCTTACTGGTTCCAGGTACCAGACCTGATGCCAGCAGATACGCTCGATCTTATCGACGCACTATACGTGCCCATGGCTACGAGGACGCCAGCCGCCCTGGCAGGCGCCATCCTCTCGTCATTCGACAGAATGGGTAGAACACCGAGGCTTCTCGGAAATGCTGCCTGGCACGATCTTCCTCAGAAAGCACATGCTTCCGAGTTCACGACCACTTACACCAACGATTATTATGTGGATGAAGCCAGCGGTGCTTATCTGCAGTTCAGGAACGCCTACGAAGAATTGTCCGGTGAGCCGGTCAATCGGCTGGCCGTCACGGGATATGATGTCACCTCGTTCGCACTCCGTGCTCTTTCAAGAAATGACACCAGACAATTGTATGACGTCGTGCGTGCCATGCCGGAATTCGAAGGGCTCGGGCTGAGAATTCATTTTGATGGCGGCAACGTCAACAAGTACTTTTTTTATCACCGATACCGGGACAATTCTCTCGCCCTCATCCGTTGATAATGCCCTGTTCGCGGCCGGAACTGGCCCCTCAGGCCTTCGTATGATCGGCCCGCTGTAATTGTGATGCATCGCATACGACGAATCAGTATATACGAATCGGCACCGCACAAACGTTTATTCCGAGTCGTTTGAATCGTGCTGATCTGGCCTTCGAACCGAATACATTTATGAATCGCTTTTCCTCCTTTCTGAACACAGCAGTTGTGCTGTCATTGCTCGTCCTGCTTTCTGCCTGTTCAGGAAGCGGCCGCCTGCGATATGAATCGCCGCAGGAAGCCTACGAGAAAGGGCTGGCACAATACGAATCGGGTGATTTCGAGAGGGCAACCGAGTTTTTACAGGGCGCATTCGACTTCGGACGGACTCATCAGTGGGCTGCGGATTCCCAACTTCTTCTGGCGCGGGCCTATCGCCTGAACAAAGACTTCCTGCTTGCAGCAAATGAGTTCACACGGTTCACCCAGATCTACCGAAGCGACCCCCGTATTCCAGATGCCGAATACGAATTGGCAATGACGTATTACGATCGCTCTCCTAGATTCGAACTGGATCAGACGGACACAGAACGAGCCATCGTACAGTTTCAGCTCTTCATTTCCAGATATGCAGAAAGTCCGTTGATTCAGGACGCGCAGGATAGAATTACCGAATTGCGCGGGAAGCTCGCCCGCAAACAGTTCCACACGGCCCAACTGTATGAACGGCGCGAGGCTTTCAACGCTGCAGCGGTGTCATACGAAGCTGTTTTTGATCGCTACTACGATACCGAGATGGCTGATGACGCACTTCTCGGGGCGATGAAGGCGTATCTCTCCTATGCGAGAGTCAGCTTAAGGGATCGGCAGGTCGAACGTCTTGAACTCGCTGAAGCCAATTATGACAGGCTCATTCAGATCTTTCCGGACAGTCCGCTCATCAAGGAGGCGGAAGAGGTTTACGAAGAGGTTCGGCAACTGTTGGGTGACGATTCGACGACTACACAGTCATGACTCGCCTCGGGATATTTGGAGGGTCGTTCGACCCACCCCATCTCGCCCATCTACGGGTCGCAACGAGCGCCTGTGACCATCTTGACCTTGATCGAATCTTGTGGATCCCTGCAGGCCTGCCGCCTCACAAACAGGATCAGAAGCTCACCGATACCGATCACCGCGTGGCGATGACGGCCATGATGGTCGAAGAGGATTCCCGATTTGAAATCGACCTGCGGGAAACCCGCATCCAAGGCCCTGCCTACTCTGTAACGACCCTTACATCGCTCAGAAATGAGAATCCGGGCGCCCGTCTCTATCTTATTCTCGGTGAAGACCAACTGCGTGATTTCGCTTCCTGGAGACAGCCAGAGGAGATTCTGAGCCTTTCGCACCTTCTCTGTTATCATCGGTCCGAATCGAGGGAGGGCGGACACTATGCGGCAGAAGACGATGCGGGTGAAATCATCGCCGAAGATCAGGTGACCTGGCTTCCCGGAGATCCTGTGGCGATTTCGAGTACTGATATCCGGGATGCCGTCGGACGAGGCGAGTCTGTGAAGAGTCTCGTCTCCCCCGGGATCGAAGCATATATCAAGTCCAACGGATTGTATCTTGCGGCTTGACGCAGACACTCCGGCTTCGAGAATATGTTGCTTCCTCCTGAACGGCTTAGAGATCGAATCTCACAGCTCATTTTCCCAAGATTGGGCTCCAATATGAGCCCGTCCGTTTCGGTAGAAGAGGACGCCGAGAGAATCGAAGCCCTGATGGACGAGTATCCGATAGGAGGTCTCTGCCTGTTCAATGGGGACAGAATCCGAACGCCCCAGACTATAACCCGCCTTCAGAGCATATCCAGATATCCACTCCTCATCGGAACGGATATGGAGCGAGGAGTCGGCCAACAACTCACAGGTGCAACCGTCTTTCCACACGCCATGGCGTTTCAGGCCACGGGCGAGGAAGACGAAATTTTGCTCGAAGCCTCCGCGCGGGCCGCTGCGAAAGAGGCTCTGGCGGCAGGTTTGCACATCAGTTTCTCGCCCGTGGCCGATGTCAATTCGAACCCACGCAACCCGATCATTTCAACTCGGGCTTTTGGCACAACCGCAGAGACTGTATCGAGATTATGCTCCGCTTACATCCGTGGTTGCAACGGTGAAGGCATGTTGTCCACGGCTAAGCACTTCCCCGGTCACGGAGACACCGATGTGGATTCGCACGAAGCACTGCCTGTTGTCGCCGGGTCTCGAGAAGAACTGGACAAAACGGAGTTGAAGCCGTTTGCAAAAGCCGTCGAGAGCGGTGTTTCCCTGATCATGACCGCACACGTCGCATACCCGGGACTGGATTCTTCGGGTGTGGAGGCCACGGGATCACGGCCGATAGTCACAGACCTGCTGCGCAAGGATATGGGATTCCGCGGAGCTGTCATAACGGACAGCCTTCTCATGGCAGGAGCCGAGCACGAAAACGAGCACCCCGGACAAATGGCGGCGAGATTGCTCGAAGCGGGTGTAGACATTCTTCTTGACATCAAAGACGTTCCCGCCACGGTGGACTATCTGGTGACGGCAGTAACGTCCGGCACCCTCTCACGAGACGTTGTCGATTCGGCTCTGGAGCGCGTGTGGGGGCTCAAAGTCCGCTTTGCTGCCCGATTCGGAAAGGGTGCGTTCATTGACCCTGGGCTTGTTCAGCCGCTTTCCGTCATCGGTTGTGATGAACACCTCGCGCTCGCCCGAGAAATCGCCACGAAGTCGATACAGCTGGCAATCGGAGAAGACTCCGATCTGCAGTTGTCACCAGCCAAAATGGGACAACAGGGGCCGGTTTGTTTCCTCATTCGGCCGCACACCACGTACAACGATCCCACGGCTGCTCCCCTTGAAAAAGCGTTCCTGAAGGCTTTTCCCTCAGGATCGTACCATGAGATTACGCCAGATTCCGAAATAGAAGAATTAGACGAATTCGTCGGAGTGGCAGCCAATCATTCCAACGTCTTTGCCGCCGTGGTGGTGAAGCCTGCCGCATGGCACAAATTCGGTCTTCTGGCTGCCCAACAACAATTTGTGCGAGATCTGGCAGACAACTATCCACTCTATCTTGCCGCGCTTGGAAGCCCGATTGCTCTGGCGGATTTTGCAGATGTGAAAGCGGGGATCTGTGCCTACAGTGATGTGGAGCCGTCCATGCATGCGCTGGTAGATTATCTCAAATCGCTTGAAGTCGAAACCACGGAACAGCCCACCACTTCTCTTACATCCTGATACCAGGGTTCAGCAGCCGCTCGTATGACCCAGACAGATAAGCGAGACCTCGCTTCACACGACGATACAGGGCCCGACCATGTGTTGAAAGCATCGCAGGTCGTTCTGGGCCTCTTTATGTTGCTCCTGTTATTTTCAAGCGCGAACCCGACCATTGCACAGCCCGATATGAATCGGATGACATCCAAGATCGAATCGTTGATCGCATCGCATGAAAATGCGGTCGTATCGGTCTCGGTGATTGACCGCTCGAACGATATTGATCTGCATATTCGTGGAGACCGGCTCTACCATGCAGCCAGCACAATGAAAGTGCCCGTTCTGATTGAGCTCTTTCGGCAAAGTTCGATAAGCCGCTTCGGTCTCGATGATGAAATCATTCTCAAAAATGAGTTCAAATCGATTGTTGATGGAAGCCTGTACAGCATCGAAGATGACTCTGATGATGCCATCTATGAGCAACTCGGTAGGCCGATGAAGCTGTCGCAGCTCGCTTACAACATGATCACGGTATCGTCAAATCTGGCGACCAATATCCTGATCGACTTCCTTTCTGCCGACTCCGTCCAGACGACCTCAGAACGCCTCGGAACGAGGCGCATGCAGACAATTCGAGGAGTGGAAGACTTGAAGGCATTCGATTTGGGAATGTCCAACCGGGCTACCTCATCGGATCTGGCCCTGCTCATGGAACGCATTCGGACTGGCGATGCGGTGTCGACTGAAGCTGATAATTCGATGAGAGAGATTCTGATGGATCAGGTATTTACCTCAATGATTCCGAGCGGTCTTCCGGAAGGGGCATCAGTAGCGCACAAAACAGGCTCAATCACTGAAATTCATCATGATGCAGCGATTGTGTACCCGGCAAATGGATTCCCGTTTGTTTTGGTTATCATGACGGAAGGCATAGCGGATCGTTCCGTTTCTTCCAGACTCGGAGCCTCAATCGCTTCACTCGTTTACTCCACGCTCAGAGGTCCAGTTGATTGACTTTCTAAAGCGGTTTCTTCAACAGTCAGCCGATGTTGAAACGGCCGATGGCCAGATCGACATGGTAGAACTGGCCGCTGTGGTAGGATGCGCCATCACGAAAGAAGAACTATTCCGTCAGGCGCTACGACATCGATCGCTTCTCAGGGGAAATCCTGAAGCGCACATGATGTCCAACGAACGTCTGGAATATCTGGGAGATGCCATCGTGGGATTCCTCGTAGCCGAACACCTTTTCCAAAACTTTCCGGATCGGGACGAAGGATTCCTGACACGGTTGCGGGCAAAATTGGTGAATGGTCGCGCGCTCGCGGAGCGAGCGCGCGGTATCAATCTGGGCCGCTTTATTCAGGTCAGTGAAAGCCTGAACGTGGACCAGAGAAACAGCAACAGCATTCTTGCAGATGCTTTCGAAGCAGTTATCGGAGCGATCTATCTCGACCAGGGAATGGACGCAACGCGTGCATTTGTGGAAAAGACTGTACTGGATCACGTCGATCTTCATGAGCTCGCCGAAGTCAAAGACAACTTCAAAAGTTCACTGCTGGAATTCGTCCAGGCCCGAAGCAGAATCCAGCCGGTTTATGAGGTCAAATCGGAGTCCGGACCAAGCCACGACAAGCGTTTTGTGGTGGCCGTTTTAATCGACGGAAAGGAATATGGGCGCGGAGAAGACCGAAGTAAAAAGAGTGCCGAGCAAATAGCGGCGAAACAAGCACTTGAGGGCCTGTTGGCTGACAACGATTCTGCAGGATTCAAAGAATCTTGAAACCGCTTCGGCGTAATTTTGCGCGACCTTCGTTTGCCCGAACGAATCGCTTCCAACTATTTCTACTCGCTGAGCTTCATGTCCATTAGCCTGAGGTCCACAGACCACTTTGTTGACCGTCACATCGGTCCCTCTGAATCTGACATTCAGGAAATGCTGGCCACTATTGGTGCCAGCTCCCTCGACGATCTTGTTGAACTGACCGTCCCGTCCAATATCAGGATGGAAGGAGAGCTTCGACTCCCGGAAGCATTGACCGAGACGTGCCTGCTGGAACGGGCACGTGAGTTGGCTGACAAGAACTCCGTATTCCGGTCATTCATCGGGATGGGATATTCCGGAACGATTACGCCGCCTGCCATTCAACGAGGCATTCTGGAGAATCCATCCTGGTATACGCAGTACACACCATATCAGGCCGAGATAGCGCAGGGACGCCTTGAAGCATTACTGAATTATCAGACAATGGTAATCGATCTCACGGGAATGGAGATCGCGAATGCGAGCCTGCTGGACGAAGGTACTGCCGCGGCAGAGGCAATGATGATGTTCCAGCGGCAGACAAAACGCAGTAAACGAACCAGGTTTTTCGTATCCGCAGAATGTCATCCACAGACGGTCTCTGTTGTTCAGACCCGAGCAGTTCCACTTGGCATTGAAGTTGTTGTCGGCGACCACCGCACTTTCGAGTTTGACGAAAACACATTTGGCGCGCTGCTGCAGTATCCCGCATCCGATGGAGCGGTGTACGACTACACTGGATTTTGCGATGCAGCTCATGAAGCCGATGCGTACGTTGCCGTCGCGGCGGACCTGCTCAGCCTCACACTGCTTTCTTCCCCTGGCTCCTTCGGTGCTGACGCCGCCGTTGGTTCTACACAGCGCTTTGGTGTTCCTCCTGGATTCGGCGGCCCGCATGCTGCCTTCTTTGCCACTCACTCGGGCTTCAAGCGCCAGGTGCCTGGCCGAATTATTGGTGTCAGTTCGGACGTCGACGGCCATCCCGCACTGAGAATGGCTCTTCAGACTCGAGAACAACACATTCGCAGGGACAAAGCGACGTCCAATATTTGCACGGCACAGGTTCTCCTCGCGGTAATTGCGAGCATGTACGCGGTCTACCACGGACCCCGTGGCATAAAGGCTATCGCTACAAGGATCCATGATGCCACTCGCCTGCTGGCACTCGGCCTGAGCAAGGGCGGCGTTTCGGTCAGGCACAGCCAATTCTTCGACACGATTCGGGTCGACGTAGATAACCAGACGAATGTCCGGGAACGGGCACTCACACAGGGCATCAATCTCCGTTATTTTGAAGACGGATCAGTTGGTGTATCCCTGGACGAAACCGTTGCCGAAAAAGACCTGGACACTCTTTTCAGCGTATTCGAAGCGTCTGATTCAAGCGCCGCATCATTGGCGGCTGAAATGGATTCAGGCTATTCAGGCTCCATGTCCCGGACGGATGCTTTCATGACGCATCCTGTCTTCGATCAGCATCGATCTGAAGCCGCGCTTACTCGTTACATGCATCACCTGTCAACGAAAGACCTTTCGTTGACCACGAGCATGATTGCCCTGGGCTCGTGCACGATGAAACTGAATGCAGTGGCCGAGTTGATGCCCATCACAAATCCTGCCTTCAATCAACTGCATCCCTTTGCTCCCGCTGATCAAGCCGAGGGGTATCATGAAATGATGGGTGAATTGAGGGATTGGCTTTCCGAGATCACGGGATTTCACGCCACCTCACTTCAGCCCAATGCGGGAGCCTCGGGCGAATATGCGGGTCTTCTGGTTATTCGTGCCTATCACGAAAGTCTGTCCGAGCAAAATCGAAACGTGTGTATCATCCCGTCGTCGGCACACGGTACCAATCCGGCCAGTGCGGTGATGGCCGGCATGAAAGTAGTGGTCGTCGCGTGCGATGATGACGGAAATATTGATGTCGCCGATCTGAAGGCGAAAGCTGAGGAAGCAGGTGAGAACCTCTCTTCCCTGATGATCACCTACCCTTCCACGCACGGCGTATTCGAGGAGACGATCATAGAAATCTGTCAGATCATCCACGATCAGGGTGGTCAGGTCTACATGGATGGCGCAAACATGAATGCCCAGGTCGGGTTATGCCGACCCGGTGACATTGGTGCAGATGTCTGTCATCTTAATCTCCACAAAACATTTGCCATTCCTCATGGTGGCGGTGGCCCCGGTGTCGGTCCAATCTGTGTCGCCGAACATCTTACCCCCTTCCTTCCGGGACACCCTGTAATCGCGGCAGGTGGCAGCACCGGTCCGGTCGCAGCAGCACCCTTCGGTAGTGCATCCATCCTGCTCATCTCGTGGGCCTATATCGCGATGCTGGGAACGGACGGACTGAAGAAGTCGACCCAGGTAGCCATCCTGAATGCCAACTACATGGCCGATCGACTGAGTAAGCACTACGATGTGCTCTACACGGGCAAGAATGGACGCGTCGCCCACGAATACATTCTCGATCTGCGTTCGCTGCGACAGGAGACGTCGCTGACAGAGCGTGATGTGGCCAAGCGTCTCATGGACTATGGTTTCCATGCCCCGACCATGTCCTGGCCTGTCGTTGGAACCGTGATGGTCGAGCCGACAGAAAGTGAGAACAAAGCTGAACTGGATCGCTTTATTGAGGCAATGACCTCAATCCGGGCTGAAATCCAGGAAGTGGAGTTGGGACTTGTTGACGGGGAAGAAAGCGTATTAACCAACGCGCCGCATACGGCAGCGATGGTTGCCTCGGATGAATGGAATCAGCCTTATTCACGCGAAAAAGCCGCGTTTCCCGCTTCATGGTCGCATGAGAGTAAGTTCTGGCCATCTGTCCGCCGAGTCAATGACGCACAGGGTGACAGACAGCTTATATGCTCGTGTCTACCTTTGGAAGCATTCGAGGATCAGTCAACTTGATCTGACGGGGCCGGACGCGGCTGAGCTAAAGACGATATAGCTTTCCCGATAACGGATGACCAACATGTTCGGAGATGCGGCGCGAAGCCGCAGCTACATTCCTCCTGTCGATGCCCGTTTCCACACCAAGCTGTTCAAGAGCATAAACAACGTCTTCGGTCGCCACGTTGCCCGTAGCCCCGGGAATGAAGGGGCATCCGCCGAGACCGCCCAGAGAGGTATCGAATCGCGTGATTCCCGCCTCCAACGCCGCGACAATATTGGCGATGCCCATGCCCCGCGTATCGTGCAGATGCAGCACGAGAGGTGCGTCCATCACTTGAGAAACGGCCTCAACGGTTTTCCTGATTGAAACCGGATTGCCTAGTCCCGTCGAATCAGCGAGAGAGAACGACTCCAACCCCCGCCCCGCAAATCTCCGCGCCAGTTCGAGAATCGTATCAAGGGGAGTATCACCCGCCTCGTTGTATCCCCAGACCGTCTGCAATCCAAGTTGGACTTCGAGGCTTTCCGCGAGCGCGGCATCAATCATCCTCTCAGCCTGAGCGACGCCTTCATCGAGGGACATGTTGGCGTTGTCACGACCGTGCACCTCATTCGTGGCGATGGACAGGTCCACTACCTTGAGACCCGATGCCGCTGCGCGCCGAACTCCACGCTCATTTAGCGCAAGACCAGATACAACAACCTCATTCTGGTCGATAAACGCCGCAACTATCTCCTCGGCGTCCGCCATCTGGGGTACGCGCTCGGGATGTACGAACGAGGTCATCTGGATCCGCTTCAGACCCGCATCGATCAACTCTTGAATGGTCTTCACCTTGAGAGAAGTGGGAATCGGGACGGATTCGAACTGGAATCCATCCCTCGGTCCAACCTCGCAGAGAAGGGCACTGGCCGGGAAGGTATCGGGTTTACTCAAGATCCATCGGTGAATTGGTGATACGCGATCACATACTACCAACGGCGGGATATACTACCAACACCGGAATATGCGATCCTGAAGGCAAAATACCGTCCACCCGGAATTCCAGGCGACGGCAACTGGAATTGAAGTTGCCTCAAAAGAAAACGCCGAGCGGTAGTTAGCCGCTCGGCGCATACTCTGAAGATCGGTGATCCCCGCCCCACCCACCAAAATAAAACGGGGGCTCACCAGCTGGAGGAGGTAGCTTTAAATCTTCAGGTTCAGTATCAGTTTACTGTGCATCATTCACCCTACGAGTCTTTCAATTTGCACGGATGTCGGAAAGAATTCCCGTTGCTTCGTCGCCGGCAGGAATACTCATGAACATCCGCTCGCGCTCGGCGAGCATATCGTTCATGAATCGAGCGTAAGCCATACGCTCTCCCGACGTTACTCCTTCTGCGTCGAATATTGCCATCAGTTTTTTCCAGGCAGGTTCGCCGATCTGTCCCCTCATGTACCGAGCGAGAAGAACAGAAAACGAAGTCCTGTTAATACCAGTGGCAATACCATTTGCGGAAGTCTGCATGTCGTTGATCCTCAACTATGACCTGGGGTCGTTTGGTTGTGTTTGCGACGCGGTGTCCGATGAACTGGTCAGATCAAAGACAAATACCGCGCCTGTTTTCGATTTTGACACGAAACGAATGTCATGCATAACTGCAACAACCACGAAAAATCAGGTTTTCGGCCCCTTTCCCTTGAAAAGACGACGCCTAAACAGGCCTCAAAACTGTATATATGTAACTGTAATTGTTACATTTAGCTCATTTCTTGCGAGCCACAGACCGTTTTGGAAGGGCAGAAACACGTCCACCCCCTTCAAAACGGAAAAAACGACCGAATACCTGCGTGTTTTTCCCGAAACGGTGACTTCGAATCTGGACAGCGTATGCAGATGTGGACACATTCATGGTGCATTCAGCCCTGAACCAGCCTGAACCAGCCTGAACCAGCTCAATCACTCATATCCGGGGCAATTACCCGATATCCCCGGTTCTAAACACATAATTCCAAGCGATAAAATCGTTTTCCGGAAAACGAAACATACCCTGAAACACCCGTATACCAATTTCCATTATCTGGAACTTGACACTATCTGTCACCGATTCAATGCTGAAACTGCTGACCCGATCTGAGGAATTCGTTCTTCTTGCCGTCTGGAGACTGCAAAAGGACGCCTACAGCCTGGCTATTCAGGAGGAAATCTCCCGAATAACCGGATATGCCTGGTCTCTGGGCTCCATCTATACTCCTCTCGAGCGACTCCACCGCAAACGATTGCTGACGTCTGTGATCGGAGGTTCTACCCCGGAACGCGGCGGCAGGAAAAAGCGACTCTATGAACTCACAGAAAAAGGAGTCGAGGCGCTTAATCGTGTACGTCTGGTCGAAGCAGCCATGAGAGAGGGACTTCCCGATCTCGCCGCAAGAGGAGGTCTGGCATGAGTAGCAAAAACCAACCTCCAAAAATCAGCGCGGCTCTTCTCAACTGGCTTCTGGCTGATGTGTGGAATACACCTGCCGGCGACTTCGAAGAAGCCTTTCATCGGATAGCAGCAACGGAAGGCCCGACTCAGGCTCGTCGGTGGTACCGTCGTCAGACTCTTACACTTCTACCCGACCGACTCAAAGAAAAATTGATCTGGAATTCCGTAATGTTCGTAACCAATCTCAAGGTCTCCGTCCGATCTCTTCGGAGAAACCCGGGCTTTGCGGCCATCAACATGGGAGGACTGGCTGTAGGAATGGCAGCATGTATCCTGATCATGCTATTTGTCCGGGATGAATTGTCATTCGACGCTTTCCATTCCAAATCTGACAGAATCGTTCGTGTCATCGATCAACGCATCGGTGCGGATGGTCAGGAACAGATCCTTGGGCTGGCCCCTCCTGGAGCGGCACTGACTGCGTTGGAACAGATTCCCGAAGTTGAATCCGCCGTTCGCATGTTTTCCAGTTTTGCGATCGGACGACAGACTGTTGAAACCGAACAGGCACGTTTCTATGAAGGTGCCTACCTGTATGTCGACGCCTCTTTCTTCGATATTTTCGACTTTCAGCTCCTGCGTGGAAGTGCCGAGACGGTCCTGTCTGAGCCGTGGACCCTCATTCTGACCGAAAGTGCCGCTCTCCGCTATTTCGGATCGATTGATCCCATGGGGAAAACAATATCGCTCGAACGTGAGGGAGATTTCACGGTGACGGGCATTATCGAAGACCCACCCGTGAACTCGCATGTTGATTTCAGCATGCTGGTCTCACTGAAAACCTATGAGTCGCTTGAGAACACACGTGAATTCATCCAGGCTTGGGATCGAGGATCATTCACCCACACCTATTTCTTGTTGAACGCCGAGGCTGATCTCGATGTCGTTCAGCAGAAGTTTTCTGCCATTGCCGCTGAACGCCGGTCTGAGGAAGAATCTGCGGCATCCGAACTCATTCTTCAGCCAATGCAGGATGTACACTTTGGCTCCGCTCAAATCGTGTCGGAATTAAACCAGGGCGAAGCTTCCCGAACATCTCTCTGGCTGTTTGCCTTGATTGCAGCGTTCATCATGTTCATCGCCGTCATCAACTACACAAACATGACCACCGCAGGCTCGATCAGGCGATCGCGGGAGATCGGCATGAGAAAGGCCGTTGGTGCAAACCGCTCCCAGGTAGCACGGCAGTTCTTCAGCGAATCTACCGTCCTGGTTGGTCTTGCGCTGATTTCTTCGCTCTTCGTGGCTAACGCCGCGCTTCCTGCATTCAACTCCATCACGGCCAAATCATTCGATATGGCAGATGTCTTTGAACCCACATTTATCGTGGCCATTCTCGGACTCACTCTTTTAATCGGTTTTCTATCGGGCTTTTACCCAGCACTTTTTCTTTCCCGATTCAACCCTGTGACCGTCTTGAAGGGACGCGTTGAAGCCAAATCCGGTGCTCCACGACTGCGGCAAAGCCTGGTGGTCTCCCAGTTCGCTCTGTCAATCGGCCTGATCATCGCCAGCCTGATCGTCTATCAGCAGATGCAGTACGTCCAGGAAATGAACCTCGGATTTGATGAGGAGCAGCTAGTGATCGTGGACATAAACGATGGCGGTGTTCGTGCGAACTTTGAGACGATCGTGGATGAATACGCTTCCCTTTCTGAGGTAGTCAATGTCTCTGTTTCGTCGCGCGTTCCTGGTGACTGGAAGGGTATTTCTGAAATTGATGTCCGCTCAGTTGACTCTGGAGACGATTCTTTCGTTCGATCCCACTTCATCTCAATTGATGATCGGTTCATCGACACCTATGGTATGTCGATTGTAGACGGGCGTAATATTTCGCTGGACTCGAAGGCAGATTCCATGGCGGTGCTGATCAACGAAGCGGCGGCCCGAAGTATGAACCTCAGGGTCGGTGATGCGGTGCATGTACCGGGATCCTCGTTGCGGCGCAATGCGACAGACCAAACATTCGAGCCCACCGTCGTGGGCATCGTGAAAGACTTCAACTTCAAATCCATCCACGAATCGGTTGGCCCGATGGTCTTGGGATTCCATCTCAATCCCATCAGAGCAATCGATTATTTCACTATTCGGCTCGCTTCGGCCGATTTTGGGGCTTCAATTGCTGGCCTGCGTGAAATCGGAGAACGATTCGATCCCGGGCACCCGTTTGAATACAACATCCTCGAAGACAGACTGACCGATTTCTACCAGAGCGAAATTCGCCTCGGAAAGGTCTTCTCTCTTGCGACGGGCCTCGCCATTCTCATTGCGTGCCTCGGATTGTTTGGCCTGACTGCGTTCACTGTCGCCCGTCGCACAAAGGAAATCGGCGTTCGAAAGGTGCTTGGAGCTACCGGACCGGGAGTGGTCAGACTTCTCACGCGAGAAATCGTAGTGCTCGTAGGGATTTCTTTCCTCGTTGCGGCTCCGCTGTCCTGGCTGGCCATGAATGCATGGCTGTCAGGTTTTGCCTACCGGATCGACATTGGTTTGACACTGATCGTGGCATCAGGCCTGATCTCTCTTCTGTGCGCGTTCGCCACGGTAAGCTATCAGGCATTGAAGGCATCCAGAATGGATCCGGTGAAGAGCCTGAGGTATGAATAATCCCTGAGACGAATAACACCCTGGCGGAATCCAGAGGCCAACCTGTGCGATCAGGATGACAGGCTGAACCAGGTACTGATATCGACCCCGTCGCTTCCCTCGGTGCAGGTATACTCGTTGGTGTGGGGATCGTAGGTGTAGCCCTTTTCCCACTCGCTGACGTTGTCTGCAATCTCTTCGATCGCGGACAAAATGGAGTTGAGTTCCGCATCCGTCATGGTGGGATGCAACGACAGACGCACCCATCCCGGCTTGTTCGCCAGGAATCCACCGCTGATCTGGTCAGTTATGGACTGCGAGTGAGCGCGATCAACGTGCAGCAGATAATGACCGTACGTGCCAGCGCAAGAACATCCACCGCGCGTCTGGATCCCGAACCGGTCGTTGAGCAGTTTCACGATCAGGTTGTAGTGCACGTCCTCGATATAAAAGGAAATCACACCGAGCCTGTCTTCCAGATGATCAGCCAGGATTCGCAATCCAGGCACAGAACGCAGTCTCGGAAGAGCGACCTTCAATAGTTCGTGCTCTCGATCCATGATGTTTTTGGTACCCATCTCTTCCTTCAGGCTGATACAGAGCGCCGCCCGAATGGTCTGCATGAATGCGGGCGTTCCCCCGTCTTCACGATCCTCCAGATTCTGAACAAATTTGTGCTCGCCCCATGGATTGGTCCAGTCAACCGTCCCCCCTCCCGGATGATCAGGAACACGATTCTTGTCCAGATTGGCATTGATGACCATAACCCCACTCGATCCGGGGCCCCCGAGGAATTTGTGCGGGGAAAAGAAAATGGCATCCAGGCTTTCCATCGGATCACCGGGGTGCATGCAAATATCTTCGTAGGGTGCATTGGCCGCAAAATCGACGAAACACCATCCTCCATACTCATGCATGATTCGGGCGAGCTCGAAGTAGGGTGTACCGACGCCGGTTACGTTCGAGCATGCCGTAAACGAGCCGATAAGCGGTCGACCTTCGTATTTGACGATCTCCCTTCTGAGGTTTTCCGCTGCACACAATCCGTCGTGATCAGGGTCGATCCAGACGAGATCCGCGGTGGACTCCAGCCACGTCGTGTGATTGGAATGATGCTCCATATGGGTGATGAACACCACCGGACGCTTTTCATCCGGAATGTCCATGTAGGGCTCAACCTGCTCGGGCACGCGGACACCGATGATGCGCTGCAACTTGTTGATCACTCCCGTCATCCCGGATCCTGACGCGATGATTACGTCGTTCTCATCTGCCCCCACATGACGCTTGATGATATCACGCGCTTCGCGGTAGGCCCGGGTCATCGACGTTCCGGTAATGGAGGTCTCGGTATGTGTGTTGCCGACGTATGGACCGATGACTTCCGAGAGCTGGCGCTCGATAGGCGCATACAATCTCCCGCTGGCTATCCAGTCCGCGTAGATGATGGGCTTCTCGCCGTGCGGCCCGATAAAGGTTTTATCGATACCGACAATGTTTTTTCGAAATGGTTCGAAATATGCTTCAAGCGCGGACATGCTGACTATTCGGTCTTGGTAAGAGAGCGGGCGTTTGCGTCCGGGAGAACGAAAACTATGGCAGTACGATCTCTTTTCTCAAACGGGCAACTGGAATTCCGAGTTGCTCCCGATACTTGGTGACCGTCCGCCTCGCAATCTGGAACCCCTTTTCTTCCAGCATGGTTGCAATTTTCTGGTCCGAGAGGGGTTTGTTTTTGTCTTCTTCCCCGATTATTCGATCGATGAGGGCTTTAACCTCCTTGTTCGATACCTCCTCTCCTGAATCCGTTGAAAGTCCCTCAGAGAAAAAATGTTTGAGTTCGTATACCCCGAACTCTGTCTGGACATATTTCCCATTTACCACGCGTGAAATGGTAGAAATGTCCATTTTGATGATTTCCGCGATGTCCTTGAGAATCATGGGCTTCAGATTCCCTTCACCGTGACGGAAAAACTCTTCTTGCTGATCCACGATAGCGTGCATGACGGACAGCATCGTCTGTCGTCGCTGATTGATGGAGTTGATGAACCAACGTGCCGATTCGAATTTCGATTTCAGGAATTGGCGGGTCTCGGCATCATAGGACTGTCTGCCCTTCTTTTTGTCCGCAACCACCTTTTCAAGCATCTGCTGGTATTGCTTCGACACTCTCAATTCTGGCGCATTACTGGAATTGAGGGAAATGAAAAACTCGTCTTCCTCAGTGCGAACTGTAAAATCGGGAGTGATATAGTTCTCTGAAGCAGAGAATTCTCCTTCTCCGGGCTTCGGATCGAGACGCTGAATCAACTCGAACGCTTCCTTCAGTTCATGGCCCTCGATCCCGAGGCGTCTCATGATCTGGTCGAAGTGTTTCATGGTGAACGCCTTGTAGGTGTGCGTCAGCATTTCGATGGCAACATCACGCCCGGCAAGCTCATCAGGAAGCATATTGAGCTGAATCAAAAGGCATTCCTGGAGGTCTCTGGCCGCCACACCCACCGGCTCCAATCGTTGGACCCGCTGAAGTACGTCCTCTACATCTTCTTCTGAAAGGAGAATGCCCTGATTGAAAGCGACATCATCCACAATCGATTCAAGAGGTCGACGCAGATAGCCGTCCTCATCGATAGAGCCGATCACCTGCTCGGCAATTAGTTCTTCTTCCTCATTCAAATTCAGAAACGAAAGCTGATCTCTGAGACTTTCGCTCAGGTTGTTCATGGATACCAGAGGCGTTTCACGGCGATCCTCATCATCGCCCTGATCTACTGCCGCCTTATAACCGTAGAGATCGTCCCCCGTGTCCATCAGTTCTTCCCACTCGTACTCGTCTTCAGATGTATCCTCTTCATTGGCTACGTCGTCGAACTGATCATCTTCTGACTGCTCGTCGAGGACATCGTCCAGAATCTCCTCGCCTTCTTCCAGGAGGGGATTGATCTCAAGTTCTTGCTTGATTCGCTGCTCCAGGGCGAGTGTGGGCAATTGAAGCAGCTTGATATACTGAATCTGCTGCGGAGAAAGCCGCTGCTGTAGAGATTGTCTTTGTTGCAGATTCAACATGATACCCTACCCCATCACGTTGTTGGGGAGAGAGGCATCACCGGTAGCAAGAAACTCCCGTCGTTCTCTGACCATGATCATGAACTGCGCATACCAGTCGGATCCATATTTGCGTGTCAATGGCCGTTCCATGTATTCGGCCAGATACATCCCACCCTGTCGCCCGTGTTTAATTGCCGGCTTACAGATGCCGATCTGCTCATAGTTCAGTGCTTCATACTCTCCGAGGGGCTGTACCCGGATTGGATAAAGATGGCACGAGATCGGTTTCTCGAATGTGACCTTGTCTTCGTGATATGCTTCCTGAATAGCACATTTGGCAACGTGCCCGTCGTAGCGAACGAAGACACATTCAGCATCACCCACACAGGTGGTGACGTGATAGCCAGGCGCCAGCTCTTCGTGGACTCCCTGTTCGTCAATTACCTCGAGTGCTTCCTTGCGCAACCGATTTCGGACGGCAGGCAAAACGGCTTCGACCTCTGCCAACTCATGTTTTTCCAGCGGAGCACCTGACTCTCCCTGTACGCAACACGCGCCGGCGCATGCTGCAAGATTGCAACAAAACGCCGCTTGTACGAGGTCGTCTGATATGAGTACATGGTCTACTACAAACATGATGCCGTATTCTATCGCGAATTGATTCAATAAGCAATATTGATATAATCGGTTGTACGAAAGCCAAATAAACTTCTTGTGCAATTCAATCGGTAATCCATTGCGTAACAACAGTTTCCATCTTCTTAAAATTAATGCTGAACTTCTCGATGGCATACGTTATCATTTTTTTCCGCACAGCACTGTTTTTATGGATCTTGGGAGACAGAGAGGATTTTCAATCGTCAAAATCAATCGGTGAAAATGCATTTGGATTCGCTCGATGAATCCCACGATTACCGTTTCGCACATATCCACAATGTGGTAGGAAAGTCCCTAAATTGAAGGCATCCCCATTGAGGGCAATGATTCAATCAGTCTGAAGCACATGATCGAACGATCCGGACAGTTTTCTCAGGAGCCCCAACCTGTAGAAGAAGACCTTGAAAAAGCTCTTCGGCCCAAGTCGATGGACGAGTTCATCGGGCAGGCACAGATCAAGGAAAACCTCAGGGTCTTTATGACCGCCGCCCAACGTCGTGGTGAATGCCTGGACCACGTCTTGCTCTCGGGACCTCCTGGATTGGGCAAGACAACGTTGGCCTACATCATCGCCTCCGAGATGGGCGCTCAGGTCAAGACCACTTCCGGTCCCGTACTCGATAAACCTGCCTCTATCGCAGGGCTCCTCACAAACTTGAATGAAGGCGATGTGCTATTCATCGATGAGATTCACCGGCTGGCTCCGGTCGTGGAAGAGTATCTCTACGCCGCCATGGAAGACTACCACATCGACATTCTCATAGACTCGGGTCCCAGCGCCCGAAGCGTCAAGATTTCGCTTCCTCCATTCACGCTGGTGGGTGCAACGACACGAAAGGGTCTCCTCACGGCGCCGCTTCGGGCGCGGTTCGGCATTGACTTCAGATATGACTACTACCCGGCAGCGACGCTCACCAAGATCGTCGAGCGCTCTGCGGGCCTGCTGAAGGTAGACCTGACGGCGGACGGTGCCATTGAGATTGCGCGGCGTTCCCGCGGAACGCCGCGAATTGCCAACCGACTGCTGCGCAGGACCCGGGACTACGCCGAGGTCGATGGAGACGGTCGCATAACGCGGGATCTGGCGGATCATGCTCTGAATGCCCTCAACGTTGATATCGAGGGTCTCGATGACATGGACACGCGAATTCTCATGACACTGATCGAAAAATTCGGAGGCGGCCCGACGGGGCTGGCAAATCTGGCAGTGTCAGTAGGCGAAGATTCCGGAACGATCGAGGAAGTCTATGAGCCATACCTGATCCAGGAAGGCTACATCGAGCGTACTCCTAGGGGACGACTTGCCACACCGGCAGCTTACCGTCATTTCGGACTGGATGGACCGGGAAAGAGCGGAGAACTCTTCAACGGGTGAGACGCAGGGGCCGCAAAGCCCGAAATGCCCGAAATGCCCGAAATGCCCGAAATGCCCGAAACACGCACCGAA
>CAZEHJ010000002.1:51043-78514 GCA_964512485.1 uncultured Rhodothermales bacterium | reverse complement strand
GCCCGAAATGCCCGAAATGCCCGAAATGCCCGAAATGCCCGAAACACGCACCGAATCAGCCAATGCTAAAACACTCTGCTCTGTGCGTCCACATCAATCCGCTCTACGATCCGCTGCCCATCAACTAAATACATGTGCCGCTGCGTATTGACGACTACGCACGCGTGATTCGGAACGACCTGAACCCTGTCGAGCACACCCACCGTCGTCTTACCATCGACGCGCACCCACCCATGTTCTTCAGAGAGCGCATTGATTACCGCGTCCGACATGGGGGTCCTTTCCCCGGCATCACTGAGAATCTGACCAAATTCTTCTGACTTATAAGCCTTGTCAGAGGTGAGCACCTTTTTTCCGGAGTCCAAAAAGAAGCGCTCGCTTCCATCCTCGTTTTGATGTTTGGAAATGACTGTCGCCTGCACGGTGAGCGCACATCGGTCAATCGGCTCCACGCCCAGGTTAACCTGCACCATGTCCAAAAAAACGTAGTTTCCCGGCCGGATTTCGGTCACAGAAAATCCATCTAGAGACTTGTTTGAGAAGTAGCGCAATGAAGGTGTTGACCCGACGCTGATTTCCAGCGTCCCTTCTACCGCCGCCTTGATTCCTGCCTTTCGCAATTCGACGGCAAACTCGAGCATTCGATCACGCTCCTGGTCAGACACCCGCTTTAAGGCTTCAGCTTTGGATTCTCCTTCCAACTTGGGCCCGGCGTACGCGTGCCCAGCATGGGTCAAAATCCCTTTTACGTTCAAGCCCGGAAGCGAGTCAACAAGCCGGGCAAATTCCAGACTCGCAGGATCGTCATACCTGACGCCGCATCGACCGTATCCGATATCGGTCTCGATCATGATATCTACTTCCGCCCGATTTTCGCTGAAAAACTTGGAGGCACCTCGGGCGCCTTCGGCGGTGTCGACACAGAACGACACATTGCAGGATTCCTTCAGGGCCAGGACCCGCTCGTATTTATCGTCACCCACCAGTGCGTAAGCGAGACGAATATCCTCAAACCCGGCTTCGGCGAACGTCTCAGCCTCGCCCAGTTTGGCAACCGTCAATCCACTCGCACCTCTTTCTCGTTGCCATCGGGCGATGGCGACTGACTTGTGAGTCTTGGTGTGAGGGCGAAGACGAACCTGATTATCATCGGCTCTCTTCTGCATATCCAGCAGATTTATCTCCAGCCTGTTCTTGTCAATCAGTAGAGCAGGTGTAGGAAGATCGCTGATGAGCATGGTGGAGACGCCGTCTTTCGTGGTTGATCAGTTCGTCATAATCCGTCTATTCAGGCCATTCAATCTGCAGGGAAGCCATGGGGATACTCATGACGTCAGCATCACCGTCGGTGTGCGAGGTGAAGAATAATATCCGCTTGTCCTGACTGACGTAAGGCGCGTATTCGTATTCGGACGTGTTCACTTCAGGGCCCAGATTCTGAGGTTCACTCCACGACTCGCCTTCAGGGAACGATATGTATAGGTCGTCACCGCCCAAGCCACCGGGGCCATCAGTTCGGGCGAAAATGATGTACTCCTCTTCTGGATCGATCCAGATATCAGGTTCTGAAGTCGCGGTGTTCAAAGATCCGGATATCGGCTGGACGACGTACCCTTCAATCCCAAGTTCTGCTTGATACAGGTCCGACCGTCCTTGTCCTCCTTCCCTATTCGAAGCGAAGTAGATCGTACCCGAGGCGGAAATACTTGCGTGGAAATCATTAGCATCGGAGTTCACGGACGTAATTGCTTCTGGGTCCAGCCACTCCTCTCCGTCATGGATCACGACCCAGATATTGAAATCAGCAGTCGTGTCTTCCGGGCTCAAGGGCCGATCTGAAGAGAACAAAAGAGCGTCGAGAGCCGGGTAAAATCTTCCCGCCCGGTCGTTGTACGTACCCGAGAATGGAGCTACAGTCGGAATACTCCAATTCTGCCCCTGTTTTTTGGTTTCCATGATGGTGTGGTCTGACCAGTTCTCGGAATGTCGACCAAAGACAACCATCGTTGCGTCCCCATTGACAGAAAACCAGGCTTCTCCCTGGTCGGAGGTCACCAAACTGAAGGCCTCGCCTTCAAATATGCGGTCTTCCGAGTAGTTGTTTGAGGAGTCTCCACCGCAACCGCTCAGCAGCAAAAAAGCGACGAGCAGACCTGGTGTCAGAAATTCAGACTTATTCATGATTTCGAAGCGTAAAACATCTTGTTCAACTATCAAAAGGATACTGTCCGGGCAAGTTGTACCTGCGCAACAGCCATCTAAGTCGATTTAACGTTCATGTTCCGCAAAAAGTGCTTTCGCGCCACCGAAATCGACAAAGAAAATGGATCTGGCTGGCCAGAACCCGAATGAAGGTCACCAACTGACCTAAACAACTTTACCTATTCGTTCCGACGGAGCCCATCGAGATACGAAGGCGGTTACGTGCACGACCGAGTGCTTTCGACATAATCACCTTGCTGTGGGGATCGGTAGAGTCAGCAAGGGCATCAACAGCCCGCTGCTCGGCAGCTTTCGCACGTTCGACGTCAATATCACTCGCCAACTCAGCAGTTTCAGCGACAACGCTGATATTGTTGTTCTGAACCTCGACGAATCCACCACTCGTGGCAAACGCAATCTCAGCACCCGAAGAGTCGGTGACCACAATGGATCCGATGTCAATGGCTGCGATCATGGGAGCGTGATTATTGAGCACTTCGAATGATCCCGCAACGCCGGGGGCTTTGAGACCCTGCGCTTCTCCACTGAAAACACTGCCTGAGGGCGATACGATTTCGACTGTCATCATGGCTCGACTATTCGTTCGTTTCGATTGTCAGCTTTCGGTTTCGACCTACGCGTCAGCTTCGGCTGCGATCATTTTCTCACCGGCCTCGATAACTTCTTCGATGGCTCCTTTGTAGGCAAATGCTCCTTCAGGAAGGTGATCAAGTTCGCCTTCAAGAATCATCTTGAAACCACGAATGGTGTCGTCAATCTTGACATATTTGCCAGGGTTGCCGGTGAACTGCTCTGCAACGAAGAACGGCTGCGACATGAATCGCTGTGCTCTACGGGCACGACCAACAACGAGTTTGTCTTCGTCTGATAGCTCATCCATTCCGAGGATGGCAATGATGTCCTGCAGCTCTTTGTAGCGCTGAAGCAGGTTTTTGACATCCTGGGCCGTGTCGTAGTGCTCGTCACCAAGAACGCGGGGATCAAGAATACGACTCGTTGAGTCCAGCGGGTCGATGGCAGGATAGAGACCCAGGGATGCAATCTGACGGGAAAGAACCGTCGTGGCGTCAAGGTGGGCAAACGTCGTTGCCGGCGCAGGGTCAGTCAAGTCATCAGCAGGCACATAAACGGCCTGTACGGACGTAATCGATCCGTTTTTGGTCGAGGTGATACGCTCCTGCATCTCACCCATTTCCGTCGAAAGGGTCGGCTGGTAACCCACAGCAGATGGCATACGTCCCAACAGGGCCGAAACCTCAGAGCCTGCCTGCGTGAAACGGAAGATGTTGTCAACAAAGAAGAGTACGTCGCGTCCACCGAGATCGCGGAAGTACTCGGCAACAGTCAAGCCTGACAGCGCAACACGCGCACGAGCTCCTGGCGGCTCATTCATCTGGCCGAATACGAGAGCCAGACTCGAGTTCTTCAAAGCGTCCATGTCGACTTTGGACAGGTCCCAGTCTCCTGCTTCCATCGACTCGAGAAATTCTTTTCCATAATCCACAACACCGGACTCGAGCATCTCACGCAGAAGGTCATTTCCTTCACGAGTACGCTCTCCCACTCCGGCAAACACGGATAGGCCGTCGTGGCCTTTGGCGATGTTGTTGATCAGCTCCATAATCAGAACCGTCTTGCCAACACCAGCCCCACCGAAGAGACCAATTTTTCCGCCTCGGGCGTACGGCTCGAGAAGGTCAACAACCTTGATGCCCGTTTCGAGCATTTCGACCGATGAAGAGAGTTCGTCGAAGGAAGGAGGTGCCGAGTGAATCGGACGACGCTCACTCGCTTTTGGCTGAGGAATACCGTCAATGGCATCACCGACGACATTGAAGAGGCGACCAAGGATATCGTCACCAATCGGCATCGAAATGGCCTGGCCTGTATTCGAGACCGTCGTACCTCTTTCGAGACCGTCCGTAGCATCCATGGCAATCGTGCGGACACGGTTTTCGCCGAGGTGCTGCTGAACCTCAAGAACGAGAGTCGACCCGTCTTCGCGAGCGATCGTCAGGGCATCCAGAATATCAGGTACGGAGCCTGCAGGGAACTGGGCGTCAATAACAGGTCCAACAATCTGGACGACTTCACCGGTGGCGAACTTTGCTTGCATCAGTATTCGAAGATCTTGAATTCGGTAAGTGGTTCTTCTACTCGCATCGCGAACCCAACATTTGCACGGATTCGCAATCAGGGTTCGACCGGTCCGGGTGGATCCGAGACTCACACATATCGCGAGGGAAGAAAAAATACGGTTTCACCCATCTTTCTGCCCCATAACAAGGACACCTGAATCGCAAAGAAACGGGGAATTTGCGTCTTCAAGGGATGTTCACGCTCCTGCCAAAAATAACTTTCTGAGCCTATATTGGCGTTCTATGCCAACCCAAAAAGGACGGAAATGAAACGACGTGTAATTCTGCCACTTATCGCGCTCCTGCTTCTCGCACCCTCCTCCCTGGCTCAGGAGACAAAGACTATAGAATCTGCCACCGAAGGCATGGAAAAGATGGAAGGCTTTTATGACATTTACTGGGATGAAGACGGTGGAAAAGTCTGGCTGGAGATAGACCGGTTTGGAGAAGACTTCCTTTATCAAGTGGCACTGACGGCAGGTCTTGGTTCGAATGACATAGGACTGGACCGAAATCAACTGGGGCCATCATGGATTGCCCGTTTTGAAAAACGAGGACCAAAAGTATTCTTGATGGCGCCAAACCTCGGCTATCGAGCCATCACGGACAATGAATCTGAAAGACAATCGGTTGCGGAGGCTTTTGCTTCTGGAGTGTTGCACGGATTCACGGTTGCGGCCCAGACAGATGATCGCGTTTTGGTTGATGCTACAACTTTCGTTGTCAGAGATGCGCATGGTGTTTCCACTACGCTGAGAAATCAAGGGGAGGGAGCCTACAGCGTCGATCAGTCGAAATCAGCACCGTATCGAGAACGCACAAGAAGCTTCCCATCCAACACGGAAATGGAAGCGCTGCTTACATTTAATTTTGGCTCTTCGTTTGCCATGCCCAATCCTGGGCAGCAGATTCGATCCGTTACGGCCAATGTAAATTCTGTGACATTGCGCCAACGCCATTCATTCATAGAGTTGCCAGATGAAGGTTACTCTCCACGGGCACATGACCCACGGGCCGGATTTTTCGGGCCAAGTTTTTTGGACTACTCTTCTCCTATTGGCAGCGAAATGCGGACGAGGTATATCGCCAGACACCGACTGGAAAAAGTTGATCCCACCGCGGCTGTATCAGAAGCAATTGAACCGATCGTTTACTGGCTGGACAACGGCACACCGGAACCCATTCGAAGTGCACTCCTCGACGGAGCACGTTGGTGGAACGAGGCATTTGAAGCTGCCGGTTACCAAAACGCATTTCGCGTGGAAGTATTGCCCGACGATGCCGATCCGATGGACGTCCGATACAATATTATCAACTGGACCCACCGCTCGACGCGGGGTTGGAGCTACGGAAACACGATTACTGATCCCCGAACGGGAGAAATCATCAAGGGTCATGTCAATCTTGGTTCGTTGAGAGTGAGGCAGGATTACCTGATCGCGGAAGGCTTGCTAACCCCATACGATCCTACGGCGATGCCACGGGCAGACGATAATGATCCCATGCTCGAAATGGCTCTGGCTCGGATCCGGCAGCTTTCAGCCCACGAGATCGGACACACGCTGGGCATTCAGCACAATTTCGCTGCGTCTGTCAATGATCGGGCCTCCGTTATGGACTACCCCGCGCCGCTGGCTGAAATCGGGGACGACGGCCGCGTAACCCTGAACAATGCGTATGCGACTGGCATCGGAGAGTGGGACAAGTACACCATTCGGTACGGGTATTCCGACTTTCCAGACAGCACGGACGAAAAAGCGGCACTCGACGCCATCATCAACGAATACATTCAACAAGGATGGTATTTCATAACAGATACGGACGCTCGACCTGCAGGTGGAGCACACCCTCGTGCCCACCTCTGGGACAATGGAACGGATGCCGTCGATGCACTTGAATCTGAAATGGAGGTTCGCAAGGAAGCTCTCAGCAGGTTCGGGTCTGGCAACATCAGGCCATTCGAGCCGCTCGCCAAGCTTGAAGAAGTGCTGGTCCCCCTCTATCTCAGGCATCGGTATCAACTTGATGCCGTATCGAAACTGGTCGGAGGAGTGAATTACGCGTACAGCATCCGGGGAGATCGACAGGAGCTTCCTGAAGCCGTCAAAGCGAGAGACCAACTTAAGGCGATCGACGCTTTGATTGCCGCGGTCAAACCCGAGGAGCTTGCGCTTCCCTTGCAGGTTCGCACTCTGATTCCTCCACGCCCGCCCGGATATGGTCAGCATCGTGAACTATTCAGTGGTCACACCGGGCTCATCTTCGATCCGTATTCGCCTGCTGCTGTCATTTCCCAGCAGGTGTTTGGCCTATTGCTCGAACCCTCGCGGGCATCCCGCCTGGCGTATCAGAAGGATTTTGATCGTGGCCTTCCCGGGCTTCTGGACACGGTTGTTCGCGTAACGAATGCCGTATGGATACAGGATGTCGAAAAGGACTCCTACGAAGCTGAACTCCAGCGGTTGGCTCAGCAGGTATGGACCGACCAATTGCTTTCGGCCGCCTCATCTTCGAGGTATTCTGCGGCAGCTCGATCCAGAATCATCTTCCACTTGAGGGATCTGCACTCGTGGTTGACGATCAGTGCTGATGAGAGCGACGACGAAACGCGCGCCCATCGATTTGCCATTCTGGATGAGGTGGACCGTTTTCTGTTCCGTCCTTACCAGCTGCAAGAACAGCCACAAACGGTCACGACTCCTCCGGGATCGCCGATTGGATCGGGTGAATCGTCTTGGGTACAGCGGACGAGCGAGAGACAGGCATGGCTGAACAACTGGATTGAATACTCGACGATCTGTTCGTTCCAAGCGGATTTCTAGGAGGTCGAAAGACGTAAGTCGAAGGCCGAAAAGCGGCCCGGATCCTGGAGATGGATTCAGGGCCTGGCAGCATTGTATCGATGGAATACGATGCTGGTAAATAGACCGATGAGCGCGAAGGCTGCCAGAACGGCGAAAACATGTTGGTGCCCCAACGCTCCGGGAGATCGATCGATCAAGAGTCCCATGAGCGGCCCCATGAATATGTCGGGCGTGTATCCGATGACGGACACGAGCCCGATGGCACTTCCTGTCACGGAAAGGGGAACCTTCGCTTCTTCGAAAAGAGCAAAATAGATGCCTCGCAGCGCGTAGATACATGCACTGGTTCCCGCTATCGTAGCGACCAACATCCAGTAGATGCCGCCCGATAGAAGCCCTGCTGCGATAACTGTGCTGCAAAGCACGAGCATTCCGAAGCTGATCCCGATCACCTTGGATGAACTCACACGATCGGCGATGAGGCCGGCGCCTATGGCGGCCAGAGGCCTGACCCAGAATGATATTGTCCCGATCTGAGCTGCCGCCACATCATCATATCCGAACGCATCACTCGCAAAAAGAGCGAAATCATCTGTGGTTTTGTATCCAACGTACGCGCAGATCACAATGATGGCCTGCATCCATACAGCAGGCATTTTCAGTACCGAACGCACACCTTCAAACGTCAATTTGTCCCGGAGCATGTTGGGCTCGCCAGAGCTGTCCGAATCTGGGACCAAAAACCAGACCAGCCCCGCTGCCACAACTACCATCGCGGTGAACACCCAGATGACCTGACTCAAGGCAGCGCTACGCTGAGTCAATGTGGCTGTTGCTACTTCATCGGGCAACATCTGGGCAAAGATCCAGACGGTTACGGATCCCAGCATGGCGGCGAACAATCCACGTCCTCCATCCAGAATACCATATGCCCGGCCCTGTCCTTTCAATCCGCCCCACTCGCGAGTCGCTCGAATGAGGGCTGCCCAAAAAAGGAGAATGGTGGTCATCCCCCAGAATCCATACAGGATCGTCAGGACGAGCAGCGACGGTATCGTGGCGAAGATAATCCCGCCAACGGAGGTGGCGAGGAGCGCGGCGACCATGAGTCGCCGCGCAGAGTACCTGTCGGCCAGTGGTCCTCCAGCGAAGTAAGACACCATTGCAACGATTCCGTAGACAGAAAACGCCGATCCCAATTGAAAATTGGTCAGATCAAAAACGTCCAGAAATGTTGGTCTGAAAACTCGGGCAACAACAAACGGGAGAAAGAACACGGCTTCTCCCGCCGCGATCAAGGAAATCATGACCGCCGAACGTCGTAATTGAGCAGATCGGTTCGTCAACTGAAATCACCTGATGATTCCGTCGGGGAGTACGGATAATCCATATACCTGGCGGTGTCTACCGCTACACCTACACCGCACAACGACTCCACTACTTGAAGCGCCATATCGATTCCTGCCGATACTCCTGCCGAAGTGACAACGCCGTCATGGACAACGCGGGAGGTCGGCTGCACGTCGATAGTGGTGTCAATCTCTCCGAGGGTCTGGAGCGCCCCCCAATGTGTTGTGGCCTTCAGACCCGCCAACAACCCTGATTTGGCCAGCAATAGTGAACCCGTGCACACAGAAGTGACCCATTTAGCGCGGCCGGCTCGATCGCGAATCCACTCGATAATGGACGCGTCCTCCAAAAGGGGTCTCGTCCCGAAACCACCCGGAATCACCAATAGATCTATGTCCGGAGCATCCCCGATTCCCACGTCTGGAATCACCTTCAAGCCACCCGTGGCATTCACTGGAGCGGTACTTCGGCCCACAGTAAAAACGCTGAATGGCGCCGAATCCTCGGATTGTCTCGATGCTGTCCCGGGTTGCAGTCTCGTCCGGGAAAACACCTCGTAAGGACCCGCAAAATCCAGAACTTCGACTTGATCGAAAATCAAAATGCCGACCGTGATTTTGTCCATTGCTCCTTGGAATGCGCGCCTGACTCAAAATGAAGATCAAGAGCTGGTCAAGTATTGGCTCCAATCTATGGGAAGATGGGAAAACCAGAAAGCCCGTTACCCGAATGATCGGATAACGGGCTTTCGCCGTAGAAATCTTCTCGACTGGACGATCAGCTGTCAGCAATCAGTCTTCTGATTGTCCCTATCAGCATGCGACCCTTCTGGGGATCATTTGAACCCCGAACCGGACCAGCAAGACTGCGCGCCAGTCCACGCAGCGCTTCCGAGCGAGCTGAACCTGAAGACGACTTCGCTGCATTCAGGGATTCACGAGTCGAAGAAACGACGTTTGCCGACAAGCTCCCTGCCCGTTCCATCTGATCCAGATACGCACCAGCCAAGGCAAACGTAGTCGGCCATACGAATTTGGGCTGTCCCTGTGCGTTCAAATAGTCGAGCTGCACCGTGTTGGCCGCTTCGATTTCGTTCGCCGAGATATGACCACTCGGCTTGAGTTCGAACACGTCGAGTCCGCGAGCGATTTCTGAGCTGTAGATATACCCGTTGTACCAGTAAACAGACCAGCTGCCACCGGCGCCCATGGAATTGGCGTCCGAAGGGCCACGGTCGTGATACGCGATCTCATATGGGTTATTCAGATCTGTCCAATCAAAAATGGAAATACCGCCCTGATACCAGGACTGGACCATGATCTCCCGACCCGGAATCGGAATCAGTGAACCGTTGTGCGCTACACAGTTTTCCAGAGAAGTCTGTGGAGCCGGAAGCTTCCAGTAGGTTGTGAAATCCATTTTCCCGTCTTCAGCGAGCGAGAAATAGGCGTTTGCGCCCCACTCCATCGGATCATCTTCGCGGCATTTAGGCTGGCCACCCCCACCCCACTCATCCGTAAAGAGGACTTTCGTACCGTCATTGCTGAACGTAGCAGAGTGCCAGTACGAGAAGTTGGAATCAGCTACAGCATCCATCCGGACAGGATTGGCAGGGTCTGTGATGTCCAGCATCAAGCCGTATCCACCACAGGCTCCGCCGGCTCGTCCAATTTCCGGGTACAGCGTGATGTCATGACACTGCGTCGGACCGGGAGCCGGACCGTCATCGTCGTCGTCGCCACCCGGAGCCCCGAATCGAGCAGCAATCATGGCAGGAAGAGCTTCCCGGAATGCTGCACTGTCGGCAGCCGTGGCTTCTTCGCCACCTTTTCCTTGTCCTTCCATGAATCCATTCAGAAACTGAGTAACGAATCCTGCAGGCATGACTCGCTCCTGACCAAAGAGCTCAACCACGAACTCGCCGCGAGCCTTTGCTTCTTCGATTTCCTTGATGTCGGCAGGCGACTGACCGTGGACCGGCGGTGCAACGAGGTTCTCGAAGATCCTTGGAGAGCTCACGATGGCAGCATCTTCAGGGCTGTCGAGAGGAATCTTGATTACTTCGATGCGGAAAAGGGCTGAGTTTGGATCCTCGGAAGGAGCTAAACCTGAACAGCCGGCCAGCTCTTCTTCGGGACGAACACTGGAAGAGCCAGAAATGTAGACATAGATATTTTCGTCGTCATTCGGGTCCTTCAATAGAGAGTGAGTATGAGAACCGCGACATGTCTGGACATTGGAGACATAAACTGGATTCTTGACGTCCTCAATGTTGAAAATACGAAGACCACGAAGCCTGTCATGGCTTACAGCTTCCTGAACGCCTTCCGTGCCGCAATCAAGACGACCACCAAGGCCTTCGCCTGAAACAGTCATCAGATTGCCATATACAGAAACGTCGCTCTGGGATGCTGGGCATACATATTCGGTGACCAGTTCCGGCCTTGCGGGATTACTTACATCGAAGATTTGAATCCCGTTGTAGTTGCCCTGAAAGACATAGTCGCCCAGAAATGCCAGATCCGAGTTCGTGATACCGATGAAATTCTCCGTCGGAGGAGTCGTAGAAACCATATTCATGTTCCAGATCGCTTCTTCGGCGTCAAAAAGTCCGGCTCCGAGACCAACACGTGGATCTGGAGAGGGGGCCATGGTTGACATGTCCGCCGAATATGCGGGTGCAGCTTCTCTGGCAGGTGTTGCCTCCTGTGCGGGTGCGGCATCCGTCATCACTTGTTTCGGAGCGCAACCTGCGATTCCGATCAGAACAAATGCGAGCACAAATGTCCACAATGATTGAGCTTCGCGCCCGCGAATGGACAGAAGACTTTGTACTGGGCCTTTCATAGTGTATTGGTAGTCGGGTGAGTGGGAAAAATGGGTTACCGAAACAATCACGGAAACTGATTCGACTCGTTTATTCGATCCAGCATTCGCTCCATTCTCGCGATTTCCGTGAGCTGGTCGACCTGGATATCCGAGCCGACCTTAAAGGCGAGATCATCAAGTGCCGCGCCGTCTGTGCTGAACAAGACGTCCACCATCGTGACGGCTCCTTTGTGATGTTGAATCATATAGGTCAGAAACAGGCGATCAAATTCGGCTCCACGAGCAGCTTTCAATTCGTCCAGCTGCTCCTGTGACAGCATGCCCGGCATGTGATGATGCTCCTCGTCAACACCATGGATCATCAGCATGGTACCATCGATATGAATTTCGGGTACCGGTTCATCACGATCCCGGAGCCAATTCTGCATGGTGACAATTTCATCTTTCTGTGCGTTGATGATCCGCGAAGTCAGAACCTGAACCTGTGAGCCTGCTTCGTTATCTGGAGCGAAACCGGACATGATCAACGCTTGGGCGTGATGCGCTATCATTCCGGTCATGAAGTCCACATCAGCCTGAACATATACAGTCTTGGCACTGTCCTGACGAGCCCGGAACAGGCGCTCCAGCTCCGCGAGAGACGTGTCATTGTTGGAGAGATCAGTTTCTTGAACAGATGCCATTTGCGCCGTGCTACATCCAAGGGCGAGGATGAGGGTCGGGATCAAAAAGAGAAATGGGCTCTGATTGGTCATGATCAAATCAATCGAAAGTCATGGTGGAATATCCCAGAAGATAGGATTCTCTGACAACAATGCTCACCCGCAATCCATTCCAGACCAGGATTCAAAATCGTCAGACATGGTCTCGAACAATCGGTATCCCCGGTCAAAGGTCGTCAATCCGCCTTCCCGGGCCAGAATGCCGAAATATTCATCGTCGTAGTCGATAAAAGGGTAGGCGCCGTATGCGCCTGCGCTTGAAATGGTGGGCGTTTGTACACAATCGAATTCAGAAGAGTGACACTCAAGCCACACTCCGAGGCCGTAGTGCCAGTCCTCACCGATCCCTTCGAGTGCTGGCGAATATTCGATGGTCCGCTGCCCGACGTGATCTGAGCGCATCGCCGCGATAAGAGAGGGGCTCAGTAGCTCCTCATTGAACAGCTTGCCGAGAAGCAAATGGTATTCAGCTGCCGTCCAGTGCATTCCACCAGCCAGGCGAGGATTGGTTGGAGACGGCAGGTCGTATCGAGATGTTGGAAATAGTCCTGTGTCAGCTCGGAAAGAATCAAAAAGAGCCGTCCAGGAAGAAAATCCTCCCGCCTTCACCGCCATCAGTCCTGCAACCTGCATGTGGGACGGGCCATAGAAAAAACGCTCGCCTGGAAGCGGAGCGGACGAATTCACTTCGGAAATGCGATCCACGCAATTCTCAAAAGAAAAGAACCCCAAACTGATACAGAGTGGTTCTGTCTCAAGTCCAGATGTAAAACTCAAAAGGTGCCGTAGCGTGATCTCAGAGAGATTCCCATCTACGGGCCAACCCACAATGAAATCCTGAGGATGACTGTCCAGCGATAGTCCCCCCCGACCAATCTGGTCCAGTATCAACACGGACGTAACCAACTTGGAAGTCGAAGCTGACCTGTAGGACGTACTTGGAGTCGAAGCACCCGTACTGTGTGTAAATGTGCGCTCGGATACCGTTTCCAATATCAACGTGAAGTCCGCATCGGTGCTCAAATCATCAAGTGATTCGTGAAGCGATGTCTCGAACGCTTCCAGGTCAGCCTCGCACGTATCTCCGTCATCGGGCGTCGTGCCCGGCGAGCAGCTCGTCACTGCCAAGGAGCATAAAACCAACATCAAAAACGGTCCCGCAATCTTCTTTCTACGCATCGGCCTCTGGTATCACGGAAATCAACTGACGTTTTCGAATATAAATGACCAGCGCATAACACCCGCCGGCAGCCAGCAGGTGCTTGATCGTGTGTCCACTCGCAACTCCTCCGATCGCTTCAAAGATGGCGACATCATAGATCTCAGTCACCTTGGCCAAAATGTAAAAACCAAGAGCAAAAAGAAGCAGTCGACCGTGCGAAAAACGTGATTTGAAGAGCGAGAGATAGATCAGAATCGACCCCAGCGGCATGAACTGAACCCATGCGTATAGGCGGAGGTCGTCGGTAAGGTGCCAATACCACACAGACGCCACCCCGAGGACGATAGCCGGGATCAAAAGCCATTTGAGAAGCCTGGCATCCACATATTCAGTCGACAGAGCTACGAACAGTCCCATAAACCCGACTGTCATGGGGAGTCGGTCCCAGACCAGCGTAGCGTTGTCCGGACTCCAGTGGTAATAGGAGGATCCAGCCGAAACCAGGACAATTCCGACAAAAAGAACAAGCCAACCTGTGGTCGGTTTTTGCTCCTTCGACTCACGCACTGCTTTGATTCCCAAAAGTCCGGCTACCAGGAACGGGATATTTGACATCACGTCCAGGAAGTTGGGAATACCCAGCCAGGATCTGGTATCGGCGAACAGGTGAAATGCGTTGTCCTGGGGTATCGGAGAAAGAGAAAGCATCCATGCCAGGGAGCCAAAAATGAACACAAGCAAGGTAGTCAGGCGCCAGTTCGATTTCATTCGCGTCAGATGCTCAGTGGTAGGGCTCATAGAATTCGAATTCTGCTGCGGTCGTGCAAAACGACATCTGCGGCCAAACAAAACGACTTCAGCGCCCAAAAAACCAACAACATTCGGGATTCGTTGCCGTAGAGACACAGAATGTACGCACTTTCCTTTTTTCTACGACCAGGACCGGTCGAAGGAACACTTAGAAGGGCAGATTTTTCTGCACCGAGACTTCTTATTACGATGAAATGTGTCGCGTATTGACCGCGTCTAACCGGTGTCCCGCAAGAACACGCGTTCGCCTCCCATTCAAGAGGTTACCTCAGCGAGACACGTATTTGAGAATCACAGCTCGACTACCCAAATGAAACGAACAGCCCTCTTTTTATCCGCGCTTTTCCTGATGCCGCTGGTTTCTTCTGCGCAACAGGGTGCCATTGTATATGAGCGCACGCAGCAGTACGACTTCGAAATTCCGGAAATGTTGAAAGATTTCGACATTCCCACAGAGGCGATGAAGCCTGTGGTCTTGTTGTTCAATGAGAACGAATCGCTCATGATGGAAGTGCCTCCCGAGGAACAAGAAGAATCGGGCGCAAGAGGCGGAGAATTACGATCGCATAACATTCTCGCCCGAATGAAGATGGGGGGGTCTCGTTCGGATAACGAGAACATTCTGGAAGTATTCCACAGTCTGGTGGACGGACAGATAATCGAGTCCCGGGAGTTCATGGGGCGCACATTTCGGATCGAGTCAGAACAGCCCACCTATGCGTGGAAGTTGGACGGTGAAGAAAGTGAATACCTCGGCTATACCGTGCACAAGGCCACCGCCATGCAGGACACGACCAAGATTGAAGCCTGGTTCGCCCTCGGTATCCCCGTCGAAGTCGGTCCGGAAGTGTATTCCGGCCTGCCTGGAGCCATTTTGGTCCTGACAATAAATGAGGGACAGCTCTCCTTCAAGGCAACTGAAATATCACTGAACAGCGTTTCCGCCATTACCCGACCTGTTTCAGGTGAAGTAGTTAGCCGAGACCAATACGAGAAGGTCGTCAGGAACAAGATGGAAGAAATTTCAGCCCTCAGACGAAATTACGAGCGCGGTGGTGGAAGACGCATGCGCCACTAATCAGCTCGCCAATATTCAACTCGCCACAATTCAACCCGCCAGCCCAATCAATTACCAGAACATCGTAAACAGGCAAAAAGTGAAACAGACAGCCAGGATTATTATAACGGGTATCGCCATCGTGGTCCTCACCTTCAGTGTGCAGGAAATCTCCGCCCAAAACAGTCGTTTTGACGTATCCGGAGTCGTGGTGGACACAAGCGGTGTTGGTATACCGTCGGCAACAATCGTCGCCCTCACACGGGCGGATTCGGTGCTCACCAAATTCGCAACGAGTGATAACAAAGGCGCCTTCACAATGAAGCGCCTCGTGGCAGGTGAGTACATCCTGCAGATTTCGTTCGTGGGATTCCAGACAATCCGGGAAAATTTCGAAGTTGCAAATGCCAATGTCGACGTGGGTCAGCATACGCTGCACGTGCTCGTCTCAGAACTGGACGAACTTGTTGTAAGCGCTGAACACATTCCGTTTCGTGTTTCCAAGGACACCCTTTCCTACAACGCGGCTGCCTTTGCGACAAGGCCTAACGCCGTCGTGGAAGATCTGCTGAGAAGACTTCCAGGCATTGAGGTTGAAGAAGACGGAACGATAACAGCGCAGGGCGAGACCGTTCAAAATGTTTTGGTTGACGGAAAAGAATTTTTCGGAAGTGATGCCACGATTGCCACTAAAAACCTACCCGCCGATGCAGTTGAGAGCGTTCAGGTTTATGACAAGCAGTCGGACACCGCCGAGTTCACAGGCATTGAGGACGGTGAAGAGCAAAGAACGATAAATCTGGAATTAAAAGAAGATGCCAAGTCAGGCTATTTCGGAAACGTATCCGGAGGGTTTGGCGGTGAGAATTCTGACCAGCGACGCTATGATGGTCAGGCAAGTATCAATCGATTTAATTCCAATACGCAACTGGCGCTTATCGCCAATGCCAATAATGTCAACAAAACCACCTTCGGATGGAGTGAGTTCATCACGTTTTCTGGAGGCATGCAGAATATGCGCGACGGAATGGGTGGTGGCGGCATCCAGGTAGGCGGTCGGCTGAATGACGGGTTCGCGGAAACACTCGCGCTGGGCCTGAATGCGAGCCATGACTTCAGTGATAAAACATGGGTTCGTACCAGCTATTTCCGCAGCAGCCTGGACAACAATCAGAATCGTTTTGTGAACCAGGAGAGCGTTTTGGGCTCGAGCTTGTCTTCGCTGACCCAATTGTCATCGGACCAGTCGAGCGAAAACATTGCGCACCGTGTCAACATCAATGCCCAGTTTACTTTCAGTGAAGGGCACGATATGAGATTACGTAGTGACCTTTCCTTTGCCAGTTCCAGCCTGGGTCTGACGAGTAATTCAGCGACAGCTGGAAATGACAACAGAGGCTCAAATTCCGCTTTGACTCAGTACTTCACGAGTGGAGACAAAACGCAGGGTTCAGCAAGGCTGACCTGGAGACGCAAACTCAATGAAGCAGGCAGAAGCCTGATCCTGTATTCCCGGACCTCACTCAACGATTCTGACCTCTCCGCAGATCTGACATCGACACTTGGAACGATTGACCCACGAACCGATCTGATGACCTATGACGAGGTCGCTCAGCTTCAGTCCACTGTCGGAGATCAACTTTCGCAACAATACCGACTTTCGTTAACCGAACCGCTCGGTTTCGCAACGCTGGAACTCTCGGGCGAACGCCAAGTGCAGGACCAGGACGAGACCAAGTCGTTTTTTGACATCAATGCCGGTGGTTCAACACTGAATGAGCTTTTGAGCTCCGAATTCAATCGCAGCTATTCCTACTGGAAAGGAACAGCACGCTTGAATCGATCCAATCGCGAACAATCGCTGAATGCTGCCCTCACGGTTCAAACGTCTGATCTTGAAGGAACGATTGTCAACCGGGATCAGAATATCAGTAACGGCTACACGCACATTCTGCCCTCTGTCGTCTTTCGCAAAACGTTGTCAGAAACAAGCACGTTGTCGGCTCGATACACAACTTCAACGCGCGAACCTTCACTGACCCAGCTTCAGCCTTTCTCAGATAATTCGGATCCTCTCAACGTGTATACGGGCAACCCGGATCTGATTCCAGAATATCGACACAGCATTTATTCTGACTATCGTTTTTTCGACCAGTTCACGTTCATCAATGTTTTCGCATCAATTCGATCGACCTATTCGAAAAACCAGATTGTCCAGGCGCGAACAATCGATAGCCAGCTTAAGCAGACTATCACCAACGTGAACGCAAAAAGTGGACTGTCCAGCTCAGCACGTGTTCGTTTTGGATCGCCCATTCGCAAACTCGGCGTCAACCTCAATATTGACAACAACATCACCCATTCCACTGGGACTCAGTTGATCAACGGCGAGGAGAATGACAGTCGAATCATCCGAAATACGACGACGGTTTCGTTCGACAATCGAATCAAAGACCAGTTTGAGATTAGGGCAAGCGTAAGCGCCACCTACAATAATCTGAACTATTCCCTCAACTCTCGACTGAATCAGAGCTACATCAACAACTCAGTGCGTTTCAGTGGCGAAGCGTACCTGGGCCAGTCCTGGACAGTTGGTTCATCGATCAACTTGCGCCGATTTGATTCAGACGTATTCGGATCTAACGACAATCTGGCCCTTCTCGAAGCGTCCATATCAAGACTGTTGCCCGACGGCAGAACGGAAATCGAGCTTGTTGGCCTCGACCTGTTGGATCAAAACCAGGGAGTCAATTTCTCGAACTTCTCGAGCTATGTTCAAGAAGAACGAATCGAAACTCTTGGCCGATATGTCATGCTGCGCGTGGTACACAAGCTGTCCGGCATGGGTCCGGGAGGACGTGGTGGTCGCGGTGGTGGTGGCAGGCGCTAAGACTGGTTGCTTTCTCAGCTGATCAACTTCTTGAATTTGAGGCTCGTCATTTCATAGCCGAGGTGCTCGTAGAATCCGTGGGAATCAGCGTAGCGTTGATTGCTGATAACTTCGATAATTGTACAGCCCAGGGCTATCAACTCACCTTCGGCCCTCGCGAGCAATGCGCTACCGATACCCTGGCCGTGAACACGCTGGTCAACAGTCAACAGAGTGATTCTGCCGACGGGTGCTGGTCTATGCAGAAGCGGCACCAGATGTGCTGTCACGATTCCCAGAACGCGTGACCCATCAACCGCGACCAGGACCACATCTCCAGAACGCCCCTTTTCTGCTATCCTGGACTCGATTTCCAGCGTAGATTCAGAAAATCCGACAGTTTCCAACAATGAAACCAGTTGATTGGCATCCAACGGTCTTGCAGGTCGAATTGTCACTGCCGGAGAATTCATGGCGGTAGGATTCAGGATCTGGAGGCCAGCCATCCACCCAGTGTACCGGCTACAACTCGTCCAATGTTTGAAACCACAAACACCATCTGGAACTCAGCTCCTCCTGCAACGAGTATCGTCACGTCTATAGCGGCTACGGCCGCTCCGAGAACAAAGCCGTTGAGAACATGCTTTTCTGCCAGATTCTTGGACACGAACCACCCTCCAATGACACACATCACGAATCCTGCTATTGGACCCAACCACATTCCCAACGACTGGGCATACTGAGCGGCACCTTCAGGGTCTCTCGGGCCAAAAATTGCTACCGCCAATACCAGTATCAGCACTGCTGCCACTTCCGCTGCGACAGCGACAATCAGGATACGACCCACTTTTACTGACATAACATTTGCTCTCCAGACTATGTGACATTTCCACGGCCCCGGCAACAATCTCCGGCGTTCTGTCAAGAGTACCTATTCGCGATCATTCTCGCCAGTGGGAATCTCTCTGAAGCAATCAAAATATATCTGAGGATTCAGTTCGAATGGGCCTACGGCCCCTTCAGAACTGCAACCAATGCTGATACATCTTCAGAATTGTTGAAAGGCGCGATTGATACCCGTATGCGGCCGTTTCGAACGCCGCACACCACCCGGTTCTTTCGAAGTTTTTCTGCGATCTCGGCGGCATTCATGGTAGGGTGAGCAAGAGATACGAGGTGAGAAGAAGCGGCGGAGTCGCCGATCTCGCGAAAAGGCGTCCAGCCCGTTTCCTCGACATCTTCAACCAGAGACATGGCAAGGCCTCGGGCATGGTGTTCAATTTTGTCCATTCCGAGCGAAAGCAACTGTTGGATGGCGGTCTTGAGGCCAGCCATGGATACATAGGACATCGTAGACTGCGTGAACCGCCGTCCTCCTGGCGCGAAGTCCACGCGCGTGGCGTCGAAATCGAAGGCGTCTGGAGCTCCCATCCATCCGGGAAGAATCGGCGCCTGATTCAGCAAGTCGTGGGAAACCGTGCCGAGCGCAACCCCACCATGTCCACCAAGCCATTTGTATCCGCTGGTCACCACCGCATCTGCCCCCCACGACCGCGCGTCAACTTTCACGGCTCCGGCGGCTTGCGTGACATCAACGACGAGCCGGGCGCCGACGGTCAAGGTTGCCTGTCGGAGTCGGCCGACATCGATCAACGTTCCCGTGGCGTATTGAACGAGACTGACTGCAACAACCGCGGTCGATGAATCAATGTTTTCGATGATTCTATCCGTCAAATCGCAAGCGGGATCGTCATCAACGAAACGCACCTCGCGGTCGTTTGCCTGCGCGTAGCGAAGCCAGGGACGGGTCAGCGCCGGAAAATCGGTTGAAACAGCCAGAACATGTTTCCCAGCGGGAGGATGAATCAGGAAGGGAAGCTGACCCAGCAACTCGCTGGCGCACGACAGAATCGCCACACTCTCGGTGTCACAATTCAAGAGCTCGCCGCCGAGTGCTCGCAACGACTCGAAGAACTCTACTTCCTCGTCGTCGTCCATCTTCAGATTCCCGTGTCTGGCAACTGAATCTAGAAACTCGTGCATCGTCTGCGTCGCGGGCTGGCCGATCAAACCCAATGCGGCCTGATTCAGATAGACGGAGTCTTCCAGGCACGGAAAAAGTAAACGGTCCAATAAGGCGTCGGTCATGATGGAGACCTCTATTGATCCATTCCCTGATCCGACCAGACAGCAAATTCATTTCCACTGGGCTCAGTGAAATGGAATCGGCGGCCGCCGGGGAACGAGAAAATATCCTTTTTGATCAATCCTCCAGAATCTGTGACATTCTGCCGGGTTTCTTCAAGATTTGAGCTGTAGAGCACCACGAGGGCGCTGCCGTTCGCCGTGTCAGCCTTGAGGTCTGCTCGATGAAAACCTCCATCTAATCCGGCATTCAGGAAAGAGCAATAGTCCGGACCATAATCCTGGAAATCCCACCCAAACACGCGCCTGAAGAATGACTTGGTTGATTCCAGGTCGCTCGCCATCATTTCGATGTAGTGGATCTTGTCGTGATTGTCCATCGCAGATCTCATGGTACTTTTCGATCGGAGTCGGGAATCGAGGCAAAATGGACTATCGAGGTCAGGGCAGCTGCATGACCTGTGCAACGTCAAGAGATCCCATTTCCAAAAACGGGCACTTCTTGGCCATCTCGATAGCTTCATCCAGATCTTCGGCTCTGACAATCGAAAAACCAGTCAGCCGTTCTTCGTCTGTATTGTCGGTCACATCTGATCCAGAAACGGTTTTCATCGGACCTAATGGTGTCCCCGGATTTACAACGGCTTCACCCAGGTCTTCCAACCACACCTTCCAACGCTGAAACTGTTTGGCTCCTTCTTCTGGTGTTTCGGGCTTCTTGCCACCGCGGTAAGCGATAATAAACTCAGGCATGATTGATTGGTCTTCAGTTTTTGGAGAAGGAAATCATGCCGCCGGCCGCAAAGCGGCCGGCGGCAAACACATTACGTACTGACGTCAAAGTAGCTTATTCCAATCGAATTATACAGAGAGGGCCGCTGACATTCGCCCGCTGCCTAGCCCGAAGAGTCCTGCCCGTTCACCCCACCTTTATCAGGCCTCAAGACCCGATAAAAAAAAGGCTGAGAGCAGCGTAAAGACCACGGTTGCGATCAGGTCCAGATTATCGATGGCGTGGGAGCCTGAGCCACTGATCAACTCGTAGCCAACGAGCCCGGAAAAGACCATCGCAAATAACTGCCAGTCGTTGACTTTGCCAGTCTGGGTCATCGTGATAATCATGAACAGAGCTGTGACGGTTCCAGCTGAGTTACCAATAGTATCAGCGATGTGGAAGTCATTGATCTCGTTGGCGTAGATGAGCGGCCGATAGAAGCTGCGGGCTATTTCAGGATGGACCTTTCATTTCGTGGTTGAACCGGCCGGCTATTGCCGTGCCCCAGATGTTCTGCTACGACGCCCAACTGGGAAGCTGACGCGGTGACAGCTGAAGATGCAACCATCCACATTACGCCTTCCGAGCACGGGGGTGTCGTGAGTGAGCCATCAAATCGATATGAGCTCAAGTCCTGTGGTACCAGGTCTCGAGCGTTTACGACAGGCGATAGTACTGCAATCTCTCCCTCGACCGCGGGAATTCCGCTCCAAACCTCGCCCAGCGCAGCATTTTCTTCACCCTCCTGAAACATGACCCCCAACACAGCCAGATTACCGGCCTCATCAGAATGGACCAGATGCATTTCCATGGGAAAGGATTCACCCTCAATCGTGTTCTCACTCGGAGAATGGAAGTGAAATTGCTTCAACTCAAACGATCGGTCGCCGACCTGAAGCGTGCTGCCAGACCCATAATTAACTTGGATTGCGTGGCCATTGTTCAGGACTTCGCCGCCATTTGCGAGATAGTGAAGTTCGATCGGATCCAGTTCCTCTTCGACAAAACCAGATATGTCGATTGGCGATTGGCTCATACCCGACGAACACATCGCGAAATCTGGAGCTAGTTCACCCCAGTTCTCAGGCCCGTCAGCGCCTGAATAGGACCAGTGCAGCTCTTCGGGTGGGTGAGAACAGGCTGCCAGACCAACAACCAGAAAGGCCAGGATAAATGTTTTCATATCGATGGGGTCTCCATAAAATTAGAAGCTCGGAACGAGTACAATGTTGAGTCCCCGGGTGCGAGCTGCTTCCAATGTAATCGATTCAGATAAATATGGAATGATATGCTCAAATCTGTTACGTTGACCATCAGCCCATTGAACACCCACCTGAATCAGCCTCGAGACCTCTGGAATGGATAAACTTGCTGTTATATCCGAGGAGACTGTCCGGGAAATCGTAACGCGTCAACTGGCCTTCGACGCAGTACAGGCGGCATACCAGGCTGTGGCTATCGATCGTGCCCGAGCGTTCGATGTGGTTATCGGCACGGGCCTGAACGACGGTGAAGCATTCGCCATCAAGTCAGGTCTGGATCGCGACAACAGAATGGTAGGGTTCAAGTGTGGAACGTATTGGGCCGGCAATCAGGACAAAGGCCTGCCTGCTCATGGATCAACGATCCTCCTGTTTGATCCCGAAACTGGATTCCCATTTGCATTGATAAATGCTAATTTTCTGAATGGGTATCGAACCGCCGCCGGCGATGCGATAGCGGTGTCTCATCTGGCCCGAGCTGATGCGCGGGTTCTGGGTGTCATTGGCGCGGGTCATCAGGCCGAGCAGGAAATCAGGGCTGTGGCAGAGATCCGTGATCTGGACCTCATTAAAATCTCGACAAGGTCACAGGCAAGGGCGGACTGGATCGCACGGCGTCTCGAAGACATGCGGACCGAAATCAGGTTTACAAGCGCCGAAGAGGCCGTTCGAGGATCCGACATCCTGGTCACGGTCACGCCTTCGGAAGAAGCGTTGGTCGAGGATGAATGGATCGAAGAGGGCATGCACATCTCGGCTATGGGAGCGGACGACGTCGGCAAGCACGAACTCGACACCGCCATTCTGACGCGTGCCAGCTTGTTCGCTGATTTCCCCCGACAATCAGTCGTCATTGGAGAGTTCCAACACGGCCATAAAGAAGGAATAATCGATTCTGCATCCGATATCTGTCCGATCGGATTGGTGACATCGAACAATGCCCCGGGTCGCACTTCAGACTCTCAAATCACCGTCTTTGACAGCTCAGGAATCGCGATTCAGGACCTGACGGTCGCAGGTGCGATATACACGGCAGCTGAGAGAATGGGCCAAATTCAGTACATCGACTTTTGAGGATATGCTCGTGATCAGCTGGGAAGACTATTGCGTTGAAGAGCCCCAAAATCTCGAAACACCGGCGATGCTGCTGTTTCAGGATATGATGCTGCATAATCTGGAAAGTGTCTGCAAACTGGTGGGCGGTGGCCAGAACCTCTTCGCTCACGTCAAGACACACAAGTCAGAGGCTGTTGCGCGCCATCAGGTCAAGGCAGGCATAGGTAGCTTCAAGTGTGCGACGTTGAAAGAACTCGAAATGGTGCTCGAAGCCGGCGCCAGCAAAGCACTTCTCAGCTACCCACAGGCCCAAGAGCGAAAAATTGAACGTCTGTGCGACCTGGCGTCTTCATATCCGAACGCATGGATAGCGGCGATTGCTAGCTCACCGGTTCATGTGGATTTGCTGGGAGAGGTCGCGACAAAAAGGGATTGCGACCTGCGTGTGATGCTCGATCTGGACGCCGGCATGCATCGCACCGGTATTGGATTCGGCGATAAGGCCGAAAAGCTGTATCGCCGAATTGACACACACCCTTTTTTACAGGTGGCGGGTTTCCATCTCTATGACGGCCACAATGAATTGAGTGATCCAATCGAACGCGAAGCGGCTGCAAAACGAAACGCAGTATCACTGCAGAGCTTCAAGAAAACGATCGAAAACAAAGGCATGGAAGTCCCCTGCCTGGTTGCCGGAGGAGGCTTTTCTGGAATCTATTATGCGCGAACGGAGGGCATGTTTGGCTCTCCAGGGACGTTCGTCTACTGGGACGCAGGGTACACCAAGCTGATGCCCGATATGCCGTATCGCTGTGCGGCACTGGTATTGACAAATGTTGTTGATCGCTACCCGGATGAAGGCACTATAACAACGGACCTCGGATCCAAAGGAGTAAGCTCCGACCTTCCCCTGCCTGAACGAGCCTTCCTGCTTGGACACGATTCTGCCCGTCTGGTTGGACAGAGTGAAGAGCATGGGGTATTTCAGATCTCGAGCGAATTGCCGCAGGTCGGTGACTATCTCTTGGCAGTTCCAGGCCACGTTTGCCCCACCACCATTCGCTATCCTGGTATACACGTCGTCAATTCGGCAGGCGAAATCGTTGACTACTACCTTCACACTGCGCGCGATCGATTGTAAGTTGACTTACGATTTGAGATTCCCACCCGGACCTAACCACCAAAAAGAGACCCATGACTACATCAAGCGGTAACCGCGACGAAGGACTCGTACGTGTGATAGGTACCGGAGCCCTCGGACTGGGCGTGATCAATCTGGTCGTCGGAGGTGGGATATTTGCGTTGCCGGGACTGGTCGCAGCCGAGCTTGGATCAGGCGCCATCATCGCCTACATCATTTGCTCGATAACGGTTGCGCTGATCTTTCTGTGCTTTGCCGAGGTCGGTAGTCGTGTGTCGCGCAGTGGAGGCTCCTACGCCTATGTCGAAGAAGCCTTCGGAAAATTCCCTGGATTCATTGCCTCTATTCTGTTCTGGTTCGGATTCTCTGCTCTGGCCGATGCTGCTATTACCGTGTTCATGGTAGACTCCTTGGCCGTAGTTATTCCGGTGCTGAAAAGCACTCTGCCACGGGCTGCGTTTATCATCCTGCTTCTTGCGTTCCTGACCATCGTAAATGTTCGAGGCGTGAAAGGAGGCGTGCGACTCTACGTATTCAACACGCTGATCAAGTTGGTCCCCCTCGTTCTTCTCGTGATTGCCGGGCTTTTTGTCATCGACTTCCAAAATCTGGCGATTCCCGAGTGGCCGTCTGCTGCAAATATTGGTGCTGGTACCATCCTGCTGTTTTACGCCTTCAACGGAGCAGAATCAGCGTTGAACGCCAGTGGAGAGATCAAAAACTCGGCGAAGGTGGTGCCCCTCGGCCTCCTGTTCGGATTGAGTGGAGTCCTTCTACTATATGTGGGACTCCAAACGGTTTCGCAGGGAGTTTTGGGTGCCGATCTGGCCACCAATACCGTGGCGCCACTGGTGGCTGTGGCAACCGAAGTTTTCGGCGATTGGGGCGGGAAGATGCTTATTGCAGCGGTTGTCATGTCGATATACAGTAATCTCAGCGGGGACATGCTCGGGGCTCCAAGGGTGATCTTCGCTTCAGCGCTTGACGAAAACCTGCCAAAATCACTCGCGAAGGTGCATCCGAAGTACAAAACGCCTCATATCGCGATAATTTTCTTTGCAACGGTCATTGGCGTATTTGCGCTGAGCGGCACATTTAAATACCTGGCAGTCGTTGCAACCGGCTCCCTGTTGCTGGTCGATCTCGGCGTCATTTTCGCCGTATTGAGGTTACGTCAGGTGCACGGAATGCCGAAACCGGGAGAATTCAAGCTTCCATTCGGCCCCATTATTCCGCTGTTGAGTTCTGTGTTCGTTATCTGGCTTCTCTTCCAGATGCCGTTGGGCGAGGCTACGACCGTTGGGGCCTTGATTGGAGCTTGCGTCCTTTTTTACTTCGCCCGATCAGGATTTCGCAAACGCAGGTCTGCCGCTGCATAAAAAGCCCGGCCGCCTGAAGACTACTCAACGATGAACGTCTGTCCCGTCAGACATCCTTCCACGGATTTGCTGTAGGCGAGGCCGACAGCTTCGTCGGTTACATGTACGTGTCCGCAAAAGTACCCGTCATATTTTTCCCTGCATGACTCCAGTACTTCCGGGCTGACGGAGTTGATACGAATTCCTCGAGGCATATCAACCGCCGCGGCTTTCACGAAGCCGTCGAGTGCTCCATTGGCGGCTGCCGCGCACGATCCTCCGCGGATCGGATCTCGATTCAGAACTCCGCTGGTCAGCGTGAAGGATCCTCCATCATTCATGAACTCGAATCCCAGCAGGACCAGATTGACCTGAGGTAGCACCTTTCCATGAATGCCCGACATGAACTGATCGCCAGTCATCTCGTGTACCGGTCCGAAATGAACGTGACCCACCGCGCTGATCACGGCATCGACCTTTCCAGTCTGCCCATACATCGCCCGGATGCTCGCAGCGTCTTCAATATCAGCCTGAATATCTCCGCTCGTCCTGCCAACCCGAATGACTTCATGTTTGCCCGAAAGGGCAGCAACGGCGGTCTGGCCAACGGCACCATTGGCACCCACGACAACTACTCTCATGATCAGAATTTTTTAGTTCGAGCGAATATAGCCCTGAGATTGCAAATTCAGCGTGGTAAGCGGGTTTCTTCTGTATACTCTTGAGCGACTATGGACCCAAGTTTTCTCGCCAACCTGAATCAGCGGTTGTCGAACGAGCCCCGGGAAAACAAAAAGATGAATACCAGACGACAGGTTCAAATACCGCCTCTGACGGCAATCTGATCGAGGACCTGAAAGAACAGCTGCCTTCGGGGCTTTTTACTGAAGTTCAGTAACACTTCTGGTGCCTGAATGGTGGTGCGATGTGGATGGTCAGGTCTCAGCCAGCGACACCCCCACCGTCCACGACCAGAGACTCGCCCGTTATGAACGCAGACTCGTCCGAGGCCAGAAACAGTACCGCATCTGCTATTTCTTCCGACGTGCCAACGCGACCGAGTGGTCTATCTGCAGCACCAGCAGAATAATCCTCCCAGGACATGCCGCGCTTGGCCGCATCGTCGGGAAGCATGGGAGTTGCCACATCGCCCGGGCAGACGCAGTTGACGCGAATACCTTGTGGCCCATGATCGATTGCCATGGCTTTTGCCATAATCACCAGTCCGCCCTTGGCCGCGCAATACGCCGCCGCGTGATCGCCACCCAGAATTCCCCACCCGGAGCTCGTGTGAATTATGGAGCCACTGCCACGCTCAATCATCGATGGCAGGGTGTATTTCGACATCAGGAAGGCGCCCTTCAAACTGGAGTCAATCGTTTCATCCCACTCTTCTTCTGTGCACTCCACAGCGGTCCGCGGATGGTAGACTCCGGCGTTATTGAACAGCACATCGATTTTACCGAAGCGTTCGAGAGTCTGATCGACCGCCTGTCGACAGTCCGCAGCAAACCTTACGTCGGATCGGATAAACAAGGCCTCACCTCCGGCGTCGACTATTTCCTGAACGACTTTCCCTCCACGTTCGGAGTTGCGTCCAGTGATGGCGACAGCGGCACCCTCGCGCGCGAAGCGGGCAGCAGTCGCGCTGCCGATCCCTGAGGTCCCTCCTGTTATAAGGGCAACTTTTCCTTCCAGTCTCATGCTCCAATCCTCTGGTCTTTCTTGTCGATTTTCGAAATCAGGTCGCTGCGATCTAATGCACCCTCA
>CAZEHJ010000002.1:0-50943 GCA_964512485.1 uncultured Rhodothermales bacterium | reverse complement strand
CCCTCAGCTAATGAGCCCATTGACTGCAAAGGCCACCCGTAGTCTCGGCTCCATCCATTACATAAACCTGGCCGGTCGCAAATGCGGCATCCTCCGACGCCAGGAAAGCAAATAGAGCAGCGATCTCTTCTGGTTTCGCGTGTCGTCCCATCGGAATCTTGCGATTCACAGCTTCCAGCATTTCGTCCGAATACTCGGCGCGCTGCATTGGCGTAAGTACATATCCGGGGGAGATGGCGTTCACACGTACCGTCGGGGCTAACTCCAGGGCCATGGTCTGTGTCAATGCCATGACGCCACCCTTGCTCGCACAGTAATCAGCATAGTGTGGATACGCTGTAGATCCTCCCGTGGAAGCGGTATTGAGAATTACACCAGAGCCTTTTTCCATCATGTGCCGCGCGGCTGTCTGAGCCATGTAGAAAACGCCCTTCAGATTCACACCCAACACCTTATCAAGTTCTTCCGGTGTGGTATCAAGGAAGTCATGGCGGATACTTATGCCAGCATTATTGATAAGCACATCGATCGATCCCATGAGGTCGATCGCCTCGGCGAATGCCTTATGAACCTGTTCCAGGATCGAAACGTCGACATCAATTACGCCGGTCAACTCCGGTAATTCCTGTGCGACCCTGGCGCGAGCATCAGCATCACGATCGAACACGCAGACGGAGCAGCCCTCCTCGATAAAACGTGCAGCGGTTGCCTGTCCGATACCGCTGGCTCCGCCGGTCACAATCACATTTTTCCCTTTCAAACCACGCATTTTGCACCTTTCATCGGGAGGAAGTAAATCAGATTCGAGAATGTACCTGATTTGAGGTGATTTCCTAAGCCGTCTCAGGTCATAAAAGCGAACTTGCCGGTCGCTCTGCTACAAACAGGCCGCCCTCGTTCAGTCGGGAAGTCTTTTCTTCATCTAATGCCGTCGTCAGCTTCCCCGAGCGACTTTTCGGAGGGTCTCCAAAAGGTTGTCTTCAATCTCGATTTGACCGCTCTCGAGTGTTGCCGATCGAATTCTGTCACCCCGCTCACCGGGCACCATCACTTCGTCCACCCCGTCGAGTTTCTTGGCATTCTTCATGGCCCTCGTCATACTCGTAGTTTCATCGATGAATCGCTTCATTCCGATCATCGAGTCTGGATCGATGGCGATCACGACATTTCCGTCGTTCTTGCTCTGGTTCAGGAAATCTCCTCCCACCAATGCGCCTCCTATGATCTGAACCATCAGTGCGAGTCCGGCACCCTTGAAACCCCGGTCAAACGGCCGCAGAGCCCCCTCCATTATTTCTGCGGGGTCCGTTGTTTCATTTCCGTTTGTGTCATATCCGAGCCCTTCTCCAACCTGGACTCCTTGCGTTTTGGCTTCCACCAGTCCGTAATAGGCAATTCCCGACGACGACATATCCAGCACAATCGGCTCGTTTTCAGTCGGCACACCCCAGGCGATGGGGTTGGTGCAGAACATGGGTTCATATGAACCATGTGGGGGCACCATGGGCCAGGGATAGCTCGACATCGTAATCCCAATCAATCCGGCATCGGCAATTCTTCGCGACCAGTAACCGGCAGCACCTGAAGATCCTTCCCCCGTGTGCGTACCAACGATGGCAATGCCCGATGCTTTAGCTTTTTCAATAACCATGTTTACCGCCATTTCCATGGCAATCGCTTCCATCGACAGGTTCGCATGAATGATGGCGGTGGCGGCGGTTTCTTTCTCGATTGAAGGTACTTTCGAGTCCGGATTTTTGGGCATTCCCTCCCCGATCAATTTGACGATGCCCTGATTATTGCCTCTCAACTGGGCGTACATCAACATATCCAGAATGATCTCGGCTTCTTCCTCAGTGTAGCCGTATGTCAGGATCGCTCTGGTTGAGAGTGTTTTGAGTTCCTCAATCGAAATGAGCATGCGTGGATGTTGGATTTAGTTCGGAGGATTGTTCGACGCCGATGCTATTCGCCAGATCGATCCGTTGGATTTGGACAGCAGGTAGATCTCTCCCTTCTCATCCATTCCGAATCGAATGTCGGCGCGCTGTCCTTCTGCGAAATAAGCGAAAGGCTGATGGGCACCGTCTGAATCCTCGAGGCCAACCTCCTGAATCAGGGCTTCTGACCCGACTTCCTTCATCTCCTCAGCAGAAGTGTAAAAGATGCGCCCGGAGACGATATCTGCAAACAAGTAGGTTCCATACAGCGCAGGAAGGCGGTCGCCACGATACACGAATCCTCCGACAAGGGCTCTCATATCATCGTGATCAAGTCGCGCCACGGGATTGGTGAATCGATCATCTGCTGTTCCCGGGAGCAGAGAATAGATTTTGAGAGGATTCCCCTTTTCGTAGCGGAATCCGCCCTCTCGCAAATTCCACCCATAGTTCGCACCGGATTCGCCAGGGAATATGCTGTCGACGTTTTGCTCACCGATATGGCTGATGTACATAGCATCGGTATCAGGATCCCAACTGAAACGGTGAGGATTGCGGAGTCCGAGCGCCCAAATTTCCCCGAGGGCTCCTTCTTCGGATACGAATGGATTGGATTCTGGAATGCCATACTCCCCATTCAGCGCATTGCTGCCCAAAGGATCAATCCGATAAATTTTGCCCGTGTGGGCGGCGAGCGACTGAGGATTGTCAGTTTGAAAACCCGGCCGTTCACCGTCTCCAACACTGATATAGAGCAGCCCATAGTCGTCATCCGATCGAGTTGCATGACTCCTGAAACCTATCTGTTGTATTCCATGCAACAGAGACGGGAATCCCAGGCGCATGACCTCTCGGTACGTGCCGTCGAAAACGGGCGATACCGGCTCCGCTGTCTTCCATTCCAACAACACGCCGTGAACAACATCTCCTGCCCGGTGTGAATAGTCCGGCGTATTTGAGTCCAGAGCATCACCGGCCTCCGTGTGGATGGTGTACAACTTACCATTCGTCTCGAAATCAGGATGGAAAGCAAAAAATCCAAATCCGGATCCCAATCCATTCTCCCCGAAGAAATCTGGAAATTGAGCAGCCAGGTCGAGATACACTGAAACCTCGGAATCATCAATCACATACAGCCGTCCACGTAAATCATTGACGAACAGCCGGCCAGAATTGTCACCTGCGTGATCGAGGTAGTTGATTCGGGCTTTTGGTCCGCCTGAAAGATCACTCGCCGGAATAAGGGCAAACTCTTCCAATCCGAGCACAAGATTGCCCACTTCGACCCTTTCGGGAATCGGATCTGTAAGGGGACCTGTCCCGCTTTCGAGACGGATATTTTGGATGGCGCCCGTGTCGTCAAACGACCCAAAGCCCACGGCCCCCGAATCGAACGTGTCGTCTGTCGCTGTAATCAATGGATCCCGTAAATCGTCCATGAATACTTTTATCGTACCCGCTTGGGAATCCCTGTCCAACCTGATCTGATGCCATGCTTCATCCATCAAACGGGTTTCCGGCGGGTTTTCCGGGCCCTGATCGTCAATGCGGCGACGATCAGATCCGTCGACCACAAAAATTCCGTTGTGCACGGCTGCCTTGTTGTCATTCGAAAGATGAGCATAGTAAAACTCGGATTCCGAACGATATCCGAAAACGAGTATCACGTCTCTACCTACCACGTCAGGATCCTGAGTCGACTTGACCTGTGCCGTCAAATGAAAATCACCTACACTTTGCGTTCCCGCCAGATGGGCAACGGAAAATGGACGACGTATTCCTTCCAGGGGTGTACCCGGCGATACCAATTCGAGTAAACCTTCTTCCTGCTTCCACAGCGACGGCTGCTCAAAAACCCAATCCCCCAGCGTAACCAGTTGGAGACCCGAGTCGGTGTCACGTTGTTGTCCCGCGTCGCTGTTACAGGCGCTCGCAAGCACAACGAGAAGAGCGGTCAAGAAAATACGGAGACCAAAAAGTTGAATAGCTCGGAGCATGGAAACGCCCTGGTGATGACGTAGGAAAATGTCAGCGGCCTACAACTCGCATCGTGCCACGCATGGTAAACGAATGGCCAGGAAACGTACATACAAATGTGTACTCACCCGGCTCTTCCGGAACCGTGAAGTAAATAGCCTCCTCAGTCTCGGGCTCCAGAAGTTTGGTATGAAACAGAACTTCATCCATGTCGGGCACATAGTGCATTTCAGGACCATCGATACCGAGAGCGATCGCATAGTCACCCACCTTGTCTGCCGTACCGCCCTCAACGATGAGCAGATTGTGCATCATGTCGTCGTTATTGTTGAACACAAGCTTGAGCCGGGAGCCGGCCTGGACATCGAACGAACGCTGATCGAAACGAAGGCCCGGCTGTGTACCAATCGTAATGGTTGCATCGGGGCCGTTCGACCATTCATCCGGCATGGTGGTTTCTCGCTTTGCCTGCTGAATTTCCTGTCGAACGTCTTCCGCGGCGCCACCGCTCTCGGACTGTCCTGAATCCAACTCCAGACTTGTGCCTTCCGGAATCTGATTCAGCGTGTAGTATGCCGCATCGTGAAGCAGCGGCTCCCCTTCTGTTGAGCGCAGGCTAGTCATTTTAAGCTCGTGGATATAGCCCTCCCGCAAGCCATCAACTACGATGCGCGCACTCATACCGTCATCCGCGACTACAACGCCGCGAACAGGTGTCGTCTCCCGATTAGTGATCGGGCTGCCGTATACGCTATGATATTGATAGGTAAAGCCCGTGACATGATATGATGCGGCGTCCGCAGCGATTTTCTTGTCAACGGGTTTGGTGAATGTCATTTCAAATCCATCCGGGCGAGCCTGTACCGTTTCGACTTCAAACGGCATCTTTCCGGTCCATACAAGTCGTTGCAGGCCATACAGATCAGGTCCTGTAGACCCCCAGCCCCGACTGGTCATACCAACAAACATTGAGCCGTCTTTGCCCCAGACCATTCTCAGAATACCGGAGGAAAATCCTTCGCGGAACGGGAAGGCTGCGCCTTGATAGACGCCTTTGACCTTCTCCAGATAAATCCGCATCACCTTGCTCTGACCCTGATCGCCAACGAACAATTGACCAGCGAAAGGACCGAAAGCGCCTGCAGTAGTGTCCGCCAGAATATCGGAGGTGGAGGTACCCATCAATGTGTGGGGAAGCCAGACAGCTGGTGGCTTCAGCCCCGGCACATCGGGTGCTACTTCAACCATCGGAAGACCAGTATCTGGCACATCTTCGGGTTTCAATGAGAGTGGAGATCCAGGTAGATCGGTCCACTTCAGTCCGGCAGGATTCCCGACAAAATCCCCGGTTTCAACGTGTGTGATATATCCGGAACCGATCCAGTCACCCTGATTTTCCCCGTAAAAGACCTCGCCTTCCATATCGAAGCCAAAGCCGGCAGGTGAACGCATACCCGTTGCCATCGGCGTCATCTCACCGTCAGGTGTGATCTCCAACATCCAACCGCGCCATTTCGAAAGACTCGCGCCGTAACCCACCCATGCGAGGTTCAGCGTTACAAGCATATTTCCGTTCTCTCGAATCAATGGGCCGAACGAATATTCGTGATAATTCCCTGCGAGCGGCCAGCTGTATATCGTTTCGTATAGATCTGCTCTGCCGTCACCATTGGTGTCGCGCAGCCGCGTCAATTCGCTTCGCTGAGCCGCGAATATGGATCCATCCCGATAAGCTACGCCGAGTGCCTCGTGGAGTCCGTGCGCATACCGGGTAAATGTGGGCCGCGCCGGTCCGGTCATCGACGGGTTCTTGATCATCCAGATCTCACCCCGTCGGGTGGAGACGGCAAGCTGCCCGTCGGGCAGAATGTCCAGACCGCCAACTTCAAGAATGACGTCCTGTGGTATGGGAAGTGTTTCGATCTTGTAGAAATCGCTTTCGCCCAAAGGGACCTGAGACAATGCGTTCGCAGTTCCCAGGAAGAAACAGATGCATGCGACGATCATGACGCGCAGCACTGCCAGAATATGTGTAGATGCTGAGTTCATGACTTTACCAGATCAGTGTGTATCGAACGGTCGCGCTGCCGTCGCTGAATGAAAATGGAACGACGAGTTCCTGGCCACCGCTCACGGAGCGAACCACAGCCTCTTCCTTTGCGCCCTCGAGAACGGACACGTAATACATATTTCCGTCAATGCTGTAGTCCCCGTTGTCAAGCTTTTGAATGGAGTCTCCTTCCGCGATCCTGATCCAATATCCTTCGTGATCAGATTCTCCTCGAAGCGAGACTTCTCGATACAATTCGCGTCCCCCATGTTCAGGAAGTACCCGGTCTGATATCGACAGATCCCCCATGGTGTACCCGAAAGTTGGATATCCATTGGCATTCAATTCATATCCGCGGAATGCAAAATCTGCACCTGCACTGTCGGGCCAGGCTGCGTCACCCGATCCAAGATGGGCCACAGTGGGCTGCCCTGAAAACTCGATAACGCTGCCTAACGGTACGGCCAGCTGTTCCTGGCCTCGGCTGTGCCACATATCAGTGGCCTCAATGAATTTCCCTTTCCAGACGTGCATCAAGGCACCTTGTCGGAAATCCATCGTGTAGTGCACACCGTTCTGATGGCCCACGGCCATCGTATGCGTTTTCTTGACACCATCATGATTGATGAATCCACGAATCAGAGATGGTTCTGCAGCGGGTTCGACAAAAATGGAGCGGGCCCAACGCGGCTGAGGCAATGAACCCGGAGCATTGAGCGAATGGACCGGGGTCTGCGACCCTTCCGCCCAGACGGCCATACGTGGCAGGGTCCGCTGCCCTCCTTTGTTCTTGAAGACGACCAACGAGTAGGGGTATGTACCCGCTTCAAGTTGTACCTCTCCCGAATTGATGGCGCTTTTGGCTGAGTGATCGAGCACGACCTGATCTCCGATGGTCAGCGTTCCACCACCCACAACCTTCGCTTGATAATGAGGATCACCAGTCACCCAGTCCAGCCTCAATTGAAAGGTATATGTCCCCGCATATGGAATGCGCATTTCGCCCGAGTATCTCAGAGCCATCTTGTCCAATTCCTCGCTCAGACGCCAATCAATTCCATCTGCGGCCTTCTCTTCCACGCCTGAAAAGTCAGGTGCAGACGTGAATTCTCCGGCAACCTCCTGGAAGTGAGTGTTCGAGAGCGAAATGAGCTCTGGTTTGTAGCGTTTGTATCTGATGTTGCGAATCGCCACCGGTCCGTGATCACCCTGAATCATGAGCGGACCCATGGCTTGTTCATCAGAAAACGCCGCGGAAGTCGTGGGACCAGTGAGCTCCACATTTTCGTGGATCACTACACCGTTGTGCACCACTTTGATCATCTTCGCGTTGGCGATTTTCTTTCCGGCTTCGTCGAACCGTGGGGCCTGAAACCGAATCTCGAATCGCTGCCACAGGCCAGGAGCGCGAGCCACGTTCATGCTCGGCGCGTGTCCCTCGTATCCCCGACCGAAACCACTGACTTGGGGATTGAACCGCTGGTAGATTCCGCCAACATCCGAGTAGGTCGGATTTTCAACACCCCAACTGTCGAACATCTGGATTTCGTATCTCCCCTGCAGATATACCCCTGCATTGGATCCTTTTGGCATCATGAACTCCATCTCGAGTTCAATGTCTCCGTGCTCCCAGTCGGTGAAAATATTCTCTCGCTCCGCGTCAGACGGAATGTTGACCAGAATACCCGCTCCGGGAGAGGTGCTTATCTGGTGGTCCTGGAAACGATCCGCAGCTACGTCCCCTACTATTTGCCAGTTTCCCGCAACCGGCCCGAAGTCATCCATCGAATCGAGTGTCAGTTCTGACATGGGCCTCAACCCTGACTGAGCTGAAGAAATGACGGGTGACAATAAAAAGATGCCGCCAATCAGGCATGCAAACAACGTTTTGATCCCTTTCATCGTGGTACCAGATTCGCTCTGCATTCAGGGTAGAGCGCTTTAAAGTGGTGGGTGCGACAGCTGAACGGTAGCAGCCTCCCGGCAAACATAGCGAATGCTTGTCATTCCTCACACAGGACCCTGTCTCAAACATGCGTCTTTCTTGCACGGGCGCAGATTCGTGATGACCATCAAGACAGACCTGGTGTGATATCCATCGCCTTCGGTCGTATTCTCCGGCAGGCGATCTCCCCTCCAATGCCATCCACCATGACGCTCAGAAGCGAAGTAACAGACGAATTGATCCGGCAGGGTGCTGTTGCTGTTGTTCGGTTGGCAGATTCTGAGAAGCTGATCAAGGTTGTCGAGGCAGTCGCTGCTGGTGGAGTCACAGCTATCGAGATCACATTGACGACGCCCGGAGCGATGGAGCTGATTGCTGAAGTTTCATCGGTTTTCGGTGACTCGATAGTGCTCGGAGTCGGGACAGTCCTTTCGCGAAACGACGCGGAGGCCGCCATCGATGCTGGTGCGCGATACGTTGTAAGCCCGATTTTCAATCCCGAGGTGGTTGGCGCCTCGCTCGCACGAGGCATACCGGCCTTACCAGGAGCCATGACCCCCACTGAAATCCAGACGGCAATGGATGCAGGAGCCGGCATCGTAAAGATATTTCCCGCGAACGCGGTAGGGATGGATTTTTTCAAAGCGGTTCTGGCCCCGATGCCTCATTGCCGATTGATGCCTACTGGCGGCGTCACACTTGAGAATGCGGGAGACTGGATTCGTGCGGGCGCCTGTGCTGTTGGTGTAGGAAGCGCGTTGATCTCGCGTGAACTCGTCGACGGAGGTCAGTTCGACGTGTTGACGCAAAGAGCGGCAACCCTGAAAAGATCGATTGAAGAAGCCAGAGCTTGAACCACCCATTCCCTGACAAGTCAGATCATTCGTCATGAAAACGATTACTTTTGGAGAAATGATGCTCCGGCTTTCAACGCCCGGATTCAAGCGGTTCACGCAGACCGATTCGTTTGATGTGACATTCGGGGGTGGTGAGGCAAACGTGGCCGTATCGCTTGCCCACTTCGGAATGGACAGTTATTTCGTCAGCAAATTGCCACCCAACGATATCGGGCAGGCGGCGGTAAATCATCTGCGGCGATACGGAGTTTCCGAACGTTTCGTCGTGCGGGGCGGGGATCGAATCGGAATCTATTTTCTGGAGACAGGTGCGAGCCAGCGTAGCTCCAAAGTCGTCTACGACAGAGCGAACTCGGCCGTCTCCACCCTGGCCGAATCAGAACTCGATCTCGATGCCATCTTCGATGGTGCCGGGTGGTTTCACTGGACCGGTATCACACCAGCCCTCGGACAGACTGCCAGAGACACGTTGAATTCAATGTGCAAGGCTGCCAAACAGGCTGGAGCAACCGTGAGTTGCGACCTGAACTATCGGGCGAAACTGTGGTCCACCGAAGAAGCACAGAGTGTCATGCCTTCCATGATGGAGTATGTCGACGTCTGCATTGCGAACGAGGAAGATGTTCAGAAATGTCTCGGATTCGGCGGTGGAATTGAGGATGTGGAATCAGGCCACTTGAATGAGTCGGGATATGCGGATCTAATCAAAAACCTGAAAAAGGAGTACGGATTCTCCGCCGTCGCCGTCACGCTTCGTGAAAGTTTTTCAGCGTCAATGAACGGCTGGAGCGCCATCATGATGGATGACGCGGATTGCGCTGAACCCTACCGTTCGAGTCGATACGAAATTAAACTGATTGACCGCGTCGGAGGCGGAGATGCCTTTTCCGGAGGGCTGATTGCAGGTCTGTCGAAAAAAGACAATTCGAGGGATGCTCTGGAATTCGCAGTTGCTGCCTCGTGCTTGAAACAGACCATCCCGGGTGATTTCAATCACGTAACTGAGCACGAGGTCGATCAGCTCGTAGCAGGCTCGGGCTCGGGCCGGGTGGAACGATGAATCGGAACTGAACCGTTTTTTAGTGTAGATTCGTCGGGTAGACCCACCTTGAGGGAGCAAAAAAGCCGTTCAGGGGGGAAATTCAACCCAGGACAGCTACAGCCATCAGAACAATGTCAGAATCAGCAGTAATATTGGTGACAGGAGCAAGCCGTGGATTGGGTCGCGGCGTGGCAACTCATCTTGCTGAAAAGGGATACTCTGTCGCGATCAACTATGCCCGCAACGAAGCTGCTGCTGCAGAAAGCGTCGCTCTTTGTGAAGCAGTCAGAAAACATGATAATCAGCGTTTTGAGACCATTCAAGCTGATATATCGAGTGCATCGGACCGCACCCGTCTTTTGAAAGAAGTCCTCGAGCAATTTGGCCGACTCGATTGCCTGGTCAACAATGCGGGAATCGCCCCTGATTCGCGAGATGATATTGTCGAAGCCACCGAGCAGTCATTTGACAGGCTGATCAACACCAATCTGAAGGGTCCATATTTCCTGACCCAGGCGGTAGCAGGATACTGGCTGGACGACGCCCCAGAATCATTGCTGGAAAGTGGATTCTGCGTTGTGTTTGTGACGAGTATATCTGCTCATACGGCGAGCGTCACGAGAGGAGATTATTGCATTTCCAAGGCCGGCCTTTCCATGGCCGCTCAATTGTGGTCTGCTCGCCTCGCCGGAGAAGGGATTTGCGTGTACGAACTACGCCCCGGAATCATGGAAAGTGATATGACCAAAGGTGTCCGGGAGAAGTATGACAAAAAGATCAGTGAAGAAAACCTCGTTCCGCAGAAACGATGGGGTACGGGCGAAGACCTCGGACGTGCTGTCGCATCACTCGTTGACGGAGATTTTCCATTTTCGACGGGAGCGGTGATAGATGTAGATGGCGGTTTTCATATCCGACAACTATGATCAAGCGTCATGATTGATATCAAACCAGATCTGACCGCTTCCTCGCTGCAAGGCAAGCTCGATCGATTTTTAGCTCTGGCAGGCGACAAGATCAGGCTGCTGGATTCCGAGTGGGACATCAATCAGGGCAGCCCGGTTTTCACGATCGACGGGAAGTATTCGACTCGCGGCTGGACTGAGTGGACTCAAGGATTTCAGTATGGCTGCGCACTCCTCCAGTTTGACGCAACCGACGACGAAGAATTTCTCGACCTCGGACGACGCCGCACGCTTGATCTGATGTCCGCTCATCTCACCCATACGGGTGTACACGACCACGGCTTCAACAACGTCAGCACATATGGAAATCTGCTCCGACTCCTCAACGAAGGAAGACACGGTGGCGGTGACTGGGAAAAGCACTTCTACGAGCTGGCGATCAAGGTTTCAGGTGCCGTTCAGGCTTCACGGTGGACAGACGTTCAGGATGGGCTGGGCTATGTCTATTCGTTCAATGGCCCTCATTCACTCTTTTCCGACACCATTCGTAGCATGCGGCCAGTGGTGTGGAGTCACGCACTCGGACAGGTACTTCAGGGCGAACACGACGAAGCACACAATTTGCTCGAACGTGCGTTGATTCACGCCGAGACAACCGCGCGATACAACGTCTACTTTGGAAACGGTCGGGATTCCTACGATGAATCAGGCCGGGTCGTTCACGAGTCGATCTTCAATCTGAATGACGGCGCCTACAGGTGCCCGAGTTCACAGCAGGGCTATTCTCCGTTTACGACCTGGACGCGAGGACAAGCATGGATCGTGTGCGGCTTTGCAGAGCAGCTGGAATTTCTGAGCGGTGTCCCAGCTTCCGAATTCGAAAAGCTCGAAAACACTCTGGTGAACAACAAGGCGGCCGTACTGAAGCGATTCCGAGAAGTCGCCATTGCCACGGCCGAGCACTATATCAGCCAAACCCCTATCGATGGCATCCCGTATTGGGATACCGGAGCTCCGGGCCTGGCAAAGCTGAGCGACTACCGGGATCAACCGGCCGACCCGTATAACGCGCATGAACCCGTGGACAGCTCTGCGGCGGCAATCTGCGCCCAGGGACTGATTCGTCTCGGCAATTACCTGGCCTCAATGGATGACGAGAATGCCGACAGATACCTCAATGCCGGTCTGAGCGTCGCTTCGAGATTGTTCGAAGAGCCTTACCTGTCGGTTGATCCGAATCATCACGGCCTGTTGCTCCATTCAGTCTATCACCACCCGGGTGGATGGGATCACATTCCCGAAGGCCAGTCCGTTCCGTGCGACGAATCGTGCATGTGGGGAGACTATCACGCGATGGAACTGGCTCTGCTTATCAAACGAATGGCAGTCGGCGAAACCTATCAGTTCGCACAGTGGAACCAGTAGTACTCAATATTAATGTTCGAGAACAGGACTGAGAATGGCTGAACGGAGACTTGGAATAATCATGCACGGGGTAACCGGGCGAATGGGGATGAATCAGCATCTTAAACGCTCTATTCTGGCAATCCGTGGAGAGGGCGGCGTGAAGCTTTCGAATGGAGACCGCATACTCCCCGACCCCATCCTCGTCGGTCGGAATGCCGAGAAGATGGAACGCCTGGCTCGAGAGTGCGGCGTGGAGCGATGGACAACAGACCTGAATGCCGCTCTCCAGAACGAAGATGACACTCTGTTTTTTGACGCGGCGACGACGCAAATGCGTCCGGAACTGCTCATCAAAGCAATGAATGCTGGAAAAGACATCTATTGCGAGAAACCGGTGTCAGAAAGCCTGGATGAAGCCCTCGAAGTCGTGCGCGTCGCTCGGGAAACAGGAGCCAGAAACGGTATTGTCCACGACAAGCTCTCCCTTCCCGGACTCATCAAGCTCCGCTCATTGAGGGACAGCGGCTTCTTCGGCAAGATCCTGTCGGTCCGCGGAGAATTTGGATACTGGGTCTTTGAAGGGGATTACGAAAAAGCACAGCGACCCAGCTGGAATTATCGAAAGAAAGATGGTGGCAGCATCATAACTGACATGTTGTGCCACTGGCGATACGTGTTGGACAATGTCATCGCTCCGGTAAAGGCGGTCAGTTGTCTCGGCAAAACCCATATCACCCAGAGGTGGGACGAACAGGACGAACCATACACTGCCGACGCAGACGACGCCGCCTATGCCACATTCGAATTGGAAGGAGGCATTGTGGCGCAAGTCAACAGTTCATGGTGCACGCGTGTCAGGCGGGATGATCTGGTGACATTTCACGTAGACGGCACCCATGGGTCTGCTGTCGCAGGGCTGCATTCGTGTGTCACTCAATCGCGTGACGACACACCCAAACCTGTTTGGAATCCCGACGAACCAACATCCATGAATTTCATGGACGACTGGAATGACGTACCTGACGACGGAGTGTACGGCAACGTTGTTTACGACAATGGTTTCAAAGTTCAGTGGGAAGCCTACATTCGTCATCTGTACGATGATGGGCCGTGGGAATACACACTGCTGGAGGGCGCCAAAGGCGTCCAACTGGCCGAACTGGGGATGAAAAGCTGGGCCGAAAGACGTTGGCTGGACGTTCCAGATCTGGAGGTCAGCGCATGAACCCTCACGAACTGCGCGACCTCTCAAACGACACCTCTCTCCTGTCTTTGAATACGGCCACTGTCCGTAAGAGATGGAATCTGGCCGAAATCATTGACGGTTGTGCTCGGCACAATATTGGCGGAATTTCACCATGGAGAGACCAGGTCGCCGAGTGTGGCCTCAACGAAGCAGCCAGACGAATCCAGGACGCCGGGCTGACGGTAACTGGTCTCTATCGCGGAGGCATGTTTCCGGCGGCTACCCGGGAAGGACTGCAGGCCAACATCGACGATAACCTCCAGGCGATTGATGAGGCTGCCACCCTGAATGCAAGGTGCCTCGCCATCGTGGTCGGCGGACTCCCCGAGGGAAGTAAGAGTATCGATCTCGCAAGGTCTCAAGTATTTGATGGCTTGTCTGCCATTTTGGAGCATGCTCGAGCCTGCGAAGTGCCTCTCGCGCTGGAGCCCCTTCATCCCATGTATGCCGCTGATCGAGCATGCGTCAACACCATGAAACAGTCGTTGGATATCTGCGACCTGCTAGGTGATGATGTCGGAGTTGCTGCGGATGTCTACCACATCTGGTGGGACCCGGATCTTGAAGAGCAGATCGAACGCGCTGGAAAAAAGAATCGCTTGTTTGCCTATCACGTGTGCGATTGGCTTGTGCCGACCAACGATCTGCTTCTCGACAGAGGCATGATGGGTGACGGTATCATCGATCTGAAATCAATTCGGTCGATGGTTGAATCGGCTGGCTACCAGGGCTTCTGCGAAGTTGAGATCTTCTCCTCATCCTGGTGGGATCGCGATCCAGATGAAGTACTGCGAATCTGTATTGAGCGGCATCAAACAGTCGTTTAAATCCGTCATCCGCCTCCGCGACGCCTCACTCCTCATCTTTGGCCAGGCACCCCCCTTCGTTCGTGTAGCACTTGTGTTCAGGATCTCCTCCGGATAACAGAAATGCCATGATATCCACCACCTCCTGCTCGTTCAGCCGATTCAGCAATCGCGGCGGCATGATGGAAACCGGATTGGCTTCACGCTCAGTGATAGCATCTTTAAATACGCGTATCTGCTGATCCGGCGTGTACGGATTCTGATTCAACATGACAGCCTCATCATCCTCACCCACAATCCGCCCGATGACCGTTTTACCATCCGTCATGGTGAGCACCGTAGACGCGTACTGGTCCGAAATGGCATCACTCGGAGAATTGATTGCCGCCATGATGTTGCCCCGCGAGAATCGGGTCCCTACCTGCGTCAAGTCCGGGCCAATGACGCCCCCGACACCACGCATAACGTGACACGCCTGGCACAACGCGGCTGCATACATTCGTTGGCCTACTTCGAAATCACGTCGTTTGCCCAGTTCGTCTTCCATCAGCCGTCCGAGCTCCTGTCTATTCCAGTTCCGCCCCGGGCCGTCCGGTTGTGGCAGATCGGCGAAATTCAGAGCCTGGGCTGAATATGAATCTGTAAGGTCTGCGAGTGCCTCGCGGTGGTCCTGAGGGACCCGTTCCAGGGCATCTGCGCGAATGTGTTCTAAAAAACCGACGTAACTCTCTCCACCACTTCTGCGAAGTGCGTCATAAAACCACTGGAAATAGGTTTCTCTCTGTGCGAGCGTCCATCCAGAACGCACAACCCGCAGACTCATCACAACATCGATTTCCTGCGGTTTGGGCATGTTTGCGCGCATATCAGACAGTATGGGGCCGTACTGTTCGCTACGAACGATCACTGAATCGGAAATGAGAGCGTCTGAAGATTCGCTGGCCCCGTACTCCGCCAACATCGTCAGCATCTTCTCCACAATACCAGGTGCTTCAAGCGCCGCGAGAATCCTGCCCCGTTCCCCGTTTAACGCGTCATCCGGGCCTGGGTAGTTGGCATCCAGAGATGCAATTACTTCGTTTCGAACAGATCCTTCCGGCGCACCCAATCGAATCATCACAAGACTGTAAGCCCGCATTAGATCCAGTCGCTGTCCGGCAGAGAGCTGTGATTCGTCTATGGACAGCAGTGCCTCATAGGCATCATCCCGATTTTCCGTTGTGCCGTGTCGGGCGAGTGCCAGAACAGCATATAGCCTGGTAACGGGATCTCCTTCTGAAAACACCCGATCCTGCCATGTAGAAACCGGCTGGTGTTCGACAGCGAGCCTGGCCGCGTATCGGACAAATCGATCCTCATGCTTCAAGTAAGGCCATGCCGTAGCAACGGCGTCTACATCTCGTCCGCCATGGAATGCCTCAAGTGAACGTCGAAGTGATTGCGCGGGAGTAGGGCCCGGGGTCGCAGCCTGAACAGAAGTGTCTTCCGACCCGACATAGGAAACGCGCACGAGATAAGAATCGAGTTCGCGGCCACCCGTAACAAAGTACAATGCCCCTTCAGGGCCGATCAGGCCGTCTGTCAGCGGAAGAGGAACGCCGGATAAAAACTCCTCAGCCTCACCGACATAGGTACCCCCATTCTGCTCCAGCCCTACCCAGTAGATGGTTCCGAAGCTCCAATCGAATGTAAATAGGCCGCCTTTATAGCGAGCCGGAAACGCGGCATTTGCCCCACTCACGATTCCTGTCGGAGATCCCTGTCCAATATTGATGATACCAGGCAACGTATCTGGATAATGATCTGGCATTTTGCCAGAGCCCGTTCTCCAGCCGAATTCACTACCACTCGTAACGTGTATCACCCGGATTGGGCGATACCACGGCATACCGAGATCCCACTCCATATCGGAATCAAATGCGAACAACTCTCCATCCTGGTTGAACGCGATATCAAATGTATTTCGGAAGCCTGTGCTCACAAGCTCCCAACTTGATCCGGTCGAGTCCGTTCGAGCAATCCATCCACCTGGTGCCTTTATATCAGCCGCATGGCCACGAGGATCAACAATTGTGGGAAGCAGCTGATCTTCCTGCCATACTTGCGGGACCAGGCTCTGCATTTCGCTCGGAAGTTCTGTGTGGTTTCCGGCCACCAGATACAGCGATGAGCCATCCGGGCTGAGGATTACTGAGTGTGGCCCGTGTTCGCCAAACCCCTCAAACGTCGAGAGCCGGTCGATTGTATCAAACTGGTCATCACCGTTTGTGTCCTTGGCCCGGTAAAGACCACTGCCATTCCCGCCCACACCTTCCTCGCTGTTGACGACAACATAGAGGCTGTTGAAGGCCCAAAGAAGTCCTTGCGCATGACCGAGTTCGATATCGAGCTTTTCGACCTTTGTTGTCGCTGGGTCACTGCCCAGTTCAGAGGGCTCGATGCGGTAGAGCGCCCCGTATTGGTCGGAGGCCAGCAGCCTTCCTTTGGGATCCATCGCTAACGACACCCATGAGCTGCTGTCTGATTCAGTCGGACTGAACAGAATCTCTGCTTCGAAGCCTTCCGGGACTTTCAGAATCGGAGGATCATCGGCACTGAATCCGCTACCATTCGGTCCAAATGCCAGTCCGGAGAACAGGGCGAGGCACAAAGCGAAGGTCAGCAGAGAGGTACGCATGAGGGTGGTAGGTTGGTGGGCGCGGGTCGGCACTTTGACGCGTGGCGTATGGCAGTGTAAGAAACTCTACCAATTCATCGAAATGAACCTGTTTCGTCTCTAGGGTCGGCAGCGGCGGCATTAGGTGTTGAGGCCGATATTTGGTAAATACTCCGACCGAAAAGCGGAGGCGAAGGAAAGGCTGGGCTTTCCCACCATCATACTGGAGACCAACTGAGATGACCGGGAGCGACGAAATTGGACACTTGCTGAATAAGCCGTTCGGGGCTCGAGTCGCTGGATATTTGAAGCTGACCGGCCCGGGATATATGCAATCTGCGATGACTCTGGGAGGCGGTTCTGTAGCTTCGTGTGCGGTGTTGGGCTCCCTTTTCGGATACAAGTATCTCTGGGTACAGATCGTAGCGATGATGCTGGGATTCGTTGTCCTGGCCGCCGTCGCAAAACAGACAACCCATTCAGGCGAAAAGGCTTACGGAGTTTTCTGGAGAGAATTGCACCCCTCATTGGCCATTCTCTGGGCTGTCAGCGCTTTGGTGGCGACGATACTCTGGCATATTCCTCAATATTCCCTGACTGCCAACGGATTGATCACGCTGGCCGAGGGTCTGAACTCCGATCTCGATTATTCGGGAGCACGCATTGGCATGGGTGTTCTGGTACTGGCCTGTGCGGCGTATATGGTGTACCTGTATCACTCTGGCGCAAATGGCCTGAAGATCTACGAAAGAGTCATCAAGGCGCTTATCTGGTTGATTGTTGCAGCGTTCGGTATTGCCGCGTTTACCGGCGAACCCATCGCGTGGGGAGAGCTGTTCAAAGGCCTGTTCGGAATCACATTTCTTCAGGAGGGTTTTGAACAGGGCCTCGCTCTGAAGCCGGTGGTTGCCGCTCTGGCTGCTGCCGTCGGCATCAACATGATCTTCCTGTATCCATACTCACTTCTCGAAAAGAAATGGAAAAAGGAGCACAAGGAACTGGCATACGTCGATTTGCTGTCCGGAATGGCATTTCCGTTTATCATCGCCACCAGCTTGATGATCATAGCCGTTGCCAAGACAATCGGTCCGGAGCCCGGGCTGATCGGCGAAGCGATTCGTGATGTGCGCCAGATTATTCCGGTTTTGTCCGCGAGTGTGGGAGATGGTATGGCCCGAACAATCGTCGGCCTGGGAGTGACGGCAATCGGATTTTCCACCATCACAATGCACATGCTGGCTGCCGGATTTATTGGATGTGAGATGTTCGGCTTGAAGCACGAAGGGAGAAACAAACTTCTGTTCTCTTTGCTGCCCGCCATCGGAGTCATCGGTGTGGTCATGAGATTCCCCATTCCATTGGCCATTACAGCATCCACATTGGCAATGCCCCTTATGCCGGTAACTGTGTTATGCTTTTTGATCTTGATGAACCGGCCGTCCTACATGGGAGATGCCATGCCCACCGGGGGGGGGCGGATTCTCTGGAATGTTTTGTTGCTTGCGGCCATCGCCATAATGACAGGCGCCGCCTATTTCTCGATTTTGAACAACTGGAATTCTCTTCAGGGCCTTCTGTCATAAGAAAGACTGCTCTCGTACGCCTGATTTGCTGACGACATGAATACTTTAGAATTTGTTGATGCCGGGCTCTATCTGCGCAATGCCCATACCCGCATGCCGTTTCGATTCGGCAGTACGGTGCTGCTTGGATGTCCGCAGAATGTGCTGAAATTGAAACTCGTTGTCGGAGGAAGACCCGTCACCGGGTATAGCGCAGAATGCCTGATTCCGGGTTGGTTCGATAAGCGCAAGCGCCCGTATGAAGCTCAGATTCGGGATCAGATAGCCGCCATTAATCATGCGCGGGACGCTTTTGCCAATCGTCTCTGCACGCCCCAACCATTTTTCCCCGTGTGGCTTGAGGCCTACGAATCCGTCAAGGAATTCAGCCGAACATCCGGCATACCGATGTTGGTCTGCAGCTTCGGATTCAGTTTGGTGGAGCGGGCCGTGTTGGATGCGATTGCACGCCGAAACGGTATGAGTTTTGGCGAAGCCATCAGAAAAAATATTTACAAAATCGATCCGGGCGCCGTTCACGAAGAGTTGAGAGGACTCGAGCCAGCGGACTGGCTGCCCGCTGAACCTCTTTCCTCAATTGCGCTCCGACATACGATTGGAATGCTTGATCCGCTCACACGCGAAGATGCCAGAAACGGAGAGCCTATAGGCGACGGATTACCAGAGTCCCTGGAGGAGTACGTCGAACGGTACTCGCTGCATTTTCTCAAGATCAAACTGCGCAACGATCTGGAGAAAGATCTGGAACGGCTCACCAGCATTGCTCAGATCATGCAGCGCTTGAGGGGCGATGACTATTCCGTGACAATGGACGGAAATGAACAGTACAACACGGGGGCTGAGCTGCTTGAACTCTACAATCGAATTGAATCCTCTCCCGCCCTCGCAACGCTGTGGAAGAACACGCTGTCCATGGAGCAGCCTCTGCATCGAAGTCAGGCCTTGAATCCCGATTTGTCGGGTGATATTCGTGCTCTTGCGGCTATCAAACCCATCATTATCGATGAATCGGACGCGACGCTCGACAGCTATTCCGAGGCGCTGACGATGGGATACACCGGGACATCAAGCAAATCCTGCAAGGGGGCGATCAAAAGCATCCTGAATGCAGGACTTACATGGGTGCGAAACGGAAAGGGCCAAAAAGCAGACTATATCATGACCGCTGAAGACCTTACGACGGTCGGAATGATCGCGCTTCAGGGCGACCTGGCTCTTGTGTCGACACTGGGCATAACTCATGTCGAGCGCAACGGACATCACTATTACCGGGGTCTGAGTTATCTGCCACTTGATGAGCAGCAGAGAATCCTGGAAGCTCACCCGGATCTGTATGCACCTCTGTCCGGCGGAGCTGCAGTCAGGATTGAAGCCGGAAAACTGAATATCGAGTCGCTTCAATGTCCGGGGTATGGATTCGCTATCGAGCCTGACCTGAGTGGATACATTCCGGCCGACGAGTGGCAATTCAGCTCACTTGGTATAGATCAATAGGGTGGTATAGATCAATAGGGCCGCACGATCGCTTCTCCCCTGATACCAAATTCGTCTTCAAACTGAGTCAGCAGCGAGTCCCGAGTCATAAACATTTCATTGGCCAGCTCCTGCCTTAATGCCGTCAGCATATCTGTGTATTCAGGATCGTTGATCAAGTTGACCAGGCCATCCGGATCGGTTCTGTATGCATACAGCTCCTCTGGCACTCTATCGCGAAAGAGCTCGACACGCTTTTGAATAGCCGGATCGGTCTTGCCTGCTTCGATCATAGCCTTCCACGTCAGACCACTCATCGACTCCATCGACACCTCCTGATGAGAGTGAAAGGGGTTGTAGATATAGCCGAAGTCCCTGTTCTGGATTCCTCGCATGTGCAAAGATATCCCGCTGTATGGATTGTTGAATTCGGTGAACACAGAGTTTCGCCACTCCTGATTTTGGCCTGAGAGCACTGAGAGAAAGGAGTGTCCATCCACGTTTGGCACCTCAGAAAGACCAGCAGCCTCCAGCACGGTCGGCAGATAATCTATGCTCGATATGAAGTGTGTTGTGTCAATAGTTCCGGGAGCAATGGTGCCTGGAAATCGCACAATCCAGGGCGTTTTTGTACTGTTGAGATAGGTATTCGCCTTGGCAAAAGGAAAAGACGCGCCATTATCGCTCAAAAACATGACCAACGTGTTGTCACGGAACCCGGCTTCATCAAGAATCTTGAGCACTGCCCCGATAATGTCGTCGGCCCGATGGGCGCTGGTATAATAGGTCGCAAGTTCAGTTCGGATTTCGGGGAGGTCCGGCAAAAAGCCGGGGACTTCAATTTCTTCCGGCAGATACTCCCGGCTGACAGGGTACTGAAAGTCATCGCCGCCCTTTCCGAAAAATGGTCTATGGGGATCGTGGGTGTTCAACATGAGCCAGAACGGCCGCTCTTCATCCTTGGCCATATCCAGAAAGCTGGATACGTAGTTCTTGTACAACTCAATATCCCGGCCTTTCCCCAGATCATCCATCCACACTCCCGCACCGGGATTTTCCGGATTGTCGCCAAGATCCCATCCAAATCGCTCAACAGGTTGAAGATGCCTTGCCTTGCCGATGATGCCATTCAGATACCCGGCCTGTCTGAGGCTCTCCTGGAGAATGGGGACATCATCAGCAATTGGGTGAAATCCCGGGGCCCCGACGTTGTGAGGGTAGCGACCAGTCACCAATGTCTGCCTGCTTGGTTGGCAAACCGCGATGGTCACGTGGGCATTCGTAAACCGCATACCCTGCGAAGCCAATCGATCCAGATTTGGTGTGATATCATCCACACTCGATCCATACACCCCAACGGATGACCACTCCAGGTCGTCAGCAGTGATCAGCAGGAAATTCAGCGGCTCGGATTCTTTGGGAGCGGGCGAGGAGCAGGCGGTCATCATCAAACCAAGCACCACAAATGCACTCCAGATACATTGGAGGGGTGTCGCGCAGGTTCGAAGGAGCGCTGAATGCGGACTTATTTTCATGGTCTGAATGAGGTGTACGTTCCTGAAAGTACTCAAACGAATGATATTGGGCTAAGAGAAGTCTCCCTTGACCTTCGCGCCCTTCTTGGCTAGAATGGCGTCGCATGCCGCGCAGACCTTCATCTGCGGGAGCCCACCCACAAAGCCATCCCAGGATGACGAACGACAACACCCGCTCTCTTACCGATCGATTGGATGCGATCAACGAATTTGATCGGGAGCCGGTCACGCAGGAACGACTTCAGGGCCGTGGAGACTTTATCGGCTTGTATTCTGGCGAACATGTTGCCGGAACCGAATTCGTAATCGGGCCCTTGTTTGTCGCTCATGGCGTTACCGGTAGTGACCTGATCCTCGGACTACTTCTGGGCAATCTTCTGGCGGTCCTTTCGTGGGCTTTCATCTGCGCGCCCATTGCCGTCAGTACTCGTTTGAACCTGTACTGGAAGCTGCGAAAGATCGTCGGTCCCAAGCTGCTCTTCGTTTACAATATTGTGAACGCTCTCATGTTCTGTTTCCTGGCCGGTGCAATGATCTCCGTGGCCGCCACTGCCGTTGGCATCCCCTTCGGGATCGACATGCCGGGCCTCAGCGATCTGTATCCCAACAGCATCGGTTGGGTCCTGACAGTTCTAGCCGTTGGCGGTGTGGTAACCGTTTTGGCCATCCTCGGATTCAAGCAAATTGCGCGTTTTTCCAAAGTCGCGGCACCCTGGATGTTTCTCGTTTTCGTGGCTTGCGGCATCGCCGTTCTTCCGCAGCTCGGTATCACTTCGCTGGGTGATTTCTGGGCCGTGGCTGATCAAAAAATATGGACGGGCGCCCCTCTCGAAGGCAGGTCACAATTTACCTTTTGGCATATCACGTTCTTCGCTTGGTTCGCAAACATGGCCATGCACATCGGAATGGCGGATATGACCATTCTCCGCTACGCGAAAAACTGGAAGTATGGCTTCTTCAGCGCGTTTGGTATGTATCTCGGCCACTTCGTAGCCTGGATCGCCTCTGGAATTCTCGTGGCACTGGCTATTCAGAACTCGGGCGAGATTGCCCCGGGACCCATCGCTTATCTCGGCGCTGGTATCGCGGGACTGGCCGCCGTTGTGATTGCGGGCTGGACGACGGCAAATCCGACGATATACAGGGCGGGACTGGCCATGCAGACCATTACACCAAACTGGAAACGATGGAAAGTGACGCTCGCGGTCGGTGTCATGACTTCGATCACCGCTCTTTTCCCTGCCTTGATGATGCGGCTGCTGGACTTTGTCGCTCTCTACGGGTTGCTCCTTATGCCGATGGGAGCTGTGATTTTCGCGGATTTCTGGCTTCTTCCGAAACTGGGCCTTCGTCAGGACTACGCCGAATGGAAACAAGTTGTCTTCAGCTTTCCGGCGGCCGGCGCCTGGGGGCTCACACTCGCTGCATGTTGGGGAATCAATGTCATTTGGGGGTTGGAGATATTCTTTCTCGGATTGCCGGGCTGGTTCATTGCGACAGCCATTTACGTCTCTCTCAGCTTCTTCCAGCAAAGAAACAGCGCGCCTGAATCCCTCAATCATCCTTCACGGGAAGTCGCATGAAAAACTTACTCAAAATTGGCTCCGCTCTGGGATTGGGGTTGACCGTCATTCCTTCTGTCCTCGTTTTTTCGGGAACGCTCTCGTGGGATACACACGCGACGCTGATGGCAATCGGTGCTCTTCTGTGGTTCGCAACAGCTCCCTTCTGGCTTCTCAAGGATGAGCCTGCAGAGACAGACTGAAGACGCCCTCAAATCCAGCGCTACGTTTCCCCTTCGATATACCGAAACATGATTGATCCGACGAGCATCCTGCAGAGCAACGAAGACGATCTGGAACGACACCGTCGGGATGTCTCCGACCTGAAAGAGCGGTTTTCCGGCGATGGCATCAATTTCGAGGATGTCCTCGAGAAAGTGAGCGAATTTCAGGTTGCGATTCCTTCCTGGGCACTTGGGACGGGCGGCACGCGTTTTGGTCGATTTCCCGGAATTGGAGAGCCTCGAGACATCCACGAGAAGATGGACGACATCTCAGTCGTCCACGCGTTGACCCGTTCGACGGGTCGGGTATCCCTTCATATCCCGTGGGATGAGCCAGAAAATGTGCAGGCACTCCTCGATCAGGCGAATGAACTCGGCCTTGAGTTTGACGCCGTCAACTCAAACACCTTTCAGGATCAGGCTGGTCAGGCACTGAGCTACAAATTTGGATCCCTGGGCCACAGTGACGCCGCGACCAGGCAGCAAGCGATCCATCACAATCTGCACGTGATCGACATCGGGCGCAAACTGGGCTCGAAATCTGTAACGATTTGGTTGGCGGATGGCTCAAATTATCCCGGCCAGACGCACTTTCGTCGCAGTTTTGATCGGGTCATTCAGAGCCTGCAGCAGATCTATGCCCAACTCCCTCAGGACTGGCAGCTCTTCACAGAACACAAGCCCTTTGAGCCGGCATTTTATTCGACAATCGTACAGGACTGGGGGTCGTCACTCATGTTGGCACAGTCTCTCGGCGAAAAGGCGTCGTGTCTCGTTGATCTTGGACATCATCTTCCAAATACCAACGTGGAAATGATTGTCGCGAGGCTGATAACGGCTGGGAAACTGGGAGGATTTCACTTCAATGACTCAGCATACGGCGATGATGATCTGACGACAGGATCCATCCGGCCCTATCAGCTCTTCCTCATCTTCAATGAACTCGTTGATGCCAGAATTGAACTAGGCGCCGGGTTCAATCCCGCCTATATGCTTGATCAGAGCCATAACTTGAAAGACCCCATTGAAGCATTGCTGCAGAGCGTAGAAGCCCTTCAGAACGCGTATGCACGAGCTCTCATCATCGATCGCAACACGCTGTCTGGGTTTCAGGATTCGAACGATGTCATGATGGCAGAGAAGACGTTGAAGCAGGCCTATGAAACAGACGTTCGCGCCCTGACGGCGGAAGCACGGGTTCGACGAGGTGGCGCCCTGGATCCCATCCGGGCTTTCCGGGACTCGAAATACCGGGAGAAAGTTGCCAGGGCGAGAACATCGGAGGGCTACACCCCACCAAAAAGCCTATGACCTCTTCGGCTTCAACTGCCTACCTGGCGTTTGATCTTGGCGCATCGACAAGCAGGGCGATTCTGGGGATTTTAAGGGACCGATCCCTGGAATTGACCGAGCTCCACCGTTTTTCGACTCCGATTCTGGAACGAGACGACCACCTATTCTGGGATCTGGACACTATATGGTCCGAGCTCAAAATCGGACTGGAGAAAGCCCTGGCGGCAGCTCCGGCGTTGAAAAGTATCTCCGTGGATTCCTGGGGCATCGATTACGTCCAACTTGACTCTCTCGGCAGGTCGATTGCCGATGCTTACTGTTATCGGGACCCAAGAACTACGGGTGTTATGGAGAGCGCCTTTAGGATTTCGTCAGCAAAAGAGATTTACAGCACGACCGGTATACAATTTCTTCCTTTCAACACCTTGTATCAGTTGATGGCGGAAAAGGAGGATGAAACCGGGCCCGCCGGGGTGCTCAACCTGCCGATCGCCGATTATTTCAACTATCGATTCTCCGGAGCCGCAAAAATCGAAGTTTCAATGGCGAGTACGACTCAGATGATGGACGTACACGAGAAGCAATGGTCCATGGCACTGCTTTCGAAATTCGGCCTCGATCCTGCTCAGTGGCCCGAAATTGTGCCCTCGGGATCGGTTCTGGGCCGTGCCATATTGCATCCGAAAATCAAGGTTGTCGCTACCTGCTCTCACGACACGGGATGCGCGGTCGCAGCTACTCCTGCAGGCGCGCAAAACCAGGATCCAGGTCAATCCTGGGCCTTCATTAGCTGCGGGACCTGGTCCTGTATGGGCGATGAAAGGCGTGCGCCGCTCCTGACTGATGCTGCCCGGGAGGCCGGCTTTACCAACGAAGCCGGACTCGACGGAACCATTCGATTCCTGAAAAACCTGACAGGATTGTGGGTGCTGCAGGAATGCATGAGAGAATGGCGCCAAACCGACGACCTTGAATGGTCGGATCTGGAGGATGAAGCATATGCGGTCCTGGCTCAAATTGAAGAGCAGTCGAGGAGTGCACCGACGAGCGCTCTCGCGCCGACCACGATCGATCTTGAAGATCGCCGATTCCTTTCTCGTGGCCCCATGGTGGAACGACTTCAGGCGTATTGCAGAGAGTCCAATTTGGACGTTCCAGATTCGCGGGGAGCAATCGTCCTTTCGATTCTTGGCAGCATAGCGCACAGCTACGCAAAGACCCTCATTGAACTGGAACGTGTCACCGGTGCCACCTATGGACGCATCTACCTGGTCGGGGGTGGCTCTCGAAACAGTCTTCTGTGTCAGCTTACCTCAAGCGCCCTGAATTGCGAGGTCGTTGCCGGCCCAACGGAAGCCACCGCAATTGGCAATCTTCTCATTCAGGCCCGATCCATGGGAGATCTTCCTGAAGGAATGGAGATCCGCGATATCGTCGCCAATTCAAGTGATCTGAGAGTATATTCGCCTGATCCGGAATAAAACCCATCCTCATGGAAACGCAGACACAATCACCTTCCACCTTCTTCGACAGCCAGTGGGATGACGAGGTAGCAGACGGTCTCGACCCCGTGGAACGGTTGGTCTACCGATCGAATCTCCTCGGTAGCGATTGGAGGATCACGAATACCGGAGGTGGAAACACATCCTCGAAATTGCACCAGACGGATTCGCTGACCGGCGAGTCGGTTGAAGTTCTGTGGGTAAAGGGATCCGGGGGAGACCTCAGGACAGCAAAAAAAGAAAACTTCGCCTCATTGTATCAGGAGAAGCTGATTGCTCTCCAGAATGTTTACGAAGGGTTCGACGATCGCGGTCCAAAAACGCCGGCTGAGGACACGATGGTGTCCATGTATGCCCACACGACGTTCAATCTGAACCCCCGACCGCCAAGCATTGACACGCCGCTGCACTCGTTCATTCCGCATGCCCATGTAGATCACATGCATCCGGTTTCCTGCATTGCTATCGCTACTGCGGATAATGGTCCCGAATTGACTCGCGAGATCTACGGCGACGAGATTCAGTGGGTCGACTGGCAGAGACCGGGATTCGAACTTGGTCTCGCACTTCAGGAAGTCTGTCAAAATCACCCTGAAGCACACGGCGTTATTCTCGGAGGCCACGGACTGATCAACTGGGCAGACGACGATAAGGAATGTTATCTGCTCACCCTCCGACTCATCGATCAGGCAGCACGCTATCTGGATCAGTTCGACGAGGGACAAAAAACGTTGGGCGGCCTCAGACATCCCGTCCTCGATGAACAGTCACGAAAGTCCGTCCTCGTTCGGCTGTTGCCGTGGTTGCGTGGACGACTCGGCCAGAAAGCACGCATGATCGCGACGGTCGAAATGAGCGACAATGTGCTTGATTTCGTCGGGGCAAACAATGCAGCTCAACTGGCAGAGCTGGGCACGTCCTGTCCCGATCATTTTCTGAGAACGAAAATTAAGCCGCTATATGTCGACTGGAGTCCAGATGTCGACAACCTAGATGATCTGAAGTCCAGGCTGGATGACGGTCTTGCCCAATACCGCAATGACTACGCAGCGTACTACGAATCTTGTAAACGCGCTGATTCTCCCGCGATGCGAGGAGGAGACCCGACGGTGATCCTGATCCCCGGTGTCGGACTGATCGGATGGGGTAAGTCGAAGAGCGAAAGCCGGGTAACTGCGGAGTTTTTCAAGTGTGCAATCGAAGTCATGCGAACTGCCGAGGCAGTTTCAACCTACACGGCCCTGCCCAGGCAAGAAGCGTTTGACATCGAGTACTGGGCGCTTGAAGAAGCCAAACTCAGACGTATGCCTGCCGAAAAAGAACTGGCTCGTCAGGTCGCTTTCGTTGTGGGTGCCGGAAGTGGGATCGGTCGACTGGTCACACAGCGCCTCAACAAAGAAGGTGCGGTCTCGGCGGCGGCGGACCTCAACCTTGATGCCGCTGAATCGACGGCGCAAGAGCTGCTCGATCGCGTCGGAACAGGAATCGGCGTTGCTGGAACGGGGATCTCAGGATGTGCAGATGTGGTCGGATTAATGGTGGATATCACGAATCGAGCATCCATCCGCTCAGCGATGGAAGACGTGGTTCTCGCATATGGAGGACTGGATCACGTCATCGTCACGGCCGGCATTTATGTCAGTTCCGATGCCGATGGCATCATCCCGGACAAAAGCTGGGAGGACTCGTTCCGTGTCAACGTGACCGGCTCCTGGCTCGTAGCCGATGAAGCGCGCAGGGTCTGGGACGCTCAGGGGCTGGAAGGCAGCATGGTGATCACGACAAGCGTGAACGCTGTCGTCCCAAAAGCAGGCAGTTTCGCCTATGATGGAAGCAAAGCGGCCGCCAACCATCTCGTCAGGGAGTTGGCCATCGATCTGGCGCCACTTGTTCGGGTGAACGGCGTGGCGCCCGCTACCGTTGTCGAAGGCAGTTCCATGTTTCCGAAGGATCGGGTCATGGCTTCGCTGGCCAAGTATGGGCTGTCATATGACGAAGATGAATCAACGGAGCTGCTGCGTAGACGTCTGTCCGAGTTCTATGCTCAACGCACCCTGACAAAAAAGGCCATTACGCCCCAGGATCAGGCTGAAGCTGTTTTTCTGTTCGTCAGTCAGCGCCTTGGTAAAACAACGGGACAGATCATCAATGTAGACGGCGGTCTCCCGGAGGCCTTCTTGAGGTGAGCACGGGTGCCAGTGGTACCGCGCGCTTGCGCCCGCCTCGTGGCTTCGACCCGCCGCGCGCTTCCACCCATCTCGCGTGACGCTCAATCCGAGAGAAGAACAATTGTATTTCTTCGAGGACCTTGCGCCCCGACGACCAGAGACTGTTCGATATCTGCGGTTTTTGAGGGACCCGCGACGAACATTCCAAACATTCCCAGATTGGTCTGGAGTCTGGAATAAGCTTCGTGCATCGTCGCGACCATCTGGGTTCGATCAAGAATAATGACGAGATGCTCAGCCAGGAATGGCGCGGCTCTGACCATGAGTGCCGAATCTTGAATCCAGACGGCTCCGTTTTCAGCCACACCAAAATCCCCCTGACAAACGAGTACATCCAGCGGCGAAAGGGATTTGGGATCCATGTCTGGTTCAATTCTCAGATTTCCGAAGTCGGCACCCGATATCGTTGATGCGATCCTTCTTTCTCCACCGAATTGACCCACAAGGAGGCTGTCCCAATCTGAGCGCGCGACGTGCAATACTTCGCTGGAAATGCGAATCGAAACCGACTCAAAACGCGAAACGAGAGATCCCTCCGCTTGCAAAGCCGCTGAATCACCAGCGTGCTTGCCTCTCTCGGGAAGCAGTACCTCCGGCGGTCGGTTCCGTTTGATTTCGGTCAGTATGTGATCGCGACTGTTCATTGGACCTTACGGTTCTTCAAATACCAGGACCGAAAACTTTGCTCGGGAGCAGAGGGCAGATCCCTCGACGAAGTCCAATCTGATAGCATACTATTCTTCGCCGGGGTCCATCCGCGTCGCAGCATCCTCCTGGCAAACCAACCCGAAATGCGAAACGCGAGAGGACGTGCCAGAACACGTGCCATGAGTCGCATCGCCAGCGGCCGATCCGCTGCCTTCTGCGCGGCCACAATTTTTTGACGCCACGCATAAAGCTGCCCATGCAGATCGATTTTCACCGGGCAGACATCCGTACACGAACCACACAGCGTGGACGCGAATGGCAGGCTGGAAAATGACTCCATATCGACGTGCGGGGCAAGTACGGAGCCCAGAGGTCCCGGTACCGTCCAGCCGTAGCTGTGACCACCACTGCGCCGATACACCGGACACGTGTTCATGCAGGCTCCGCATCGGATGCACTTCAGCGCGTCCCTGAATTCTTCCTGACCGAGCCGCGCTGACCTTCCGTTGTCGACAAGAACAAGATGCATTTCCGCTCCCGGACGTGGGCCATGAAAATGTGACGTGTAGACTGTCAGGTCCTGACCCGTAGCACTTCTGGCAAGCAGCCGCAAGAAAACGCCGAGATCATCTGCGCGAGGAATAATCTTTTCAATGCCCATGCTGGCAATGTGAACAGGTGCGAGATGGACACCCAGGTCGGCATTGCCTTCGTTTGTGCAGACGACAAATCCGCCTGTCTCGGCTACGGCAAAATTGACACCCGTAAGAGCAGCATCCGCCTCGAGAAACGACTTCCTGAGACTTTGCCGGGCCACTTCTGTCAGGTAATCGGGATCGGTCGCGCCTTCGTCGCTTCCAAGGTGATCATGAAACAGATCCCCGACTTCCTCCTTGCGCATGTGGATGGCCGGCATGACGATGTGACTCGGAGCCTCATCGGCTATCTGAACGATGCGTTCGCCGAGATCCGTATCAATAACCTCTATCCCATTGGCATGGAGGTAGGGATTGAGTTGGCATTCCTCGGTGAGCATCGACTTACTCTTGACCAGGTGCTTGGCGCCTCGATCCTTCAGAATCTGAAGAACGATTCCGTTGTGTTCGGCCGCATCTGAAGCCCAGTGAACGTGTATGCCGTTTGAAACCGCTTTTTGTTCAAACTCCTTGAGGTAGTCGTCGAGTCGAGAAAGTGCGTTTCCTTTGATCTGGGATGCGCGTTCCCGGAGATCCTCCCAACCTGGTACAGAACCCGCCGCTGTGTCACGTTTTTCACGGACCAGCCACAACGTTTCATCATGCCATTGCGTCCGTTCCAGATCAGCATTGAACTCGGCAGCCTGTTTGGGGTGACTCACTGGGCACCCCCATTCAATATTTCGGCAAGGTGAACCACCCGTAGCGGCAGGCCATCGCGCCGGACTATTCCTTCGAGGTGCATGAGGCAAGACATGTCCGTGCCTGTGATATACTCCGCACCGTGAGCCACGAAGTCTCTCAAACGATCTCGACCCATCGAACCGGAAACGGCTTCTTCCTTGACGGCGAACATGCCTCCAAAACCACAGCACTCATCGGGTCGGGTTGTTTCGACAATTTCTAGATCATCTACCAGGTCAAGCACCTGACGCACTTTGTCGGGCCCCTGTTCCATGAGTTCAGAAGCACCTCCAAGCCTGAGGCCTCGAAGTCCATGACAGCCAGTGAGCAGCCCAACGCGGTGCGGAAAAGAACTGTCCAGCTCCTTGATATGCATTACGTCGGAGAGGAATTCGCATAATTCCAGCGTATTTGTCCTGACTTTTTCGACCATATGGCCACCACCCAGCGCTCCGTATCTCTCTCGAACGTGCAAAACACAGCTTCCCGAAGGCGAAACGATATGGTCACAATCTGCGAACAAAGACACGAAATGTCGCATGGTGGGTTCGCTGTTTGACTCCTGGCCCGCATTGGCCAACGGTTGACCACAACACGTCTGATCGGTCGGGTATTCAACTTCACATCCCAGTTTCTCAAGCAATTCGAGTGTCGCAATTGCGACATCCGGCTTGAACTGATCTATGTAACAGGGAATAAATAAGCCGACGCGCATGAGGTGAAATCGACTGAGAACGTGAGACGTGACGAAAAGCAGTATAGCAATGATCCAGACAAAAATGACCGAGCGTTCTGACCTGCGTCAGCATCAACCGCAAGCGGGGACTCAATCGGATCGCGAGGGCAGCACGATGGGTGCCGGATCGACACCGACCAGGGGCAGTGACTCGCCAAGACCGATGCGCATCGCCTCCAATCGTTGTTTCAATTCTTCCTTTACATCGCTGAAGTTTTCGTCATCAACGAGGTTATTGAGTTCATACGGGTCGTTTTCCAGATCGTAGAGGACCCAATCGGCCCGGTAGTGCCTTGCATACACCCATTTTTTGGTTCGAATTCCCCGCCAGTCCGTCCCCGGGCCACCATCCTTGTGGACGTTGAACAGGAAGGCTGCCTCCCGTTGCTCATTTGAGGTGCCCAGAAACACGTCCGAAAGATCCATTCCTTCCACGACTTCAGGGACGGGGATATCGCTCAAGCCCAAGAGTGTAGGCATCATGTCCACCGTGGACACAATCCAGTCCTGTTTTTGACCGGAATCAATCTGAGCCGGATAACGCATGATGAACGGAATGTTGATTGACTCTTCCCAGGGGCGCTGCTTGAGTACGTGACCTTGGGAACCCAACATGTCGCCGTGGTCAGCTGTGAAGACGAAGATAGTGTTGTCTGCCACGCCGCTCCTTTCCAGAGCCGCGGTCAGCCTCCCGATATTGGCATCGATGCTGGTTACCGCCGCGTAATAAAATCGCAATCGTTCCTCATCTTCGACCGGGACGTTCGGACGCGGAATCAGGTCGACCCCCTCGTAAAGATCCACAAATTCCTGAGGGACCAGTGGGTATGGATTATGCGGCGGACCAAAAGACATGAACAGACTGAACGGTGCGTCTTTATTCGACTCGATGAAATCAATGGCCAGATCCGTCTGAATATCCGGCTCCCAACCGGGTGCTTCGACGGGATCAGTCGCGTCATTGAGCCAGTATTTTACATCGTCGTGTCTGTGCGACACATTTCGAACGGCCCAGAAATCCCAACCACGCCTCGAAACGGAATCAACCGGGTCCTCCCGGTCACCGCCCGCCAGATGCCACTTACCGATGTATCCCGTCGTGTATCCCTCGTCCTTGAGAATCTCAGGGAAGATTACAGCATCGTCGGGAAGGCGAACATCGTTGAGGATCACTCCCGTCGAGTGGCTATAGCGGCCCGTCAACAGTTGGGCCCGAAACGGAGTACAGACTGGATGGCCCGATATCGCATTGCTGGTGATCACGCCTTGAGCGGCCAGTCTGTCCAGATTTGGAGTGATGATCTGCTCATTACCCATGGCGCCCAGAGCATGAGCAGGCATCTGATCAGCGAACACAAACACAATATTGGGCTTTTCGGATGTACCCCTTGCAACACCGTCATTTCCGTTTTGGACCTCGCCTGACGAGCAAGACGCAAGTACGAGGAAGACAACCACCATGACTGGATGGACAACCTGTTTATTCAGCGGTCTTGGCACGTATTAGGCCCCGGCGGTTCTGAGAGTCTTATTCTGACCGAATGTAGCGCATTGACGTCGTTTGCGCTGCTCTATTTCGCTGCATGGTCATTACTATCAAAAGTTGCCCTGAACGACCTGATGTGCGACATTGTCGCCCCTGATGAACGGATTTGTCGGCCCCTCCCGGATACGATGAAGCAGCGGTGTACGTCGCCGAACAGTTCAAAGCGACCGGTCTTCGCAGCGGATACAGGGCCGGTATGGAAGACGAGGTACCAACGTGGAAGGAAAATGACTTTTTTGGTGATACGTTTGGGCGATGAGTCGATGTCCCGAAATGATTCTTGTCTTCAGTAAGGAGGTTGAAAATGGCAGGTGTTGAAGGAAGAGTTGCACTGATCACGGGTGCCGGGCGCGGGATAGGGCGCGCGACGGCTGAGATCATGTCGGCGAAAGGCGCGAAGGTAATGGCCGTCGCGCGCAGCGAGAGTGAACTCCAATCACTCGGTCTGGACTATGTTGTGGCGGATCTGGGAACGATGGAGGGATGTCAACTTGCTGTCGAAGAAACCCGCAACCGCCTGGGACCTGTCTCAATCCTGATCTGCAATCATGGAATCGGATCGGCGCATGACAGAGTCATCTGGGAGCAGGATCCTGAATTGTGGCGCAAAACGATGCGCATCAACCTGGATGGGCCCTTCTATCTGTCTCAGATGGTCGTAAGAGACATGATGGAGCAGCGTTACGGTCGAATTGTGTACACAAGCTCAACATCAGGTCAGGTGGCAGAGTATGCCAGCAGCCCGTACAACAGCTCAAAACATGGCCTCCTTGGCCTGATGAGATCGGTTGCTCAGGACGCAGGCGAATTCGGGATCACGTCGAATGCAGTACTGCCGGGGTGGGTTCGCACATCCATGGCGGAGATTTCGGCTACCACAGAAGCTGAAGCGAGAGGTATCTCCCGCGAAGAAGTGTGGGCTGAAAGGGCAGCCCTGTATCCTGCGGGTCGGGTTCTGGAACCCGAAGAGGTAGCCGAGCTGATTACGTTTCTTGCTTCGGAAGAATCCAGTGGCGTTAATGGTGAGGCCGTAACCGTATCTCTGGGAAATATCTCTTGAAATGGTGCCGTCACATGAATCGCTCCTCTGCGGACCAAACTCCCTTAACCCAACAAACGATTTGAGGTAAACACGATCATCGATATTCAACAACAACTGGATGTGCCGAGTTTGGTCCTGGATGCGGTCGAGCGCAGCAGTGAGTATTTGTCTCCTACGCCGCTTGAGTATTCCATGTATCTCAGCAAACTGATTGAAGGTGAGGTCTGGCTGAAACTTGATCTGATGCAAAGAACCGCGTCCTTCAAGTTTCGAGGAGCCGTGAACAAAATCCTTTCGCTCACGCAAGAAGAACTGGAAAAGGGAGTCGTCTCGGCATCTACAGGTAACTACGCTCTTGCAGTCGCAGAGGCCATGCGTATTCGCGGACGGCGCGCTACGATCTACGTGGGCAATGACATTGAAACTTCCCGTCTGAATCTTCTCAGGTCGCATGGTCTGGACATTATCGTCTTTGATGGAGACGCGTGGGGTGCCGAAAAGGAAGCACGGAGAGTCGCAGAGGATGAAAACAAAATCTATGTCTCTCCCTACAACGACCCCAAAGTTGTTGGCGGACAGGGAACGTGTGGGTATGAAATCTCAAAACAGCTGCCCGATGTAGATGCCGCATTCTTCGCCTGCGGCGCGGGTGGACTGCTCACGGGATCAGCGGGATACTTGAAATCGCACAATCCCGAATTTCTTGCTTACGGAGTCTCTCCGTCGAATTCCCCCGTGATGCAGGAGTCCATGGTGGCAGGCAAGATGCTGGAGATCGATACGTATCCTACACTCGCTGACACCTGTGGAGGTGGAGTAGATCTGGACACTATCACTCTGGATCTGTGCCGGCGTTACGTTGAGGAGATCATACTTCTTTCAGAGGATGAAATTGCTGAATCCATTCGTCTGCTGTTCGAGCAACATCGCCTGGTAGTCGAGGGGTCAGGTGCACTCGGCGTTGGGGCGCTTCTGAAACGCAAAGATCAATTCAAGGGCAAGAAGGTCGTCGCCGTGGTCTGTGGTCGGAATATTGATCTCGAGGTGTTCAAGAAAATAATCGCCTGAGCACGCAACCATCGAGCGTGACCGCCCAGTTGTCCAGCCCAAACGCGCAGCTATCGATCCTGAATAACGCCGACTACTTGCGTATCGAAATCGGTGTACGAGGTGTAGGTGCCTCTCAGCCACAGCACCACTCTTTGCTCGCCGTCCCAGGCCGGAATGATGGGCCGGATGTTGTCCATCGTCGAATTCAGTGTCAGCGCCGTCCATTCAAAGCTCGCGCCATTGTCGGTGGATACCCCTTCATATAGCTCATAGTGCCGTTTCTGGTCCGCGTTGCTCACGAGAGCATCGCCCGTCACCGGATGCGCATTGGTTGAGATGACTAACCTGTTGACATCTTCAGGATCAATCGCGACAAGCCCCGTATAGTCATCCTCGAACGGATAAAGACGCTCGCCAGCAAACGCGATTTCGTTCTGCATCCAACCTCTGTCTGTCAGCCTCGCCAGGTGATATCTGTGATCCAATCCTCCATTGTTCGGTGGCAGATCTCGACCGTCCTTCTGAACTGAAAATGCGATCACCGGTTTATCGTAATCATCCACACCGACATCTGCCATCCATGCGACGTTGTCCGGATCTCCTCCAAACACAAGCGTCATAGCGGACGGCACAACGGCATCATCATCGCTCAAGTCATTATCGAGCGCGTTGCCGAAAGAATCGAAAAGACCTCGGCCGTCCATTACCCCGTGATATATTGAATTGTCGAAGTCTCTCGGGTGCTGGTCGGTCGCGACGACGTGGATTTTGCTGCCGTCCCGGCTGTTGTGATACTTCATGTACGGCCGGCCTTCGCTCTTGAGCAAGCGACCGCCATATGTCCAGTCCGAGTCGGGCGACTCCTTCACGAGAAAGTTGGGATTCCAGCCCCGTGTGCGGGAAAAATCGTACAGTTTGCGATCGGGCCCCTGTCCCGCCGTCAAAAGGTTGTGATACGTAACGCCGGCCTCATCCTCGAACACCTGCATATCGCCCCACTCACTCGGATCGTGTGGATCCGAACGCATGATATGCGTTAATCGGTCACTTCCGTGACGTGAAAACAGGGCCGTCACCCGACCATCATCATCCTGATAAAGCGCTGCTACATTGTGGTCATCCTGTCCCAATCGGTCGTAAAACTCCGTTACACCCCCTTCTCTGCTTTCGAGTCCGTACCAGTGAAAATCAAGATCACCCTGCTCCGTCGAATCCTCCACGGATGCCGAAATCGAGGTAAACATGAGAATCGGCCCAGCGGGATGATCCGTATCCACGATTGCTCTTTCATCCTGGAACCAGCACCATGCTCCATTCGGACTTCCGTCCACACCGGTAAACGATATGAGTTCGCCGTGAACAAAATCTGCGCTCGCCTCATGATCCTCCTCCAGATTCTGACAACCTGCCAGGACAGTCATCAGACTCGCCGCGACAAATAGAAAACCCACAGGTACCGTTCTGATAATCATGTTTTTTGTTCGGACGATGTGCACCGTGACGATGGATCAAGAACCAGAATATCGCTATTCTTTCCCTATGGATATCCGAAAAAAGCTGCTTCTCCTATCGCTGTCTCTACTGATTTGCAGCACAGCCGTACCAGAGGCCAATGCTCAGGTTGACGTTCCCGAGGCTTCGCTTGCGGATTTTTGCTCAAAGCTCCCGAGGCCCGAATGGTCCGCATTGAAACAGATGGACCTCTCTTCAGAGTTCACACAAGATTGGTTCGAAGTCTTTGAGGTCACCGAAGGTATGATCGCCATCTATGAGCCGTTTCAGTGGCAGGAGGTCGTGTCATACCTGATTCTGGGAAGTGAAAAATCCTTGCTATTTGATACCGGAAACGGTCTTGGCGATATCCAATCGCTCGTTCGCTCTTTGACGGACAAACCAATCGAAGTCTTGAACTCCCACACCCACTACGATCATGTGGGCGGAAACTATTCGTTTGATGTCATCCATGGGATGGACACGTCCTATACCAGAGACAGTCAACAGGGAGTGCCAAACCGCGACATTGGAATCGAAGCGTCAGCTCAAGCGCTGTGTCGCGATCTTCCGAACGGCATAACACAGGACACGCATATTGGGCGGTCATTTACCGTAACCAATTTCATAGAAGACGGTGCCATCATCGATCTCGGCGATCGACGCCTCGAGGTGTTGTTGATACCGGGGCATACGCCCGACGCAGTGGCGCTGATCGACAGAGAGAACGGATTGATGTGGACGGGCGACAGCTATTATTCAGGGCCAATATGGTTATTTGTTCCGGAAACTGACCTGGAGGCGTACGCGGCAAGTCTGGACCGGTTGATTGAAGAGGCGACCCATGTGAGGGCCCTGCTTCCGGCTCACAACACAACCTGGGTGAATCCTTCTATCCTGCCAAAGGTGAAGGCTGGTTTCGAACTCATGCTTTCCGGAGGAGCTATCAAGGCGGATTTAGGTGATGGAATGGCGGAGTACAGAATCCCGGGACAGAAGATGTTTTCGTTCCTGATGCGCGACGAGCCACTCCCCTATGCAAAGTAAGTCACCACCGTTCCGGCCCAGCGTTCAGACCGGTATCAGACTCGATTGATAGCACTCCCGAGATTCTCTGTCTGAGCAGCCCTGCGAAACAGCCAGGCTGAGCCCAGCCACAGGGCAGCAAAGATTATCGTTGCTCCAATAACGTCATTCGGCCAGATCGGCCCCGATACGCCCCATTGAGCAACGAGCGCAATCACTGCCACCAAGACTTGAGCCATAGCGGCTGTCAGCATCACCCACTTCATCCCGTTTGGCTCGAAACGAGCAATTATTCCGCCCACGAATGCGATGGCGATAACTCCGGCATACATCATGTTGGCATCGTTATTCTCGGATCCAATAATTCCCACCGCACCGTTGACCCAGAACAGCAAGAGAGCGGCAAGCACTCCCAGACCAATAGCGGATCTGTACGCCGTACCGTTCGGTTTTTTCGCCTTCAAATACAGGTAGATTGAAGCGAGCACAGAAGCGAAGACCAGAAGCGGCAGAAAGTCTAAAAACATGGGCTATGAAACGTATTTGGTTGACTCGATACCAGATCGGACCAGTGCCTGGTCGCGTGCAACCTTGTGTGTCGGAAATTCGAAACGTAATATCTGCACCGGTCGCCGCGGCGGCGTGAGCTAAATCTAATATCTCTGTGAGCATGTCTGAATCAGGCCCGAGCTATCGCTTTGGCGAGTTCTTACTGGACTCGGCCGACAGACAACTCTGGAAAGATGGCGTCCGGATCAGCCTGAACACACGATATTTTGACACTCTCACGCTTTTGGTTCAGGAGCACGGACAACTCGTCGGGAAAGATCGTTTTTTCGATGAGGTTTGGGATGATGTCGTCGTAAGTGACAGTGCCCTGACACAGTGCATCAAGGATATCCGCAAACAACTCGGCGACGACGCCACCAATCCACGTTTTATCCAGACGGTGCCTCGACACGGATATCGGTTCATCGCTTCGGTCGAGCAGGTTTTTGGTTCTGATTCGGCAGCCGTTTCTTCAGCTCCGCTTCCTTCCAGAGTGGATATTCAAACCGAATCTCCGGTGTCGCCGTTTCAAAGCTCACTGTGGCTTGCCGCACGTTGGGGGATTGCAGGAACACTTGGAGGAGGTCTTGCAGGAATTTTCGGGGGGATCCTCTATGGCTCCGCTCTGAGCTCCACGCCCGCGGGCCCGGGATTGGGAACGGCTTCCATTCTCATGGTCGCCCTCAGTCTCAACGTCGTAGTCGGTCTTATCGGAGGTTTCGGCATCAGCGCTGGAATGGCAGTTGAAAGTCTGATCCGGCGTCGTCCACCTCATTGGAGCATTCTCGGTGCCGCACTCGGCGGCCTGCTTTTTGGAGGCCTTGCCAAACTCCTGGGAGTAGATGCTTTCACACTGTTTTTTGGCCAAGCCCCGGCCGGTATCACCGGCGGACTCGAAGGAGCCGCTCTGGGCGCAGCTATGACCATCGGCGCTCGCCTCGGGCTTCAAAAACAGCCTGTTGATGCCTCAACGCCGGTTTCACCGTGGTGGCCCGTAATTGCCGGAGGCATATCCTGTAGTATGACCGGTGCACTCATCCCATTGGCTGGTGGCCGCCTTATGGGTGGCAGTCTCGAGTTGATCGCTCGCTCTTTTGAGGGCTCCATGCTTCAACTCGACACACTGGCGGGCTTTTTTGGCGAGGTGCACTTTGGAATGATGACGCAGGTATTCCTGGGGGGGATCGAAGGATTCGTCTTTGGTTCCTGTATCGTTGGCACCATTCTCCTGGCTCAGCGCATCAGCCTTCCGAGGTCGGGATAAAGCGTCCCGGCGAACACTCAAGCTCAGTTCCTGCTCTCGATCGACTGCAGAAAGAGTTCGATGGATGCGATCTTGAAAAGAAGGTGGGAATGATCCTTTTTACCTGAGAGATGTTGCTGGATCAGTCGGTTCACCTGATCCATGTCGTATATCCCATCGCTGAGCCCACTCCTGCCGGCAAACACCTTCCCCAGCGTGTCGTCATGTTTCGTCCTGAAAATCCTCGCCAAAGGTGACACAAAGCCGATTTTAGCTCGACGATCCAGAATTTCATCCGGGACGATACCTCTCAGGGCACTTCGAAGGTGTGATTTGGTGATTCCAGACTTGTACTTGACAGTTCCAGGAAGCGAGAAGGCGTGATTCACCAGATCGTGATCAAGAAATGGATTTCTGTTTTCTATGGACGCGTGCATCGACACAGCATCTCCGTAGGCAAGAAGGTTGGGCAACGTGTTGTCTATTTGGCTGCGGAGTGAGGCGTTGATAGGGTCGGCACTCCACCTGCCTGTTCCCCATTCTCCATGCTCAGATCTGGACGCTCGACGGATTTGAGAATTGAACACCGAATCGTGCCCAGCTACTCTTCGATACAGATGTGTGGCACCTGGAAACAGATATCGAACGAAAAAAAGAATGGAACGGGCCACGTCAATTCCAGCTGCACCCCCGTCAATTTTCCCCAGATCAACGAGGTGATTCAGTTCCTTAAACGCCCCGCCAAGTTTCCCTCTCTTCAGGGCACCCAACGCGGCGGGAGCAACAATCAGTGTCTTGTATCCGCCGAAAATCTCATCCGCCCCCTGACCCTCCAGAATTACGGTTACGTGTCTGCTGGCAGCTCGCATGATCTGCATCGAAGTAATCATCGCCGGAGACGCATGAGGAGCTCCGAGACGCCGAATGCAAGAACGCCAGTCAGAAAGAAACGTGTCGAGATTCAGGTCAATCCGATGAAATATGAGTCCCAGATCTTCGGACAGACGTTTCGCGGTCTCAAACTCGAATGAATCGAGAACGTCATCGTCGTAATAGGCAGAAAAGGTGTGAACATCGCTCTCAGCACATCGCTTTGCTAGACACGCTACCGCCGATGAGTCAATTCCCCCGGACAGAGAAATTCCAACCGGGACATCACTTCGCAGCCTGATCCTGACGGCCTTTTCGAGGAGGTTCAGCGTTTTTTTCTCCGCCTCGCTCTTTTCACTTCCACCGGAATTCGGGTTGTCCCGTCGACCGTTGGGGACGTCACCTATGTCATAATACCTGGCGACCGAGAACGTATTTGCAACGCAGTCATAGGTCAAATTGGACGCGGGAGGAAGTTTGGATATTCCCTCGATGAACGAGTTCGAGAGCTGACCGGAAGCTCCGGTTGCGTAGAATTTTCCCAGTGATTCCTGATCAGGGATCGCATGCAGGTCAGTCAAATGAAGCAGAGAGCCCATCTCTGAACCAAACGCGAAACCGTCATTTGAATGGCGATAAAAAAGAGGCTTTTCGCCAAATCGATCCCGAGACAACGTGAGCGTGTCAACTCTGTGGTCGTAGATCGCAATGGCCCACATCCCGTTCAGACGCTCGAAAGCAGCCGAGCCCCACTTCCAGTACGCAGCCGCCATCACCTCGGTGTCCGTCTGGGTTCGGAAAGCAATGCCCTCCTTCTTCAGCTGCTCTCTGACCTCGATATAGTTGAAAATCTCCCCATTCCACGAAATGCTGAGTTTCTCATGGTGAAATGGTTGATTTCCGTCAGCACTCAAATCGATAATTGAAAGTCGAGTGTGACCGAGGACAATTTTCTGATCCGATTCCCAGAGTCCGGAATTGTCGGGTCCTCGATGTTTAAGATCGTCGATCGCACCTGAAAAGCGCTCGCGCTTCTTCTGGAAGGAGGAAGGATTGGTTGCCGAATAGCCAATGATTCCACACATCTTCAGTTCAGCAAATTATCAATTGAAGCAACGCACATTCCGACAACCGGGCAGAAGAACGACTGGATCTCAGACAAAACATTCCGCTAGTGAAAGATTTGCCGGGTCAGCGGTTCCTTCGAGCCGATCCTCGTCGACTCCTTTCAGCCCTCAGGTTGTGCCAACTCACTTGCAGCCTGCTTGAACAACCGCGCCGATCCAAACCACAATGCCGTAAAGAAAATGGTTATCGGACCGGTGAAGCCCCATCCGCCAATCCACAGAACGAGAAACACCAGTAGCTGTGCGCCTGCCGCCGCATACATGGCTTTTTCCATGCGCGATGCTTCGAACCGGGCAATAAACGCGCCGATGAAAGCAACGAATATCACGCCATAAAACGGAATGTTCGCCGGGTTTTCCTCGTTCCCGATGATGCCTACCGCTCCGTTTATCCAGAACAGTAGAAAAGCGGCCAAAACGCCCATCCCGACCGCGAACTTGAATGTGTTGTTACCGGTTTTGCGCGCAGCCAATTCCAAAACCAAACCAGAAATGGTCAGAATTACGCCAAAGATGATGAAATCCGCGGCATCCCAGTTGACTTCATCGGTGAGCTGCATGGCGATTAGCGGCACCAGCAAAAGGAAAATTACAGAGCTCCATCCAATTATTCTCAGGCGATTCGTTCGAGGCATGCTGGCTGTATTCTGGCTTTCTGACATTTTTTCCTCTCGGTATGATTGATGGCCGAAACCTACAACTCGTCATCGTTCGGGAGCATGAGCAAGTTGTGAGCCTTTCCTGATATGTAGCTTATAGAAACTCATTCCCGACGCAAAGAAATCGTTCGTGGTTATCGATCTGTCAATTGAATTAAGGAGTATCACTTCCCGCGATTTCCCCCATTACCACGCCGCCGGCCAGTCCCGATCGACTACGCCAAGATTCGTTCCTTCGTCCACTACCCTCTTTGTATTAGTTCAAAAAGCAGTTTATCATCGAAAATGATAACTCTGCGCTCATATCTGGGATTGGCACAGCCATCTCATGTCGATCATCAAGCCGATGAACCAGTCTCTCAGGGCGATTATTCGACGACCCGCATCAGCTATGCAGGGCTCGAAAGGGATGCAATTCCGGCCATTTTGCTGACCCCAAATCACGTTCAGGTCAGAGGAGGAGTCGTCGTATTTCATCAACACAACGGAGAATTCCATCTGGGCAAGAGCGAAGTGGCTGGCGATGCTGGTGATCCATACCAGGCTTTCGGACCCGCCCTGGCAAAAAGGGGAATCGCAGTGCTTGCCCCCGATGCCATCACTTTCGAGGACAGGCGAGCCCAGACAGATGGCGTCATCCCACATGAAAATGACTGGCTCCAACACTACAACGCGTTAACCTACCGCCTGGTAAACGGTGACTTCCTGATGCGGAAGTGCCTGGATGATGCCCAGCGAGCACTTTCCGTCCTGACAGAGATAACCAATGACAGCTATGGCCGCTTGGGAGTGGCTGGACATTCATACGGGGGTTTGTTGGCCATGTATCTGGCAGCGGTTGATTCACGATGCGACTTCGCCGCCATCAGTGGGGCCGTCTGTAGCTTCGAGAAACGTATGCGAGAAGGGACCGGAATCAACATGTTTGAGGTCGTGCCCGGAATCGTAGAACAGATCGAGACGAAAGACCTGTTGGAATCCATCGGACCAAGACCCACACTAATCGTTTCTGGAAAAGAAGACCCGTATTCCAAAGATGCCGACCGGGTTGTTGAGGGTGTATCAGAAACTGAAATAACCCACGTCAGGAAACCGGGAGGCCATGTTCTTGATCAACACAGACACCGTTGTATCGTCGATTGGATTGTCAATCAGGCCGTTTCAACTACCTGAATCCTGAGAATTTGATCGTAGATCGATTGCCGGCTACGCCGCGCGGCAATTGACAATGCATATCCCAGGACAATAATCCAAACCAGGGATAGTCCAACCATTACCCATGTTGGTGGTGTACCCGGATTCATCGGCCAGTCAGGAATATTGAACAGGCATGTGTGAGCTATCTGCCAGGGCAATAGTTTCAGAAATGACCGAATCAGCGCTGTCCCAAATGAGAGGCGCTCTCCATTCGCGTTCATGACTTTCAACTGCCGCCGTGTTTTACCCCATGACGCCTGCTTTTCTGAACTCTCCATCCGAGCGAAATAAAGGGCGACGGGCAACACGCTGACCAGAAATGCGACGAGGTCCGACCGAAGCGGGCTGCTGAAAAACGAATCCCATACCTCTGCATCCACATTTTTCATGACCACAATAGTGACCAACCCAAGCGCAATCAGGTACGCAGATATGAGCAGATAGTCATAGCCAAAAGCGAGGACCCGGTTGCTCAGCGATGCTGGTTTCGACGGCTGAGACATGCTCTAACCTCAGATTTCCGATCAAGTGGATGACGACCCGTCTTCGCGATTGACGACGAGCGAACTGCCTTACGGTTGGCTGATGTGGTTGTTCGCCCTCATTCTTTCAATGTCAGCCTACTACCTGGGAGCGGGTTCCAATGACCGCATCCGCACCTTTGTTCTGATAAACCACCCAAGTCCAACCACGATCATGATGAACGGAGCAATGATCGGATCATCTTCTACGTACCCAACTACGACCACGAGTATGACACCTGCCAGAACCAACAGTCCCGATCGTCGAGCGTGCTTCTTCAGTTTATTCATCTCGTCTGGACTCGACCGCATTCCGCCATGCTTCTCTTCTGCCGCTTTCATTTCCGATCTCGTTCAGTTTTCGACCCAACATAAAACAAGCCCCGCCGACGAACGAAGAAGTAATAACTCCCGGAAAGTAGGAGAACGAGGCCAAAGCCAACATAGGATGTAAAAACGCGTTCGCTAAGCCCGCAATTGAAAGAAACCACGCCGAAAAGACGGCAAAACTGCTTTTTTCCAGATTGAACACCGACCAGACCCACACCGCCATCCAACTCAAGTTGAACACCAGAAAAAACATATCTGACATTGGATCCAACCCAAATACCTCTGCAAGCGAACGGGGAAAGCCCGTAAGGTATTCTTCCAGAAAATGAATGATCTGCGTGCCGGTGGCAATAGCGAACCAGGTCATAGTCTCACCACCGGTGGCGGAGTCCACCTGTCTATAATCCCGGCTGATTGTCAGCCAGATAGAAACACACGCGGCAGTTCCGAGGACGACTAGGCTTGGAAGTAGACTCTGCATACGAAAAGATCGATGGTGATTTTGCTTCCATTCAATCGGTTGAAACGAGACAACCTCCCGGATGCCTCATCCTTCATCCGACTGATTCTCGTCCGTCTCCACCTCATCCTCCTCAATCCCATGTGTTTTCCAGCACTCCTTTTTCGCCAGTTCCAACTCCTCTCGGAGCGATGCAAGGCGGCCTGAGTTTCCGACAATGTTTTTTAGATCAGTTTCCGTCGTGATGTTTTCTGAATCACTGATGGCATCGATCTGCAATTGAATCTTGTCTGCCTCGGGGCAGTCGATTTCTTGCCTGGAAAAAAATGAGGAGGAGCATCCCGCCAGAAGAACGATGAGGGCAGCAGCCAATGTAGTTTTCATGTCGGCAAACCGGATAGACGTGAAGATTGAACATCCGCTGGTGGAGTTGAGGCGAACATCCATTCTGTTACCAGAAAGTAATCGATTCGATTCATCTCAACCAGTCTCGTTGATCGCCCGTCCATTTGTCCGGCACTGAACGGCGTAAATCCTTGGAGCCTGATTGCACCTGCGAATGTGGAATCCGATGCCCGCCTGGTGTAGACTCCTGATCCATGAGAAGATCCAAGTTGGTTTCTGGTCAAACACGCAAATTCCATGACAACCCACCTCATCTCCCGTTCGACGCACATTCTATCCTGGCTTCTCTTCTTCGGAATCAGCGTTTCAGCGGTGGAGACTACCGCCCAGACCGTTTCAGACCCGATGATCGCATACTCCTTCGAAGGGACCGTACATGACGACTCGCGCGACGGAGTGTTTGAATTTGTGAAGGGACTGGATGATCTGGCGCTGCGCGTGGGATCAGGCGGTTCAGAATCGCACCTATCAATCGACGCCTACTTTCTGCCGTTCGGCACGGCACTGGATTTTTCTGTCCAATTCTGGCTTCGTTCGGTCGCAGACTCCGACGAACGATTCATGGTCATGTCCAAGAAGAGCGTCCCGGACAACAGCCTCTCGTCGCAAAAAAATGCTGGATGGTCCTTCTTTTCGTCGCATGGGACCTGGGCGTGGAGCATGGGTTCAGGCGATCGCCGAATCACCTACGAGCGCGACAATGGAAAACACATGCCGCTCAACGACGGTCGTTGGCATCAGCTCACGATGACATACGACAGCGGAAAATCTGAAATTCGGCTCTTTTATGACGGCGCCAACAGGGTGACCTATCACGTAAATGATTCGTCCGGCTTCGATTTCAATAATTCGGAGCCGCTGGTCATTGGGTGGAGTGGTTCAAAGACAAATCAAATCGACACGGTACGATCTCAAATACACGCAGGGGCGACCCTTCTGCAAGAGATGGTCGACAAATTCAACGCCTTTGGGCTTGAAGAACTCGCGTCAGATGAATTCATCGATTTGATCGTTGATCCAGAAAATCTATTCAACAAAAAGGTGGACCAAGCTGCTTCTCTGTTGGAGTCGGGCCGCTCTGATTTTGTATCCAGGTTGGATTCGCTCGATTTCAGCCCTATCGAAGAAATCGAGTCCCAATTGATGCGGAGTCCCTACACCGTGCATCAAGCCAGGACTTTCATGGAAGTCGCACTCCTGACGAAAATCTATTCTCTGGAGGACGGCAAAGTGATCATTCGCCATGATGCCGTTGAAGAAGTCGCTGACGCTGAGCAGCTTCATTCCCCAAACTTCGACATAGACAATCTTGGCATTTGGGATGATGTCCTATCGCCCGAAGAGGTTCTGGATTCCTATTCGGCGTATTTCCCCTCGACCATTCCAGATTTGGCCGAGAGCCGGTCCTCTATCAATGCTGGAGCGTGGAATATTTTCCATGGAGGAAAGCACTTCAGAACTCCCGATCATGGTTGGGACTCCAGGATAGCTATCGCCGAGATCATCAGGAGGAACGAAGCGGACATCATCATGATGCAGGAGACCTATTCCTCCGGCGATTTCATCGCGGCTGAATTGGGATACTACTTCGCAACGACAGTTGATTGGGATTATCTCAATCAAGGGGCGAACATTTCAGTGCTCAGCCGCTTCCCGATCAAAGAGCTGCATGTGCCCCAAGACGCTGCATTTATGAATGTAGCGGCCAAGGTCGCCATCAGCGAGACCCAGGATCTGTACGCGATGTCCAACTGGTATGGCATGGCCCAATTCCCAGGTGTATTCGAATTCCACAAAGGCAGATTTGGCGATTCAGACTCAATTCCGGTCCTTTTCGCGGGTGACTTCAACGCCGTTCCCGAATCAGACGGTGGAGAGAGCCTTGCGGCCCGGACTCTGCTCGCTGCCGGATTCACCGATGGATTCCGAAGCCTGCATCCGGATGTTGATTTGAATCCCGGATTCACCCACCGAAGCGGAAGCAGAATTGACCAGATGTATTACAGGGGTTCAGGACTGAACAATACCTCGACGCGACTCGTGTCAGAATGGCCAACCGGATTCCCATCAGATCACTACTTGATCCTGTCCACGTTCGAACTGAATTATTCCACCCGGGACTAAGTCACACTCACCCGATCCAAAACTTTCAACCCTTCATGCACCGCACCATTTCCCTCCTTTCCGCCCTCATGGTTTTCGCAGCGATCGCGTTGGGCCCCACCTCTGTTACCGCCCAGAACATCCCGCCCGAAGGATTCACCGCGTTGTTCAACGGCCAAAATCTCAAGGGCTGGTTCGGTCACGGCACTGAAGATCCACGAAATCTGTGGGCTATGTCAGCAGATGACCTGGAAGCCCACAAGGAAGCAACCCGTGTAGACGTGCGACAACACTGGAGTGTCGAGGATGGTGAACTCATCAACGATGGAAGTGGACTTTTTCTGACTACCGACCGAGACTACGGCGATTTCGAATTGTTGGTCGAATACAAAACCGTTCCCATGGCCGACAGCGGAATTTATCTTCGCGGCGTCCCCCAGGTGCAGATCTGGGACACGACACAAGAGGGTGGAAAATGGGAGATCGGAGCCGACAAAGGATCAGGCGGACTTTGGAACAACAGCGAAGGATCCCCGGGAAAGGATCCCTCGAAATTGATGGACAGACCATTTGGGGAGTGGAACAGCTTCCGCATCCTGATGGTCGGCAACAAGGTCACCGTCTTCATGAATGATGCAATGATCGTCGACGACGCCGTCATGGAAAACTACTTCGATCGCGAAATCCCCATCTTCGAAAAGGGGCCCATCCAACTTCAGACACACGGTGGTGAAATCCGCTGGCGCAACGTTTTCATTCGCGAAATCGAGAACCACTGAAGCTCGCGTCTACATCATCGTAAAAAGAAGCCAGCCTGAAAGCAGGGATGAAAAAGTCAGGAGAGTAAGACTGACGCTGCGCGCTGCGCCCTCCAGATCAAGACCCCGGAAGCTGACGGCAACGGCAGCAAGAGATAAACCAAGCAGAATGAACGTGTGAAGAGTAGTATCCTGTAGAGCGGCAGGCAGGGGCGCCATGTAAGCAGCGACGCGAGCCGCCTGTCCTCCTTGCACTTCCGTTGCCACACGTATCCATCTGGTAATCTCAAATACTGGAATTACGAGCAGTCCGATTGCCAAAAAAGCTGGTTTCCAACGAGACACGGGCGCGAATAGACTTAGTTTCTGATGATGTGAGGCAGATTAGTCGACCTTCACGCTCAATGTAGCTGTTTCCGAAGGGTAGAGCCAGAAATCCGAAGTCGTACCTCGATACAGAGCGCCAGATTACACCTGATGGGCACTGATTTGTCCCTCATTCTGACGCGGTCAATGCGTAACTGCCGCTTCGAATCGACCGTACCTTTCAACCACCGTCACCAGTCCCAGACAGATATGACCTTTAAGCCACCTGGTTCGACCGCTTCACCGTTGACCTCAGTCGCAGCCACTATTTTCGTCGCAGTGCTTGCCAGCGTATCAGCTTTCAGTGTCCGGGGCCAAAATGTGTCTGCCTTGGAGGCTTTTTCTGACGCGACCGAGAATACGAAGACCGAACTGATTGCAGTTCGGCACGACATCCATCAAAACCCGGAGATATCCGGTCAGGAGAAACGAACCTCCGCCCTCATCACCCAAAGATTGGAGCTACTCGGATGGTCTGTTCGCGAGAGGGTCGGTGGCTACGGAGTCGTTGCAACTCTGAAAGGGATGCTTCCAGGCGAGCGGACGATTGCATTTCGAGCTGACATGGACGCCGTCCGATCGCAGGATCCAGATCCTGTGTCATACAGATCACAAACACCCGGCATCCGCCATATATGCGGCCATGATGTCCACACAACGATCGGATTAACCCTCGCAGAAGGATTTACATCGATTCGATCAAAATATGGCGGAACGATCATGCTCCTGTTTCAGCCTGCGGAGGAATCTGCAACCGGGGCCATTGCCATGCTCGAAGATGACGTCTTTGGCACACTCGAACCCGACGCAATCTTCGCCTACCACACCACGCCGTATCAAACCGGGCAAGTTGCGACAACACCAGGTGGATTGATGGGCTCTCGAGACCGCCTCACGGTAACGATAAGCGGATCCGGGAATATTGATGAGGTGGCGGCAGATGTGCGAGAATCGATCATGTCGCACAGCACGGTGTCCCCCGAGGAATCGTTCAACAGTGTACCTCGCGAGTCCATTTACATCCAGATGCAGCGGACCGCACGAGTCAATAATTCAACTCGCCGAATACAGTCAACCGTTATGCTTGCAGACGCCGATGTGCGGGAGCGGCTGGTGCAATCTCTGAATGACAGCCTGAATCCGATGGAAAACGGGGAAACTCGTGTGTCTCTTCAGTATGATCGGTGGATTTATGGGGTCACAAATGATCTGGAAGTGACGACGCGAGCAGTAGAAGTCGCCAAGGGCGTGCTCGGAGAGGATAACGTGATCCCCATAACGCGGTTCGTACCTGCTTTCAGCGAAGATTTCGGCTCGTTTCAAGATGTCACACCTGGCACCATGTTTTTCCTTGGTGTTTCAAACGAAGCGAAGGGTTGGGTCGGGATGCCACACAGTCCTGGCTATGTGGCGGATGATGAAGCCATATTCGTCGGCGCACGAACTATGGCAGCTATAATGCTGGATGCGCTCAATCCATCCTGATCCGCGCGTCCTCCTCTTAGTCTGCCAACAGCCGCGTTATAGTCGAGTCCGGATAGCTCAATAATTTTCCGAAACGACGGGCGATTTCTGTTCGCTCATCACCCACATACGTTCCGGCTTCCACCAGCTCCTGCTTGTCAGCTTTGAGCTCCAGGTACTCCTGATATGTCCATTCGTGGCATATGAACAGAACGTGTTTCCCGTCCGTGAGCTCAGATGAGAACAGATCCGTCACCAGAAACTCGGTCTCCCGAAAGACGTCGACGTTGTGCCTGGCAGCGATTTCGAGAGCGTCCTCCACAACTTCATCCATTTCGTCTGGCGGAAGGGCCGCACTCAATGCCAGTCTCTTTACTCCGTAGTCGACCATTTCAGACATGGCTCCAAACGCACCTTGATTCCAGGACCGACGATCCAGTGTCCATTCCCGTTCTTCATTTTCAGGAGAGTCCGTCTCTGCCATACATCCTGAAACGACAAGGCATGTTATCAGAGCGATAGTCCAGGGTGCTTTGGTTCTCATAATCTTACTGAGTACAAGTGTGATAAATCTATCAGGTCCATTCAGGCAATGGTCTGCCGGACCACAACCAGACGATGTAGTCGGTCAATGGTGGAGATCCTTCTAGTACTCTTAAACGACGGGCCACCTGGCCACGGTGATGCATGCTGTGCGAGACAACTTGGTGAAGTGTTTCGGCCAGCGTAGTCTCGCCCGGATCATGCCCCAGAGACCTGGCGAAATATTTGGCCCACGGGACAACCGTGATACGACTCAATTCCGCATCACTTATCGATTCAAGAAATGCCGTTTGGCTGGAGTAAAACTGTCTGGCCCATTCACAAACGTCGTCAACCGATCCAATTTCCTCGCGCTTCCATCTTTCGAACGGGCGGTCCAACCAGACATTAAGAAAGGACTGCTGCGTTTCGTGAATATGCATCAGTGTATTTAGAACATATTCGTCGGAACGGCCTTTCTCTGAAGCGAGCACAGCCTTCCAGATCCGGGCGTCAGCCCATTCTTGGTGCAGGTACAGATCCATGAAATGGGACTTGGTCATCGACATTCGACTCGGATAGTGCAGAAAAGCAGCTTGATTTGAATCAAAAAAGCGCTCACGGTCTCATGTGTGCTTCGCATTCCGCAATCCGCACTCTCCCGCTTGTGATACGACCACCCTGAATAGGGGTCATTCTTCCTCTTCTTCTTCCTTCTTGTTCGCTTGGCTGTCGAAAGCGATGCCCAAAGCCACTCCCAACGCAATCCCGACTCCGATGTTGTCCAGTGCAGCTCCCATGGCAACCCCGATCACGAGTCCCATTGCGAGTCCTTTTCCAGCTTTTGGCATGAGTATATTCCTTTTAAGTGCGTCAATCCTGTGAGGGTCACAAAGCGTGAAGGCATCACTTCCAGAAAGCAAGCGATACCGGCTTGTCCAGCGACTACCAAACCGTAACCAGAATGAGCCACGGGATCACGATGAAGAATGCGAACATGATCCGATACTGATAAAACAGCCGAAACATCATATTTCGAGCCTGCTTCTCACTCACACCAAACATTTTCGCATTCAAGCGCGCAATCGGTGCCTTGAAGAGGGTGGCCATTGAAAAGAAAATCAGAAGCAAGCCAATGTTATAAACGAGGGCCCATCCCAAAAACCTGGTGAGTACTTCAACTGACATTGTCTATACCTCCTTCGATTAAGGATTTCACC
>CAZEHJ010000001.1:106961-130701 GCA_964512485.1 uncultured Rhodothermales bacterium | reverse complement strand
ATGACCAGAATCGTCACCAACACGGCTGTGAGCGCGACTGCGGCGATGCGTACCTTTTCAGTTGAGAACGATGACTGTTTTCTGACTGCCGATGCCGCTGAAATGGAAGAATGCATGCCCGTCGTTCGGGACATGCCTGCAGTGGTCAAATCCACGGCCCCCAAATCCACCAGTAGATCGGTGGCCGACTGGTAACGCTGGTCGGCGCGTTTGGCGAGAAGCTTGCCCACAATCCATTCGAGCCCCATCGGGACTCCGGTCCGGATCGCGGTCAGCGGTGCGGGGTCCTCGTTCATAATCGAATAGACTACGGCCTGTTCGTAGTCTCCACCAAAAGGATGCCGGCCGGAGACCAATTCGTAGAGCATCACGCCGAGCGCCCAGAGATCGGTTCGGTGGTCGACTTCTTCTCCGCGAGCCTGTTCGGGGCTCATATAGGCGACCGTGCCCAGCGTCGAACCCATGCGAGTGAGTTTAGTGGACTGCGAGGTAAGCGCCAGGCCGAAATCCAGAATCTTTGCTCTCCCGTCCCCATCAAGCATCACGTTTGCCGCCTTGATATCGCGATGAACGATGTTCTTTGCGTGCGCGGCTTTGAGGCCTTCTGCGACCTGCGAGGCCAGTTGAACGGCCTCTTCGAGCTTCATCGGACCCTTCTTGATGTGGTCCTCGAGCGTATCGCCTTCGATGAATTCCATCGCGATGAAGGGGCGCAGGTCGTCATCTTTCGCACCTTCGGGCACTGCTTCGTCAATCTCGTGGATGACGGCGATGTTGGGGTGGGTCAGTGCGGCCGCGGCGCGGGCTTCCCGGTAGAAACGGGCTCGATCGTCCTCACTGGCCAGCGCCGCGGCCGGAAGGACCTTGATCGCTACTGTTCGATGCAGCTTCGAATCTTCGGCGCGATAGACGATCCCCATGCCTCCACGGCCGAGTTCTTCGAGGATCTTGTAATGCGATAGGGTCTTGCCGACCATGGTATTCCGGGTGCTGGGTCGACCAAGAAACGAGGCTCAGGGCGGAAGTGCAATTAGTCCGCGGTCAGTTCTTCTCCGGGCGCAGGGCCAGTGCAACGGAGACCAGGATCACGAATATGGCAACTGTGGCGATGACCGTGGGCACTTCGCCGAAGAAGGCAAAGGCCAGCAACGATGCGCCGACAGGCTCGAACAGGCTCGCGATGCCGATCGTAGCGGCGGGAAAGAATCGCACGGCGTAGTTCAGTGCGCCATGTCCCAGAAGCTGGGGCACTACGGCCATTCCCAGACAGAGAACGTATATCTCCCATCCGTATCCCAGGAGTGGAATATCCCGGGAAAACGCCACGGCCAGTGTGGTCAATGCGGTGACGACGTACAGAGGCGCCACGTAGGCAAGCCAGGACCGGCGCTGCCTGACGTAGCGGCCAATCAGGATGTACACTGACACGAGTGCTGCCGCTGAAAGGGCGAGACCATTTCCCAGAAGTGGGTTCGATCCTGCATCTACACCCGACGACTGATCGGCCCAACCTAACGCCACCGTTCCGAGGGTAGCCACGATGATGGCGATGATTTCGATCCGGCGAGGGCGCTCCTTGAGGACCAGAAACCCGAGGACAGCCAGAAAAATGGGGCTGAGAGAGACAAGCGTCGATGCACTCGCGACGTTGGTGTAGTAGAGCGAACTGATCCACGTGACGAAGTGAAATCCGAGGAACATCCCCGATACGATGATCAGCACGATCTCACGACCGGTGAGAGCGATTATCTCCTCGCGACCTTTCGTCAAGGCGAAAGGCAGCAGCATGGTAGCTGCAAAAATCGTTCGCCATACGGCGACGGCCTCTCCTGGTGCACTGCCAGCGTATCTGATGAGAATGGCGCTGATGGAAATAGCCAGCAGCCCACCGATTAAAATGAGATATACACCAGCACCGCGCTCAGAGTCGTAGGATGACATTACCTGAGTCGGTCCATCGACTTGATCAGCTTGATATCCTTGTCGATGCCACGACGAGCCATCAGAAACATGAGATACGCTACGGCAGGGCTGCCAAGAACCGCCCATTCACCGAAGGAGGCGTTGGATGTCACCGAGGGCATATTGCCTGCCAGGTAATGCGCGGTAAACAGCACAATCAGGCCAACCAGAGTTACGAACTGCAGAGCGACAACGACTTTCCGCTGCCGTTTCTGGTCTTTGAAGAGGAAAATAGAGGTGATGCTGCCCACTGCCGCTAGACCGAAAATGCCCGCCGTCGCTGGGACGAACCAGGAGAATTCTGCCGCGGTGATGCCCGTCCAGACACTGTCGAAAGCAAAAATCATCGACAGAAGAACCGCCGCCAGCGTCAGATAGACTGTTTGAATTCGTTGGATCATAGTTGCTTACCTATCGCATTCTCTCGGCCACGCGGGCAGAGAGTTGATCTGCAAAAACATCGGTTCCGGTTGTCCCGCCCAGATCTCCAGTCAGATACGTGCCTTCGGTATAGATGTCCACAAGAGAATCATGAACGGCGTCGGCTGCTTTCATCTCGCCCAGATGGCGAAGCATCATTTCAGCTGATCGAAGCAGCGCGGTGGGGTTGGCTTTGTTCTGACCCGCGATGTCGGGAGCGCTGCCGTGAACGGCTTCGAACACCGCATAATCGTCACCAATGTTTGCTCCGGCAACAACGCCGAGACCACCAACAAGGCCGGCGGCAAGATCACTCAAGATGTCACCGAAGAGGTTGGTGGTGACAATACAGCTGTAATCCTGGGGACGCACAACCAGCTGCATACACATGTTGTCGATGATACGATCGTTGAACGTCAGCTCTGGATATTGCAGAGCGCGTTCCTGCGCCAGTTTCAAGAACATCCCTGAAGTAAGTTTCAGAATGTTGGCCTTGTGAACGACGGTGACCTTATCTCGTCCGTGGGTGCGTGCGTATTCAAAACAGAAATTGATGATTCGCTTCGATCCTGCTTTTGAAATTCTGGCAACCGAGTCGGCGATATCGTGGCGCTCGTCGTATGACTCCAAACCCGAATACAGTCCTTCGGTGTTCTCTCTGAAGATGATCAGGTTCACATCTTCAAATGGCGTCTTGATGCCCGGAAGGCTTTTGCACGGGCGAACGTTCGCGTAAAGATCCAACTTTTGGCGCAGCGAGACATTGACCGACTTGAATCCCTTTCCGACCGGCGTCGTGACTGGGCCTTTAAGGGCGATTCTCGTGCCCTTGATGGAGTCAATTACATGCTCAGGGAGCGGCGTGTCGTACTTTTCGACCGCATTCGCGCCCAGCTCTTCGTGACGAACCCACTCAAAATCGATTCCGGTGGACTCCAGAATCTGGACCGTGGCATTGGTTACTTCCGGGCCGATTCCGTCACCTGGAAGAAGTGTAATTCTGTAGGACATGTGCTGTTACTGGCGCTGATCGATGTTCAATTCGGGGTAGACGACAAAAATACGGGACGGCACAAAAAAAAGGGCGCCGCATTCGCGGCGCCCTTTCGATTTCGGGATTGATTCACGCAACGGACTCGTTGCATGACCCAATCGTGGAGATCAACCTAGGAGGGTATCTCTCGTTTGGACGAGTAGTTGATACGCAACGTACCTGCTTCACGCAGTTCCTGTTGTACATCGAGTACCATTCCCATTTCTGAGGTCTCATCGACCTTCAGAGAGACGATCAAACGTGGCTGCTCGAGAAGCTTGCGATACATGATGTCGCGTACGTTACCCATGTCTTCGACAAGAGCATCGTCGATCTGAACACCCGTCTCACCGATACGGTTACCAGCGAGCTTCTTTGGGCCGATGTATACGTAAGTGACCAGTCGTTTCTGATCGATCTTTGTCAGTGCTTCAGCCTGAGGAAGGACCGTTCGGACTTGAACCGTCGTTTCGCGAAGCACAGTACTGACCATAAAGAAAATCAGAAGCATGAAGATGATATCCGGCAGCGAAGCTGTAGGGATATCTTCTTTCGTCTTGGTTTTCTTCTTAAAGTGACTTGACATATGTCATTCTCAGTTTTCGATTCGAGTTCTTCCGACTACGCCTCATCAGGCTCTGCGATGGATATCGCCGCCTTGATCTTGTCGCGAATCGCATTTTCTTCACCAGTGGCATCAATATTAGCCACATACGCAGCATAATCAGCGAAGCCACGCGCACGGGCTTCGGAATCCCACATCTCGAAGTACGCCATCCAGACTTCATCCAGAACGCCTACATAGGCGTTATACGGAGTCTGTCGGGCGGTCTTGATTGACACAAGAGCCTTGCCTGTCTCTTCTGCGTATCTGGGATCAGCGCCATTGTTGAGAACGTGCTTGCGGACTTCATCGCGAATGAGCTGAACAGCCGAGGGCTGGTCTTCGACCAGCACGAGGCCCTGCTCGTTCACAAGAATCTTGAGCACGTTGCGCTCCTTGATCGGAGGAGGCTCGATGTCTTCTTCGAGCTTCGGAGGCAGAACCATTCCGATACCCGTGTCGACGTCAATTGTGGTGGTTACCAGAAAGAAAATGAGCAGAAGGAATGCGATATCCGCCATCGAAGATGTGGGTATCTCAGCTTCACGCCTCGATTTCTTTTTCATCTGTGCCATGATTTTCCCTCAGGATTTTCGTCGCAGTTCAGATCAACCAAACAAGCCTTTGATACCTGAGAGCAGTAATACTCCAGAGGTAAGAGCAAGTGCGATCAGAGATGCCAGAATTGCTGCGTGTGACCAGTCTCCCATCACCAATCCAAGAATGCCCATCAGGACAATTGGTATGGCGGTCAGAACAATCGTCATCGGATTTATCTTACCCTGGATCAGGGATCGAACGCCAAATAGGGCGATCGCCAGCAAGCTGGCTCCCGTGACGATGATCACGGCCCAGACAGCGTAGGGTACGGTTGCGGCCATGTTATTGTGTGTTAAAGGAATCCACCCGGCCCAAGCGGGCCGGAGAATTCAAATTCTTGATTCGGTGTTAGTTGCCCGATGGGCTTCCGGCGTTCAGCAGAACGAGCGAGTCAATGAGCTCGATCGAAGCTTCTTCCATGTCAATCACGATGCGGTCGATTTTCGACGTGATGTAATTGTAGAAGAACTGCAGAATGATGGCCGTAATCAGACCAAACACCGTCGTCAGAAGAGCAACCTTGATACCACCGGCCACGAGGCTCGGGGAGATATCACCGGCTGATTCAATAGCATCGAAGGCTTCGACCATCCCTACAACCGTTCCGAGGAATCCAAACATCGGAGCCAGTGAGATGAACAGTGACAGCCAGACAAGTCCTCTCTCGAGGAAGCTCATCTCAATCGAGCCGTAAGACACAACTGCCTTTTCAACAGCTTCGATTCCTTCATCGTGACGAAGAAGACCAGCCTGAAACACAGATGCGACAGGGCCGCGAGTGTTGGCGCAAACTTCTTCAGCAGCTGAGATGCCGCCTTCTTCAAGAGAACCTTTAACCTGGACGATAAACTTTCTCGTGTTGATATCGGCTCGGTTGAGCGTAATGATGCGCTCGAATGCGATGGCGAGACCGATGATCAACGAGATCAGTACCGGCCACATGAAATCGCCACCCTCGTTGAAACGCTGAACGAGAACGTTGACTAGTCCTCCATCGTCAGCCGCTTCCTGCGGCAACATCATAAGCAGGTTGATAAACGTCATGGAAGTCTTCCCTCCTATTACAGAACAGAATTGTTGTTGATGGTTTTGATATGCTGGTGGGAGCCCGTCATGGTTAGACCAAAACCCCAATCAGTCAAACGGCCGCTCACTCATCAGACGACAAGTTTTGAACGGCCGCAAAAGCAGGCCGAATAATAAGCCAATCAACAGCCGTTTGTCAATGCAAGGATTACTCCTTTGAATACGAATTGATAACGGCCCCCCGGTCGGACTCACCATTCACCACGCTAGACACGACAGGAATGGTCAAGTTGCTCCTCTGGGGCTCCTTTATGAAATAATTGTGCTGTCACTCCCAAACGATCAGGACAACGACGTTTCGATGCTATCTGGCCAACGCATAGTGCGAAGCCAGATCATCTGCCGGATCCCATAGTTTCTGTGACTCAATCAAAAGATGATCCACCTTTCTCCAGACCGGATACCAGGCACTTCGATCATATAGCCGTGTAGCGAGACGCCCCTTCAGTAGCGTGTAGAGCTGGATGCGATCTGCGTCCAGATCAGACTCGGTGAAGGTCACACTCGCTTCAGCGCTTGTCGGACGATTGCCGATCACCACTCCCTTTTCCGCTGCATACGAGAGGAATGCCTCGACCATTTCGTCGCTCACCATATACGAAGCCACGAATCGATCCTGGGTATCTCCCCAGGTCTGCTTGATGGACGCCCCATACAGGTCAACCCAGGTCCTGATGAACAGATTCTCAAGACTCGGACCAAGGACGGCCCGCATCATAGGCGAAAGGCTGTCCGGTGGAACGATGAAGTCCGGGATGATGCCGCCACCAGCGATGACGGTCCTTCCGGAGGGAGTCTCGTATTTCAGCGAGTCGGCAACGTCTGCGAGCAAGGCTTCGGCCGTCTGGGTACCGTCTTTCCGGCGCTGGGATGCCTTGCTGGCATAGTAATCAATCCGGTCACCATCGTCGTAATCCGTCTGGATCAAGCGACCTAAAGGGGTATAGTAGCGTGCTACCGTCAATCGAAGCGCGCTCCCGTCTGTCAACGTGTACTGCTTCTGGACGAGACCCTTTCCGAAGGTGCGCTGGCCCACAACCAGACCACGATCATGATCCTGCAAAGCGCCGGCAACGATTTCACTGGCAGACGCAGATCCTCCATCAACGAGCACCATCACTGGACCAGATTCCCAGAGGCCACCACTTGTCGCATAGAACGAATCATGACTGTCCTCTGTGGTCCCTTTTTGAGAGACAATCAGCTGCCCCTCCGTAAGAAACTCATCCGAAATACGGACGGCCATTTCCATGTATCCGCCTCTGTTTCCGCGAAGGTCAAGCACCACTCTTTCCATGCCGCGGGCCTTCAACTGCCTCAGGCTGGACATGAATTCGTTGTAAGTCGTTCGGGCGAAACGGTTGAGACGGATGTACCCCGTCCCGTTCTCCATCATGTATGCAGCATCGAGCGTATAAATAGGAATCTTGTCGCGGACAATGTCAAAATTGATCATCTGGGCAACGCCTGGTCGGTGTACAGATATCGTCACTTCAGAACCACGGGGTCCTTTCAGGTTTTTCTGAACATCGACAGTTGAATATCCTATCGTGCTGCGTCCATCAACCAGCAAAATGCGGTCTCCTGACTGGAGTCCCACTTCCTCGCTTGGTCCTCCGGGAAGAACGTTCAGAACCGCGAGCGTATCCGCTCCGTCAATTCCGGGAAGCAATTCATAGGAGATACCAATTCCCTCAAATGCTGCATCGAACTGTTCATTCTCGCCCTGCAGTTGCTCGATATCAAAGTAGAGGCTGTGAGGATCGAGATCCGTCAACATCCCTTTGATCGCGCTCTGGGCAACGGCAGAAGCGTCAACCTCATCCACATAGCGCTCATTGATCAGATAGAACACGTTCTCAATTTTTTTAAGCGCTTTGGTCGGATCTACGTTCAGAACCCGGCTTTCCAATTGGACGCCCAATAGAACGGAGCCCAGAATTGTCACCGTAAGCAGGAAGGACTTCTTCTTTGTGACAAAGGAAGTCATGGTTCTTTGAGGTTTGTTTTGATTCTGTTGGTTCAAAGGCATATCGCTCTCCGGGTACTCTCTCTCATTATGACAATGCAAGAAACGCTTGAAAACCATCAATTCTGAAAATTATGCAGATCAGGATCGTGTGTTTTGACCGCCTTTACGGAAGGCGAAACGTGATTGATCCCTCAAATGAAACAGGTCACGTTTTTTGCACCTCGATCAGGATGATATCTTGCGCTGTTTTTGGGAATGAGATAGAGTGCGGATTGCGTAGATTGAATCCGCACATTCGGCACCACCAATGGTTGAGTTTTAACGCGCCCTCATGACGAACAAAGCACTGGCCAAGCCCCTCAAGGAAACCGCCGCGCTCATCGAGCTCACGGGTGGAAATATGTTCAGGGCGAGGGCTCTTTCCAACGCTGCCCGCACCATCGAACGCCTCGAAGAGCCTGTAACTGAGCTGCTTGAATCGGGTCAGTTGACCGCCATCAAAGGAATCGGGAGCGGGCTTGAAGCACAGATTCGGGAGATCCTGGCTTACGGTTCTTTCGAAGTAAGAGACAGCCTTCTGGGAGCTCTTCCGCCGGGACTGCTCGACGTGCTTTCTGTCAAAGGCCTTGGAGCCAAGAAAGCCCGGGTCCTCTGGCAAACGCTCGGAATACAATCGCTTGATGATCTGGAAGCAGCCGCCGTCGCGGGAAGAATTGCGGAACTGGACGGATTTGCAGAAAAAAGCCAGAACAGCATCCTCGAAAACATTTCCCAATTGCGCTCTTACCAGGGCAAACGCAGGTGCGCAGAAGCGTATCCTCTCGCCTTTCATTTCGAGGCCCTGCTGAACGACCACCCTCAGATCACCCAGGTCGCGCTGGCGGGAGAAATGCGCAGGAAAATGGAAATCGTCGAGACCATTTCTTTTGTGGCTGCGATGGCGAATCCGTCCCCGTTGGAGCTGCCGGGTGTCACGTTCGAAGCGAATCAGGAGTCAGGAGGACTATTGCTGAAAGGTCGTCTCGAAGATGGTCTGGGTCTGGAGGTATTCTGTGCGACGCCAGCCGATTATGCCGAAGCAGTTTTGCATAAGACGGGCCCCGAATCCTTCGTTCAGGATTGGACGGCTTCTGTACCATCCACAACGGGCAGCGCAGACGAGGCGGCCCTGTTTCAGTCAGCATCCGTGCCCTATGTCGCTCCTGAATTGCGCGACCTGTCTGCCGCTTTCGAGCGTGCTGCTGATCTGGCAGCCCTCGACCTGATTGATGACTCGGATCTTCGTGGCGTATTGCACAATCACTCGACGTATTCGGATGGGGCCCATACACTGAGAGAAATGTCTCTCGCGTGTCGCGATCGCGGTTTTGAGTATTTCGGCATCTGTGATCACAGCCAGTCTCTGAAAATTGCCAACGGCATGTCGGCAGAGACTCTGATGAGGCAGAAGGTCGAAATCCAACAAATGAATGAGGAATTTGCGAGTGATGGTGGATCTCCGTTCAGAGTCTTTTTCGGTGTGGAAAGCGACATCCTGAAAGACGGGAGCCTCGACTACGAAGACGAAGTCCTGGCTGAATTCGACTTCATTGTGGCCAGCGTCCATGTCGGCTTCAACATGAGCGAAGCGGAGGCCACGGAACGCGTTATTCGGGCGGTATCCAATCCGTACACGACCATTCTAGGCCATCCGACCGGGCGACTCATTCTGAAAAGAGAAGGGTATCCCCTCAATCACGAGGCGGTTCTACAAGCCTGTGCGTCTCATGGTGTTTCGATCGAACTGAATGCCAACCCGTATCGCCTCGACCTGGACTGGAGATGGATTGAGCTGGCCTGTGAATTGGACATACCGGTAGCCATAAATCCGGATGCACATTCCATCGAGCAGCTGGACCTGATGAAATGGGGTGTCGCCGTGGCCCGAAAAGGCGGGTTGACGGCCGGTGGATGCCTGAACGCGAGGAACCGGCTTGAATTTGAGGCCTATCTGAATCCTGGCAACTGATCAACCAACTCTCCCAGCGGGTAAACCGAATCTTCCCGTTTAAATGATTCATCTGAATTGAATGGCCAAACGCATTGGTTTCATACTGGTCTTGATTCTGTCAGGCTTCGTCCTGACCGGATTTATCGTGATGTACCTTGCATTTTCAGCAGGTCCCCAGGCACCGCGGTCAATTGAAACTGAAGCAGTCGAACGGCCGGCTCTGATTTCATGGTCTTCCCAGGGTACGCTCAGTGTGAGCGCGTCATCGTTCGATGACGCGCTCATCGCGCTCGGCTATGGACATGTCCGCTCTCGATCCTGGCAGATGGTTCTCTGGCGAAAGACGGCTCTCGGAGAATTGGCTGAGTGGTTCGGGGAGAACGCGGTCGAAATTGATCGGCTGATGAAGCAACTCGATATAGCCGACGATGCCATCAAAGCGTGGGATTCCATGGATGCCGAATCTCGTGAATCTCTCAATAAGTACACGACTGGCATCAATCTCGCCATCTCCAGCAATGATTTGAATCGTGGGACACCATTTCTGCTCCTCGATATTGAATCGGCACCATGGCAACCTTGGCACACAATTGCTGTTGAGCGCCTGTTCTCGTGGATCGCTGGCGAAGCTTTTGCCCGGGAAGAAGCAATTCCGACGGCCCGGGCGGATCGTTCATTACGCGAATTGCTGCACATCTATGGTTTTGATATCAATTCAGTTACCGCAGTCCAGAACGACGACCTCAACTTCATAGCGACCAGATACGGTACGGGAGATTCCGGTGTGCCGTTTTTTGTCGAAACAGAGTTGGACTATGCTTCAGGGTCCTTTTCGGGATTGACCGTGCCAGGAACGTTGGTGACTCCTGTTGGAAGGACTCACGCCGATTCATGGGCCCTTCTCCTTGGAGGAACTGCGAACAGGGAAAATGTCCTCACTGGAGAAACGCCATTGGTGCGCCATCTCGATCGAATTGACCATGCAGAAAGGGAAGAGCTGGTCACGACGTGGCGGATGGGAAACGCTATGCTTCTCAGAGACTCGGATCGAGCATCTTCCGGAGAAAATGTTGAAGTGATCTCCTGGACGGGATTCGAATCGGGTTCGGATACGGCCGAATGGGTGGCTGCCCTGAAGGGCAATGCGCCGCGTCCTACACTTTTATCACTTTCCGGTCTGGCTACCCGAGGAGAGGTGTGGGAGGTCATGGGGGCTCCCGAAACCGTATTCAGAGATGAGAGTGGAGTTTTATTCGTCACCTCGGCTGATGAATCGCTTTCACCCGTCCGCACCGTGGAAATGCTCGGTTCGCCCGGTTCGGCCAGCGATCTGCTCGAAAATCACTTCAGTCAGGCAGCCCGGGAAGACATTCCAGATTTGATTGCGCGCATACCGGATTCTCTTCTCACCGACGAGGCCGACTCGGAAGCACTGAGGTATCTGACTAATTGGAATCATGTGTACGGTGCTGCAGAAACAGGTGCTTCGATTGCTGAAACAATGATTCGGGACGTGATGCCGGGATACCCTTCCAATAATTCGACGTTGGTAGGTCAATTGCATGAGACCGTTCGCCGGCTCAGCGCCCGATATGGCACTGATATGAGTTCGTGGAGATGGGAAAACGTTCAGGAACGAAGCGTGCGCTTTCCCGGAACCACTTCTCTGCCGGCCGATGCTGGCCGAACCGAAACATCGTTCTACAACAAATACCAGCCCGTACTGATGTCAGGTCCAGGTCACCCCCAGACTTTCATGTGGGGAGCTGTCCGGCTTCCCCAGAGACTTCCAATCACTTCTGCGTGGGAAGGTGCCATCGCAAACTTGGGGGGAGAGTTCCTATTCAGACGCCCTTCTGTTGAATTTGACGTTTTTCTGGGTACGTTTATTACGGCTGATCGACCACCAGAATTGCAGACATTCCAGCGAAGCGAAAGCGCATTTTCGACAACTTTGAATCCGGCCGACGAATGAGCCCATCAGCAGACGTTTCAGAACCTGTACTTGTCGGGGCGGATGCGGGTGGCAGCAAACTGGCCATCATGTGTCGCCGTGGGTCCTTTTCTGTTGAGGCCACCGGTGAGAGCTTTAACGTTGCAAAAGGCGATTCAACAGCTTTTTCGTCTGCGTTTGCCGCCCAGGTTGAGAACATTCTTCCCGATGGTGTCGACGCACGGTCAATCAGGTGCTGCCTGGGGGCCGCGGGTGGAGGATCGGCGCAGTTTCAGTCTGAGTGCCGGGACTTTCTGATGAATCGCTGGGGCATCGAAGCGGATCATATCATGGTCGTTTCCGATGCCGTGGTAGCTCTGGAAGCGGCATTTCCACGTGCCGCGGGAATCATCGTGATTACCGGCACAGGCTCGGGATGTTATGGCCGGAATTCGGCGAGTTCCGATGTCCAGCGTGCTGGTGGCTGGGGGCCGGGCTTGGGCGATCCGGCCAGCGGGACTTCGATCGGTGCCGCCGCAATTCGACACGTCCTCATCGAACTCGAAAATGGTGAACGGTCCCCATTCGGAGAACGGATACTTGAAAAACTCGGGAGTCCAGAGACCACAATTGACGCGGTTTTGGATAAGGTTTATCGAGGTGGAATCAATGTCTCTGAACTGGCCCCGACCGTTCTCGAACTACTCGAAGCTTCAGACGGCGGCGCAGCGGGCATCATCTCGGATGACTGTCAGCGCTTGGCGTCGCAATGCGCCCGTCTTGTCCGCAGGTTAACAATGAAGGATGCTCCGATCAGCCTTACAGGTGGCCTGAACGAAAATGACGTGTTCGCCCGTCATCTCTCCCGAGCCATCAAGAGAGAGATTCCAGATGCTGTTCTGTCTCGATCCCGCAGGTCACCCGTCGAAGGAGCTCTCGATATTGCCGCTACCCTCTGACGCCCGGTCTGTCGTTCAGGAGGTTGGTCCGGCGTTGATGATCGCGTCCGAGCTTCCTTCCCTGTACTGTTCAAAATTATCATTGAACAGCCCCGCCAGTCGCTTCGCTGCAGCGTCGTACTTGCTGCCATCTGACCACGTGTCGCGGGGGATGAGGACCTCCGAAGGCACACCCGGTACTGACGTCGGCACTTCTACCCCGAATACTGGATCCACCACCGTCTCGACGTCATCAAGTGTACCGGCGTGAATGGCATCAACGATGGCCCTCGTATAGGAGAGTTTCATGCGCGACCCTTCACCGTATCCGCCTCCTGTCATGCCCGTATTGATGAGCCAGGCTTTTGCTCCGTGCTGATGCATCTTCTCAGCAAGCATTTCGGCATATTTCGCCGGGTGGAGCACAAGAAACGCGTCTCCGAAACAGGCTGAAAATGTCGCCTGGGGCTCATCTACGCCCATTTCTGTTCCGGCCACTTTGGCAGTGTAGCCCGAGATGAAATGATACATGGCCTGATCTGGAGTCACTTTCGAGATCGGGGGCATCACACCAAACGCATCGTAGGTAAGGAAGATGATATTTTTGGGATGACCACCAACACAGGGAATCAGGGCGTTTTCGATATACTCGATCGGATACGCCAGCCGTGTGTTTTCAGTAAGAGACGAATCATTGAAATCGACGACATGGCGGTACTGGTCATAGATAACGTTTTCCAGAACGGCTCCGAACCGAATCGCCCCATAGATATCAGGTTCAGACTCTTCTGACAGACCGATAGCTTTAGCATAACATCCGCCTTCGATGTTGAAAACACCGCGGTCGGTCCAGCAATGTTCGTCATCTCCAATCAGATGACGCTGAGGATCGGCCGACAAGGTGGTTTTCCCAGTGCCGGAAAGACCGAAGAACAACGAAACGTCACCATCATCTCCAGCATTGGCGCTGCAGTGCATGGACAACACACCCTGCTTGGGCATGATATAGTGCATGATGGAGAAAACGCCTTTTTTCATTTCACCGGCGTATTCCGTACCAAGAATCGTCAACTCCTTCCGCTCGAAGTTCAGGGCGATACTGGTTTTCGACGACATCTGGTCGGTCAGCTGATTGGCCGGGAATTTGCCCGCGTTCATGATCGTGAAATCGGGTTCTCCGAACTCCTTGAACTGCTCGTAGGTAGGTCGAATCAGCATATTGCGCATAAACAACGCGTGATACGGTCGGGTACAGATAACCCGCACTTTGATCTGATATTCCGGGTCCCACCCGGCGTACCCGTCAAATACATACAAGCGCTCAACTGCGTTGAAATAGTCAATCGCGCGCTCACGATTGATCTCATAATTCCGGGGTTCGAGAGGAATATTGATCTTCCCCCACCACACATCTTCGGTCAAGCCTTCTATCTCCACAATGCGCTTGTCCTTGGGGCTCCTTCCGGTTTTTTCCCCAGAGCGAAGCATCAGCGCACCCCGGTGCGAAATGGCGGCCCCTTCATCATACATGAGGGCTTCGTGATACAGTTTCGCACGCGAAAGATTTCGAGAGATGTTCTGGTTCGTAATGCCCAGGTACTCAAGCGAGAATTCGGAACTCATAGCTGGTATTTGGCTGCTTCCGGGATTGGAATATGCAAAACTACGATCCGCACCTGCGAAGATGCATGAAGATCAACTAAAGAGATATGTATCGGCCATTTGGCCTTCAGAATCGACGAATTGAATGTCGGCGCCGAAGCTTTCGCTTCGGCGCCACACCGTTTTCTCAGCAATTGGAAACACCCCTCATCGATTCTGGCGATTTTCGATCAGCGTTCCGACGACGCTTTCATCGGCGAGCGTCGAGATATCTCCCAGATTCGCGTAATCATTGGCGGCGATCTTGCGCAATATCCTGCGCATGATTTTGCCTGACCGGGTCTTCGGAAGACCCGCCGTGAACTGGAGATAGTCCGGTTTGGCAATCGGACCGATCACCTGCCTGACGTGCCGAACAAGCTCGGCTTTCAGATCATCGCTTTCATCAATGCCCGCATTCAGCGTGACATAACAGTAGATCCCCTGCCCTTTGACATCGTGCGGAACGCCGACCACGGCGGCCTCGGCAACCGCCCGGTGGGCCACGAGAGCACTCTCGACTTCAGCGGTACCCATACGGTGTCCGGAGACGTTGATCACATCATCGACGCGGCCGGTAATCCAGTAGTAATCATCCTCGTCTCTTCTGCAGCCGTCCCCCGTGAAGTACTGTCCCTCAAAGCTGGAGAAATAGGTCTGGATGTAGCGGTCGTGATCCCGATAAATGGTCCGGGCCTGACTGGGCCACGAGTCCGTGATGACGAGAAGTCCCTCCTGCGCCCCCGACAGGACGTTTCCTTCGTTGTCCAGAACGGCTGGTTTGATGCCGAAGAAGGGAACTGTAGCTGCACCCGGTTTTGCATCAATTGCACCTGGAAGAGGCGTGATCAAGATTCCGCCTGTCTCGGTTTGCCACCACGTGTCCACTATCGGACACCTCCCTTCGCCAATCACTTCGTTATACCAGCGCCACGCCTCGGGATTGATCGGCTCGCCGACCGAACCGAGTACCTTCAGAGACTTGCGTGAACTTCCTTCGACAAAACTATCGCCCTGCTGCATGAGAGCCCGGATAGCCGTTGGGGCCGTATAGAATTGATTGACCTGGTGCTTGTCGACCACCTGCCAGAAGCGTGAGGCATCCGGATACGTTGGCACGCCTTCGAAGAATACCTGGGTCGCACCGTTCAGCAGCGGTCCATAAACCATGTAGCTGTGACCCGTAATCCATCCAACGTCAGCCGTGCACCAGAAAACGTCGCCGTCCTGATAGTCAAAAACATACTTGTGCGTCAATGACGTGTAGACCAGATATCCTGCAGTCGTGTGCAGAAGACCTTTGGGTTTGCCGGTTGATCCACTGGTGTAGAGGATGAACAGCGGATCTTCCGAATCCAGCGATACCGCTTCGCACTCATTTGACACCGAGGACATCTCTTCGTCCAGCCAGTAATCCCGGCCCTCAGTCATGGCCACATCGCGACCGCTGCGACGGACGACGAGTGTGCATGTCACATCCGGACACTGCGCCAGCGCTTTGTCTGCGTTGGCCTTCAGAGGTACAAACTTGCCCGATCGCTTCGATTCATCCGACGTAATAAGGACCGTGGAATCGCAATCCAGGATGCGACTGGCCAGAGAATCCGGACTGAACCCGCCAAACACGACCGAATGAATGGCTCCAATTCGGGCGCAGGCCAGCATTGCGTAGGCGGCTTCCGGAATCATGGGTAGATAAATGGTTACCCTGTCGCCCTTTTTGACCCCGTGCTTTTTTAGAACATTTGAGAACCGCGATACCCGATCATGTAGATCACGATAGGTAATGTGGCTGGCCGGTTCGTTCGGATCGTCTGGCTCAAAAATGAGAGCGGTCTGATCCGCCCGTGTGTCCAGGTGCCTGTCGATACAATTGTACGCAGCGTTGGTTTTCCCGCCATCATACCATCTGATATGCAGGTCATCACTGGCGAATGATGTGTCCTTTACGTTGGTGAAAGGTTCGAACCAGTCGATTCTTTCTCCCATTTCTGCCCAGAATCCGTTCGGGTCTTCGATCGATCGACGATACATTTCGTCGTATTTCTCACGCGAACCAAGCAAGGATTGATCGGCAAATGCTTCGGGTACAGGGTATCGAGCATCCATAAGATTATTTGAATGATGATTAAAAGTCCGGGTCCGGTTTCGGCCCCAGAATACAACTCTGGATACAATAGCGGGGCACAATATTGGAGCCCCCACTACAATCTTGCGTAGGGGATTCCCTCGTCGCAAAGACGGCGTCTTTGGAACCTTATTCTCGTGACGCGGTGGTCTGTTCGATTCGTCGCCTACATTGAATAACACAACACCGTGTTTGCGTCGATCGCCAGAGGTGTACCTTGGCTTCCAACAACCACCATCGATTCCCACATTGAAAGAGAGCACAGTCATCATCACCGGGGCCGCGAGCGGAATGGGCCGTCTCCTGGCGATTCGGTTCATACGTGCCGGTGCGCGTGTTTACGGACTGGATGTTGATCAAGACCGCCTCCTGTCGGTCTCTTCTGAACTGGGAGATCGATTTACGGGCATCAAATGCGATCTCACAAACCCGGAAGAAATCGAATCTTCGATGGCCTCAGTGCTCGCAGATGCTCCAGCGGTGGACATTCTGATAAACAATGCAGGTATCGCGTCGGGCAAATATTTCCTCGAGTTGAATCCGGCTGATGTTGAACGAACTTTCAGAGTGAACGTGCTGGCGCATTTCTACACGGTTCGGGCGGTCCTGCCTTCCATGATTGAGAGTGGAAGCGGCCAGATTGTAACGTTCGCCTCTGCCGGAGGAATCGTTGCCGCGCCCCGCCTGACCGCTTACAGCTCGAGCAAGTTCGCAGCTGTGGGTTTCGACGAATCGCTGCGAATGGAAATGAAAAAGCACAATTATCCGATTGACACGACCCTGATCGCTCCGTTTTTCATCAACACGGGAATGTTCGAAGGAGTCAAGACGAGATTCCCGTTTCTGCTGCCCATACTAAAGCCTGAAAAGGTAGCTGACAGGGCGTTCCGAGCCATTCAGCGAAAGAAACGTCGTCTGATAATGCCCTGGTTTGTCTACACCTCCTTCCTGCTCAAAATCCTGCCTGTCAATCTCTTCGACTGGATCGCAGATTTTTTCGGAGTCTCCAGAACCATGGACGATTTCACGGGCCCCGAGCGTTGACATACGCAAGGTCTTCTCCCATCGCTTGAATCGCTCAGATTCTCCGAACTCCTCCAGAAAAAACGGCTTCTCGAGCCCCGATCACGGCGTTAGTCAAGATAATCCGGCGTGCGCGAATCAGGTCGGCGGGGAAGACAACCTGCTCCCGAACAGCATTGGCGAGCATGAATACTCGCCGACCAACACCGGATAGCAGTCCGCTTTCAAGAGGCGGAGTAACCCAGCCTCCCTCCATTTCCACGAACAGGTTTGTGATCGTGCCTTCGGTCACTTCCCCCCGTTCGTTGATCAGCAGCGCATCGTACCAGTTCTCGGCGCGCGCGATTGCGCGCGCTTTTTCATACACGCCGCGCTGAGTCGTCTTGTGACGAAACTGGGGATGACCCGAAGAAACTCTCACCGTTGAGAGTCCTACCCGGAGAGGCGTGTCTTCAAGCATATCGACCGGCCGGCTCTCGATCTGGATCTGACCTTCGCGATCGAGCAAAAGGCGAATTCTTCGCCCTTCTCCATCGTCATATTCTGAGCAATAGTTCGTAATCGTCCGGCGCACTTCGCTTCGATTGAATTTGAAGCCCAGATCGGATGAGGAATTTTCGAGACGATCGAGATGGTAGTCAACCAGGGGCACGTCCCCGTCCGAATACATGGTCTCGATCAGCTTCAGATCCGCCCCGTGCTCAGCCTGATTCACCTGGTCCGATATGAAATCCCGCTTCAACATCGCTTCCCGGTACTCTTCCTGGGGATCAGAATCCCAGACAACGCCGCCTCCCACTCCGTAGGTGATTTCGTTTCCACTCAGAACGGCTGTTCGTATCGCCACGGAAAATGCGGCTTCCAGGCCTGGACCCGCGTACCCGATGGCCCCACAGTACACACCTCTCGCAGACGACTCCAACTCCGCAATTCTTCGCATGGCTCTGATTTTTGGGGCCCCCGTAATGGAGCCGCAGGGGAACAGAGCTTTCATGATATGCGAGAGCCGAACATCGTCGTGTAATCTGCCCGAAACGGTGGACGTCATCTGGTGAACTGTCGGAAGCTGTTCAATGGAGAACAAGTCCTGAGTCCTCACAGAGCCGGGTTCGCACACGAGCGACAGATCGTTTCTCAACAGATCCACGATCATCAAGTTTTCCGCCCTGTTTTTTTCATCATCCTGGAGCCAGTTTTGGAGGCGCTCGTCCTCGGCGAGTGTACTTCCTCTTGAAGCCGTTCCTTTCATTGGGCGTGCCGTGATCACGCTGGCAGCCGTCTCGAAAAACAATTCTGGAGAAAGTGACAACACCGTTATATCTCCCGCCGAAATGTAAGAGGCGTAGCGAACAGGCTGCCGGCTCCGAAGGGTTTCATACAACCCCGTCGGGTCTTCGAGATTTGGCGCCACAAATCGTGTGGTATGGTTTACCTGATAGACATCTCCTTCATGAATGAGGTCTCTGATGCGCTCGACTCCGCCTTCGAAGGATTCACGGCTTTCGGTTTCGACCCAGGACGGAAGCGACGAATCGGCTGGAGGCTTCGGTGCCGGCGCCTGAACGGCTTCCCTTCGGGGATACACGCCAAGCCATATCAGTGGATAACCCAGTTCGGCTCCCCAATCCTTCTCCCGCAGGCCAGCCAGTTTGTCCGGTAAAAACGCGTATCCTGCCTCGTACGTTATGAATCCCGCAACGAAGAGCCCGTCCTGGATCGCTTCATCGGCAAACGTCAGGGTGTGAGTTACCTCGTCGAGCGAATGTGCTTCGAGGACACGCAATGGATTCCGGAACAGAAATGAATCGTTCCCTTCACCTCCAGAAGCACCGTCCAGGAAAACGGTGTCGGGTTCACTCAGTATCTGACGGAGATTCTCAGTAATCGTCACCGAGCGCGAACACAGGTTTACGTTTCATCCACATGCCTCTCGTGAAGTCCGGGAAGGCCTGAGGGGCGTTGCCAGCTGCAATCGATGCCTCCGAAAGCGGTGAAATCGCGCTCCAGGCGGCCGCATCATAAGCATCAAGGGGTGTATCTACTCCTCGCTTGATCGACTCTACGAAAGCGTGGTCAACAAAAAAGTCCATTCCACCATGACCGGATCCTGTCGCCTTGGACTCGTATTTCTTCCATAGCGGATGGTCGTATTGCTCGAGGTATGACGCTGCTTCGGTCCATCTGTGGGCCGGCGTCAAACCGTCCAGGCAGAGCGAGCGATTGACATCCATCCATATTCCTTTCTCTCCCTGCACTCTGAAGCCGAGTGAATAAGGGCGTGGAAGATTGGTGTCATGACTGACGATGATCGACTCTCCATTCTGGGTTCTGATGACCGTCGTGATGACATCTCCCAGCTTGAACTCGACGTCTGCGTTGGGATGATCTTCACCACCCTGGGCTACGATGTGGTTATGCAGACCACGCGCCTTCGATGCTGTAGAAGTCAGCGACACGAATCGGTTGCCTCGATTGATGTCGGCGTATACGGCGATGGGACCGATTCCGTGGGTTGGATAGAGGTCTCCGTTTCTATGGACCGAATGATCGGTTCGCCATTTTGCTTCGGAAAATGCCTCGTCGCCGAACTCGACACCGCCTCCATAAGGCTTCGTGCCGTCGTTGAATTTCACCTCCCTGAGGTCGTGCTGATATCCGCACTCCATGTGGATCAACTCACCGAACAAATTCTCACGAACCATATTCAGAATGGCCATCACGTCCCGGCGGTAACAAACGTTTTCCAGGATCATGCATGGTTTGCCGGTATCCTCGTACGTATTGACAAGGTCCCAGCACTCTTCGAGAGTGTTCGCTGCGGAAACTTCGACTCCGGCATATTTACCCGCTTTCATCGCGGCAACGGCCATTCGAGTATGCCAGAGCCACGGTGTGGCGATGATCACTCCGTCGATGTCGTCGCGCTCGAGCATTTTTTCGAACGCGAGCTCTGAGTCTGAATAGACAGCGGCTTCAGGCCTTCCCGAATCTCGGATCATTTTCTGAGAAGCAGAGATGGCCGCAGGATCGATATCACAAATGGCGGTTACGAGCGTGTCATCACGTCGAAGGATGATATTGAGGTGATTCCTTCCTCTGAGCCCGGTTCCAATAAATCCAATCCGTGCCTTTTCATTGTCTCGGCCCGATATGATGGCGGCAGCTTTGTCTTTCACGTCCTTGGCCATAGCTGTACCCGCTCCGGCGGTTGCACCAACGCCGGCGATAGCTCCTGCGCGCAAGAAATTTCTTCTGTCCATTCGATCCACGTTCTGAAAATGTGAGGTGATGTGTCGCAGCGCCCGGAGGCAGCATCCGGCGCGGCTTCGAAGTACGGCCTGCGATGAACGAATGTCAAGCAGAAAACTCTCTGATACTGCGATAATGGAAGGAAGAGTTGCTACATTCGGCAGATCGTTTTGCCATTTTCCCGGGCCACCATCAAACAGCCATGCAACTCTCGACTCTCGACTGGGTGATTATGGGCGCGTTCTTTGCGCTCTCCATCGTCATTGGACTATCAGTTTCGAGGCGATCCGGGAAAAACTTCCGATCCTTCTTTCTTGCCGGACAATCCATGCCTTGGTGGCTCCTGGGGATTTCCATGGTCGCGACCACGTTTTCGACGGACACACCAAACCTGGTAACCGACATCGTTCGCGGATCAGGAACGGACGGCAACTGGACATGGTGGGCATTCCTTCTGACGGGAATGCTGACCGTCTTTCTATACGCACGTCTGTGGCGCCGCTCCGGTGTACTGACCGATGTGGAATTCTATGAAATACGTTATTCAGGCCCTATTGCAGCCTTTTTGAGGGGATTTCGAGCCGTCTATCTGGGGATCGTTTTCAACATCATCATCATGGCTTCGGTCACGCTGGCTGCGATCAAGATCGGAAGTGTGATGATGGACTGGTCTCCCCTGCAGACCGTCGTCATCGCCGCCACCATCACCATGGTTTACTCGGCGCTGGGCGGATTGCGAGGTGTGGTTCTGACTGATATGATTCAGTTTGCGATCGCTATGGTCGGAAGTATCTGGGCCACCATTTACGTTCTGAACCTGCCTGAGGTGGGAGGTCTTTCGAATCTGCTGTCACACGAAAATGTGGCGCCTGCCCTCTCGTTCCTGCCTTCGTTTTCTTCGGGTTCGCTCAATGACCTGTTGCCGGTGTTCATCATTCCCATCGCCATTCAGTGGTGGGCAGCCTACTATCCCGGTGCTGAGCCGGGTGGTGGTGGATATCTGGCCCAGCGCATGCTCTCTGCGCGAAGCGAACGCGAAGCCGCGGGAGCGACGCTTCTTTTCAATGTTCTGCACTACGCTTTGCGCCCATGGCCGTGGATTCTGATCGCTCTTGCATCGCTGGTTGTGTTTCCGGATCTGGCCTCCATCGCAGAAAGATTTCCCAACGTTCCTGAACAAGTCGTTCGTAATGATCTCGCCTATCCGGCAATGCTCACCTATCTGCCGGCGGGATTACTCGGGCTGGTTGTGACATCCCTGGCAGCCGCGTACATGTCTACCATGTCATCTCAGGTGAACTGGGGCTCTTCCATCGTTGTCAACGACCTCTACCACCGATTCATCAATCCTGAGGCGTCAGAAAACCAACAGGTCTGGGCCGGTCGCGCCTCAACCGTCATTTTGATGGTAGTCGCCTGCACGCTGGCCCTTTTTCTGGAAAACGCGTTGCAGGTGTTCAATATCATTCTTCAGATTGGAGCCGGTACGGGTCTCATCTTCATCCTGAGATGGTTCTGGTGGCGCGTCAATGCTGAATCTGAATTGACAGCCATGATCGTTTCCTTTGCTCTTGCGCTCTTTTTTGCTTTTACCGACGGAATGGGGCTCGAAGCCTGGCAGCAACTGGGCGTCGGTGTCATCATCACAACCATAGCCTGGGTCACAGCCGCCTTCGTCTTCTCGCCCACGGATGATGAAACACTCATCAGATTTTATCGCAAGATCCGACCCGGTGGAAAAGGCTGGAAACACATTGTCGCTCAAATCGAGGAAGACACTTCAGAAGATGGGTCTGACTTCCCTCTCGCCGTGCTGGCCATGGTATTTGGTGCGGGGGCGATCTACGGGACACTCTTCGCCACAGGATACTTCCTCTACAGCGAAACCACGCTGGCGGTCGTCGTCTCAGCGATAGCACTCGGTTGCGCGTGGGGACTGGCGAAGATCTGGCCGAGACTGAATTTCGATTGAGTCATCAGGACTTAACAGTCCAGGCTCCTTCGCCCGGGCTGTCCCTGAAAAATCGTGATTTCCCGGCGTGCTGGGGATACGATTCCAGATAGCTGGTCCGCCAGTGGGACAGGAATCGTTTTGAATCGTCGCGGGCGATGAGGGCCCAGACGGCTCCACCGAACCCCGCTCCGAAGCTGGATGCGCCAAGTGCTCCCGCCTCTCGTGCAATTCGGGCAAGGTCAACCGTTTCAGGAACCTGATTGCCAAGCAGTTCTGCGGCCATCCGCTGCGACTCGTCACTCATGGCTCCAAACGTGGCCCAGTCTCGCCGGGCAAGAGCTTCCATAGCCCTGGGAATGACCAGTGCGCACTCGCGTTCATACTGACTGAAACGATTCCAAAGGAGTTCGTCTTGAATGCAGTGTCGCAGGCCATCTCTGTCAAAGTTCGGCGAGGCCATCATCGATCCCAGATTTGAATACGACTCCCCGACATCCTCCGAGTACATTCTGGCCACCTCCCTCGCCGCCAGGCTCGCCGCATTGTAGCGCTCCTTCGCCTGGCCTGTTTTCCGGGCCTTGACTCCACTCGTGCCCACCACGAAAATCACATCCTCCGGCAATTTGATCGCGCTCAGTTTGTCGATGGGCTCATACGAATACAGTCCAAGTTCTCCAGCCGATGACATCAAAATGGCTGTATGATCCTGCGATCCTCCTTTTGTACCGACGCCCTGATCGCCTGAAAACGGTCCGTAGTCGGCGCCTGACTCGAGCGCGCCAGCAAAGCCGGCCAATTCAACGGGTGAGTTCAGAATTGATCGGGCCGACTCGTAGCCCTCATCTTGCAGGAGAGCCAGAATGACCGAAATGATCAGGCTTGAAGAAGAACTCATTCCTGACGCACCCGGAAGGTCAGAATGAATGCCGAGCCGTACGCCCCGTCTGGGGACACCAAAGTGGCGGATCATGCGCTTCAAGACTGCCGCCGGGTAGAGAGACCAGGAAGGCGCGGCGACCGGGTCATCGTATGTCAGTTCGATTGTTGTAGACCGGGCGTAGTCGTCGATGACGAGCGATGGTGCGTCGTGGCGCTGAACAAATGCAGCGATTCCGTGCTGAGAGGCACACGTCAGGCTTTCACCACCCGCATAGTCCGTGTGTTTTCCGAAGACCTCGATACGACCCGGTACGAATTGCAGTTGGAC
>CAZEHJ010000001.1:90648-106861 GCA_964512485.1 uncultured Rhodothermales bacterium | reverse complement strand
CCGGTGCCACCCTGCCCGGATCCACAGCGTCCGCAGTCAGCAGACGCCGAAATCTCTCTTTCAGGTGCTCATTTGCTGTCTTTTGGGAAAGCTCGTTCAGAAGTCGGGACACGTTCTGTACTCCTCGTTTTGCCGGCTCAATTCGTCTGTCTTCTCCTTCGGTCCAAAGGTATGACGAACAAGATTTATTCGCCGAAAATGTTCGTGGGGATGCCCCAGTGAAACAAACTGGGGCATCCCCACGACGTCAAGCTTTTCCTGCGAACCACATGGACAGTTGGGCTTCGCTCCGCCAAACAGGAAGCGTCAAACCTCGATGTGCTTCCACTTTCCTTTACGGAACAGATGAGCACTCCAGGCTGCTGCGACACATTGAGCCACAGCGATTGCCCAGAATATTCCAGCTGTTTCGAATCCTCCGGGATGCGCCAGATACCACGCCAATGGAATCTGCAGGGCCCAGAATGAGAAGAAATGGATCCAGGTCGGGGTCTTCGTGTCACCGGCACCATTGAATGACTGCACCGTCACCATGCCGACGGCCCATACGGGATAGATGATCGTGAGTATGCGCATGCTCTCGATCCCGACCGCGATGGCTTCGGGCGACTCCACAAAAATGGCGACAACCTCCGGTGCCATTACCCAGAAGATGAGTCCGAGTGTGGTAAGGAATCCTACGTCAAGTCCGGTACACAACCAGACTGACTTCTCCGCCCGTTCCGGTTGACCGGCTCCCAGATTTTGGCCCACCAGCGTTGCGGCGGCATTGCTTATGCCCCACGACGGAAGTAGCGCAAAAATGATGACGCGAATCGCAATGGTGTAACCCGCAAGAGCATCACTTCCGAAATCGGCAACCAGGCGCATGACAGCCAGCCAACTGGCCGTTCCTACCAGATACTGCAACATCCCTGGCCCAGAGATCTTGAGCATTGTGCGAAGCACAGATGGATCGATGTGGCAGTGTTTCTTGCGCAAGCGTACGCGACTGCGACCTCCCACCAAGATCCAGACCTGATACCCGACTCCAATGGCTCTGCCGATCGAAGTGGCAACCGCGGCCCCGGTAACACCCATTTCCGGTATCGGTCCGAATCCGAAAATGAACATCGGATCCAGGATGATATTCAGGATGTTGGCGAGCCACAATGCACGCATTGCGGCGCTCGCATCGCCCGCACCGCGGAAAATGGCGTTGAACAGAAACAGGAGAAGGATGACCACATTGGTGCCCGTCATGACGGCCGCATAGCCTGTTCCTATCTCTTTGACACTTTCGGCAGCTCCCATCAATCCGAGGATTTCCGGGGCGAAATACGCTCCCACGAGGCCAGCCGGGATTGCAAAACCAATCGTCATAACGATGGCTTGCCATGATGCCCGCGCCGCACCATCCGGATCTTTCTCTCCGATCCTGCGCGCCACCATTGCCGAAGCAGCCATACTGAGGCCCAGGCCGATGGCGAAGATGATGATGATGAACGAAGCCGTCAGACCGACCGCTGCAACGGCGTCAGATCCCAATTTCCCGACATAGAAGATGTCGACGATCTCGAAGACCGACTGCATCATCATTTCGAGTACCATGGGTACCGAAAGCACAAGAATGGCCCTCCACAGACTACCGGACGTGTAGTCGTGAGGTTTTCCGCGAAGGGTAGCGACGATGTCGCGCCAGAGGGAGGTTGAGTTCTCTGTTATTGAACTATTTGAATTATCTGAATGCATTTATTTGATTCGTCCTGATATGCAGTAGACGAATCAACAATTCAGATCAAGAGACTGGCAGAACTGAAATCAGCCAAGAAATCGAAGAGATCGTCATCATCGTCACCTGCAAGATTGAAATAATCGGTCCAGCTAAGCAACACTAGCGTGTGGCAAAGTTGAGATCCGAAACGGTGGCCATTGAAGCAATGGCGACCGGAGCTGCAGCGATGATGAACTGATACATGAACAGAATACTTGTGGGTCGAAACCGAGTCGGCCCTGATTGAACTACTCCCCCAATACACGCTTCGAATCTTCCTTACCCAATCCACGAATCGTCTGCTTCAAAACACGCGGTCACTAAACATCCTCTCTCCCTTTCTTTATTCAATCCGTCCTTGCCCATGCCTGCATCGATAGCTAATTTGCGGGCCGAATTGGGAGAGGTTTCGGACAGAGTCCGCGACCATATTTTTTGGACACTCCACGCTCATGACCGCCTCCATTCTGTTCTTCGTGCTGGCCACCGTTGCACTCGCAGCAGCACTGGGAATGCTCCTTTCCAAGAACCCGGTCAACAGTGCTCTCTGGCTCATCCTGAATCTGTTCTGTGTTGCCGGGCTTTATCTGAGCGTCAACGCAGAGTTTATCGCTGTAATTCAGGTTCTCGTCTACGCCGGAGCCATCATGGTTCTTTTCCTGTTCGTCATCATGCTGCTGAATCTGTCGGAGACGCCCGATCTGAAAAGGGTTGACTGGCGTCGCATCTTCGCTTTCACCCTGGGAATGGGATTGCTGGCCATGATGATGTTCATCGTAGCGGATGCGCTGGAAGTGATGCCGGATCCGATTGCTCTGGAGGCCGCGGCCAGTAACGGCTCGGCCACTTCGCTGGCTACGGTCCTGTTCACCAAATACGCCATGCCGCTCGAGGTGATTGGAATTCTGCTATTGGCCGCAACGATCGGAGCAGTCGTCATCGCCAAGAAGCAACCTGTTTAAAAACCCTATATAGTTTTCCATGGAAATCACGCTTAACTGGTATCTGACGCTCAGCGCTTTGCTGTTCTCGATGGGGGTACTCGGATTCCTGTTCCGCAGGAATGCCATTGTTATGCTGATGTGCGTGGAATTGATGCTTAATTCGGTCAATCTCTCTCTGGTAGCAATCAGTCAATCCCTCGGGGACTCCGCCGGTCTGATATTGGTTTTTTTCGTGATGTCCGTTGCCGCAGCGGAAGCGGCTGTCGGGCTGGCGCTGGTAATCGCGATTTTCCGAAACAAGCTCACGATCGACATCACGAAGATCAATCTGTTCAAATATTAGCTGAATCAGGGCGCGCCCGCACGGGCGCGCCCACCTCTCAGACACCTGATGGAGCCTGAACTCCTGATAAAACTTGTCATCCTGCTTCCCCTCCTGGGAGCTGCCTTCACCGGACTCCTCGGGCTGTTCGTCCCGTCATTTCGGAGTCGGGAAGGGGTGATCTCATCGATCGCGACCAGCATGGTGGCGATTCCGTTTCTGATCACACTCTTCCTTTTTCTGAATTTTGAGGGCGACGCCATAGTCGCCGACGCATTCATCTGGTTTGCAGCGGGCGAACTCTCGGTGAGTTTTGCCTATCGGATTGACGAATTGTCCCTGCTCATGACTCTGATCGTGACAGGTGTAGGGGGTCTGATTCATCTGTATGCAGTGGGATATATGCACGGTGACGACGGATTCTGGCGCTTCTTCGCCTATTTGAATCTGTTCATTTTCGCCATGCTGAATCTGGTGCTGGGCAACAATCTGGTCGTCCTGTTCCTGGGATGGGAAGGCGTCGGGTTGTGTTCGTATCTGCTGATTGGATTCTGGTACAAGGATCTCAAGAACAGCGCAGCTGCGAACAAGGCATTCATTATGAACCGCATCGGGGATTTTGCATTCCTGCTGGCCATGTTCATGATCTTCAAGGAAATTGGAGCGCTGGATTTCGATTCGATCCTGACAGATGGACTGACGATGTCCGAAGGCACGATCTACCTGATCGTCCTGCTGCTGTTCATCGGAGCCACAGGTAAGAGCGCGCAGATTCCGCTGTTCACCTGGCTTCCTGACGCCATGGCCGGTCCAACTCCGGTATCAGCTCTGATCCATGCCGCCACGATGGTCACGTCGGGACTGTATTTACTTGCTCGGCTTTCCCCTCTGGTTTTGATGGCCGACGGGATCATGGCGCTCATCGCGATCGTGGGGGCCATTACCGCCCTCGTCGCGGCTACCATTGCCATCACGCAGAACGACATCAAGAAAGTACTTGCCTACTCGACCGTGTCTCAGCTGGGCTACATGTTTTTGGCGACGGGTGTCGGGGCCTTTTATGTTGCCATATTCCATGTCATGACCCACGCTTTCTTCAAAGGCTGCCTCTTCCTTGGTTCAGGAAGTGTTATCCACGGCATGCATGAGGTCGAACACGAGCTCGCTCACGACGGTCACGGTCACGAACTCGATCCGCAAGACATGCGAACGATGGGAGGCCTCAAGAGCTTCATGCCCGCCACGCGCACGACCTTTTTGATTTCCACGCTCGCCATTTCTGGGATACCCCTTCTGTCGGGGTTCTTCTCGAAGGATGAGATTCTTTTCAAGGCCTTCGAAGCGGGAATGTTTGGTTTCGACGCCGGCTGGTTCGTCTGGATTGTTGGTCTTCTGACGGCATTCTTGACGGCCGTGTACATGACTCGCGCGTACGTTCTGACTTTCGAAGGTGAGCCTCGTTGGCCTCACGCTGACACAATCAGGCCTCATGAATCTCCCTGGACGATGACCGTCCCGCTGTGGGTCCTGGCCGGAATGTCTGTCGTCGGGGGGTACCTCGGAATACCGGCTGTGATTGCCCACGGCGAATTGAACTGGATCCATCATTGGCTGGCAGGTGAAAACGGTCCCGTCTCTGAGGCAGTATTCGATGGTCACGTCGGCCTCGGCATGGAATGGGGGCTGATCGTCCTTGGCTCACTGATCGCTCTGTCGGGCGTCTTCCTGGGATGGACCTGGTATTCAAGACATGGCCTCTCATTCGACGAGAAAATTTCCGCTCGATTCGGGCGTCTCTATAAACTTTGGCAGGGCAAATATTACCTCGATGAAGCCTATGATAAAGCTGTTGTTCGCCCGATGATTGGTGCAGCCGAAAACGGACTCGCGCCTTTCGATAAGTATGTGATTGACGGGCTCGTCAACTTCGTAGGGTTCTTTACCCGTGGAGCGAGCTTCACGCTGAGATACATGCAGACTGGCCTGGTTCACTCATATGCTGTGGCAATTGTATTTGGAGCTGTCCTTCTCATCTGGCTGATGCTGTTTTGATCGAGGCCTGAGCCGCCTCGTAATCCACGGATCTAAATGAATATCCCATACCTCACATCGATCGTCATTTTCCTGCCCCTTCTCGGAGCAGCCCTGACAATGCTCAGCAAAAGCGAATCGGCCATCAAATGGTCGGCTCTCGGTGTGACGTCGCTGACGTTTCTGGTTTCGGTCGGCCTCTATCTGGGATTCGACCCGACCGTATCCACATCGGCAGCCCCTCAGTTGGCAGACACGTTCGAGAGCTGGTTTCCGGACCAATTTGACGTCAAATATTTTGTCGGAATCGATGGTCTGAACCTGCTGCTCATCATGCTGACAACGCTCCTCGGGCCGATTGTCGTGCTTTCATCGTGGAATTACATCACGAGGGAGCACAAGCCATATTACACCCTGCTTCTCGTCCTGCAGACTGGCGTTACCGGTGTTTTTGCAGCGTTCGACATTTTCCTCTTCTATGTCTTTTTCGAGCTTACGCTCATCCCGATGTATTTCATTATCGGGATTTGGGGGGGCGAGAACAAGATCTATGCGGCCCTCAAGTTTGTGCTGTACACGCTTGTTGGGTCATTGCTGATGCTGGTAGCCCTCATTTATCTGGGATACGCGGCGGCAGGCACTCTCGATGGTTTGGTGTTCACGACCGACTGGTACAAGCTGGTCGAGTACAACATGCCAGTCTCCATGCAGGGATGGCTCTTTCTTCTCTTTGCTCTGGCGTTCGCGATCAAGGTACCTCTGTTTCCATTTCATACGTGGTTGCCCGACGCCCACGTTCAAGCTCCAACGGGTGGCTCGGTAATATTGGCGGGTGTACTTCTAAAAATGGGAACGTATGGTCTTGTTCGTTTCTGCCTTCCGTTCTTCCCGAATGCCGCACATGATTACGCGCTCACCTTTGCTATTTTGGCCGTGATCGGCATCATATACGGAGCGTTGGTTTCTCGCGCGCAGAGTGATGCCAAAAAGCTCGTCGCCTACTCCTCCGTCAGTCACCTTGGCTTCGTCGTTCTGGGGATTTTCGCATTCACGACCGAAGCGCTGCAAGGTGCCATGATCCAGATGATCAACCACGGAATCTCGACCGGCGCTCTGTTCCTGATTGTAGGAATGCTCTACGAAAGACGTCATTCCCGAAAAATGTCTGATTTCGGTGGCATCGCTCACTCGGTTCCTGTACTTACGTTTTTCATGATCCTGAGCGTTCTGGCCTCAGCCGGTCTTCCGGGATTAAATGGTTTTGTGGGTGAATTTTTAATATTGATCGGTGCCTTCAAAAGCACCGTGCTGTCCAGCCCGTTTCTGGTCGCGCTGGCAACAACTGGAGTTATCCTCGCGGCCGTGTATCTTCTGTACATGGTCTACCGCACGTTCTGGGGAACGATCGACTCCGAGGAGAATGCCTCCATGGAAGATCTGAACATCCGCGAACTCGGTTTGCTTATTCCACTGGCCTTGTTGATGATCATTCTCGGAATCATGCCGGCGCCATTCCTCGAAAAGAGTGAAATGGCGGTCAGCGAATTACTTGAAAAGATTGAATACAAGCGTATTTCTGCTGAAGTTGTACAGGAATCAGGAGATGCGATTGTCTGGAACACAGAGGTCGCAAAATCTTCCGGTCCAAACGATTCGGCAATCAGAGACCAACAAATAGACTGATATTATTTCTGAGATTTATGATCCAACGCAGATACATACTGTCTTTCTTGATTCGCACGGCACTGCTCGTGTTTATCGGGATGGCTCTGACGGGTACAAATCAGGTATGGGCAGGTGGGTACACAGCGTCGGATAACGCGGTTTCAAGAATCGTGGAAGGCAATCCGGCCCACCATCTGAATGAAAGGCAGGACGCGACTTCAGAAGACGAATCGCACGATGATGATAGTGGCGAGGGTGGCCAGGACGCAGAGGCCGGGCATGTAGAGAGTTCAGGTTCACAGGAGCATGCGGCCGAAGAAGAACATGCGGATGACCATGGTCCGTTGCCTCCGGTGTGGTTGGTGATTCCTTTCATGACCATCCTCATACTGATCGCGACGGGTCCCCTCTTTTTCGGACATCACTGGCATCATCACTACCCCAAGTATTCTGTCGGTCTGGGCCTGATAGTGGCCGCCTATTACATTCTCGTGATGGACTCCATTCTTCCGATGAAGCACGCCATTGCAGAATATCTGTCGTTCATCGCACTCGTGGCATCGCTCTTTATCGCGGCGTCGGGTGTATTTGTGAACGTCAATATGAAGGGGACGCCCAGAAACAATGTCATTCTCCTCTTCCTTGCATCCATCATCGCCAATTTCATCGCGACGACGGGATCCGCCATGCTGTTCATTCGCTCCTATATGCGGCTGAACAAAGGAAGGTTGAAAGCCTACCACATCGTCTTTTTCATTTTTCTCGTAGCAAATGTGGGAGGTGCGCTGACGCCGATCGGTGACCCACCCCTGTTTCTTGGCTTCCTTCGCGGCGTTCCCTTCTTCTGGACGTTTACCCACGTCTGGTACATCTGGCTTCCAACGACCATCATGATCCTGGGTGTGTTCTACGTTATTGATGTCCGCAATAAGGACCACAGCCCTGATGCCATTGAAGGAGAACCCCTTGTCTCGCTGATTGGGACCAAAAGCTTCATCTGGGTTGCCATCATCATCGGAGCCGTATTCATCGATCCCAACATCTTCGACTGGGTACCGGACCTGAATGAGCTCTGGCATCTACCCTTCGGTATCCGGGAGATAGTCATGCTCGGCGTAGCTCTGATGGCCTATGCGACGGCTGATAAAACAGCATTTGAAAAGAACGAATTCCACTTCGAGCCCATCCGGGAAGTCGGCTGGCTGTTCCTCGGCATATTCGCAACAATGCAGCCTGCTCTGCAACTGATTGCCAATTTTGCACAGCAGAATGCCGATTCATTGGGAGTTGGGACATTTTACTGGGGCACAGGCATGCTTTCGGGCATACTCGACAATGCTCCAACCTACTTGAACTTCATGGCGGCATCGATGGGTAAATTCGGACTGGACGTCAACAGCGCAGCGGCCGTGGTAGAGTTTGCCGAAGGCGAGGCGTCCTTGATTTTTCTGCAGGCGATTTCGGTGGCGGCCGTCTTCTTCGGAGCGATGTCATATATCGGGAATGCGCCGAACTTCATGGTCAAAGCTATTGCTGAGGCCAATGGCGTCGAAACCCCGTCATTCATGGGATACATCGTGAAATATTCCTTGCCGATTCTTCTCCCCATCTATGCCGTGATCTATATCATCTTCTACAGCGGTTGGGTGTTCTGATATGAATGCATCGAGCAGTACTCCCTTGTCTGAACAGGAACTGGAAAACATCGCCGCCACCCTGCCCGGCTGGAGTTACTCGGACGGAAAACTGAGTCGCGAGTTCTCGTTCAACTCATTCAAGGAAGCGATGAGCTTCATGGTGCGTGTTGCCTTTGAGGCCGAATCGCTCGACCACCATCCTGAATGGAGCAACGTGTATTCCAGCGTCTCAATCAAACTCTGCACCCACGACGCAGGAGACAAGGTGACGGGACAGGATGTTGAACTGGCGCGACGGATCAATCACGTTTCCTGGATCTGAGTGTTTAGATGGATCTATCCCAAGCATATTCTTCGATGATGAGTGACATGGGAGCTACCCTGTCCCTCGTGATTGTGGCCATTGCAGCTCTCGTACTCGTTGTCTTCGATGCTTTCAAGAATCGGCATTCCGCCACACCCTGGATTGCGGGATTGGCCTTGACGACCGGCTTCGTCATCGAATTGATGAACATCAGCGATCCCGACGGCCTGGCCTACTACGATATGGTGCGCACCGGTGGGTCGGCCGCGTTTGTGAACGCTCTCGTGCTTGGGAGTGGCGCCTTGACCGTCGTGTTATCGGTTCCTTATCTGAAACGAATCGGCCACAACCTTGGCGAAGTCTATGCCATGATCCTGTTCGCCACCGTAGGAATGCTCGTTTTGGGGGCGTCGAACAATCTCGTGACACTTTTCGTGGGCCTCGAGACGATGTCGATATGTCTCTACATCCTGACCGGATTTGTCCGTTCTGAGGCCGGATCCACCGAAAGTGCCCTCAAATACTTCCTTCTGGGTGCGTTCTCCACAGGCTTTTTCCTTTACGGGATCGCGCTGCTGTACGGGGCTACTGGAACCATGGAATTTTCGGCGATGCAGAACGCGGTTTCCGATGGCGGGAGTATGATGTTCTGGGGAGGAGTTTCTTTACTCCTCGTAGGACTTCTGTTCAAAGTCAGCGCGGCTCCGTTTCACATGTGGACTCCCGATGTATACCAGGGTGCGCCTACGACTATTGTCGGATTCATGTCCACTGCGTCGAAAGCCGCGGCATTCTCGGCGTTGATCGTGATACTTTACAAAGCTCTGCCTGCAGAACGGTGGAGTGAAGTACTCGCTGTTTTCGCGGTGATCACAATGGTTCTCGGAAATGTGATTGCGCTGTCTCAACAGAATATCAAGCGAATGCTGGCCTACTCCTCAATAGCTCACGCAGGCTATATCCTGGTTGGTCTCGCCTCCGGTTCTTCCGATGGTTATTCGGGCGCACTGTTTTACCTCATGGTGTACACGGTGATGAATGTCGGCGCCTTCGGCGTTGTGGCACTGCTCGAATGGGATGACAAAGAAGGCAGCGAACAAACTCTCGAATCCCTGGCAGGAGTCGGCTACAGAAAACCACTGCTTGGATGGAGCATGGCGGTGTTTATGTTCAGTCTATCCGGATTTCCTCCCCTGGCCGGCTTTCTCGGAAAATGGGCGGTTTTCGCGCCGGCCATTCAGGCAGACCTCGTTTGGCTGGCCATTGTTGGTGTTCTCACCAGTGCCGTGTCGGCCTATTATTACCTGAGGGTGTTGGTGGTTTTCTTCATGAAGCCAGCGAGTGAATCTTCGCCCGCCGCATCGGCTTCGTTTGCGATTCCCCGTAGCTCCGCCGCGGTACTCGTCGCTTGCGTCGTGTTTCTTCTCGTATTCGGCGTCACGACGTTCGCCCTTGATGTGACCGGAGGATTTTTCGACTCTTCCATCATCGCCATGCTGCCCAGGTGATCTGTCGGTTCGCGAGGTTCAACGTGAATTTCCCCTGTTACCAGCGCCTTCAGGAACCAGAGAACCGCGAATTCGTCGATATCCTCTGCACTCTTTAGATCATTGCAGGTACTGACTGTTTGTCCCACCTAGAGATTATCTCTCAGAAATTTTATCGATATGGCTCCTACCCTCCCAGATCTTTCCTACGACTACGACGCACTCGAACCCCATATTGACGCCCGCACCATGGAAATACACCATGGCAAGCATCACGCCGGATATGTAGCGAAATTGAATGCGGCTCTTCAAGGACACGACGACCTGATCGGGAAGTCGGTGACCGAGATCCTCAAGAATATTGGCAGCGTTCCGGATAAGATCAGAGGGGCGGTCCGGAATAACGGCGGTGGACATGCAAATCATTCGCTTTTCTGGAGCATCATGTCTCCCGAGGGCGGACATGCTCCAACAGGAGATCTCGCGAATGCCATAGACAATACGTTCGGCTCCCTTATGGAATTTAAAGTCGCATTTTCCTCCGCGGCTGGCACTCGCTTCGGTTCCGGATGGGCCTGGCTCGTCGTGAACGGCGAAGGCAACCTGGAAGTCTACTCGACTCCAAACCAGGACAGCCCACTTATGAAGGGAGACACCCCCATTTTAGGCCTTGATGTCTGGGAGCACGCCTATTATCTGAATTACCAGAATCGCCGACCTGACTATGTGGCCGCTTTCTGGAATGTGGTCAACTGGAGCGCAGTCGCGACGAATTACGACGCGGCCCGATGAATCAGATCGATGGGGCGGCCTCGAAGAGGCCGCCCCATTTTGCTTTTTATGCCTGCCAATCTCACGGTAATGCCTGACCTGCCCGACGACATTCACGTACGTCGACTGGATCTGGATGACGGGTCGGCTCCGACGTGGGACAGTTTTCTTTCCGACGCAGAGCTTGAGCGCCGTAGCGTGATGAAAAACGAGCAGCGTCGTCAGGGATTCACATTGGGGCGCGTCGCCTTGCGCTCCCTTCTGGCCGAACGAATGGATATTGCGCCCAGCGAAGTGCCGATCATCATCGAGCCGACCGGACGGTTGGCATGTCCGGAGTCCGGCCTCATGTTGTCTCTTGCCCACTCCGGAAAATCGGCGATTGCCGTTGCGGCAAATCGAAACGTGGGTGTCGACCTGGAACATGTCCGGGAAAAACCCCGGGCACTTCTCGATTACATCCTGGCCGATTCGGAAAAACAGCACATTGACGAACTACCCATCGATTCCTCTCTGTCGCTCTTTCTGTGCTGGACCCTCAAAGAAGCCGTTCTCAAGGCAAATGGAACAGGTCTGAGACGTTCACCACGAAAAGTGGCACTTTCAATTGATATTGAGAAAGGGATCGCCCACGCAAACGACCCGGACGGAAAGGATTGGGTCGCTCGATTCAGCATCGAAGAGGAGTACGTCCTGTCGCTGGCTTTTGACCCGTCCCCCCTGTGACGCGTATTTTGTAGTAGGTTAACGCCGTTATATTAGTCAGCGGTTCTTAAACCTCACAGTGTCAGAGGCGTACTCACCTTTCGAACGCCGCCCGAACCGCCCGTACCGCCCGTAAACACCGCATTTGATACAAATGGAAGCCTCCGGCCTCGATCAATATCACACGCCGACAAACCACGTCCGATTTGTCACTGCAGCCAGTCTCTTCGATGGCCATGATGCAGCGATCAATATCATGCGCCGGGTTCTGCAGTCGGCAGGCGCAGAGGTCATCCACCTGGGCCACAACAGATCGGTGCGCGAAATAGTTGACACGGCAATTCAGGAAGATGTGCAGGGAATTGCCATTTCTTCGTATCAGGGCGGCCACATGGAGTACTTCAAGTACATGGTGGACCTACTCAGGGAACGCGGAGCAGGCCACATCAGAGTGTATGGCGGCGGCGGAGGCGTGATCGTTCCCGACGAAATCAAGGAACTCCACGAATACGGTGTGGCACGAATATTTTCGCCGGAAGATGGTCTCGAGATGGGCCTGCGCGGCATGATCGATCAGATGATGCGCGAATGTGATTTTTCAGTCACAGATCTAGCTGACGGAGATACTGCTCCGTCTGGATTTTCAGATGTGAACGGTGTAGCCCGGGCGTTGTCTCGCGTGGAGTCATCCGAAAGCGAAGTGAGTGGCTTTTCAGGAGATGGAGCTGGCCGAGCATCTACTACCGCTCCGACCATCGGCATCACGGGTACGGGTGGCGCGGGCAAATCGACGTTGACGGACGAACTCGTCCGGCGATTCATCACCGACTTCGACGACCTGCACATCGCCGTCTTGTCGGTAGATCCTACTCGCAAGTCAACTGGTGGCGCGTTGCTTGGTGATCGCATCAGAATGAACGCGATACATGATGATGCCGGCAAGCATGTATATATGCGCTCATTTGCGACGCGCCAGGCCAATCGAGCCACTTCGACGGCTTTACAGGATGCGATATCCGTGTGCAGAGCGGCCGGCTTTGACCTGATCATTCTTGAAACCGCCGGAATCGGCCAGAGCGACACTGAAATCGCCGATATGACGGACATTTCAGTCTATGTCATGACCCAGGAATTCGGAGCTCCAACCCAGCTGGAAAAAATCGGCATGCTGGATCACGCCGATTTTGTCGCACTGAACAAGTTTGAAAAACGCGGAAGTGAGGATGCTCTCCGGGACGTGCGCAAGCAAATGCAGCGAAACCGCGCTTCCTTCGACGCGGCTCCCGAAGACATGCCGGTATTTCCGACGATGGCTTCGCACTTCAACGATCCCGGAGTAACGAACCTGTATCTCGCTCTGTTGGCCAGCCTGAAAGAGGACCACGCTTTCGATCGTGAGTCTGCTACATTTGAGCCCGCTCAGGAATCAACCCGTGGTGGAGATGCCAGCGCGCTGATTCCAGCAAGACGACAGCGATACCTGGGAGACATCTCCGATACGTGCCACGACTACAGGTCCCACAGTGAAAAGCAGATCGAGATCGCCCGTAAATGGGGTGAAGTCCAGGGAGCGATACAGCAGATTCAGGAGTGGAATCCGGACGATTCCGATGAACTGAGGCAGAGGCTGGAGCAGCTGTCCGAGCGCTGGTGGGAGCGTCTCGACCACCGGTCAAAAGCTATTCTGGAAGGATGGGATGATCTCGCGGAGCAGTACAGATCCAAAGAGTTCACGTATGAGGTTCGTGGGCGCTCATTTACGGTTCCGCTCTACACAGAATCGCTTTCCGGCCTACCAATTCCACGGGTCGCCTTGCCCCGCACCATCGATCCGGGTGAACGCCTTCGCTACGCTCTTCTTGAAAATCTTCCAGGCTTTTTTCCGTTTACCTCCGGCGTCTTTCCATTTAAAAGGGCCGGCGAAGACCCGACACGAATGTTCGCAGGAGAAGGGAATCCAGAGCGAACAAATCGCCGATTCCATCTGGTTTCTGAAGGAATGCCGGGAAAACGCCTGTCTACTGCCTTTGACTCGGTAACGCTGTATGGCTTCGATCCACACGAGCGGCCGGACATCTATGGCAAGGTGGGCAATGCGGGTGTTTCGATCTGCACGCTCGACGACATGAAGAAGCTCTATTCGGGTTTCGATCTGTGTGATCCGGCTACGAGTGTGTCGATGACGATCAACGGACCGGCCCCGATGCTTCTGGCCATGTTCCTCAACACGGCCGTCGATCAACAGATTGAATCTCACCTCCGCGCCAAAGGCGCCTGGGACGATGTGTATGCGGACATCCAGAATAGACTTGGTGAAAATGCTCCGCACTACTCTCCCACCGGGCCTTCCGGACCGGAAGACGATCTTCCTCGCTCGCATGATGGGTCTGGCCTGGGACTATTGGGCACATACGGCTCTCAGCTCGTAGAGTGGGGCCACCTCACTGAAGACGACTACGAAAGCATCAAAGCGGAAACGCTCAAAAAAGTTCGAGGCACAGTTCAGGCTGACATTCTCAAAGAGGATCAGGCACAGAACACCTGCATTTTCTCCACTGAATTTGCCCTCAGGATGATGGGCGATGTGCAGCAGTATTTCATCGACAACGGCGTTCGCAATTTCTACTCCGTCTCGATCTCCGGCTATCATATTGCCGAAGCCGGCGCAAACCCGATCAGCCAGCTCGCATTTACACTTTCCAATGGATTCACGTTCGTCGAGTACTATCTGGCTCGCGGCATGAACATCGACGACTTCGCTCCGAATCTGTCATTCTTCTTTTCGAACGGAATGGACCCGGAGTACTCTGTCATCGGGCGTGTAGCCCGACGCATCTGGTCGGTTGCCATGCGTAACCGCTACGGCGCGAACGAGCGAAGCCAGAAACTGAAGTACCACATACAGACTTCCGGAAGAAGCCTGCACGCCCAGGAAATTCAGTTCAATGATATCCGGACAACGCTTCAGGCGTTGATGGCCATCAATGACAGCTGCAATTCGCTGCACACCAACGCATACGATGAAGCGATCACCACACCGACTGAAGAGAGTGTGCGTCGTGCGATCGCGATTCAGCTCATCATAAATCGGGAAATGGGGCTTACGAAGAATGAAAATCCACTTCAGGGATCCTATATCGTCGACGAATTGACCGACCTCGTGGAAGAGGCCGTTCTCGCGGAATTTGAGCGTATCAACGATCGAGGCGGCGTTCTCGGCGCAATGGAAACGATGTACCAACGCTCCCGAATTCAGGAGGAGAGCCTCTACTACGAACGTAAGAAGCTGTCCGGCGAGTTGCCGGTAGTCGGTGTGAACACGTTCCGTGATGAAAATGCTGCCCAAGACGCATCTGCGGCTCCAATTGCATTGATGCGATCGGCTGACGACGAAAAACAGGGACAAATCAACAATCTGAGGGCCTTTCAGGGCCGAAATCCAGAGAAAGCCAGTCAGGCACTCGAACATCTCCAAGAGGTCGCCCGCTCGGGTGACAACACGTTTGATGCACTGATGGACGCCGTAGCCGTTTGTTCTCTGGGTGATATAACGCACGCCTTATTTGACGTTGGCGGCCAGTATCGTCGCAGCATGTAGCCCTGTTTCTGGGATTGCGCCGCAACTGTCACATTTTCGACAATCCCTCGTAGGCTTCTGGTGGACCTGTTAATCCCTCAAGATCGAATCAGATTTCTACCATGAGAGCATTTCTTGTGCTGGCCATAATTGCCTTCTTCGTTGTGGGCATTATTGGATGTGAGAGAGAAAATGATCAACGCAATTCCGATCGTGTTGATGAAGAGGTAGCGCGAGAGATCGAAGAAGATCTGGATCGTGAATTGGAACGTGCTGAAGAGCACATCGAAGAATTAAGAGACCGTATCGAAGATCGATTTGACGATGCCATCTCGGAAGAGGAACTGGAAGAGATCGGTCGCGAAGTGGAGGAATCTGTTTCCACAGGCCTGGCACGGGTCGGAAGAGTTCTCGAGGACATTGGCACCAAAATCCAGGAAGATGCTGACGTCACGGTGGTGGACTATCGCGAGTTCTACGATCTGCTTCCTGAAGAATTCGAAGGAATGGACCTGGTTGACACCGAAGGTGCGAATAAGGATGGACTTGGCATGCGTCTTTCAAAGCTTGAAGCTGAGTATGAAGGAGACGATGCAGAAATGGAAGTCACCATTCTGGACATGGGCACCATGAAAGGAATGCTCAAGATGGGATTTGATTTCCTTGGCAAGGAAATCGATGAAGAAAATCGGGACGGATTCGAAAGGACGCGTAAATTTGGGGGATTCCCTGGATTCCAGTCCGTTGAATACGATGACGATGAGACTGAGATGACAGGAGTAGTGATCATAGACAACCGTTTTGTTGTCGCGCTGGAAGTTGAAGGCGAGGATATTGACAAGGATTTTGTCGATGAGTTCTTCGACGAATTCCCGCTCAGGCGCCTTCGTCGACTACAGCAGTAGTCGCACACCGGAATCATTTCCGGTAATTTTTCTCCCCTTCGGATCCGAGGATCAACCCGTTCGTAATGAGGGCGAATTCCCGCCACTCGGCGCTTCGTGGATTACGATGTGG
>CAZEHJ010000001.1:168-90548 GCA_964512485.1 uncultured Rhodothermales bacterium | reverse complement strand
CGTTCGTAATGAGGGCGAATTCCCGCCACTCGGCGCTTCGTGGATTACGATGTGGTTTACGATGTGGTTTACGATTGCGTGGAATACGAAAGAAGGATTACCACGGTCACGTCCCCTTGCGAAGTTCGATCCTCTTATCGATTGTTCTGTTGTTGATAGTCTGTACGAACAATGTACAGGCGCAACAGAGTGAACCCTCCGAAACTCTACGGGAGGCCTCGGCCAAAAAGGCACTTGCCTTTTCGTTGCTGCTGCCAGGACTGGGACATAAACACGCCGAAAACGGCAGCTGGAATCGAACCTCCATCTCGTACGCGGCTGCCGACGTCGGGCTCTGGGTTGCACTTTTTGGAGGAGAGTGGCACCGCAATCATCTGATCGATTCCTACACAACACTCGCTCGTGGTTCAGCCGGAGCAAGCACCGATGGCAAAAATCGAACGTTCTTTCTGAATCTGGCTTCATTTGAGTCTTCAGACGTTTTCCTTGAAACTGTTTTACGAAACAGAGCCTGGGACCAGATCGACTACGTCAGCGACCCCTCATTTCAGTGGTCTTGGGAAAGTGAGCAGGATTTCGAGAGATACCGGGACCTACGTGACGACGCTGAATCACTGAGAAGGCGACGCTCCATTCTCATCGCATCCCTCGTTGCCAACCGTATTCTCTCGGGTGCAATCTCAGCACGAAAAACTGGCAGACGAAAAAGAATGTCTGTTTCAGCCTCTTTCGCTGCCCCGATTGAAGATCTACCCGTGATTGCTCTTCGCGTGGGATTCTAATTGGATTCTTGACTCGCCCTTGCGAGACAGGGTATATTTGCGGCCCTCCCAACGGAAGAAGGCTTTTATGGCCCGAGGCATTGGAAGGAACACAACATGATGGGTCCGTAGCTCAGTTGGTTAGAGCGCTACGTTGACATCGTAGAGGTCGATAGTTCGAATCTATTCGGACCCACAGAAAGCCCCTTGCAAGAATTGCTCTTGCAAGGGGCTTTTCTTCGTTCAGGCTTTTCGAAACGCTCAGTACGTGTTGGCCGTCAGCTTGCTCAGTTGGCGTCGGCTGTCGGTGCGTTTTTCGAGCTCGATGCTACCTCCGTTCCGTCTTTCATGACGAACCGAAGCATGTTCACCTTCCCCGCTTCATTTCTGGCAAACACCAGCTGAGGCATATCACCTTCTGCGTGACCCTGAACAACGGCTCCGGGCGGAATGACAATCTCGAACGTGTCGGTGTCCACCTGCTCCAGAGATACCGCCATCGGCATCCCTTCACGTTGGAAGGTCAGGTTGGATCCGCTCAGTCCAACAGTTCGATCGCCGTACATGCCGACAAAGTCTGCCAGGTTCTGGGTTTCAAACGTCGCTGCGTTGTCTGATTCATTGGACGTTGATTGCGCTAACGATGAAATACCGGTGGCAGCCACCAGAAGAAAAAGTGAAACGATTCTGTAAAATCCCGTAATGTGATTCATGGATACTAGCCCTCTTTTTGGTTCTTGCTGAAAACCAACAATAATGCAGATCGAGGGCCGTTAACCTGACGAATACCTCTCGTTTTCCTGAATTCCGTCTCAACGGTAGCTAAAATGACCTCCCAGAACACGAATATTGACGTATTTCAGCCATTCAGACTGGCGGAAGCATTGATTATCCCTCAACTCAATGAGATTCATCGTGCAGGCCGCATATGTCGAGTGGAACGTCAGGTCATGCTGCTTCTCGTTCACCTGGCCGAGAATGTAGGTCAGGCGGTAACTCGAGATGCACTGTTTGCTGCCTTGTGGGCAGATTCGTGCTCGGGTGATGAAGCGATCACACAGGCGGTCTCGAAGCTGCGAAAAGCACTCGGAGACAAACCCGGCAAAGGAGCCATTGTCCAGACAGTGCGCAAGGTAGGGTACCGACTGAATGGACCAATTCTGTCAGCCATCGGCCAATCAACAGAAACCAGGGCCGACGTTCCTGTCAAACTGCGTCGAGCAAACTGGAAGTGGGTTGCTGCAGCTGCTCTTGCGTGGGTAACACTGGTTCATGGAGGCGTTCGCGTCGAACAAAGCAGCGGCCACCCGTCGAAAGTCCACGCAGTACGAATGATAATCCCCGACGAGGGCAGCATCAGATTCGAACGTGGATCTGTGGTCTTTCCATCAGCTGACAGTCTGAGCAGTCCCGACATGGTGTGGCACACGGATTGATTGAAGTCCTCTGAGCCAGATCTCATCTAAAGCATTGTCTCCAGGGCCAGAGCAGGTGCTTTGAGCGAGGCAGGTGGACATTGAGGCCATCTTTTGCCTACGTTGAACTGTCCTGAAGGCGCCATGAAGTAGGTCACTGACTTCCTTCTCCGGGCACTACTCCGGGTCAGGATTCCCTTCTTCAACCAAACGGAATTACGCCATGGATACAAAAACAATCGTCGGCAGCGTCCTGGGAGGACTCGCACTTTTTGCGATGGGCTACGTGATGTACATGCTTCTCCTCGCTGATATCATTACTCACCGTGGAGGAGAACCTGATCTGCTGTACATCATTCTGGGAGAGCTGGTATTTGGCTACCTGATAGTGTGGACTGCGGGAGTTACAGGAGCCAAAAATCCTTCAGCCGGAGCGAAAGCCGGGGCAATAATGGGAGTCATTGTTGGTCTGGCAATCAGCTTTCTGGAACTGGGTGAAAACCCACGGGCCGAACTGGTAACCTATCTGCTCGATGTAGTCGTTTGGGGCGTACGTTGGGGTGTCGCCGGTGCCGTAGTGGGCTGGTGGCTTGGAAGAGATTGACGGACCGGGAAATATTGATAAGACGCAAGGGGGGGCGCCCGATGGGCGCCCCCCCTTTTCGTTACTGTACCAATGTCATGGTTCGGCTCAGGATCTGGCCCTCAACCTTCAATTGATAGAGATATGTGCCTGAAGCCAGGTTAGCCGCCTCGAACGAAGTTTCGTGCGAGCCTGCAGGCAACACCTTCTCATCCAATGGCCTGGCCACCTCGCGTCCGAGAGAATCAAAAACAGATATAGAAGCTGTCGAGGCTTCCTTCAACGAGAATGAGATTATTGTGGTTGGATTGAACGGATTGGGATAGTTCTGATCCAGAGTGAAATTATCTGGAGTCTCATGTCCTTCAAAGCCGACCGAAGCTACTTCCGGTGGTCCAAACACGATCGAATTTGGAGCAATCAGACCGCCGGTATTGATGAATCGATCTACGAAGGCTCCAGATTCAGAATCGTAGCGATACACGAAATTCGCTCCCCAATCACCAACGTACAGACGGCCATCTTCATCCACGGCGAAACCTTCAGCGTGGACCAGACCGGAAACCAGAGTGCTTTTAATCAGGCCCGTCTGCCCATTGAATCGAAGAACTTTCCCCGTGCCGTTTCCGGCACCCCAGTCTATTACCATCAAGTCACCATCTTCCTCAAACCACAAATTTACCGGTCCGAGAAAGTAGAATGCGGCCACCAGAGAGCCGAGATAGGTGCCCTCAGAATCATAACGACGCACATCCTTTCCTCCGGCATTGCTTCCAAAACTGACGACCAGAAGGTTGTTGTCCGAATCCCAGGCGTGGTCCATGAGATTTAAACGGGACTGCTCTGAGGTAGCTTCTCCCAGAAATGAGCCGGTCTGCCCGTCGAAGACAGCCACATTCCATTTGTTGGTACCCCACTGACTCACGTACAGATTACCATCAGGTCCCCATGACATTTTTGTGGGCTCGTCAAGATCATATCCGTTCGTAAACGCTCCCAGATCTTCGCCTGTCATCGGATCATATCGATGAATTGCGACGCTCTCGGGACCTCGGCGAAACGACACATACAGCTTACCATCTTCGCCGAACAACACCTCCTGAGTCAGCGTCCGCTTCGTAAAATCGGCGGCGACGATATCGTCTATATATGCTCCTGTTGCTGCTTCGTATCTCTTGACGGAATGAGTGCCCCTGGAACTGACATAAACGTAATCTTGGGCCAATACCGTAGTTGAGACGGCAAACAGAGCAATCAATGCCCCCACTCGCAGAACGTGCATGATTTTGCGGCTGAAATGAGATAAACAAATGGTCATCGAGACATTCGTTTGATTGGCCGTAACAGGATTCGTTTCGGAGGGCATTTGCATTGGCCCTCCGCTTCCTGGGCCACACCGAGTTGCACGTATTCACAGATGGCAGCTTCGCGAGTGCCGGGCTTATTACGTTTCTGTAGGAAAGCACGGCCTGACTCAGCTAACTCCTCGTCGATATGTTTCCCGCACATTCTCCAAACGTTGAACACAAACTTGACTACCAGGAACTGAGAATCTGGATCGGTATTCTCGGAATGGCAATGCCCGTCGTTCTTGGATTGGGTGGCCTGTTCAAAGAGATTCAGCTTCAGTCCTCACTCAGCGCCTATTACCATACCAACATGCATGTGGCATTCATCGGCACACTCTGGGTGATCGCATTCTTCATGATCTCCTATCGCGGATACGAAAACGACTGGCTGTGGGGAGACCTGGCTGGATTGGGAGCGCTGGGCGTATCCATTTTCCCAACGGGTGTGGCAGGCGAGCCGGGTGGGATCTATAGCACAATACATTTCATTTCGGCAGGTCTCTTCTTCGCCATGCTCATTCTTTTTTCCGGGTACCTGTTCACGAAGTCCAAACTTCCCCCTGACCAGCGTGGACCCCGAAAAAAGCTCCGCAACGCCATCTACCGCTTATGTGCCGCGATCATGGCTTTGTGTATTCTTGCTGTGATTCTGGTCAAAACATTGGGCGATCTCGATCCCGACTCGACGTTCGTTTTCTGGATGGAGTCCATGGCCATCTTCTTCTTCGGGATCTCATGGTTCGTCAAGGGAGAGTTCATTCTCAAGGACAATCCGGCCTGATCATCCTGGGGAGTAACAGCGACAAATACACAAATGGCGGGCCCCGTTCGGGGCCCGCCATTTACACATTCTACTGAGGGTAGACTCAGTCACCATGGATCATGATGCTGTCTCCACCACCTCGGGCACTCGAACCCGAAAGTCGATAGATGAACTTGAGCATCACGTAGCGTCCCAAAGAATTGACACGCTGCTCCTGAATTGTATTGCCGGTGTTCGAGAAGCTTATGCCTTCGTTGCGATCCAGCAGGTCCAGCCCCACCAACTGAATATCAGCACGTTGCTTCATGAATGTCTTTGCAATCGTTGCCTCCCAGAGCGGCACACTGTTGGCATCACCGAACACATCCTGTGAATAGGTCCTCAGATCCAGCGATGTGGAGACCTGCCAGGTCTGGCCGATGTAGTAAGTCGCATCGGCGGAATACGACTTGTTGATGTAGCTCTGATTCAGGTTGTCATTCAGTGAGTACCGCACATCGTTGAATGTGTATCTTGCACCAACTGAAACGTCAAACACATCCTTGTTTCTGTTTTCCAGCGTCAGGCTGACCGTGTTTCGAAGAATCTCCGACCGGTTTTCTTCGTCATTGATGAACTGAATGCCACGGTTGTACATCGCCTGGTTCGAAATATTCACCTTCGCACCCAGAGGGCGAATTGGAGTTCCGAAGTACACGCTGCCGTTGAACGTCCAGTCGCCGTCCGTATTTACCGATGTCAACTCCTGCTTGAAGCCTTCGCTGATCGTGCGAGACTGAGCAATCTTGTTTTCTGTGTAGCTCGCATTCACGAACGCGAACAGGTTGGTGAACGTGAACTGGTCGAAGAAATGATAATTGAGGGACGCCGAGTGCCTGTATTCGGGCTTGAGAGCCGGATTGCCCACGTACACGTTTAATGGGTCACTGTTGTCGGTAAACGGCTGCAATTCGTTCATCGATGGCTCTCGGGTGCGTGCCGAGTAGCGGAGATTCATGCTCGCGCCATCGTCGATCTCCCAGCGAAGATTTGCAGATGGCAATACATGCGTGAATCCATTTGATACCGCGACATCATTATCCAGGATCGTCCCGTCGAGTTGAGACTCTTGGACATCCGCACCGAAGCTCATACTGAATGATTCCCAGTTCTTTCTGAAATTCAGACCACCCTTGTAATACGTGTATGTCCTGTCCAGACCAGAACTCAGCAGATCATTGATAACGGGATTTCCATTAATCAGATCGCTCACGGATTGGTCTTTGTCCTCATTAACCTGCCTTCTTTCCCCACGCAGTTCCAGAAGTCTACCCTTTCCAAGAGGTTCACTCAGCGATATGCGTTGAGTCTGCTGCAGGGTATTTCCGAGCGAACGCTGAATCTGTGCGATCTCTTCATAGGTGAACACGTCTCCTGCTCCTGCAAGACCCGTGAGCGAATTCAGGTCTGCACCCTTGTCGGAATCGTTCAGGTTCATTCTGGCTTCAGCTACCAGGCTGCGACCCTCTTCGTTAAGTCGTTTCCGATACGTAAGCGAGGCATCACCTCCGAGTTGATCGCCGTCGGTGAGGTAGCTGGTATCACTTGTGTTGGCCGTTGCTCCGTCCGGAGTGGTTGTAATCCTTCCTCCTCCGTTGACCAGCGACGAATTGCTCACGTTCAAATTGCCACGGAATCGCACGTCGTGACCTTTCTTCATCTCATGTTTGACGTTGAGATTCAGCCGATGCGTGAGATTGTCACTCAGCTGATTGCTGTTTTCCTGAACCAACGATGAAAGCGAAGAACCGAGCACCTGCTGTTGCTGCGTCGATCTCGTCTGCTGGTTTTCAATATTGGAGAGGAAATAGCTGGACCTGACTTCGGTCTTGGACCCAAAATCCCTACTCGCATTCAGTCCCAGCGCCAGCGTTTCAGAAAACCCATCGTTTATGTCCGTCCCAACAGAGATCCCGCCCCCTCCGATGCCACCGCCGTCGATCATGAGACCTTGCATTCCGCCCATGAAGCTCATGTAGTCGCCAAACGAGAAGCCCTGACGATTTACGTTATTGAGATTACCCAGAAACGCCAGCTGGGTTGTTGAACTGAACCGGTTTATGGAAGCTTGTCCGTCGTAGCGGCCCTCAGCGGTGTACCCTCCGCTCATATTGCCGAAATAGCCTTGTTTGGCATCATCCTTCAGTTCCAGATTGATCGTTTTCGACTCCTCACCGTCATCGACTCCGGTGAACTCGGCCATATCGCTCAATTTGTCATATACCTGCACCTTGTCGACCGCGTCGGCGGGCAGATTCTTGGTCGCAATTTTGGGATCGTTTCCAAAAAATTCTTTCCCATCTACGAGAACCTGCTGCACATCTTCGCCCTGCGCTTTTATTGAGCCGTCATCTTCGACCTCAATTCCCGGAAGCCTCTTGAGTAGATCCTCGACTACAGCATTCGGACGCGTAGCGAACGCGTTGGCGTTGTATTCGAGTGTGTCCGCTTTCACGACGATCGGAATATGATCTGCACTGACTACCAGCTCATCCAGCTCAGAGACTGAGATATCCAGAGTGATATCATCAATGTTGAGGTCCGCATCTGCGATCGAGAAGTCCTCCCTGTAGGTACGATAACCGACGAATGTAACCTGAAGGATGTAATCCCCTGTCGGAACCCGCCTGAGCTCGAACACGCCGTCACTATTCGTGGTCGCAAACTTGGTCAGGACAGAGTCGGCTCGGGTCAGAGCAACGACTGTGGCACCTTGCAGTGACACGCCGGCTGAATCCGCGACTACTCCAAACACGTTGTGTCGGGAGGTCTGTGCCGTCACAGAATCTGCAAAAGTAAACGAGACCGCGAAGACTGAAACGAACAACAACGCACGTGAGAATATTCTCGACATGGAAATAGAAATTGGTAAGTGGTTTTGTAATTGAGAGCGTCTTCCTGAATGCTCCTGAATTTGGCGTTCTTCTACTGGCGAATCATGCGTACGAAGTTGCCACCGCGACCGCCGTTCTGGGCGTTCATTTCAGCCATCTTTTCCTCGACGATCTGGTCGAATTCCTCTCTGGATACCTTCTTGCCCTTTTTTGGGGCTTTGATAGATCCTTTCTCGAGGCCGTCCAGATTGATTTCCTTTGCCGAGAAAGTCTGCTGACCGTCATCAATGGACAGAACCAATATCATTCCCGGCAAGCCACCGTAGAGTTCGGGTCCGGCTGAAACAGGAATTTCGGGGCTGAACCACGCTTCAATCATCGTCGTATCCTGAACGGCCGTTGCCTTCTGAACGGCGAAACCGAGATACTCGCTCTGCTCGCCTGTCAGTTTCCAGGCATACGTGGGCTGGTCGCCATTTATAAGAAAGGTGCGACCCATGAAATCACGTTTTTCAGTGACCAGTCCCTCATCGTGATTCACGTATGTCTCGTTTTCGTCTCTGGAACGCGACATTCGGATCATCACATTGCCGCCTTCCAGGACATGATCTTCTCCTTCTTCCTGATCCTCATCTGCCTTCATTACTGACTCAAATTCGTTGAAATGGAGCAGCATGGAGGTCGTGTTCTCCGTGGGAAACTGATCCCGCATCGATTCCATTTCAGGAGGAAGGTCAATTTCCATTTTGATTGTACGATCGTATTTGACCGTCCCTTCTTGCGCCGATGCAGCAAGAGGTAGCAGGGCAATAAAGAGTATCAGTAGCTTTTTCATCGAGACGATAGGCGTCCAGAAGACGCGATTGAATTTGTGGTAGCGGCGGATCGTTTCACGTTCCGGTGTAGAAACGCACGCCTGTGTAGAACTATTGTATCCTTGGCAGAATAAATCTGGGTGGCGGACAAAGCCTCGACACCCTCAACGATTCATCCATAACTCACGCCTCCATCATAAGGACTGATCCCAGATCGAAGGCAGGAAGCCCGATCTCCGCTCTTTTTGTCCCGTATTACCGTGTAGCCAGGCATGTTCTCTCTCGATCGTGTCTCATGAGCGTTCGAATACCCACGATTTTCGAACACTCTCCGCCCACGATTTTCGGCGAAGATTATATATTGACGCCTTGTCCTGTGTAAAACAGATTCCCGGTGTAGAAGGGACTCCACTTAATCCAACAGAAAATTCCAGCCATGTCCGAGAATATCACACTCACGTTTCCAGACGGATCCACCCGCGACTTCGATCGCGGCGTTACGGGACATGACGTGGCTACGAGCATCTCCGAAGGTCTTGCGCGCATGGCTGTCGCTATCGGTGTAGATAGCGAAGTGCGGGACCTTTCACGGTCCATCGATTCGGACGCGGCAATCCAGATTTTCACTCTCCGCAATGATGAAGGCTGGGCGACTTACTGGCATTCATCGGCGCACCTCATGGCCGAAGCGCTTCAGGAGCTCTATCCGGGAGTCAAATTTGGGATCGGACCCGCTATCGACAAAGGCTTCTATTATGATGTCGATCTCGGAGATCGGACGCTGACTGCGGATGACCTCGAATCCATCGAAAACAAAATGAAGGAGCTGGCGAAACGAAACGCCAGCTACGAGCGCAAAGAGGTGAGCAAGGCTGATGCCATCGCCTATTTCAAGGAAAAAGGCGACGAGTACAAACTTGAGCTTCTCGAAGACCTCGAGGATGGAACGATCACATTCTACACACAGGGCGGCTTCACCGATCTGTGTCGTGGTCCCCACGTGCCGAGCACCGGCAACATCAAATATGCAAAGCTTCTCAACATCGCCGGCGCATACTGGCGAGGTGATCAGGATCGTAAACAGCTGACCCGACTCTATGGAATTACGTTTCCAAAGAAGAAGGAATTGGACGAATATCTGGAGATGCTTGAACTGGCCCGGCAGCGTGATCACCGAAAACTGGGCAAAGAACTCGAACTGTTTACCTTCTCGAAAAAGGTGGGGCCTGGGCTTCCGCTGTGGCTGCCGAAAGGGACTATCCTTCGCGAAACGCTGGTCGACTTTCTGAAAAACGAACAGTTACGTCGGGGATACCAGCCGGTCATCACACCGCACATCGGTCGCCTCGAACTCTATAAAACGAGTGGACACTATCCCTACTACAGCGATAGCCAGTTTCCACCGATGATGGACGATGAGGAGGAAGGCTACCTCCTCAGGCCTATGAACTGTCCGCATCACACCCAAGTGTATGACGCGCGGCCTCGTTCATACCGGGAGCTGCCGGTTCGTCTGGCGGAATTCGGAACCGTGTACCGCTACGAACAGTCTGGTGAACTGGGTGGCCTTACCCGGGTGCGCGGCTTCACCGTCGATGACGCTCACATCTTTTGCCGTCCGGATCAGGTGAAGCAGGAGTTCATGGACGTCATCGACCTGACGCTTCTTGTATTCAGCTCTCTCGGCTTCAACACCTTCAAGGCACAGGTCTCCTTACGTGACAAGTCCAACAAGGAGAAGTATGTCGGCCAGGATGAACAGTGGGATCTGGCGGAACAGGCAATTCGCGAAGCTGCCGAAGAAAAAGGACTCGAAACCATCGAGATTGAAGGCGAAGCGGCATTTTATGGTCCGAAACTGGACTTCATGGTAAAAGATGCCCTCGGACGTGAATGGCAGTTGGGTACAATTCAGATCGACTACAATCTTCCCCAGCGTTTCGACCTCACTTTTGTGGGAGAAGACAACCAGAAACACCGGCCGGTGATGATTCATCGCGCGCCATTTGGTTCTCTTGAACGCTTCATTGGAGTTCTTATCGAACACTGTGGCGGAAATTTCCCGACCTGGCTCGCACCCGTTCAGGCTCAGGTTCTTCCGGTCGGTCAGTCATTCAATGACTATGCCGAGGAGGTCTCAAAAGCGCTGAATGAAGCCGGCATACGTACAGAATCTGACCTGAGGCACGAAAAAGTCGGATACAAAATTCGTTCTGCGGAGATGCAGAAAATTCCGTACATGCTCATTGTCGGCGAGCGCGAAATGGAATCCGGATCGGTCTCGGTCCGCCGCCACGGAGAAGGAGATCTGGGATCTCAGACCCAGGCAGAATTCACTTCCCTGATTCAGGCCGAAATCAAAAGCGCGTTTCAGGTCTCATGACGCGCTTGCATTGTTTCGAAAATAGTGTCCCGATTCACCGGAATTGAGGGCATTTACGGAATCAAAAGACTAAATTTGAAGTTTACTGCCTGTTATGGCGTTTTTTGCCATTCCAATACGACCAACGTCCTAAATAGACACCTTTACTGTCATCGCAAAACAAGTTATTAGAGTTAACGACCGCATCCGGGCTTCAGAAGTTCGTGTAGTCGACCCCAAAGGAAATCACGGTATTTACCCCACCGAAGTCGCCATTCAGATGGCAGACGACCAGGATTTGGATCTGGTTGAAATTTCCCCCAACGCTGAGCCGCCGGTTTGCAAAATCATGGATTATGGCAAATTCCGGTACGAGCAACAGAAAAAGGAAAAAGAGGCTCGAAAAAAGCAGCATACCATTGAAATGAAGGAAATCCGGTTCCGTCCCCACACGGATACCCATGATTTCAACTTCAAGACAAAGCATGCGAAGAATTTCCTTGAACACGGTCACAAGGTGAGGGCGTACGTCCAGTTCCGCGGAAGGGACATCATCTACAAGGATCATGGCATGGAGATTCTGGCCCGATTCATCCTGGAATTGGCAGATCTGGCCAAAATCGACCAGGAGCCGAAAATGGAGGGTAGAAGGATGACAACAATTCTGAGCCCGGCCAAAAAGAAGGTCTGACGCACCATTGGTCTTCGAGACGCCTGATTCACGGAATTCTCAACGCAATTCGACAGTTCTTGACCGAGTTGGATGTTGCGGAATCTGGCCCGTTTTCGTAGTTTTTGAGGCTCAGTCATTTCTGCACCCGACCCTGTTTCGGATTCAGAAAGAACACCAATAATTGCTGTTCAGGCACACCCTGCCTGTTTTTGCAAGATCGAGGCACATTTATGCCGAAAATGAAATCAAATAGCGGAGCTAAAAAGCGCTTCAAATTGACCGGAACTGGTCGTATCAAGCGTAAAAAAGCGTTCGCAAGTCACATTCTGACCAAGAAGTCACCGAAAACCAAGCGCAACTTGCGCCAGGCGACTCTGGTCGACAAAGCCGATGAGCCGCGGATTCGCAAGCTTATCAACGGCTGACAACCGCACTTACAGACGCCACCCCAGCCGCTGATCGGGATTCTTCTTGAACAGATGGCAAAGGGTATCAAGAGCAACCAACAGTAGAGAAAGAGTAAAGTAAAATGCCACGCGCAACTAACAGAGTAGCCTCGAGGAAACGACGTAAGAAGATTATGTCGATGGCCAAAGGCTATTGGGGCCGCAGGAAAAACGTATATACCGTTTCCAAGAATGCGGTTGAAAAAGCACTCACCTACCAGTACCGTGATCGCCGCGCACGCAAGCGCCAGTTCCGCCGTTTGTGGATTTCGCGTATCAACGCAGGCGCCCGCCTCAACGATACGACGTATTCGCAGCTCATGGGATCGCTTCGTAAGGCCGATGTCCAGCTCAATCGAAAGGTTCTTGCTGACCTCGCAATGCACGATCCGGACACCTTCTCGGCGGTTGTCAAAAAAGCCTCTTAAGGAAAATGACAACAGCTATGCGACACATCGAACGATTTATCACCGCACTACCCTCTGACTGTTAAAGGTGGTGCTGGTCGAATACCGTTCCTGATGGATTCGCACAGTTTCAAAAGTCCCGCCTCCTTTAACAGGTCAGGCGGGATTTTTTTGTTTATTGCAATACTGAATTCCCCTCCGGGCCAACCTGGAAGCTGATCCAACGAGATCCGATATGGAAGAGTCTAACACAAACGTCGCGGAAGCCGCTCTGACGGCACTTAACGATCTCAAGAATGAGATCGAAGACACAGCGCTGGACTCCACCCAGGCTGCCGACGACTACCGAATCAGGTTTTTGAGCAGGAAGCAGGGGCAGATAACGGCCCTCCTGAAACGGATTCCGGACGTGGCACCAGAAGACAGAAAAGAATTCGGGCAGCAGATCAATGCCGCCAAAGCCAGAGTCGAAGCCCGCCTTGAGGAAGCCGCATCTGCCCTCAGTGGGGGAGCGGCGGCCGGGGCTGCTCCATCTGATCTGACGCTTCCGGGACGGACGTTGCCTCAGGGAAGTCTGCACCCGATTACCCAGGCTCAGCGTCTCATCACGAAGGTTTTTGAGAGCTACGGTTTTGAAGTCGCCGAAGGACCGGAAATCGAGGACGACTGGCACAATTTTTCTGCGCTCAATTTCCCTCCGGACCACCCTGCCCGGGATATGCAGGACACTTTCTTCATCGAGGAACCCGAAAACTCGGACGACGGAATTTTGCTAAGGACGCACACTTCCCCGGTCCAGATCCGAGTCATGGAAAATCGTGAACCCCCGATTCGGGTGATCGTCCCTGGCCGTGTCTATCGAAATGAGGCGATCTCCTATAAATCCTACTGCCTGTTTCATCAGGTTGAGGGTCTCTATGTGGACGAAGGAGTGACCATGGCCGACTTGAAGCAGATTCTTCACGCGTTTGCTCGCACGCTATTCGGTGAAGATGTTGTCATGAGATTTCGTCCCAGCTTCTTTCCATTCACCGAACCCAGTGCAGAAGTGGACATATGGTGGCAAGATGACGATCTCCCGGGCGGAGGTCGTTGGATGGAAATTCTGGGATGCGGTATGGTCGATCCGAATGTTCTGGAGGGTGTCGGAATCGACTCTGAGCGATACACTGGCTACGCCTTCGGAATGGGCGTTGAGCGGATAGCAATGTTGCGTTATGGCATTGATGATATCCGCATTCTGTACGAAAACGATATCCGATTCTTAGAGCAGTTCAGCTGAGAACTCCACTGATTCGCTGAACAAACTGCAAACAAACTGACGTTTTTTCTGACATGATTATCAGTACAAACTGGCTCGCTGATTACGTTGATCATTCTCTTTCGACCGATGACCTGGCCGAAAAGTTGACCATGTGTGGCCTCGAAGTTGAATCCGTCGACGCGACAGGCAGTGACCTGAACGGTGTCGTCGTCGGACATGTCCTGTCTGCCGAGAAGCATCCTGATGCAGATCGTCTGTCCGTGTGCACGGTCGATACAGGAGGCGAAGAGCCCCTTAACATCGTATGTGGAGCGCCGAATGTGGCTGCGGGTCAAAAGGTCGCCGTGGCCACGATTGGGACGATTCTGAATCTGCCATCGCGAGAAAATCCGGACGAACGGGTTCCGGTGAAGATGAAAAAGGCGAAGATCCGCGGTCAGGAGAGCCACGGAATGATCTGCGCCGAAGACGAACTGGAATTGGGCGCGGCCCATGACGGCATCATGGTTCTGGATGATTCAGCAGAAATCGGATCCTCCTTCAGTGACTATCTGGCTTTCAGAGATATGGTTGCTTCAGACAATGCCATTGATATCGCCATTACTCCGAACCGTCCGGATGCCATCAGCCACATCGGGATCTCACGTGACGTAGCAGCGCTGACTGAGACCATCGTCAAGGTCCCGGAAGTACAGATACCTGAGAGTGGTGGCACGGTAAACGAGAGCGTGAAGGTCTCGATCCAAGCGAGTCAGGAATGCCACAGATACGTAGGCATTTTGGTTCGGGGAGTGGAAATAAAGGAATCACCGTTTTGGTTGAAACAGAGATTGCTCACCATCGGACTGCGCCCGCGAAACAACATCGTTGACATAACCAACTACGTGATGTACGAATGCGGTCAACCGCTTCACGCGTTCGATTTTGATCAGGTAGCAGGCGGCGAAATAATTGTTCGCAAGACGAGCGGAGAATCCAAATTCACAACGCTCGACTCGAAAGAGCGCGAATTACCCGATGGTACACTGATGATTTGTGACGGTGAACGCGAGGTCGCGATTGCGGGCGTGATGGGTGGTGAAAATTCTGAAGTGACCGACTCAACTGTAAATGTCCTGATTGAAAGCGCGTACTTCGAACCATCGAACATCAGAAGAACTGCAAAGGCGCTGGGCCTTCAGACGGACGCCTCGTATCGATTCGAGCGCGGTATTGACGCAGAGGGACAGGCATGGGCCGCAAAGCGTGCGGCTGACCTCATGGTAGAATTGGCGGGCGGACAGATAGTTGATGGAATGGTCGATACCCATCCTGTTAAATACGAACCTGCGGTAATTTCCGTAAGAGCTTCCCGAGCCGTCGATATCGTCGGGACACATATTGATGACGGTGAAATGGTCCGCCTTCTCAAGGCGATCGGGTTTGGCGTATCAGAAACGTCCGCGAGCCCTCGCGTGTGGGATGTCACAGTTCCTTCTTTCAGACCTGATGTGGAACGCGAGATCGATGTGATTGAAGAAATCGCACGGCTCTTCGGATACGATAACATTCCAGAACCAACTCATTCACGTCTTCCGAATTTCACGCCGGGAATGACGATCGTTCGGCAGTTACGCGAGCGTGCTCGCGACATCCTGTCTGGTGCGGGATTCAGGGAGGTGTACACCAACTCAATGCTTCCCCAGGAAACCGCACTGTCCTTCAATGCTGCTTCCCTTCCGGCCGGAAGGTTTAAAGGCGAAGTTGTCGAAACGCTGAATCCTATCACGACGGAAATGGCCGCGCTGCGCCCATCCCTGCTTCCGGGCATGCTGAAAGTGATCGGTCACAACCAGAACCACGGTCAAACGGCCATCAAGCTCTTCGAATTCGGTCGAGTACATACAAAACGCCAGACCAATTTGACCATGGTTGGCGACTATACCGAAATCGAAACGCTCATCGTGGGTATTGCGGGCACGTGGTCAGAGCAAGGTTGGTATGCGGGTGCCCGCGATGCCGACCTGTATGATGTAAAGGGAGCTGTGGACCTGATCCTGACGTCGGTCGGAGTTCAGGATATTCGCTATGTCGAGTCGGAATCTGACAACATCGCTTCCTATGGCGTTGGAGTGTTCTCCGGGAAACGCTTTTTGGGCAGCATTCTTCGTGTGAACGAGGAAGTCTCCGAGCGATTTTCGGTTCGAGAGGGAGCGGTCGTCGCAGAACTCGACTGGACTACGATTTGCGATCTCGCAGGCGGTGCGGTACGCGCGAGATTCCAGGCCGTCAGCAGATTCCCTGTCGTAGAACGCGATATTGCTGTTGTTGTGGATCGCGCGCAACCCGCCGGACCCATGCTTCAGGCAATCAGACAAGCGGGTCAGCCGCTGTTGAAGCATGTATCGGTCTTCGATCTTTATGAGGGCGAGCACGTAGCTGAGGACGAGAAGAGCATCGCGTTCGGCATGCGACTCGGGGCCGACCGAACCTTGCGGGACAAGGATGTGGAAAAGGTTGTTGCCAAAGTACTCAAAGTTCTTGAGTCAGAATTTGGTGCCAAACTTCGATAACAGTACTATATTCTGGAAAGAGACTTCTTGCGAGACGTCTTCATAGTCTGACAATCGATTCTTGACATCATGGCTTCCGAGGAACAGGGTATCCCGACCGAAGAACTTCCGGGACAGCAGAACATGTTTTCGCCCGGCGACCCGAAGACTTCAAAGGGAAAAAAGACCAAGAAAAAAGGGCCCACCCATCTCAAGGGTACGCGAGCGTTGGAGAGGCTCCGCAGCCGCATTGACATGGCGGTTAAGGAGTTGAAACGACTTCGGACTGAAAACCATGCCCTGCACAAAGAAATTGAGGTGTTGAAAAGTCGGTCCATCGAGGCTCCTGACGGAACAGCTGTCGTGTTCAACGAAGGCCCATCCGACCTTCGCTCGCAGCTGGAAACCTACATAGCCGTCATCGATGGCTATATCGAACGCGAAGAATCGACTGACACTGAATCAACTGCCTGAAAAGACCATGTCTGAAAGCACACCCTTAAAGGTCCGTCTCCTTGGAAAGGACTACACGCTGCGAGTTTCGGAAGATGACGAACTTGCCACGCTGGAAATGGCAGAGTACCTGGACACGAAACTGAGAGCATTTAAACAGGCTCATCCTGAACAATCAGATCTGACTGCTGCCGTCATCAGCGCGCTCGCCATTACGGAAGAATTGTTCGTCGAGCGAGCCAGCGGCATGGATCCTGGTGAACACGTTAATGACGTTTTGACCAATCTTGAGAAAAAACTTTCTAAAGCTCTACTGTCCTGAGACATTTTCTCCGGGTCTTGACGAGCACCATCTGGCTACTTTTTTCTCATGAAAAGCCCATGTAAGGTATCTCCTTTCCCGATTCAGGGGATCACCTGAGACGAAATAGAGCACGTGTTCTGACGGAATTGGTTTGCACGATTTCAGGATCCGCCGTATCTAGGGAATGGGCACGGCCCGCTTCAACACGATAAGAATCTAACAATTTCTTGTAGGGAGCCCTCCTTCGGGCTCGGACGGCAGGCCCCACCTGATTCATCAGGACGCGTTTTTTTACGAACTCGCGACAGGGGACATCGAAAGAGACTGAGCGGTACCCATTAATGTGGGATAAGGAGATTCTTCTACTCTTGAGGCGGGGCGAGCCTTTTTTTGTGCCCTGTTTTTCCACTTCTCTGTGGCCGACATCTCTCTTGTCCCCGCCGTCCAGGATCACCCTTGTAACCCGGCCCGCCACAGCTATCATCTCTGAGAAGTACAGTACGAATTTACCTGAAACCCATCGTCCATGGCGTTTTGGGTCGATTATGCAGTCTTCAAAAAAGCATGAATACAGGAAAGGACCGCGATCCACATGCTACCTCGAGGCGTTGCAGGTCTATCTTGTTGCAACCAGATCCTCGAACCAATACATCCGGTTATGATTGGAACCATAGGCAAGCTGCTCATCTTGATTTCAATGGTTGCCGGAATTCTTTCCGGTCTCACCTTCCTGCGCTCATCCAGGCTGGACGACCGTGTGTTGGAGTGGAAGAGGATCGGTCGCTATTCATGGGGTGTATTGACTGTTGGTACTCTGGCCTCGTTCGGCCTGTTGATGTATCTCAACGTCACTCACGCATTCGAGTACGCCTACGTGTATGAAAACACGTCACTGGCACTTCCTCTCGACTATCTGGTAGCGGCGAGCTGGGCCGGGCAGGAAGGATCTTTTCTTCTCTGGATCGTGATGAACTCCCTCGTAGGAGTGGCGGTGATGAAGTTTGCACGGGAATATGAATCCCCGGTAATGGCGGTAATAGCCCTTTGCCAGGTGTTTCTCATCACTATGATCGCCGGATTGCAGATCGGTTCTATCCCCATCGGAGCGTCTCCTTTTGCTACGCTCGTGGAAAAATTCCCAACTGCGCCAATGATCCAGGCGGGTATTATTCCGACAGACGGACAGGGGTTGAATGATCTCCTTCAAAATTACTGGATGGTGATTCACCCTCCGATATTGTTTTCGGGATTTGCTTCCATGATTGTGCCGTTCGCGTTTGCGGTTACGGCCCTCTGGAAAAGGCGCTACACCGAGTGGGTTCGCCCTGCCCTCCCCTGGTCTCTTTTCGCTGTTCTGGCCCTGGGAGTCGGTATCGCACTCGGCGGATACTGGGCGTACATCACGCTGAATTTCGGCGGATACTGGGCCTGGGATCCCGTCGAAAATTCGTCTCTCGTTCCGTGGCTCATCGGGATTGCGGCTGTACACACCATGATTGTGCAGAAACGCTCGGGGCACAGTCACAAAGCGGCACTGTTCCTCACAATCCTCGCGTACATCCTGGTCGTTTATTCCACGTTCCTCACTCGAAGTGGAATCCTTGGCGATATTTCGGTCCATTCGTTTGTTGATCTCGGGCTGTACAATCAGCTGCTCCTGTGGATTCTGACAATGGCCATTCTAGGGTTTGGATTGTTCTTCCTGCGCATGAATGAATTGCCTAAGCCGACCCATGAACCTGAAGTGCTTTCTCGGGAGTTCATGATCTTCCTGGGCGCAATGATTCTCACTGCGGTCGCCCTGGTCGTGCTTCTGGGAACCAGCACACCCATTATGGGCCGACTTTTCAGGGATAGCCCCTCAACCGTTCCCATCGCTTTTTACAACAAGTGGTCTCTTCCGTTGACCATCATCTTCCTGTTTCTGGCAGGCCTGGGACAGTTGTTCTGGTGGAATAAGATGAACGTGGAAACCGTCAACAAGGTGCTTTTCAGGCCCATTGTGCTGGCTTCGATCTCAACGATTGCTGTGTTTTTCCTGACGCCATTTCGCCTGCGCGCTGCTGAAGCGGCTGCATTTGCAGACACCGGGAGTGACGCGTTGAATCAGGCGGGCATGTTTGCCTCGCTTATGGATACCTGGTCGCAACACGGACCATATCTGCTGATGTTGATACTGGTGTTTGTAGCCTTTTTTGCTCTCTATGGCAATGGCGAAGTGATGTGGAAGATCGCCCGCGGCAACCTGCGCCTCGCTGGCGGCGCTGCCTCGCATATTGGATTTGCTGTTATGGTGCTCGGAATAGTCGCTTCAAGCGGCTTGAGCAATCCCATAGGACGCAACGGCGCCCAGATCGGAGACAGTCGGGAGAATTTCATACTGGCTCTCGGGGAAACTCGCGTTGAACAGGGATACCAGATTACCTATTCAGGTCATGGAGTGGATGAAGAAGGCCTTCCGACCTACCTCCTCGATTTTGTTGATCCAAACGGTCATGAATTCGAAATGGCCCCCGTCGCCTACGAGTCAAATCGAGGTCAGTGGATCCAAAATCCGGATCTGAAGACCTATTTCGACAAGGATATCTTCGTCGCGGTATCTCCCAGTGTCATGTTCGGGACGCAAAATGACAGCGGGCAGATAACGATTGCCAGAGGAGATTCCAGCATCGTAGGTGACAATGAATACATAATCGAGTTTGTCGAATTCGACCTTGAAGTTGATGAGGAATTTCTGGGCGATTCGACGGAAGTCGCTGTGGGTGCAAACCTCAGACTCACCCACATTGCCTCGGGTGAGACGAGGCAAATGAGTCCTGTTTACATTATTCGATCAGACAGATCGGTGGATTATGTTCAGAATACGCTGACGGAATGGGACATTACTGTAGCGTTCACGGGAATGAATGTGGATTCTGGATCCATTAATCTCGCCATTCAAGGAGTCGCCATGGCACCAGAAGATTGGCTGGTCGTTCAGGCTTACGAAAAACCGTTTATCAGCCTTGTTTGGATCGGTTTCATCTTCCTTTCGCTGGGATTTGCGCTTTCGGTTTATCGCCGATCGGTCGATTTGAGAATTGCAGGAAAACGGACAGCAGCCTGAGTCCGAAAAAAAGGGAAATGATTTTCCTTTTTTACTTATCAAAGCCCCTTCTACTGCCGATAAACTCTTCAGAAGGGCACATCAGAAAACACAAATGTGTCGCTTCGGACAATAAAGCGATGACAAATTCTGCACGACATATTCTGCTTGCCGAAGACAACCCTGTTAATCAGAAGGTTGTTGTTCGCATGATTTCCCGTCTCGGATACGAAATCGATGCGGTTGAAAACGGACAATTGGCCGTCGAGGCCGTGGAAAATGGTAATTACGATCTGGTTTTCATGGACATGATGATGCCGGTAATGGATGGTATCACTGCTGCGAAAACGATCCGTGCGATGGAAGTCAGTGGACCCAGAATACCGATTGTCGCGCTGACAGCAAACGTCGAACCTAAGGATGAGCGCAACTGCATTGACGCCGGAATGGACGGTTTCATCAGCAAGCCGTTCACCCTCGACCAGGTGCGGGCATGCTTGGATCGGTTCCTGAAGCCAGCTTTTTACAGCGATAAGCCAGAAGGAATCAATCCAGAGATCATGAATGCGTTCCTGGAAAATATCGGCGACGGGGACATGGAGTTCTTCAAGGAAATCCTCACGGATTTCCTGACAGAAGCTTCGAAGACACGTTCCAACATCCACGCTGGCCTTCAGAACTCCGACGGTGATGCCGTTCGCCAGGCAGCACATTCACTCAAAGCCGCGAGCGCCGTTCTGGGTGCCCAGAAACTCGCAGAATGCTGCAGGGAGCTGGAAGGATTGGGTCGAGCAGAAGATTTTGAAAACGTGAGACTGCGCCTCGGTCACTTCGACGGTCTTCTGAATATCGTCCGTGAAGAGCTGAATCAGTACTTGATCGCGGCCGAAACCGGACAGCTCAGCGCGCAATAACGAGCGTTCTTCGTTCGACAAGCTCATCTGTGCTGAGGGTCAAGCCGTAGATGCCTGCTGCCAGCCCCGACACATCCAATTGCAACAAGGACACGCCCGAAGTGGAGGCGTCATGGCGCCCGTTGAGGACCGTTCGTCCGACCAGATTCGAGATTTCCCACTGCAGCGCCCCCCTTCGACGAAGGTCTATATCCACATTCAGCACATTCGGGGCAGGTTGAGGGTATAAAGATCGAACAGAAAACGACTCAGGTACTTCCACGGAGTGAGTCGACGTGCCCTCGATAAGGGCACCTCCCGTGTTGACTGACCTTCGATGGTGTATCCCATCTGTGGCTGTGACAATAAATCGATAGTCACCACCGCCGGCGGTCGGGTCGCCCACGTCGAACGTATACTCTGTGCCTGAAAGAGGCTCGCTTTCGTGAATGATGGAGCCCGAGGGATCACGCACGGCGACCTTGTAAGCTATCTGCTGGCCCTCAGGATCGACGGACGGCTCCCAAGTGGCGTATCCGGTTACGCGCTTACCCGCCTGCTTTGTGACGATCGTCAAGGCTCTGAATGCGCCAGGGGGCTCGTTGATGGTCCCTCCTTTTTGCAGCCACAATTTCGAGTTTCGCGCAATATCACGATGAACGTCGGTGCTGCCGTCCGGCCACCTGACAATAAGAGAGTCAACTGATTGGTGGTTTCCGACACCAAAATGGGCAGTATGCGCCATATTCTGACTCGTGAAGCCATCTCCGGAGGTGATATCGCGCATCTGCCGGACACCATTGTTCCACGCCTCAATACGCGCACCAATAGCATTCCGATTTGGAGCTTCCTGAATGAGATTGACCTTCAGAAAGCCACCGGTTCCTCCATCATTCATGAAAATGCGACTCAATGGATTGCGGTCCGCGCCGGTGTATATGTCGATCCAACCATCGTCGTTGAGATCCGCCACAGCAACGGAGAAATTCTGGGGGAGATCGAATAGTCCAGACTGCAGGTACACGTCCGTAAACGTACCGTCTCCGTTGTTTCTGTACATATTGGGCGGCGCAATGTTGTTGGCCACGTAGATATCAATCAGGCCGTCATTGTCGAAATCGGCGACAGATGATCCAAAACTGAAACTGGCTGAATCACCTCGTACGCCGGCTGCGAGACTCACATCTTCAAACGTACCGTCGCCCTTGTTGCGATAGAGCTTGTTGTATCCGGCCCGTCCACCAATGATGAGCATGTTTGCCACGTAGGCGTCATAAAAGCCATCCTGATCGTAGTCCAACCACGATATTCCCCACGCCGCACCGTTGTCATTGATACCGGCTTCGGCACCAACTTCTTCGAACGTCCCGTCTCCGCGATTGCGAAAAAGAAGATTTATACTCTTGAGGGGGTCGGCCTGCGAACAGGCGGCAATGAAAATGTCCAGATCCCCATCGTTATCGTAATCAGCCGCGGCAACACCGTAGGTCTGGACGATGTGGGAGATACCGGCGGTAGCCGTGGACTCGGAAAACATGCCCGTTCCGTCACCAAGGAACAGCTGGTTGGCACCGCGCTCCTCGCCAAAAAACAGATCGATTGGACCATCACCATTCAAATCGGCAAACGTCGACCCCTGACCCAGGCCCTTGAAAACAATCCCGACGTCCGGCCCCACTTCGTCGAGTCGCAAGCCATAGCGCCCTTTATAGAAATGGGAGCTGTCCGCGGTGAGATCCATGACAACCATCTCGGAGAATCCATCATCATCAACGTCGGCCATCACCGACCCGAATATTTTCTCCCCCCAATCCACAACCGTCGTGGCTCCGATAGCGGTCGTTGTGACCTTAATACCCAGGTCCGGCAGCGATGAGACAAATGACCCATCTTCCTGCTGCAGATACAGAATGCCGGGTTCGTAAATATCAGGCAACCCGTTTCCGTCCATATCCGCGATACTGGCTCCCCAGGCTCCGTGCAGAGTTTCGTCCTGGCTGTTGAGCAGAGACGATTGATCTGAAAAGGTCTGGGCTCTGGCACCGTCGGCCCTCCCCAGAAACACGGATAAAACGATTGAAAGAATGAATGCCCGAATCATGTGTACATCAGCCGGTGATCATTGGTCGACATGGGTAATACTCCGATCCAGCGATGGATACCCGTTGGGCGGTAGTCGGTTGGCCGTCGAACTTCCGTCAGATATCGATTTGGCTGCTGCAAGCATCCATGGAGCCGTTGCCCATTATGAGAGGCAAAACAGACTGCCGAAAACAATGTTTCGGGCGAAGGTAAGGCCATAAAACCAGTGTGGGCCGGCGATCTGCGATCGCCGGCCCACATCCTGATCATCCAGGAATAGTATCTCGAATACTACTTCAGAAGAATCATCTTCTGCGTAATGGCGCCGTTAGGCGTCGAGAGACGGTATAAATACATTCCGCTTGGCAGCGAGGCAGCCTGGAAGGTCACCTGATGCTGGCCTGCGGACATCTGATCGTTGACTAGAACAGCCACCCGACGTCCAAGTATATCATATACACTCAGGTTCACCTGCTGCGAAAGAGGAAGGTTGAACTGAATGGATGTGGTAGGATTGAACGGATTTGGATAGTTCTGATCCAGCGTGAATGTCGATGGAAGTTCCGTTTCCGGATCGATATCTACGGAGCTCGCACGAGGCGTGTACGCAACTCTGGCGGTTGCACCATACTCGGAGAGAACATAGACAAACCCATTCGAGACTGATATGTCCATGATGTTCGTCGTTTTCAGAGCGAACTCGGAGAGGCTGAACGCCTGCCAATCAAGAGACGACCAGACTCCTTGACCCCAGGTGGAGGCAAAGAAGGATCCGTTCGAATCGAACGCCATATTTCTGACCTCTGGTGGATTGGTCGGGAACGGGAACGCACTGTTCAGACCTGACCAGTTGTCACCATCGTCAGACGAGTAGAAAATACCTTTGGCAGTACCTACGAACAGGTTACCTGAAATCGGATCAAGTTCGATATCGAAGATATACCCGTTTCCTAGGCCGTTTCCATCTGGACGCTGCCATGTCTCAGCAAAGTCAGTCGTCACGTAGAGCGAATCGCCAAACGTACCAGCGTAAACTTTACCAGGAACGGTTGGATCTGCTTCAAGTGAGTACGCCGTATCAGCTGAACCAAGTGGAAGCTGTTTCGATTTCTGCCACGTCACAGCACGGTCAAATGAGCGATATACATCGCCATTGTTGGCCGAAATGTAGAGCGTACCAAGAATGTCTTCCGTAATGGCGTAGATCTGGGCAAATCCGTCAGGAATTCCGTCAGGAGCTCCACCCTGTCCACCTGAAAGGTCAGCCATTGCGCTGCTCCAGGTCTGACCACCGTCATCACTGAAGTACAGACCGTCAAAGCCCCATGAGGTCAGCCAGATGCGACCGGCTGAGTCCTGGAACAGGTCGGTTACGACCAGGGGCAGGAAGAGATTGTCCGTATTGGGCAGTCCTTCACCACAGCTATACCAGAGGTTACCCAGTCCACCATCCCAGCCAACGGCCTGGTTGGTGTCAGGAACACGGCACAGCATGGAGCCGATATTGCCCGTCGCAGGATCTTTAGCGCCAGCGTAGAGACCTACCATGTAACGAGGACCAGCTTCTGTTTCGTAGAACAGGGAAGCCTGGATCGCTGCTTTGACAGGGAATCCGAACACATCCAGAACGTCGAGATCGACGTGTCCGAAATGTTCAAGCGTATCTCCACCGTTGTCCACATACTGGTCAATCGGATCCGAATCGCCATTCAGGATCGAAGCATAGTTGTGGATGTCTTCAGTCGTGATGAGCGTATTGACAATAACTGTGTATGTCATACTCAGCGAATCGCCAGCAGCCAGCGCTGCAATGTCATCAATGTGCCACAGCATGGCAGTGTTGTTTCCGGCAACCTGAACGGTTCCGCTTTCCACAACAACGCTCTGCTCAACGAGTGACAGTCTATGGTCCACGACGTCTGTTATCCATGCAGGTTCTGCGGTGAAATCCAGTGGTGTCACGTCATCGTTGCGAATTGTCACACGGTACGAGATTTCATCACCAGGATGGGCACCGTCGGCAGCAAAGCCAATGAGCTCTTTACGAATAACAAGGTCTTCGTCGAGTACGTCAGCTGTCAATTCAACTGTGTCAAGATCCAGGTCCTTGAAGCCAACACCTGACATGGCTGAATATGTACTCGGTCCGGGCAGCAACGCAACTATGTCAGCCGGATCACAAAGTGCATCCGTATTGGCGCAATCCAAAAACAGGTAGTCATCGGCGACATCAGATCCACCGTGAACAGCCACGCTGAAGTCTTTGGATGGACGAACTACAAAATAGTCGTCAGAAGCGTCAAGTCCACCCGCAGCATCTCCACCATACAGGTCGACGCTCAGAAGGAGATCCGGTGCATCGCCGTCTTCGGTGAAGATGGAGAATACATCGTCTGCATCGCCAGCAGGAAGACCCGTATCGTCTGCACCATAGATGTGGACGTTTTTCTTGTTCGCAAAGTTGATTTCTTCGAACGTTGCATTCTGACCGCTGTTGATCTGAAAAGTGTCGAATCCGAAACGGAAAGGACCGTTGATCAAGTTGATCTCGTTATTTACATCGTCCGTAGCAACGACCGAATACATTCCGTTGACGATGATGAGATCGTCAATTGGCTCGAGATTGTCAAATGCAACAACCGTCGAGGTTCCCAGCGTCTTGGTTGAAGGAGCCAGTCCCGGACCCGGATCGGGTTCGAAGATGATGTCGCCTTTATCCACGTCCAACATAACAATGGACTGGTTGAGAACCTGTTCGTCACCTCGCAGCACGATGCGGTCAAATCCATCGAGACCGTCAAAATCGATACCTGGAGCTGTGATGCCAACGCCCGTTCCAATTGGAGTAGGATTGCCATTGTTGAAGTCTACCGTGAGAAGGTCTTCTCCGGCGGTACCACCAAGAACAATTTCTGTGACTCCGTCCAAAACGCCGTCACTTTTTGCGCCATCGAAGAGCAGACGAGCGCCCTGACGAACGTTCAGGTCACCCTGGTTGTCGAGAGATACTTTATAAGATGCAGATGCGCCGCGGGCCTCAACTGATACCTTAAACAGATCAGGAGCTGCTGACGTTTCAAGAAGATGTACGATCGTTGCGGCGTCGTCAGAAGCATTTTTGGCTTCCGTCTCATCTGCGAAATACATATCGGAACCTTCGCCGAAGACGCGTGGGAACAGCGTCTTGAAGAAGTCGGCCAGTTGCAATTCATTGATCGTGGCTTTGCGGTCTTCGTTCAGCACATAGGCAATGGTTTCTGTATTGAAATTTGCGTTACGAGCATTGACGATAGAGCCACCAATTCCTACCCGAATGCCGATTTCAAGATCGGTCACAGGAGCGTGAACGTCATCTCCTTTGTAATCGTTGTCACCCGAGCCGGAACCAACTTCTCTACCAATCAACGCACCGTTGTTTGGAAGAGGGTTTTCATCGTCTTGTGCAACGATAACTCCGTATGAGTACTCCTTACCACCCGGTGTGGTAACACCCTGCAGGGTCTGATTCTGGCCTACTTTGAAGTCTTCAAATGTGTTGGTGTGAATCCATACTCCACAATCGAATCGATTGATAGGGTCACACAGATCTACGTCGCCTTCAAGACCTTCGAGAAAAATACCCACACCGGAAGTGACGTTGGCACCAATAAGGTGCCCACTGTCTCCGAGCGTGTGGATGTAGTTTCCTGTAATCAGACCACCAGTCATTGTATCTGACCCAGACGTCGTTTGCGCATCTCCGTAGATACCGAACGAAAAATTTGAGGTGTCCGTAGTGAGTTTATCGTCGATCTCACTGATCAGATTGTTGCTGATCGTCCAGCGATCCCAACCACCGGAGAGAATTCTGATACCAGTCCACGTATCCGTTGAGCCAGAAGTATCTATGTCGATTCCTTCTATCGTGACGTTGTGGGCTCCGATACCAAAGATGTATTCATGACCCGAACCCGTAAACAATGCCGGGCCAACGCGGACACCGGTACCGAGCACTGCAAAATGAGGCCCCCGTATCGTCAGGAAGTCCAACGTAATGTCGACAGTACCTTCCGTATAGGTCCCTCCAGCCAGAACGATGGTATCTCCCGGATCTGCGACAGATAGGGCATACGTTAGCGTACAAGCCAAGGCAGGACTTATACACGTCCCGGCGACGGCACCGCCGACTGCTATAACATCTCGATCTGCAGCCTTGGCTTGCGATGCAAGAAGCATCGTCAGAAGGACCGCTGTAGTAACTAATCTGATTTTCATGATAGAATCGCTCCCTCGCGATACTGTTCTTGAGAACTGGTAGGATTTAATACAGCAGTACGAAACGGGGCGGTTTGATCCACTTCGCGCTGCTGACTAAGAAAGGGAACGGTCTTTTTTCCCGAATTCGCGATCGGTTTCGAGAATTAAATCGAGGCCCTTGGTGTGACCAAGGCTTAAAAGGAAGCTCTGTCACCCGCCGAGACACAACACTTTGAAAAAGCACAGCCCAACCATGCTATCAATGCAAAAGGGGCGGCGATCATGGCGATTTATAATCGCCCGTCGCCGCCCCTTTTAGAGACCAGGTAAGTCTTACGACTTCTTATTTCAGCAGGATCATTTTCTGAGCTACTGATCCACCAGGTGTCGTCAGTCGGTATAGATAAATACCGCTTGGGAGGCTTGACGCCTGGAAGTTAACCGAATGGCGGCCGGAGCTCAGTTGTCCGTTCACGAGAACGGCAACCTGACGGCCAAGTATGTCAAATACCGTCAGGTTGATGTCAGCCGTCTCCGGAAGAGTAAACTGTATCGTTGTGACAGGATTGAACGGATTCGGGTAGTTCTGATCCAGTGTGAAGCCACGTGGGATCTCGACACCATCTTCTTCGATGTCCACGGAAGAGAACGAAGCGTCATATTCCACGCTCAGATATTCACCCGTATCTGTAAGGATATACACCCTGCCATCGGACATTGTGATATCGATCACGTTTGAAGTCTTCAGAGCAAACTCTGCAAGAGATGTGGCTTGCCAGTCGACCGACGTCCATACACCCTGACCCCAGGTTGAAGCGAAGAGTACGCCGTTTTCGTCGAAAGCAATGTTCCGCACTTCTGGCGGCTTGGCAGGGATAGGGAACGCTGAGTTCAGTCCGGTCCAGGTGTCACCACCATCGGGTGAGTAATAGATGCCCAGAGCCGTACCAACAAAGAGATTACCTGAAAGCGGATCGAACTCAATATCAAAGATATATCCGCTTCCCAGATCAGTGCCATCTGGCCTCGTCCATGTCTCACCGAAATCATTGGTGACATAAAGCGAATCACCAAAAGTACCGGCATAAAGGGTACCCGGGAGCGTTGGGTCTGCCTGCATGGAAAAAGCGGTGTCTGCAGATCCCATGGGAAGCTGCTTGGCTCTTTGCCAGGTTACACCACGGTCGAAGGAACGATAAACATCACCCGTATTGGCCGAGATGAACAGCGTACCCAGGATATCTTCCGTAATCGCATAGATCTGAGCAAATCCATCTGCAATGCCATCCGGAGCGCCGCCCTGTCCACCTGAAAGGTCAACCATGGCGTCGGTCCATGTCTGACCGCCGTCGTCGCTGTAGAAGAGACCCGAGTGGCCCCAGCTTGACAGCCAGATTCGATCAGCTGAATCCAGATACATGTCTGTGACGATCAGGGGTTCAGGAATACCACCGTTCGAAGGTAGTCCCTCACCACAAGAGTACCACAGATTACCCAATCCGCCATCCCAGCCAACGGCCTGATTCCGATCCGGGACTCGGCAGAGTACCGCACCCAGTCCGAAAGCAGTTGGGTCCTTGGCGCCGCCGTTGAGGCCCACCATATAACGTGGGCCAGCTTCTGTCTCGAAAAACAGAGCGGTATTAATGGCAGCTTTCAACGGGTACCCAAAGACATCGAGCAATTCCAAATCAACTTTGGCATAATGCTCGTAATACGCACCGCCTGTAATGAAGGCACTCAAGTTCTGCTCGTCCTCATCGTCGGCGTTTAGAATGGAAGCGTAGTTGGTGATATCGCCGGTGGTAATCAACGTGTTTACGATTACATCGTACGTCATCGAAATCGAATCTTTATCCGCGAACGTGAAGCCTTCGAGCAGCCAGAGCATGGAACGATTCGAGGTAACGTCGACAGTTCCAGCTTCTGTAACGACACTTTGTTCAATCAGGGAAAGTCTATGATCAATCGCATCGGTCACCCACAGAGAATCACCTGAAGCAAGATCGAGAGCACCTCCTGTGAAGTTGTAGAGCGTAACACGGTATTCCAGGTCATCGCCGGGATGGGCACCACTTGCGGCAAACCCAACCAACTCCTTCTTGATGACGATGTCATTTCCGGTCAGATCACTTGGAGCGGTTTCAATGTCCCTATAAAAAACGGTCTCAAAACCGGTAATAGCTGCACCGGTATCACCATCTACCGAGGGTACTGCCGTGATAAGATCCGCATGCAACAACGACGGTTGACATGTGTCATGCGTGTTGGCACAATCCAGGAACAAGTAGTCTCCTGAATCAAACTCGCCGCCGTCGACCGTAATCTGATAATCCTTGGATGGGCGAACGACGAAATAATCATCGGAAGCGTCATCCGGCTCAGCGGCACCGCCTCCAAAATCGCTACCACCCCAGAGGGTCAGGGACAAGATCAGGTCAGGAGCGTCGCCGTCTTCGGTAAAGACGGTGAAAACGTCATCACCATCGCCAGGCGCTCCAGTATCATCTGCTCCGTAGATGTGGACATTTTTCTTGTTCGCAAAATTGATTTCTTCGAAGGTTTTGACGGCGCCAGAATTGATCTGGAACGTGTCAAACCCAAACCGGAAGGGGCCGTTGATAATGTTGATTTCGTTGTCCACATCATCTGTCGCAACAACCGAATATTTGGTGTTCACGATCAGCACGTCATCAATTGGCTCAAGGTTGTCAAATACAAGCTGGCCGCCTGAAACGAGTGTCGTAAATCCGACTGGTGGCTCATCCGCTGCCGGGGCATCGGGATTAAAGTGGATGGTCCCCGCATCTGCAGCTGTCATGACTACGGTTTCATAATCCAGCTGCTCATCCCCGCGAAGGGCAATCCCGTCGAAACCACCATTAACAGCGGCCGAATCAGGATTGAACGTCAAGCCGGCGACCACCTTGTTCGGGATTGGATTGCCATTGTTGAAGTCAACTGTGAGCAGGTCATCGCCGGTTGTACCGAACAGTTTTACTGTGTTCACACCATCAACGCCGTTTGCGAGAGGCGCACTGAAGAGAAGCCTGGCACCGAAACGAAGGTTGAAATCACCGCCGTTGTCGAGAGACACCTTGTAAGACGCAGACGAACCTTGTGGTCGAACGGTCAGATCCACATCCGCACCCGTCAATGCAACCTCAACGATTGTCGCCGAAGCATCAGACAGGTCTTTTGCATCTGCATTCCAGCGCGTGTACAGGTCTGTGCCTTCTCCAAATACGCGAGGGAACAGAGATTTGAAGAATGGAGCCAGGATCAGTTCGCTTACGGTCGCCGCTCTTCCTTCATTCACAACCATTGCGACTGTTTCAACGTTGAAGTCACCGTTGATTTCATTGATCATAGATCCACCCACACCCACTCGAACTCCAATTTCAAGTTTCTCGTCGGGAGTCCCGTGAGTGGCCGAATCGTCATCCAGATACATGTTGCCATCTGCAACTGGACCAAGCGTTGTGTTTCCACCAACCCAAACACCGTTGTTTGGAAGCGTATTTTCTGAATCCTGGGCAACAAATACACCATGGGAATATTCTTTACCGCCCGGTGTTGTTATGCCCTGCAGAACTTGGCTCTGTCCGGTGTACAGGTGTTCAAAGTCATTGTCGTAAATCCAAACACCACACGTAAACACATTGATGTAGTCGCAATCGTCTACATCTCCTTCAACGCCTTCCAGATAAATACCAACACCTGACGTGACGTTGGCTCCTCCAACATGAGAACCGAAGCCGAGCGTGTGAATGTAGTTGCCGTGGATACTGCCACCGGTCATCGAAAGTGAACCGGCTGTTGTTTGAGCATCCCCATAGATCCCGAAAGAAAAGTTCGACACGCCGGAGCCCGGAACGTCTTTCATGTCATCGATATCATGGATCAAGTTGTTGCGGATTGCCCAGCGATCCCAACCGCCCACCAAGATTCGGATACCGGCCCAGGTATCGGTAGAGCCTGAAGTGTCAATCTCGATGCCTTCAATCGTGACATTGTGGGCACCGATGCCGAAGATGTACTCATGCCCAGATCCGGTGAATTCAGCTTCGGGGTCACGCGCACCGTCCGTAGTACCATCCGCATGCTTCAAATAGTTTGGACCCCGAATCGTCAGAAAATCTTTGGTGATGTCAATTTCACCAACGGTATACGTTCCGAACAGCAGATTAATCGTATCTCCTGGATCAGATGCCGCAATGGCGGCTGCCAGCGTACAACGGGATCCTGGAGTGGATACCGTACAGGGAGCAGCTCCTGGTCCACCGGATTCAGCGTAGCGTTCAGTCGCCTGCGCGCTGCCGAATGTAAATGCGGCTAGAAAAAGAGCGGAAATGGTAACTTTAAATTTCATTCTTTTAGCGTCCCCTTTCGGATAACGGATCGTCTGGGCCTATGTATTAAGGTCATATATCCCTTCCAAAACAGCTAGAATACTCGATTGTAGCCATTCTGGGGGATACTCTACCTTCCGTAAACGAGAAATAATCTGTTTTTCGCGCTACGGTGGAAAAAATATTTACTTTTCCCCAGATCGCGGTGGAAACAGCAATTAAAGACGAATTCGGTAACAACTGCAACCCTTTAATTCGATAATCCATCCCCCTTTTTGAGACCAGACCAAGGGCTGCCCATTCGCTAGAATTCCACAAGGGCCTCTCTGGCCAGCATTCGGCCTTCATCTGTGAGCATCAAAAGACTTCCTTCCCGAAGGATCAGGCTCCGGGCAATGCTTGATTTTACAGCCCTGTTGGCGAACTGATGGTCCCATCTCAGATGATCCTCAAGGTGTTCCACTCTACACTCGAGATCAGCTTCCGGCAGACCTTCGTGATTGTACAAGTGGATGACCAACATCTTTCTTCCGAACAGCAGTTTTTGTGAGGCTCGCCGCCTCGCCAGTGACCACAGCCCGCGGTGAGGTGCCAGAAACACCACCAGCACAAATGCCGCGCCGGCCACTGTCGCCATGGCCCCGGCAATCGAGGCATCCAGGTAACGCGCGAACCAGTACCCTCCTATGGCAGACAGAGCCCCAATTCCACACGATATATATATCATGGGTTTCAGCCGGTCAGTCAGCAGGTAGGCAGATGCCGGAGGCGCGACCATCAGAGCCACCACCAGAATGGATCCCACCGCATCAAATGCGCCCACCGCGGTGACAGAGACGAGTCCCATCAAGACATAGTGCAGCAGGACGGGCGCAAAGCCGAGACTTCCGGCAAGAGCAGCGTCAAACGTAGTCAATTTCAATTCCTTGAAAAACACGACAATAAACACAAGGTCAACCACGAGCACCGCACTCATTATGACCAGTGCCCTCGGTCCGACATCCACACCTGACAGTATAAACCGGTCGAATGGTGCAAACGCCAGTTCTCCCAACAGCACGGCATCGATATCCAGGTGAACATCACCTGCGTATCGTGCGATAAGGACAACCCCAACGCTGAACAGAGCTGGAAACACGATTCCGATGGCTGCATCTTCAGCCAGCAGTCCGGTTTTTCGAAGCAATTCTACAAGCGCGACAGTAAGGACTCCCGACGCAGCCGCACCCAGGATCATGAGAGGAGATCCCAGATCGTGCGTGATGAAGAAGGCCAGAACGATACCCGGTAGTATGGCATGGCTGATGGCGTCGCTCATCATCGCCATGCGTTGCAAGACCAGAAATGCTCCTGGAAGCGCGCACGCGACTGCGACTACAACGGCAATCAATTGTATTTCAACCGAAGGACTCACGTGCTGAGGCTACCTCCGAATTGATTTCTGATCACCGTTTGAGCACGTTCTACTCCCTCAGGAGTCAACGACCAATTATTCTGATCAATCTGTCGGGCCAGACCCAGCGTCTCCAAGAGATGCAGCGTTCGTCTGGCTGGACCCGAAATGGTCGACATGACGTCCAGAACCCGTTCTGAATGGGGATATTCTTTGGACGTATGCTGTGATGCCAGGGTGAATAGGTCGACCAGAACGGCATCAACTCGCAGATTTTTACCAGCTTTCCATTCTCTGACCTTTCGAAATACGATGCCTCGATTCGGGGCAAACAAAAGAGAAATCACGACAATTGCGCTTACGATCAAGACTATGGTCGGACCCGTCGGCAGGTTGCCCACACGGCTGCTGGTGACCGCCCCGCCGACTCCCGATATTGCACCAAAGAGCGCGGCAGCCAGGATCATGTGTCCCAGACGATCCGTCCATTGACGGGCAGCAGCAGCCGGAGCGATGATCATGGCGCTCATGAGGACGACACCCACAGTCTGAAGACCGATAACGATGGCAATTACAAATAGCGCCGTCAGAATGTGGTCAAGTTTGCGGATGGGGAATCCAAGAGTAGCCCCGAAATCGGGATCGAAGGAAAGCATCTTGAATTCTTTCCACAGCAGCACCATGAGAAAAATGATGACGGTCCCGATGGACAGAATCACCATTACATCACGCTGGATGAGCGCTGCAGCTTGACCGAAAAGAAATGACTCCAGGCCCGCCTGATTCGCGTCTGGTTGCTTCTGGATATAAGTCAAAAGCACCAGCCCGAATCCAAAAAATACTGACAACATGATTCCCAGCGCACTGTCATATTTGATGCGTGTGCGTAGAGTCACGGAGGCTATCAAGGCTGCTCCCAGCCACCCGGCCAGCGCTGCTCCAAGAATCAATACAAGCGGCGCCTTGCTTCCCGTCAGTAGAAACGCAATCGCGATTCCGGGTAACGCAGCGTGGGAAATGGCGTCGCCCAAAAGGCTTTGACGCCTCAAGAGGGCGAACCCACCGAGCGATCCCGCAGTGATCCCCAGCAAGGCTGAACCGAGGGCGACCGTTCGAAGGGTATAATCGAGAAATATGTCCGTGAACCACTCCACTAGTGGTCGTCAGGAGTGGCAAGTGCCGAAACGAAAGCCACGCGTCCACCATACGTGGCCCTGAGGTTTTCTTCGTTGAACACTTCGGGCACAGTGCCAGACGCGATTCTTCTGACGTTCAGCAGCATCACACGATCGAAATACTCAGGGACGGTCTGCAGATCGTGATGGACGACGACAACCGTTCTCCCCTTTTCTCTGAGCGATCTGAGCAGGTCGACGATCGCACGTTCTGTCGTGGCATCAACTCCCTGAAACGGCTCATCCATGAAATACACCCGGGCGTCCTGAACCAGCGCTCGAGCAAGAAAGACCCGTTGTTGCTGACCGCCCGAAAGCTGGGAGATCTGACGATCGGCGAACTCCTCCATTCCCACTTGAGCCAGCGCCTTGAGCGCTTCGACGCGCTCGGCCTTTCCAGGACGTCTGATCCACCCCAATTTTCCATACAGCCCCATCGTCACGACGTCGAGCACATTGGTCGGAAAATCCCAATCAACACTTCCGCGCTGTGGGACATATGCTACACTTGATCGCTGTTCCGAATACGGTCTGCCGTGAATCAACACTGACCCTGCGGCGGATTTGATCAATCCGAGGATTGATTTGATGAGCGTGGTTTTTCCGGCACCGTTGGGGCCAACGATTGCAAGTAAAACTCCAGCCGGTACCTGAAGATCAACATCCCAGAGTACGGGCTTCTCCCGGTACGCGACCGTGAGGTCGCGAACATCGATAGCGTGATCCATTCTCTTATTCAGATTGGGACGCGAGTCCATTTACGATAGTGGCCACATTGGCCCGGACCATTCCCATGTACGTATCTGCACCGGATCCCGGCGAGCCAAGCGCATCGCCATACAACGTGCCCCCGATCTGTACTTCAAATCCTCTTGCGCGCACTGCTTCGCGCACGGCTTCAATTCCGCGAGGGGAAATAGACGATTCCACGAACATTGAAGGGATCCTGTTTTCAGCGACAAAGCGGGCCATCTCCTGAACGTCTGCCGTCCCCGCCTCGGTCGCGGTGCTTAGGCCCTGCAGCCCTTTGACATCCAATCCATATCCACGGCCAAAGTATCCAAATGCATCATGTGAGGTGACGAGTACTTTCATGTTGGTCGGAATTCGATCTACTTCCGAGGCAACCCATTCATCCAGGGCTTTCAATTCTTCTATGTAGGCGATTCGTCTGGCGTCATACTCGCTGGCATGTGCAGGGTCCTGGCCGGAAAGCACATCCGAAATCCGTTGAGTGGCACGAATCCACAGATCAACATCAAACCAGATATGCGGATCATAATTGCCGGCGAAGTAGGCCGATTCCAGCAGTTGATCTTCCGCCAGTCCTTCTGTGACGGCATGAACTTCGCGACCCAGATGAGACATCTGCTCGAATATTTCAACCATCTTCCCTTCGAGGTGCAAGCCATTGTAGAAAACAAGATCGGCTTCGGTCATTGCCGAAACGTCGCCTTCCGACGCTTTGTACAGATGGGGATCGACTCCGGGGCCCATCAACCCTTCTACATCTACATATTCACCTCCTACAACGCGCACCAGATCGGCAATCATGCTCGTGGTCGCAACGACCTCGAAAGGATTCTCCTTACTGACATCCTTTGGAGCCTCTGATTCCGATGATGGGGCACAGCCCGTAAGGAGAATCAGGATCAGGGCTGGAAGTAAACACTGACGCATATTTTCTGGACGAAATGGTTTCAAATTCAGGACACCCCTTCGGAATCGCTCTTTTTGGATGTTTTCCCCCTGTATGAGGTAAAGATACAATTTTCTTCACAATTTAGCCTAGGCTAAAAATATGAAATCGTCACGATGACAACGTCTGGAACGCGGAAGGTCCGGGCTAAAAGCCCGGACCTTCTCTCAAAAACTTCTATTTCCGACTGATCTAGTCGATCCAGTCCGCGACGAAGACATTGGTGTCGCGTGATTCTATACCTTCGACATTGCGATTGCTGGCGAAGGCCACTTTCGTTCCGTCGAACGAGAACATCGGGAACGCATCAAACGTGCCCGAATGTGTTACCTGTTCCAGACCAGTTCCATCAACGTTGATCATGAATACGTCAAAGAGACGTCCGCCTTCTTCCATCGAATGATGATTTGTTGTGAACAGGATTTTTTCACCAGACGGGTGGAAAAACGGGGCCCAGTTGGCACCGGGAAGATCGGTGATCTGCCGCACGTTGCTGCCGTCGATATCGGCCACGAAGAGATTCAAAGCTGCAGGCTCGACAAACCCATCCGCCAGAAGTCCACGGTACACTTCGGCGTCTTCCCCTTGAGGTCGTGATGCCCTCCAAACAATCTGCTGGGAATCGCGGGAAAAGAAGGCTCCACCATCGTAGCCGAGCGTATCGGTCAGCTGAAGGATGTCGCCGGTCTCAATTTCATATCGGAATAGCTCCAGATCGCCGGAACGTGTAGACGTGAAGATGATGTATTTTCCGTCAGGTGAGACGGTTGCTTCGGCGTCGTAGCCTTCCCCACCGATAAGAAGCTCGATGTTGGATCCATCGCCGTCAGCGATGTAAATATCATATGTATCGTAGATCGGCCACACGTAGCGCCCCTGTTCAAACATGGCGGTCGGCGGACATTCTTTCGCCGCACTGTGTGTTGAACCAAATATAATTCGACCATCGGGCAGGAAATAGCTACAGGTAGTGCGACCCATCCCGGTCGAAACCAATTTGTAGTCGTCCGCCGAGTCGCCACCGGCTGCTGAAGGATCCATTACGTAGATCTGATCACACCCCTGATCGTTGATCTTGCTCCAGTCGCTCTGGAAAATGATCTGGGAATCGTCGAAACTCCAGTAAGCTTCGGCGTTGTTTCCGCCAAATGTCATCTGCTTGATATTTCTCAGATGTGTTTCGCCTTCAAAGCGAAGAATGTCTGCGCTGGCATCATATTCAGGCATATTTTCTGTCGTCTCAGGAGCTTGACATGCTCCGGCAAGAAGAACTGTAAAAACGAACACGCTAGCGAATCCAACATTTCGGAAATGAGTTCTCATATCAGATGTACCGGGTGGGGGCTGAACCAGCCAGAAAAACTACTGGTTGGTATAGCATTGTATAGAATTGTTGAGGTTATCTGAACAAAACTACGCACAAGTAAGGAATGGACGTTCAAAACTTTGAAGAAGATGTCATCAAAGCCAGTACCGAAAAACCGGTAGTGGTCGATTTTTGGGCGCCATGGTGCGGCCCATGCCGTGTGCTCGGACCTACAATAGAGAAGCTGGCTGCCGAACAGGCTGACAAGTGGACACTGGTAAAAGTGAATTCGGACGAACACCAGGACATTTCCGCGAGGTTCGGGATAAGGGGAATTCCTGCTGTCAAGATGTTCTCAGGAGGAGAGGTCGTCGATGAGTTTACGGGCGCCCTCCCCGAGGCAGCGATCCGTCAGTGGCTCGAAAAAGCTCTGCCAAGCGAATCCCGATCCCGGTTGAGTTTGGCACAGGATCTCATCGACAACGGAGAGCATGAAGGCGCCAAAGACATTCTCAAAGACATTCTTGCGACCGAGCCGACCAATCCCGCAGCATCGGGATTGATGGCTGCGTTGATTGTCTTCAACCAGCCTGACGTGGCAAGAAGTCTTGCTGAAGCGGCGCGTACCGGAGAGCCCAGGATCTCTCAGATTGCAGATGCAGTTATTGAGCTGGTCACCTTAATGGAGGCAGTTCCGACGGCGAGTGGCGAGCCGGGCAGCGCACAGTACTGGCAGGCGGTATCCTCACTGAGGTCTTCTGAGACTTCGAAGGCTATCGAGTTGTTAATCGAGGTATTGAAAAACAACAGATACCTGTATGACGACGCGGCCCGGCGACTGGGTGTAGCCGTATTCACTCTGCTCGGTCCCCTACACCCTGTCACACTGGCCTATCGCCGCACATTTGACATGTGGCTCTATTAAGCCTTCAATCCGGAAACTGTAATGCTTCTGATCGAGGCACCGCTATTCCTGAAAAGGTCAATCTCTTCCTGAGATGCAATCTGGAGGAGATCACTGTCCGGGAGGTTGATCACCCGATCTTTGACCACCGTTACATCTTCAAACCCGGCGTCAATGACGGTTTGCAGGTAATCTTCCCGGCTGGTCGCACCCGAGACGCATCCCGCATACATTTCCGCGGAATGACGCACTGAATCAGGAAGGACGCCATCAATGACGATGTCCGAAATGGCAAACGATCCTTGTGGTCTCAGAACTCTGTAAATCTCCGAATAGACGCTCTTTTTGTCCGGGACGAGGTTTATCACACAGTTTGAGATAACCCGGTCGAATGTAGAATCCTGAAGCGGAAGTGATTCGATATCTCCCTGTATGAAGGACACGTTTTCGTAGCCCAACTTCTCCGCATTCTCTCGCGCGAGAGAAATCATCTCCGCGGTGAAATCTACTCCGGTAACGCTTCCTCGTGGGCCGACTTGACGGCGCGAAATGAAAGCATCGATTCCCGCACCCGATCCAAGATCCAGCACGTCATGGCCCTCCCGGATGTCTGCGAGATCCGTAGGAATGCCGCAACCGAGCTGCAGATCTGCGTCGACTTCGTATCCATCCTTGACTGAATAGTTGTCACCGATCAGGATGCTGTCATCGGAGCAGCCACACCCAGATCCCGAGACCGCAATTGATGCATACTTGTCGCGAACCTGTGCTTTGACACCTTCAGGTGTCGAATCTAGCTTTTCCTGCGTCGCTGGCCCGCAGCACGGATCGGCACTTTCCCCGGATGAGGACTCCTGGCAGCAGTCCTCACCTACGGATTTGTCTACAGTAGGGGTGCAACACCCCTGCTCCTCTGCATTCTGAACGGTTACTTCGTCGCAGCATTTTTCGATTTGGACTTCAATAGTCATAATACCCTCCCTTTTCAGCAACACGCATTCATTTCTTCGGCCTTTGAAAACCATCCCATGATTGCAGTCTGAGCCTCTTTGAGTTTGGCCCAGTCTACACAATAGCAGGATTTCGGCCCTTCGATCTCTCCTGTGATCAGTCCGGCTTCCCGAAGCACCTTGAGGTGCTGCGAGACTGTAGACTGAGACAGTGGAACAGCGTCAACAAGGTCACCGCATATACACATATTGCGAGCGGCTATCTGCTCAAGAATGGCGATCCTCGCGGGATGCGAAAGTGCCTTTGCGATGCTGGCGAGTTCTTGTTGTTCTGCGCTGAACAGATCTTTTCGGGCTTTAGCCATGAAAATCAGCGTGATTGAGTGTGTTGTTTCATTGTATATCGCAAATATACGATAAAGAGAATTAAAGTTACACTCGTACCCAATTATTTTTTATTTATGCCGCTACTTCCTGCTCCCGATACTGGAGTTCGTACAGTGTCCGGTAGAGGCCTTCAGTTTTTATCAACTCCTGATGCGTTCCCCTTTCGCGTACCTGACCACGGTGCATCACCAGAATCTGGTCGGCGTGCTGAATAGTGGAAAGACGATGCGCGATGGCGATACTCGTACGGCCTTCCATCAACGTCTCCAGAGCGTGTTGAATAATCTCTTCCGTTTCCGTGTCCACGCTCGATGTCGCCTCGTCCAACACCAGTATTCTCGGGTCGTAGACGAGCGCCCGGACGAACGACAACAACTGACGCTGGCCGTGCGAGAGTGACATGCCCCTCTCCTTCACCTCCTGGTCATAGACCGACGGTAAGCGATCGATGAAAGAAGATGCTCCTATCGCGTCAGCGGCCCGACGGATGTCATCATCATTCAGGGATTCATTTCTGAGGGTAACATTTTCTCTTACGGAACCCGAGAAAAGGAACACATCCTGCAGAACGAGGCCAATGTGCGCGCGCAATTCATTGAGGCGCAGGTTGCTGATCTCCAGACCATCGACGAAGATCTGGCCTTTCTGGATTTCGTAGAATCGCAGAAGTAGACTTATGATGGTTGTTTTCCCAGCGCCGGTTGCGCCCACGATAGCGAGCGACTGGCCCGGCTCGACCACAAAACTCACATCTCTCAGAATCCAGTTCGAGTCTTCGTCTTCCTCATTCAAATCTCGGTCATAAGAGAACCAGACATTCCTGAATTCGATTTTGCCACGCACTTCCTCCCAGCGGTCGGGCTCATCTGATTCCGGAATGGACAGATCCGAATCGAGAAGACCAAAAATCCTCTCAGCACCCGCCATTGCGCTTTGAAGCGTATTGAACTGGTCCGAAAGATTGCGAATAGGTTCGAAGAATCGTCTTGCATATTGAATGAACGCGATAAGGACCCCCAGAGTAAGGCCTCCCTGCATGGAGGATAGACCTCCGTACCAGATTATGAGTCCCAGAGCAGTGGTCGCGACGATGTCCACAGCGGGAAAGAACAGAGCGAAATAAAATATCGTGTCTATATGCGCCTGCCTGTGATCGTCATTGATGCCTTCGAAACGGCTCATTTCTTCTTCTTCCCGTCCGAAAAGCTGCACAATTCTCATTCCGGTCACGTGCTCCTGGAGGAACGAATTCAGACGGGCGACCTGCTTCCGGGTGTCTCGATACGCGAACCGCACTTTTTTCTTGAACCAGAACGATGCATAAAGCATCAGTGGCATCACTGACAGCGTGATCAATGCCAACTGCCAGTTGAGGGTGAACATGAACCAGGATATAAAGATGATTTTGAAAAGATCACCCATAATGGTCACGACTCCCGCCGACAGTACCTGGCTCAAGGACTCCACGTCGCTCGTGACACGAGTGATGAGTCTACCAATGGGCGTCGTATCAAAGAATTGAAGAGATTGGCGTTGCACGTGGCGATAGACCTTCTGGCGAAGGTCAAAAATAGCCTGCTGACCAATCCACTGGGTCAGGTACGCGTTCACAAATGAAAGCAATCCTTCGGCAGCCAGAATGGCAAAAAGGATCATGATCATGCGCCGGAGACCCTCTGCATCCCCTCCAACGATATCCCTGTCAATCGTGACCTGCACCAATTTCGGAATCAATGGACCCAGAAACGCTGCCGTCATGACGGTAACGAACGCTATGGCCACCAACCATTTGTATGGTGCGAGGTAGGAGATAATCCGCCGTAGCAGCTGTGAATCAATTCCCGTCTGTTTGCTCTCTTCGCTCACAGCAGTGCCTCCAACTCTTGCTCCAACTGCTGCTTGTGATAAAGAGACGCGTAGAAGCCCTCTTCTTCAAGAAGAGCTGCATGATCACCCCGTTCAACTACACGGCCTTCATCCAGTACGATGATTTGATCCGCATTCTGGACTGCCGAAACACGGTGACTGACGATCACAATGGTTCTCTTGCCGAAGTGCTTTCTAAGATGACCGAGAATGGTCTGTTCGGTGTTCACGTCCACAGCGGAGAGAGCATCATCGAGAATCAGAATTTGCGGTTCACGAATCAGGGCGCGAGCAATCGAGGTCCGCTGCTTCTGTCCTCCTGAAAGGGTGATTCCTCTTTCGCCCACGAAAGTCTCAAAGCCTTCCTTAAAGTCACGAACATTCTCGAGCAGATCTGCCTCTGACGCCGCCGTCTCCACATCTTCCATTTCGGCGTTCATCTGTCCAAATGAAATATTGTTCGCTACCGTGTCGGAGAATAGAAACACGTCCTGAGGTACGTAACCGATACTCGATCGCACGCTTTCCAGCGGCAACTCGCGAACATCTTTTCCGTCGATCTGAACAACACCACGTTCTGCATCCAAAAGTCGTGGTATCATTTCGACGAGAGTCGTTTTGCCAGAACCGGTGCGACCCACGATGGCCAGACTCGTGCCGGCAGCAACCTCGAAACTGACTTCATCGAGCGCGAGAACCCCGCTGTTGGGGTGTCTGAAAGAGACATTCTGAAACGCGATGCTTCCTTTCACCGAGCCATTTTCCCTGCCATTGGTGGATACGATACTCGGTTTGGCGTCCAGAATATCGTTTAATCGCGTCATGGAGGCCGCAGCTCGCTGCACCATCGTAATCACAAACCCCATGGACGCCACCGGCCAGGTCATAAGAGCTACATATATGATGTATTCAGCGATGTTGCCAATCGTGATCTCTCCTGTCATGGAAAGCGTGCCACCAACCCAAACCACAATCAGTGTGGATGCCCCAACCAGGGTAACGAACACAGGACGCCAGGCAGCCTCGACCATCGCAAGACTGAGACTGCGCATCCGGTAGTCGGAACTTTCGCGATCAAAAGCCTCGGCTTCACTTTCTTCGCGCGCGTATGCTTTCAGGACTCGGATTCCGGAGAGTGCTTCCTGAACACGGGACGTGAGTCGGGAGTATTGCCGCTGCAACTCGTCACTACGAGAGTGCACCATCCTTGCTACGAGAAAAACCGATACACCAAGGAAAGGCATCGGGATCAGTGTGTACCACGTCAATTTGGGCGAGATAATAAACATGACCGTGAGAGCGGTGACAATCGTCACGAGAGCTCGGGTCGTGTACATGATGGCGGGACCGATATAGCGCCGAACCTGCTCAATGTCGCTCGTCGATCGCGTTATCAAATCCCCTGTCGCGTGCTGCAGGTAGAAATCATGCGACAGTGACTGCATTTGATCATACAGCCGGTTACGCAGATCAAACTCGATATGGCGCGAGGCAACGACCACGGTCTGTCGCATCAGAAAGGAAAAAAGTCCGCTTCCTATGCTCAAACCGATAATAATTGCACCAAATAACGCCAATGAAGCAAAGAAATCGGCATACAAGACTGATTCCAGGGGTGTCCCCTGAAATGCGCGATAGGTACCCACAAACCGAGGAATACTGTCGATCGCCTGCCGCACGACCATGGGGACTACGATCGCGAAAGCTGAAGAAGCGACCGCGCAAAACAATCCCGGTACAAAGAGATGCTTGTACCGCCAGTAATAAATATTCAGTCTCCTCAGAGAGCGCATGGTTCAGGGCAGGTCGCGGTGGGCTATCGGACGAACCGACGAAACGCGCATCGAATCGGACTGATCCGGAAAGTGCAACTTTGCACTAATCTTTCCGTGACTTTGTTAAAAGGAACCAATCATCATAAATTCGGCCAGCCGAACCCCCCACCCACATGTCCGATCAATCTCAAGTAAGGCTTGAAGCCCTTGAAAGGGAGAATTCGCAATTGCGTAGAGCAGTTGACGAATTGTCCGTGCTCAACGAACTTTCGATTGCAATCAGTTCCTCGCGCGGAACCGAGGAAGTGATCAAGACCATTATCCGACGTTCGATCAAAGCCATTAAGGCAGAACAGGGAGTGATCACCCTTGTGGGAGAAGATGTTTCAGATCCAACCAAGACGCTTGTTCGGACGATGGCGAGTTCTGGAGACCGCGAAGCCTATTCGCCGGATCAGAACCTTCTGGGCTGGATGTATATCAATCGAAAGCCGCTTGTCGTAAACGATCCCCGAAACGACGATCGATTTCAGGGAGTAAACTGGAATGACAATATTCGCTCTCTCGTGTCGGTTCCGCTTCAAGTGCATTCCAAACTCATCGGTATCCTGACGCTGTTCAACAAAAAGCGGGGCGGCGAATTTTCGACAGAAGATCAACGCCTCCTCTCCATCCTCGCCGGACAATCTGCGCAGGTCATCGAGACCGCTCGCCTTTACGAGGAAGAAAAGAAATTTGCGACCGTTCAGCAGGAAATGAATCTGGCTTATGAGATCCAGACAAATCTGCTACCTTCGGATGCCCCGGAGATCAGCGGCTACGATCTGGCGGGTATCTCCATACCCGCTCAAAGTGTTGGCGGTGACTATTTCGATTACATCCAAATTGACGACTATCACTGGGGGCTTTGCGTCGGTGACGTCTCCGGAAAAGGAATGCCGGCTGCGCTTCTGATGTCAAATGCACAGGCCACGCTGAGGGGACAATCAGCTTTCGGTCTGTCGGTACACGAAACTGTCGAACGTTCAAACAAACTGCTTTCGGAAAGCATCCGTCGTGGTTCGTTTCTGACGCTGTTCTATGGGGTTCTGGACGTGGTTTCCGGAGTTTTCAAATATTCCAATGCGGGCCACAATCGCCCCTATGTCCGGCGGGCTGACGGTACGTTGGAGATGCTGACTCTGGGAGGGTTGGTAGTGGGCTTCATCCGGACGCAATCCTACGGGGAGGAAGCGTTCACTTTCGAGCCTGGCGATACGCTTTTTGTTTTTTCTGATGGCGTGACAGAAGCTATGAACGAGGCTCACGATCAGTTCGGCGAAGACGAACTTGAATCCATTCTGAAGGAAATCGGCGATGTGCCCGCTCAGGAATACGTTGATCGCGTCCATGATGCGGTGAAAAAACACGCTGGCTCTGCTCCTCAGAACGACGACATTACTATCTTGGTCGTCAAGCGCAATAATTAGGACGAAAAGTGGGCGGGGCTTGATTATTGTTGCCCGGCGAAGTACTGTCCGTCTGCCAACGTTTATTGCTCCATCAATAAATATCTGACCATCAATAGATCACCGAAATGCCTTTTTCTACTAGCGAAAAATACCAGACTGTCGTTTTTCAGATTTCAGGAAAATTCCTGGGCAGCATCGAAGGACCTGCGTTCAAGGAAAAACTGGAAGAACTCAAGGAGGCCGGCAAAACAAAGATTGTAATCGATCTCTCCAGGGCCGATTTCATGGACTCATCGGGAATCGGAGCACTCATCGGCGCACTTACGACGATGAAGAAGGTAGATGGTGATGTGAAACTGGCCGGAATGAAAGACAGGATCAAGAACCTGTTTCTTCTGACACGGCTTTTGGGGCCCGTATTCGAGGACTTTGATTCTGTAGAAGAAGCCGCTGCTGCCATGCGCACGTAGGATCTTCAAACGAGTTTTTGAGGGCGCGAATCTTTGATTCGCGCCCTTTTTTTATGCCCGAATCATTCGGCGATGCCGTTGAGATTCCGCACGTGATCGAGTATCCTTTCCGAACGCCATCCCAGACCCCTATCCCACCCTCCTAAATGACCGGCCAGACCATCGGACAGTATCAAATCCATGAACAACTGGGTTCAGGAGGAATGGGCGTTGTTTACAAAGCGACCGACACAAAACTCGATCGAACGGTCGCCCTGAAATTTCTTCCTCCTCACCTGAGTGCAGACGAATCTGCCAAGCAACGGTTTGTCCAGGAAGCAAAGGCAGCCTCAGCGCTGGATCACGCAAACATCTGCACGATCCACGATATCGATGAAGACGAACAGGGGCGACTCTTCATCGTGATGACCTTTTATGATGGACAGACACTGAAATACAGGCTCGATAAGGGCGCCCTTCCGCTTTCTGAAGCGGTGGATACGGGAATCCAGTTATCCAGAGGTCTTGCGCGTGCACACGAAGCCGGAATTGTCCACCGCGATGTGAAGCCGGCCAACATCATGTTGACCTCACGTGGTGAAGTAAAGATTCTGGACTTCGGTGTGGCCAAACTCAGCGAGTCTTCCGATCTCACGAAAGCAGGATCAACCGTCGGAACGGCGGCCTACATGAGCCCCGAACAGTCGAAGGGAGAATCGGTTGACGTGCGCGCAGATGTCTGGTCTGCAGGTGTGTTGCTTTACGAGATGATGACGGGGCAGACGCCGTTCGAGGGCGGATATGAGGCGGCTCTGGTCTATGCAATTGTAAACGAAACGCCTTCATCGCCGACGGAGCGTGATGCATCCATTCCCCAGGCTGTTTCTGACATCGTGATGAAGTGCCTATCCAAGAATCCCGAGGAGAGGTTTTCGGATGCGGCCCACATCGCAGCCCGCTTGGATGAGTACAAATCACCGTCGGGCACAAAGACCGTGCAAGTTCCGGTTGCAGCAGCGATTCCGGAGGTGGATGAAACCGGCATTCCAACCGCGGCAAAGATTGCAACCGCTTATGCCCCGATTGCCGCGGCTACATTGGCTATTGTCTACGGAGCTATGTGGTTCATCGGTCTGCCAGACTGGGTCTTCCCGTTGGGAGTGATGCTGATGCTTCTTGGCCTGCCCACATTGCTCATGGCTGCCAACCAGGACCGTCGCAAAGCCGAAGGACGCGATATTGGTGGTCCATTTTCGTGGCTGTCCTACACCCTTGCGGTTCGGGGGGGATTCTTTGCCATCGGAGGTCTGATGATACTGGCTATCTCGCTTTCACTCATGCGGGATATGGGAATTGGTCCGACTGCTTCCCTTCAGGCGTCCGGAGCACTGGTTGACGATGCAAAAATAATTGTAGCGGAATTTGACAATCGCACCGACGAAGCTGGTCTATCTGACTCCGTGTCAGAGCTACTCAGAATTGCTCTCGCCCAGTCCAACACGGTCGAGGTCATGGATGCATCGGATATTGTGGCTGTATTGAGTCGAATGAATCGATCGACTGACGACACGATTGATCTCAACACTGCGATGGAAATAGCGGCCCGAGAAGGAGCCGAGGCCGTGCTACATGGCGAGATCAGCCCGATCGGAGCCGGCTATTTCCTGTCAGCCAAATTATTGGCTGCCCATGATGGATCGGAGCTCGTCGCGTTGAGCCAAACGGCCCGTTCAGACAACGATGTAATCGACGCCGTCGATGAACTCACGAAAGACCTGCGCGAGCGCATCGGAGAGTCGATCAAGTCCATTCGTGGAAATGCGGACCTTGACAGGGTCACGACCTCTTCCCTGGATGCCCTGAGACTGTACACCCAAGGGGTGGCAGCGGAAGAATCTGGAGATATCCAGCGGTCCATTCAATTGCTGAACCAATCGATTGAAAGAGATCCTGACTTTGCGATGGCATATCGCAAACTGGCTGTTGTGTACGGAAATGCCAATATCAGCTTCGACCTTCAGGTCGAGGCCTCCACGAATGCTTATAACTTGCGAGAGCGCTTGCCGGAAAGAGAGCGGTTCATGACGGTGGCCTACTATCATTCCGTAGTTACTGGAGACGCGGATAAAGCCGTTGCCGCTTATGAAAGCCTGTTGGAAATTGATCCGGGAAACACGGCCGCACTCAATAATGTGTCGATCTTCTACCAGCGGATGGGACGGTACGAGGATGCGATTGTCGTACTGGAACGAGCGCTCGAAATGGGACAGCGGTGGGTTTATTACTCGAATTACTTCAACACGCTCGCGGCCCTCAAACGTTACGACGAAGCCGAGGCAACGCTCGATAAATTTGAGGAAGTACAGCCGGGTCACGCCTCAACCCCTTCAATGAGATTTCAGCTGGCCATTTTGCGCGGAGATGTTCGGGGTGCTGACCAGTTGATTTCTATTTCCGAGCGCAGTACGCAGCCCATTTGGCTTGAATACGAGGCGTTTCTGAAACAACGCTTCTCGGAATTAACGGGCCGGATGGATCAGGCCCAGGCCTACGCCGATCAGTCCACGGAATACGAGCTTCTGCGGGGAAACAAAGCAGGTGCACTCAATAACTTCATTGGACTCGCCTGGAATTTCATCCTGAATGAAAGTGAACTGGATCAAGCTGCTTTGGCCCTCGAAAAAGGGCTCGAAGAGGTTCCTCTCGATTCCATATCGATCTACAACCGACCGTACACGCAAGTAGCTTCTGTGAAAGCTCGGCTCGGCGAAATTGACGAAGCTAAATCACTCATGCATCGCTTCTCTTCCGAGCTGCCCGAAGGTATCCAACGTGGAGATTTTTCCAGGCATGTTGCGAGAGCGGAGATCCTGAGAGCAGAAGGCAATCCGATGGAGGCTGTGGAAACACTACGGCGGGGTCGTCTGGAAGATCGATGTTTTAACTGTTTCCGAAATATTGAAGCCATGTATCTCGCCGAAATGGACAGCGTTGAACAGGCGTTGAAGCAATACGAGATTTTTCAAGACTGGACTACAGGCCAGTCAGTTGAATTTGTCGGCAATGCTCGCCCGGCGGCCTGGCTGGACATGGGCGAGTTGTACAGCCGAAGTGGGCAGACGGACCAAGCCATTGAAGCTTATTCCAATTTTGTTGATCTGTGGGAAGAAGCAGACGCAGATCTACAACCCAAAGTCCGCTACGCCCGGTCCCGAATTGAGCGACTACTTGATCAATCGGTCCGCGAACCCGATAATTAGACAACCACGAACCCACCAGAGGAGGAAACGACATGTTTATGCGATTCGTCCAACTTAGCATTAAACCGGACGCTGCCGAAGCTTTTGAGCGTTTCTATGAGCACAGGGTTGCCCCGGCCCTTCTTGCGGTCGATGGGTGTGAGTTTGCGCGCCTGATTCGAGGAATTGAGTCAGAAACAGAATTCATCTCCTTCACTCTCTGGGAAACTGCGGAAAAAGCATTTATCTATGAAGACTCGGGCCAGTATGCCAGTCTGATTGCAGAAAATGCACCCTTCGAAGCTGAATCAACAGAGTGGAAGATTCAGCTTTCTTCCGACAACACGCTGGAGTATCTGCCTGTAAAGGAGGAGCCGGTGGTCAAAGCTATGCCGGTCGCCGCCGGGACTGCTGAAGACGAGCTCGGGGAAAAAATTGAAGATCACACCTATATCAGGATCCTGAATGCAACGGTTATTCCGGCCTCTTTTGATGACTTGAGTGCACTTTACAAGGACGAATTGGTGCCGGAGCTGTTGAATGTCCCTGGTTGCAAAGCGGCGTATCTGATCGGAATGAAGGGTAAAAGTGAAGGATTGTCGATCACAATATGGGAAAATGAAGATGCCGCCCATGCCTATGAGGCGAGCGGAAAGTTTTCCGAACTGATGTCCCGCGCGATGCCATATCTGTCTGAAATGTATCAGTGGAAAATGACACTCGATCCGGCGAAGCAGAAATCGACTCTGATCGAAGATGATGTATCAGTACGTGGGTACCAGGTTGTATCGGGAGAATCCGTATCCAGCTCTTAAAATTGGTTGCTGAAAGTCCGATACAGGGAGTGAGACACAGATTTGAACTCCTCTCAGCTTCAAGATGCGCCAAAAAAAATTGGACAGCCTGTCCCTGAAAATCCATTCATTTCTTAAGAATGCAGGTTATGATGCGGATCCATCAGATTCTTCAGCCACTCAACTCGTTTCATACTTTGAATCCAAGTACGGGTTGAAGATGATGGGATTCTTCGAATCGGAATGGTTGACCGAGCAGATCGACCGAGATCTGACGACCGGAGATTTCAAAGGCTTGAGAAAGGATCTCGACGCCGATCATAGGGACGCTTTTGACAGCGACCTGAAGGCCATTCTCGACTGACGCTGCTTGTTTGAGGCCCGTACCTCAAACTCTTTCCGTTCTCCTCTGCCGCCGCAAGAGCCACAAGGTCAGAAGCTGAATGTTACTCCCATCTGAGCAATCAGGATCGTTGTATCAGAATTTGTCACGTCAAAAGTGACCGAGCCCGCTTCTCTGCGAATCGATCCTTCTTTGAGGTAGCCGGCACGCGATCCTATCAGGTATTTCGCGCCCAAGTCAATGTAAACGGCCCCCGGACCTTCGTCTGTTTTGGCAGTGAAGACTTTGAATTGAATTCCTCCACCAAAACCATAACTGAGTGCGGTATCGTCAAAGTTGGTCGACCGGGCGATATCCAGATCATCGAACCCTTCGTTTTTAATTCGAGTCTCTGTAAAAAGATGCTTGAAGCCGATCAGAGCATCCGCGTAAGGTCGAATTCCGGGAACGTCAGGTTGGAGTCGAAGAAAGAGGTGCCCATTGACCATGTTGTTGTCCGTGATGACATCAACACGAACGTCCGGGATCGTCGTCGAAAATGGTTCATTTCGCCTCTCGCGCCCATACAACAAGTATCCCACGTCAAGCCCGACCTTCAGCGGTGATCCGGCCATGCTGATCGCGCCGTAGATGTTGCCGCCAAATCCGGTCGATTCGAGCTGGTCTCCAAACTCTCCCATCGGTACGCCCACGTTGAACGATATTCCCCCGTCAGCACTGATCTGGGAAGACGCATCCACCACAATGAAAGGGCTGGTGATCAGAATCAGTACGGCAGCTATACGACGCATTCTAAACTCATTTTAAGTGTTGCAATTAGCATTTCAACCGGCCACAGGTCATATCGACCAGGTACGGCGCGGTTTCAGAAGTTAGCCGTCATTTGGGATACAATCGTAACATTTCACAACATCTGAATTGTGTACCATATCATCTGCCTCACAACAACCCGGCACCGACGCAATGACTTTACGCTTTTTTATCGCTTCGTTCACAGTATTCATTCTCGTCTCCGACGTGGCGGCACAGAACGAACTGCGCATTCCTGCGGTGCTGGAAGGGACCCAGTTTGATCTCACGATGGCTCCTTCTAGCCACGAATTTTTCGCCGGTAGTCAAACCAATACCTACGGATTCAATGGCTCGTATCTGGGTCCGACCCTGATTCTCGAAAAAGGTGAGACCGTTACGATGAACGTGACCAACAATATCGGCGAGCCAACCACTGTACACTGGCATGGAATGCACGTCGCGCCCGAAGATGACGGAGGTCCACACAGCGTTATCGACGCAGGAGCGACCTGGTCTCCTCAATTTGAGGTTCTCGACAACGCAACCACATTCTGGTATCATCCTCACCTCCACGAACACACCAGCGAGCACGTGTATCGGGGGCTGGCCGGTATGATCATTGTTCGGGATGAGGTTGAAGCATCACTCGCCCTACCACGCACGTACGGCGTAGATGACATCCCCCTGGTAATTCAGGACAGACAGTTCATCCCCAACCGTCAGTTTCTATTCAACGAAGGCGGAGTAGGACAGCAAGGAACCACCATAGTTGTCAATGGAACCGTCGACCCGTTCCTGGAAGCCAAGGCTGGAATCGTCCGATTGCGACTCCTCAATGGATCCAATTCCAGGGTGTATCAGGTCGGAATGAGCGACAACTCCGAGATGAAGCAGATCGGATCCGATGGCGGTTTGCTCCAAAATCCAGTGTCATTGACGCGGATTCGGATGGCTCCCGGAGAAAGAGCAGAAATATTAGTCGATCTAAACGGGCGTTCGGGAGAGTCTCTTTCGCTGATGAGCTACTCCTCAGAGTTGACCCGCAATGAGCCTGGTGGAGTACCAGCTCCCGGGGCACCCCCGGGACCACCCGGAAACATTGATGGAACTGATTTCGAGTTGATGGAGCTCAGGGTTGTCGATGCTGACGCGACCTCGATTCTGGCGATACCGGACAATCTCGTAACGATTGAACCCATCCTTGAGTCAGAAACCGACAGGGTCCGCCCCATCATTCTCAATACTATTGGTGGCCCCGGAACTCCTCTGGCCATCAATGGAGTCGAAATGGACCTGGATATCATCAATGAAATCGTCCAACTCGGTGACACCGAGATATGGGAACTCCAAAACCGGACAGGCGGCCCTCATCCGTTTCACATTCACGATATCCAATTTCAGATTCTGGATCGCGGAGGGCAACCACCTGCGGCAAATGAAGCCGGATGGAAGGATGTTGTGTTGGTCTATCCCAACGAAACGGTTCGATTCATCACCCGCTTTCTCGATTTTGCCGACCCGGTGACTCCGTTCATGTACCACTGCCACTTTCTCGGCCACGAAGATGGTGGCATGATGGGACAGTTTATCGTTATCGACCCGGCTGCGACGGCCATCGAACATCCAGAATCCCGCCACAATGGATTCTTGATCTCTTCGTATCCGAATCCGACGACCAGTTGGTCTACAATCTCATACACCATACCGACAAGGTCTCAGGTAAGAATTGATCTCTTTGACAGTGTCGGTCGCCACATCAAAAAACTGTTTGAGGGCTATCGGTCTGCTGGAGAAAATGAGGCCGTGTGGAAGGCTGGAGATGTCGCGACGGGAATCTATTTCATTCGCATGATCGTCGACGGAGAGGTTTCTACCCGCAGTGTATCTGTCGTGCGATAAACTTGGAAATGACGGGCTAAGGAGCAAGTCTTCCGTATGGATAAGGTGTTTGCGCGGCTCGATCTACGTCCTGACGTTGGCGGCACGTTCGAGAAGTCCGTCTTTGATCCACTCAGCAAGAGTCTGACGGTTTTCCGGCTTGACGAGACGCTGCTGGTCCCCCGGATGACGAATGTTTCCCAGTTCGATGAGGATAGCTGGAGGTTTGGTCTCACGCAGAATCATAAGATCGCGCGACTTAATCTCTCCATGGTATCCGCGATTGGGCTGGTGCTCGGCATAACTTTTTTCCATCGCGGAGCGAATATCCTCACCCAGTTCCCTCCCGCTCTCGCTGGCCACAATAAAGTGGACATCCACCTGGGGCTCCACCTTGTAGCCGTAAGAATCCACATGCAGGGAGATGACCTGCTGACTCAGAGCAGTTGACCTGTGAGAATCATATAGACTATTGATGATCCTGGCTCTCGTCCGTAACCGACTTGCCTGATTGAGAACGATTGTTTTACCCCCCAGATACTTTTCATCTCGATCCGCCGGCAAATATGTGTCGTCACGAATTCCATCATCGGGATCCTGAACGATGATATGCACAGTGGCTCCTTCGGTGAGGAGCTCGCGAGCCAATCGAAGCGATGTGTCGTACGCGATCTCATCTTCTGCAATTCGTTTTCCACCATAAGTGCCCAGTGTACCCGGGTCTGGTCCGCCGTGGCCTCCGACTATGTAGTACACATGCCCCTCGAGGCGATCACTCTTAATAGAAACGGACGCGTGTTCAGGCCCGAATATTGGATAGTTTTTATCAGCTTTTCCACTTGTGGGAATTCGATAGTTCAGATCGGTATGCAGGCTCACCTCGCCTTGCAATACATCCTGGTTCAAGACTTTGAATTCATTCACCGAGGTAGGAGTCGGATCTACCCCGGATCGCCGCAGAAGGCTCCATATGCCCTCGCCTGCGTTGGGCGAAGTCGTAACATATTCTTGTGCATGGAGTTGCGTTGGGGCCGCAATCCAGATGAAACAGGACAATAAGAGGAATTTCAGGGCGTTCATAAATCCGAGAATACAGGTGGGAAACCTGTAGGGGATATCGGCCCGATCACCATCTTCTTAATTCGAGAACCACATAATTGTCCCTCTAAAAACGAGCTGACTTTCAATATCCTGGCAGTCCGGAAGCCAACCCTGTCAAGACCGTGGATTTACCGCGGAAGTCGTTGCTCCATATCCGCAACCACATAGGCCATCACACCCATGGTTGCGACACTTCTTGCAACGTGGTCCGGATCCAGTTTATCGACGTAATCCGCGTTGGTATGGTGATACCAGAAATACCGACTGCCGTCAACGCGAAGACCCATCCCCGGAACGCCCTCACGCATAATGGGGCCGATGTCCGCCCCTCCCCCTCCTCGTGTGATGGTACCGGATTCTATTGGCTCCAGGAGTTTCCCAATCTGGGTAATCGTATCGAATGCAGCGTCGCTTCCAGTGAAGCCGAAGCCAATTGGTTTAAACACGCCGCCATCTGATTCCATCGCCAGAATGTGATCGTTCAATTCGTCCATGTGGACATCGCGATAAGCATTTCCACCGCGCATCCCATTTTCCTCATTCGTCCACATCACAACACGGATGGTCCGCTTCGGTGTGAAACCAAGAGCCTTCATCAGACGCAAAGCCTCCCATGCCGCAACACATCCGCCTGCGTCGTCCATCGCTCCCGTTCCCACGTCCCACGAATCGATGTGTCCACCAAAGACAATCACCTCATCGGGAAATTCACTTCCAACGATTTCACCCATCACGTTGCGCGAATCCGCATCTGGCAACCAGTAGTCATCCATTTCGAGGCGAACTTCTATCTTATGCCCGCGGTCCTGCATTCTCTGCATCATCATGGCATCTTCAATCGTGACTGCAGCGTGCGGGATGCGGAGGACATTTTCGTCGTAGCTGGAAGCGCCTGTGTGGGGAGTATACATCGACTCAGGCCCGACTGAGCGAACCAAGCTGGCAACTGCACCGGCTTCCGCAGCGCGTACGGCCCCGTTGGAACGATAGCTGACCGTTGCTCCGTATGAAGTAAACGGGACGTTCCACAATACGATCTTGCCTTCAGCTTCGGTTTTTCGCGCTTCCAGATCATCGTAGGATCCCACAACCAGCACTTCTGCCTGAATTCCGCCACGAGGGGTTCCAATACTTCCTCCGAGTCCCAGTATTTGCAGGCTTCTTGTGTGCGGGGAGAGCAAAAGCAGTGACTCCTCGCCTCGCACCCAGTGAGGCACTTTAACCGGCTCTGAGTGCACATTGTCGAGCCCGTCACGCTCCATTTCTTCCAGAATCCAATCGAGAGCATTTTCGAGGTTTTCGGTTCCTGAAAAGCGCGGGCCGAACGTATCAGTCAGGTAGGCGAGTCGCTCCCATGCAGCACTGTCAGCCATCGCGGCCGCAATCAACTGATCGACATTGGACTGAAGCTGTTCCGGGAACGATGAAGGGCCTTCCGCTTGAAATGCAAATGACGACCGAGCGAAACCGGTCGCGAGAAGAAGAATGATTAACGTCTTGAGCATTTTCGGCATGATGTGCTGGATCGAGTAACTCTGAATATGGGTGGCGGCGAAATCTAAGGGTTCGTAGTATCGCAAGCGACAGGCAATAAAATGACCTGCCTAACGAAGATCAGAATGAATCCTTCAGATTCCACACCGGTATCGGAAATCAAAAACCTGGGGCCTGCCTCTCGCAAGATGCTCGCCGACGTGGATGTTTCGACGGTCGGAGACATCAGAAAACTGGGCCTGCCGCTGCTATTCAGAATTCTGAAGGGCAAAGGGACCAATGCATCCATGAATCTGATATATGCTCTCGAGGCCGGACTGAGGAATATTCACTGGCTGGAGCTCACATCCGACGAAAAAAACAAACTGAGACGAGAATGTATCGACGACTGAGCAGCACGCTCTTGTTGACCACCCTTTTGTGCCTGTCCGCTCGGGGCCAAACCCTGGAAATTCAGGCTTATCCTGCGGGAGTGACTGGAGTTGTCGGTCACACATTTCGCCAGAGCGGTCAATACGTATCCAGGATGCATATCGGTTTCAACCTTACAGATCGAGGCGACTGGGGCGAAAAGGATGACGAATCAGGATATGGGTTCGGAGCCGGGATCGATATCAATCGATACATGTCACAAGAATTAACTGGGCTATGGCTTGGGGCCCGTGTGGACTTCTGGTCCATGCTCATCGACTGGCGAGACGATACCCTGCAGGTAAATGCAGATTCCAGAATTCTGGTGTTTCAGCCGACGGCGCGGGTCGGGTACTCGTTCGATGGACTCGGAAAACGAATGGACGCCACGCTGGGACTCGGCGTTGAACGCAATATCGCCACCCACGGCGAAGACGTGGGTCAGGGCGCAATCCTGCTCGCAGGATTGCGCCTCAAACTATAGGATTGATGGGCCCGTCTACCGTTTCCGCCATCCGTAGGCTGGCCCGTTGTGGAAAAAGTCCAGAGATGACACAATGCCATCGCGTTTGAAAACCATGCCGTCTTTCATGACGAAACCAATATCCCGGATGGCATCGATGTCCTCGAGTGGGTTGCCCTGGGTTGCGACGATGTCCGCTGCGAAGCCGACTTTGATCGGGCCGCGCGAGTTTTCTGTTTCGCTGATCTCGTAACCGTTCGTCGTCCAGATCTTCAGGATTTCGGCATCAGGAATTCCGGCGTCCTTCCAGGTCTTCAGAAATTCGAGCGTCAATTCTCCACGATTCAATCCGGGAATGTAGTAGTCTGCGTCGGTCGAAAAGGCCAATTTGACGCCTTTGTCGTACGCATCGCGCAAACTCGCCACCCTGCGTTCATACCTGCCTTCACTCACACGGGACCAGTCGGCATGGGGCGTTTCTGTCCCGACACGCCAGATTCCCCGCTCTGCCATCATCGTGTGCAGTTCCGGGTCCAGCGCACCGTCATGATCGAGAGACCAGAGCCCTGCTTCAATCGCCCGACGAGCCCCCTCGCGTGTTTGAACGTGGCCCGAGACTTTTTGTCCTGCATTGGCGGCCTCGCTCACGAACAGCTTCAGCTGATCGATGGTATATGGATACGCCTGGCAGTCCACGCATACCTTGACGACTTTGGCGCCGTAGTGGATGTTGCGGCGAATTGCTTTGACGATTTCGTCGTTGGTATCCGCGTTCAGGTACTCGGGATAAACCGTATCCTCGCGCTCGGGTGTTTCGTAAAGCTGACCACCAAACGCTCCGATAATAATACCGGCATTGATCATCGTGGGGCCTGGCACCCAGCCCATCTCAATCGCCTGCCTCAAAGCCGTATCCGCGTACAATCCGTTGTTTCCGAGATCGCGAACGATTGTGAAACCTGACGCCAGCTTCTGGAAACCGGTACTGAATGACTGGATGGCCCTCAAAGGTGTCGAGTCCATTATAATCGTCATGTAGTAGAACCAACTTTCCGGCTCCTCTTTATACGTGATACCGAGATGGTCGTGCGCGTCCACAAGACCGCCGAAGACATAGTGACCCGAGAGATCGATCACTTCCGCATCGTCAGGAATATCAACGTCCGATCCGATTTCCAGGATGGTACTTCGACCGTTGGTTGGATCACGCTCAACCAGAATGATCTGATCAGCAGTAGCAGTTCCTGTCTCTGTATCGACAAGATGACCTGCTAAAATGGCTGATTTTTGCGCGGTTGAGGGGATGGAGGCAAAAACTAAAAATAACGCAAGCAGCGCCGCCTGGGACAAGCGTTTCATGTATCTGTCCTGTTTGGTGGGATTAGCACGGATTCTGACCCGGCCGACTCAAGCCATCACTTTCCCGGAACGGTGTGAGTGGCACTGTCTTCGAACAGGCGAGCAGCCAGAAGATTGAAATCCGTCTCAGTAATAATGCCGACGAGTTGCCCGTCCAGAACGACCGGGAGGGCGCCCACATTATTTTCCCTCATCAACCGGACCGCATCTATCGTCGCCGTCTCGGGTGACACCGAGATTGGATCTTCAACCATAATCTGACTGACCGGAATATCCTGCTCATCGTTGTCAGGCTGATTGGTCAGAGTTTTCAATATTGAGCGATGAGTTACGAGTCCCACCAGCCGGTGGTTTACGTCCTCAACAAGCACGTGTCGGATGTGCTGCCATCCCATCAACACGGCCACAAATTCAACGAGTTCATCTTCACGCACCGTAAACAGATCGGTCGTCATGAAGTGCTCCACCCGTGTTCCATGGATCGTATTCAGAGCACGAGGTTCTATTTTAGCCAGGTCCCAAGTATGACCCGGCTCACCTTCGCGCTGCTTCTTGAGCATACACGAAACGAGGGCATCGAGCCTTTCCGCCCTCGACGAGTGCCCTTTCTTTTTCATCTGGGCAACTGAACTGAGCTGCCACTGGGCGCCTGTTTGTTTGGAGCCCACTCGTTCATCTATTATTTCCAGAAGCCGTTGAATATCGCCATCATCGACTCCTCGGGCCTGCAATCCTTTTCTCGATAGATCCAGAAGTTGACTTTTAATCAGGTCCGAGGCGCTGTAGCGCTTCTCGTCAATCCAGTCCAGCTCGGATGCCAGCCCCCGTCGTGCAGCTCCGATAAAATTGCTTTTGGCTTCGTCAAAGGTTATCAGCGGTCTCAAATCATCGATTTCCCGAGCCATTCCTTCAACCAAACCGGTCCAGAATGCCGCATTAGCGACCTCATCAATTGTACTGGGTCCTGAAGGAAGGAGGCGATTTTCGATCCGGAGATGAGGTTGGTCGCCACTGATTCCATAACAAGCTCGATTCCACCGGTAAACGGTCCCGTTATGCAGTTGGAGTGCCCTCAACTTTGGCACTTCTCCTCGTTTCAGAGCATCAAAGGGATCCTCATATTCACTGGTCATGATAACGCGGAAACGCGCGATATCTTCCTGGAAGATCTCCATTACCGACTCATTGACCCACTCGGTACCGAAATGGACACGCGGACTCATATCCCGCAGATACAGATTACTGCTGCGTGTATCTACCGCCTGCTGAAAAAGCGCAATGCGAGTTTCTCTCCAGAGTCGTTTCCCGAAGAGAATTGGTGAGTTGGCCGCCACAGCCAAAACCGGGGCAGACACCAGCTGGGCAATATTGTAGTAGTGGGCGAAGGTATCGGGCGTGACCTGAAGGTGTACCTGAAAGCTGGTATTGCAGCCTTCGACCATGATATTGTCGTGTTGGAAGAACAGTTCATCCACTCCCCTGATGTGATACTGCGCCTTCCCGCCTTTGAGCGCCATGATCGTGTCGTTCAACGAGTAGTAGCGAGGCTTGGGAGCCATGTTTTCCAGGCGAAGATCCCACGCGTGAATCGTGGGCAGAATTCCTGCCATGACTACATCATTATCCAATTGAGCACTCAAAGAACGCACGTAGGCAACCAATTCATTCAGCTTGGTTTCCATCTCGGAAAAGCACGACCCGGTGAATTCAATCGGATCGAGGTTCAGTTCGAGATTGAATCTCGTGAGCTCGTTTACCAGCCGTTCATTGTCACTCAGCGCGAGCACTTCTTCAGCAAGTGATGAAGGCTGAGCGTTTTGATCGATCAGAAAGAGTTCCTGCTCAGCACCGACGCGCTGAATATGGGTCTCGAACATGCCTTCATCCAGCATGTATTCGAGAGCACGCATATCCCGCATGATATGTCGGGTAAAACGCCGAAGTTCGGCGGCATTCTCAAATCTTGTAATGTCCTGCAGACCCATGTATTTCTTCCCGGTTGGAGTGGCTCCAAAGAACGCGCTCCCCTGATACCTTCTGTCCGATATCGGTGTTACTAGGCGTTGTCAGACAACACGATGACCCATTTCGGCCAATAATCGGTATAGAGTAATCAGGCTCCACCTAAGAAACAACTTTCTAAATGCCTGTTTTGCCGAGAAACCTCGTCGGGGTGTCCCCGTTTTTTAGCAGGTGAAAAAGTATGTCTTCATACCGAGAACAAGTACGATTTCCACGATGCTGGCAGGAATACTCCTGGTAACGTTGTTGACCACTCCAGCCACTGCCCTCCAGAGCCAAACGCAACTAGAGGCTCATGCAGAGCGCGTTCTGATACGAGGCCTGACCTTCATGCAGACCGGATTTCCGGATAAAGCGGTTGTGGTGTTCGCTGAAGGTCTCAAAGTCAATCCCACCCATCCTGTACTTTTGGCCTCCATGTCCGATGCCCAGAAGGCGATGGGAGATTACAGTTCGGCTCTGTTTTATATAGAAGGGGCGATTTCAGAGCTCCCCGACGACCCCGGACTGCATCGTCAGGCGTTGACACTCGCTGTAGAAAGCGGAAACGCGGAGCTGGCGATCCGCGAATCAGAAGCGCTGTTACGTCTATCCCCAGATATGTCGTCAGACTATTTGTTGCTTCTCTTCATTTTGTCCGGGCCCGATCAAGGCGCACTCGCAGTTCCGGTCGCGGAACAGGCCGCTGCCAGGTTTCCGGGAAGCGAAGAGCTACTCAGAGTAGTGATTGAAACGTTTGAGAGGGCCGGTAACCTTGAGCGGACGGAATGGGCGATGAGAAAGCTCCTCGTCCTCACGGCCGATCCCGAAGATCGATATGAGCTTTCCCGCATCTTGATTCTTGCATCGAAATGGGAGGACGCCGCCGATGAACTCGTCGGGGTGCTGACGGAAGATCCTTCACATGTGGAAGCACTTCTGTCTTTGTCTACAGTTCAGGCCTTCCTCCCCGATCGAAATCTGGAGGCTGAACTTCCACGTGGAATGCTTCTTCAGCAGACCACTGTTCAGACTGGAGGCGAAAACGTCGACTCGTTGGCTGTATATCGAGCAATAGTGGAGAAATCTCCGGAGGATGATGATTCAGCACTTGACCTGGCAAAGTTCTTGGCGCGAACAGGTGAGTATCGAGAGCTTGAGATATTTACCGAAGAGCAGATCGAGCGCGACCCGAGGCAGATACAAATGTGGATCCTTGCGATCCGCTCGAGAGTCCAGACCGAAAATTGGGGCGGAGCAACAACCTTTGCCGAAGATTCTGTGCTACTGTTTCCGGGACACGAACCACTCGAGATCGAGCTCGTTGAGGTACTTGCGCAGACAGAGAGATACTCCGAAGCAATGGAACTGGCTCGTGACTTGATGGGCAGGGTCGACGATGGCAGTGAAATTCATCAGAGACTGCTTCGGCTGGTCCAAGAAATGGACCAGCCCCAATAGCCGGTGTCTGCTTCGTTTGCATGATCCGGAATCTACTGCGACCTTGCGATCAGAATGAACGCAAAGGAAAGATCTTCCGAAAACCGGCAGAAAATGATTCAAGAACGTATCGGGCCACGGGTAATCCGCACTCGACGAAAAATCTTATTTGAACGCTTTTTTGTAGGTAAACAAAGTGTTTCCGGCAGTCATCATCGTTCAATTGCGCCAATTGCGCCAATTGCGGTTTTGGCTCTCGGTTTGATCCTCTCCTCCTGCTCGTCGTCGCGGCAGCTGAACAGAGCTGACTCCTCCCTCCCGGACCGCTTTCCCGACCACTCATTGGAGGAAATCCTGTCGTCCCTGCCTGCCTATCCCAGCGAGCTGAACCGGTTGTATGCCGAGGCGCAAGTGGCCCTTTCTTCCCCCTCCGACAAGGGACGATTTACGGCCAAAATAAGCTATGGCAGGCCGGATTCGATGATTGTGCGGATTGGATTCCCATTGGGCATTGAGGGTGCACGCGTTCTGGTCACACCCGATTCGGCCTATGTATATGACCGCATCGAGAATGTGCTCTACAGCGGCTCTCCGTCACGGATTGCCGCTGTCCTTCCCGGCGCCATGGCTGGCACCCAGATAATGGAGATTGCCACCGGATTCTATTCCCCGGATGCCCTGACCGACTGGTCGGTTTCGGCTGATTCAACTCTTTATTTGCTGCACTCGCCGGATGGTACTCTTCGATACACGATCGATCCCACCCTCTGGAGGGTCGTTGGCTTCAGGCAGCAGGATCTCGAAGGCACGATCCTTGAACAGCGATGGTACATGGAATTTGAACTAATCGATGGAATACTGATACCGCGTCGAATGACGATGTCGCGTCCGCCGGAGGACACGCGTCTCGCCATGGCTATTCGGCGGCTGCAAGTCGATCCGCCACAACTGACATTCGGTCTTGATATCAAGGACGATACGGAACGAACCTATTTGGGAGAATGAGACGATCCGTCATTGCCATATCACTCATTTTGCTGTGTTTTACGGCGGTATATCCAGCTGTCGCCCGGCAGGTATCCACCACCGAAAACCGCCTGGTTGAATTACGCGAAGAAATAGCAGAAGAGGAGCGGCTCCTTCAGCTGGCAGAAAATGAAGAACAGGCTTCCATCTCCCGCTTGACTGATCTGAACAGACAACTTTCGCTTCGGGAAGAACTCGTGCGGACCTATCATGATCGGATCGAACAATTAAAATTTGAACGTGACTCGCTTCAAGCGGCGATTGCTGATCTGGGCGAGCAGCTGGGCGCTCTTCAGAAAGAGTATCAAGGCCGGGCTACCCACGCCTACAAACACGGGCGACAGCATGATGCTGCGCTCATTCTGTCTGCTTCTTCGATCAACCAGATGCTCATTCGCATCGGATATTTGAAACGATTTTCGAACAAGAGACGCGACCAATTGGAGGGCCTCAGGGAAACGACATCTGTTCTATCGTTGAAACGAAAAGAAATGCAGCGAAAACTGGTGGAGTCCGAAGTCATGCTTACTTCGGTCGACCGGGAACAGGATAACCTCAATGGTTTGCTGGGAAACGTGCGCCAGGAAATCAATCGCATTCAACAAGAAAAGGCAGACCGCAGCGAGACGATTTCTCAGAAGAGAACCATGGAGCAGGAATTGGTTGACCAAATCCGGGCACTCATCACAGCGGAGAGCAATCGACCCGGAGGAAATGCCGAAGCCGTACTCACCGCGTTGACTTCCTCATTTTCTGAGGCTCAGTCACTGCTTCCGTGGCCAAGCACCGGTACCGTCATCGAACCCTATGGAGACATCGTTCATCCAGAATTCGGAACGATCACTCCCAACCCGGGAATCCTCATAGCAACGGAAGCATCGGCAGACGTCAAATCGGTTTTTGCCGGGACGGTCTCAACTATCGATATCATTCCGGACATGGGCCGTTTTGCCATTGTAGAACATGGTGGATTCCACACTGTCTACGGTAATCTCTCACTATTCTATGTGGGCGTAGGCGACGATGTTACGGCCGGACAGTTGTTGGGACGATCAGGAACAGCCGCCGAACCCAGAGGCGAATCTGTGTTTTTTGCCATCTTCAAGAACGGTGAGCCCGAAAACCCAACAAGCTGGTTGCGCACTCCGTAGTTGAGGTTTAATGACCGTCTCTTGCGAAGATTGCATCGCCCTCTATCGCATCGTAGCTTCGATGCATGGCTGGAAAAAGGGTAATTACTGAACGCGCAATCCGGGAGGCTGCCAGATCTGGCAGTTCCACGTTTACTGCTCCTGACAATGCGGTGATTACCCCGTTGGCAATGGATACCGCCCGCGATCTTGGCGTTTCCATCGTATTTGGTCAGGCTGCCGCTTCAGACAATGCTCCATCCGGTGCAGCTGAGAGGAATCCTGTAATCTGCATTGGATCAGACCACGGCGGATATGCCCTGAAATCAGAACTCATCGATTGGTTGAAAGAAGCGGGACACCAGGTTGTTGATCTTGGCACCGATTCTCCCAAAAGCTGTGACTACCCCGACTTTGCGTATGCCGTTGCCAGCATGGTCGCCGAAGGAAAGGCTGGAACGGGCATCATGATAGATGGCGTTGGAGTAGGGAGCAGTATCGTTTGCAACAAGGTACCCGGGATTCGGGCAGCCTGTGCCTACAATGAATTTGCTTCCTGGAACGCGCGTGCCCACAACAATTCGAATGTTCTGACACTGGGCAGTCGCACCATGGGGATTGAGGTGGTAAAAAGGATCGTTACCGTTTTTTTGGATACGGACTTCGAAGGTGGACGCCATGCAAAACGCGTCGACAAAATGACGGATATCGAGGAACGCTTCTCTCGACGTTGACTCGAACCGGTTATTCTCTTTCCCGCCAAAGGTGAATCACCGGCTATGAGCACCAGAGCCACGAGAGACGTATTCACTCCCTCTCAATAGCAGACTTGCCGTCGCGCCGTATTTTTGTGATTCTCAGATTTTCAGACAGAAACCATTCATCTTTTTCACATGTCAGCTACATCCTACGACGTACTCGTGATCGGAACGGGTCCCGGTGGTTATGAAACCGCAATCCGTGCTACTCAGCTCGGCCTCAAGACAGCCGTCGTTGAAAAGAACAAGTTGGGCGGTGTTTGCCTGAACATTGGTTGTATTCCAACCAAGGCTCTGTTGAAAAGTGCAGAGATTATGGAATACGGAAAACATCTTGACGCCTATGGCTTGTCAGGCGGCACAATCAAGGCTGAGTTTGACAAAGTGATTGGGCGTAGCCGTGGTGTTGCTGACAAGATGAACAAAGGCGTGGCCTATCTGATGAACAAGAACAAGATTGATGTTCTGTTCGGTCATGCAAGACTCGCCGGAAGTGGCAAAGTGACTATTGAGCCGTCTACGGACATGGACGGCAACAACGTCGGCGAAAAGCAGACTGTCACTGCCAAACACATCATCGTCGCGACAGGCGCCCGTCCCCGTGAACTGCCTACCCTCCCATTTGACGGAAAGAAGATCATCTCTTCGAAGGAGGCCCTCCTGCAAACGGAAAAGCCCAAACGGCTTTTGATTTGCGGAGCGGGAGCCATCGGAGTTGAGTTTGCCTACTTCTACCATCACATGGGAACGGAAGTAACCGTCATCGAGCTCAAGGATCGCATCGTCCCGATCGAAGACAAAGATGTGAGTCGCGAACTGGCCCGTGCTTTCAAAAAAGCTGGAATCAAGACGATAACCGGTACAAAGGTCAAGTCGGTCGACACGACGGGCAAGGCTTTGAAAGTCACGCTCGAAGGCAAAAAAGGCGACGAGGTGATCGAAACAGACCAGGTCCTGTCAGCCGTTGGTGTGGCAGGAAATATCGAAGATATCGGCCTGGAAAAAGCAGGTGTGAAAACCGATCGTGGGGCAATCGTCATCGACGAATTCTGCCGCACAAACGTACCTGGTGTTTATGCTATCGGCGACGTCGCAGGACCACCGTGGCTCGCTCACAAAGCCAGTCACGAAGGTGTGATCTGTGTTGAAAAGATCGCCGGTGAAAATGTGCATCCACTCAATAAGCTGAACATCCCGGGCTGCACATACTGCCAGCCTCAAGTGGCTTCAGTCGGTTACACCGAAGAGGCCGCCAAGGAAGCGGGGTATGAGCTGAAGATTGGTAAATTTCCTTTCACTGCGAGCGGAAAAGCCTCGGCCATGGGGCACAACGAAGGCTTCGTCAAAGTCATTTTCGACGCGAAGTATGGTGAACTGCTGGGTTGCCATATCATTGGATATGATGCCACAGAACTGATTGCGGAAGCGGTCACCGCCCGAACGCTCGAAACAACAGCGCACGAGATCATGGAATCCATTCACCCGCATCCGACACTTTCGGAAGCAGTGATGGAAGCCACACGTGCTGCCTACGGTGTTGCGATCAACGTCTGATCAAAAGAATCTGACAGAGCGGCGCCATTCTAGCGTCGCATTCGGGCCGTCATCGGAATTATCTGATGACGGCTCCGTTTTCTCCGTCCGATCCCATCAGAAAGAGCTGTCCTTCGCGGTTTTCAGCCATGAGCATCATGCCCTGACTTTCGAGGCCCATCATTTTGCGAGGTGCGAGATTGGCTACAACCGCAACACGTCGTCCAACGAGTTCTTCCGGGTCAAAGTGTTCGGCAATGCCACCGAGGATCTGGCGTGTTTCGAACCCAAGATCTACGACCGTACGAACAAGTTTTTTTGATTTCGGAACGCGTTCAGCCTCGATGATCGTACCCATGCGGAAGTCGAGCTTTGCAAAATCGTCGTAGTTAATCGTTTCCTTGAGCGATTCATACGGATCGCCGGCGGGCTCTTGTTCTGCACCTGCTCCAAGTTTGGCTTTCTGTGCTTCGATGACTTCGTCCTCAATTTTGCTGAATAAAATTATCGATTCGCCAAGTTCACTTCCAGGTTGGAGCAGGCTGGAGCCAGCATCATCCCAACCGATTCCGCTCGAAGGTCCGGGAGTACTGGATCGAACGCCCTCCAGTCCTACCATTTTCCGGAGCTTGACTGCTGAAAACGGAAGAACCGGTTCCATCAGAATCGAAAGGGACGCACAGAGTTGAAGCGAAACGTGGATCGTATTGGCACACGCCTGTGGATCTGAGCTCCTCGTCTTCCAGGGTTCTGTATCGTTGAAATACTTGTTACCTATTCGTGCCAAGGCAATCGTTTCGAAAACCGCTTCTCTGTTTCGGTACGCGTCGTAAGACGTTCCAATTTTATCCGGAAACGTTGCCAAAGCTTCAAGTACTTCCCGATCGGTATCTGACGGGTTTTCCAGAACCGGGACTTTCCCATCGGCGAATCGGTGGGCAAACGTCATCGTCCGGTTCACGAAGTTGCCGAGCACGTCGGCAAGTTCCGAGTTCACCCTTGCCTGAAATTCGTCCCAATTGAAATCGGAATCTTTGGTCTCTGGAAGGATGGTCGAAAGAGCATACCGGAGAAGATCTGGCTCGAAGTCCTCCAGATATTCGTGCAGCCAAACCGCCCAGTTGCGGCTCGTTGACAGTTTGTCACCTTCAATATTCAGAAACTCGTTCGCAGGCACGTTGTCAGGAAGAACGTAGTCTCCGTGTGCCATCAGCATGGCGGGAAACATCAGGCAGTGGAATACGATGTTGTCCTTCCCGATGAAATGAACCAACCTCGTGTCTTCACTCTGCCAGTAAGTCTTCCATGCTTCAGGGTTACCGGTTTTTACCGCCCATTCTTTGGTGTCGGAAATGTATCCGATGGGAGCATCGAACCAGACGTAGATGACTTTGCCAGATGCGTCAATTCCCAGTTCAGAAGCAACATCTTCCGGCACTGGAACGCCCCATGGCACATCCCGCGTGATTGCACGCTCTTTGAGGCCTTCGTTCAACCAGCTTTTAATCTGGCCGGTGACGTTCGGCTTCCACTCCGGATGCGTGGCGACCCATTTTTCCAGTCGCTCCTGGAAATCGCCGAGCGGGAGGTAAAAATGGGTGGTCTCCCTGAGTTCAGGCGTGGCATCAGAGATCGTACTTCTTGGGTTGACCAGTTCCATGGGACTCAGCGTTGATCCGCACTTTTCGCACTGATCTCCATAGGCGTCCTCATGTCCGCACGTCGGACACGTCCCTATCACAAACCTGTCCGCGAGGAATATCCCGGCTTCCGGATCGTATAGCTGCTGCTCTGTCTTGAGCGTAAAAATGCCTTTCCGGGCAAGTGTTCGGAAGAAGTCCTGGCTCGTTTCGGCGTGAACCGGCGACGTAGTTCTACCATAATGGTCGAACGTCATTCCGAAATCAGAAAACGCTTTCTCAATAGCCGGGTGGTACCTGTCGACCAGTTCCTGGGGCTGAATTCCCTCCTTTCTGGCCCTGACCATAATGGCTACGCCCATTTCATCGGATCCACTGACAAATACTATATCGCTTCCTTTCAGTCGATGATATCTGCAGAAGAGATCCGGAGGCAGGTATGCACCGGCAAGGTGACCCAAATGGACCGGGCCATTCGCGTATGGAAGAGCTGCCGTTACGAGTATTCTGTTGAAGTCCTTTTTGGACATGGGCTCAGCAGGAAAATTACAGATGCAGTGACTGGATTATTTCCAGATCAAGCGCAATAAACAACAAACACAGCATAGTTGATTCCTCGATGACAGCGTGAGATATGAAGAACATCGGGATTGATGTCATTTTTGGGGAAACCGTTGATAAAAGGCTAGGTTGGAGCATAGGATTTTGAGATATGCCAAAGATTCTTGTCATACCGGCGATTGACCTCCGTGGGGAGCAATGCGTACGACTCTATCAAGGGAAGTATGAGAAGGAAAAGGTGTATTTCGACGACCCTGTGAAAATGGCCAAGCTCTGGCGAATTCAGAACGCGAAAGTTCTGCACGTGGTCGACCTGGACGCTGCCAAGGGAAGAAGCGAAAACAATCGGGAGGTCATCCACGAGATCTGTTCTGAGCTCGACATTCCGGTTCAAGTTGGCGGCGGCATTCGAACCATGGCCGACATCGACCGTGCGATCGATGCCGGTGTCTACCGCGTGATCATCGGAACAGCTGCCATCCAAAATCCTGATCTGGTGAGCGAGGCGATTGAAAAACATGGAGCCAGCAAGATTGTAGTGGGCATTGATGCTCGTGATGGCGAGACGAGAATTCAAGGCTGGACCGAAGGAAGCGGAATTGATGCAATTCCTTTTGCCCTGGATATGGAAGCACGGGGATGTCGCCGGATTGTATACACCGACATCGCTCGTGACGGAACGATGGAAGGGCCTAACATGGAAGCGTATCGCGAAATGGGATCTCGGCTGAAACGCACCAAAATCACCGCTTCGGGCGGCGTAGGCAACCATCTCCACCTCACGGCCCTCAATGATCTTATTCCCTATCGAGTGGACTCGGTTATCGTAGGAAGGGCCCTGTACGAAAACGTGTTTCCCTGTCAGAAATTCTGGTGCTGGAATATCAAAGAAGAAGTAGATCTCTCCCGCTTCTCAACAGCAACTTTGAAAGGAAAGAAACCGTAGGCCTGAGAAACTTTCGATTTTTTTGCGGTCCTATACAATAGAATGGATCCTGAGATCGTTTAGGTTTTATCGATTCGGACAGACTCGACGCGTAATCGGAAGACGTGCCAGCCGAAATTTTTCGGTCCTGTTCAATTTGAAGTGAGGGAGGAACTCCGCATGTCTACTGAGAATACCGGCCGCCGGCAGAAACTGGTCATGGCGCTGGGGATTGCAACCATCATCCTGTTTTCTGCAAATCTGCTCAGCGTGCTGGTCAAGCATTTCTGGCCTGACAAAGCAGAGTACGCGCTATTTACTTCCGAAAGAGCGGATGCCGTCGAAGTGGCACCTCTCGCGGAAACCCAGTTTCGCTATGAAATTAAAGTCGATGCGGACAGACGTCACGCACGACACAAGAAGCACCGCATCGTGATGCGCTTCCCAAACCACGCGAGTCATGCACATGGCGACGCTTTGGACGCGGAAATTGCGGAAATGGAAGAAGCTGCAAGTCGATTGGAACGTGAGCTGAGTCGTGAACTGGACAGTTGGGATACCGAAGAGATCGAATTCGGTGATTTAGAGATCCTCGAACTGACTCGCGAGTCGCTTGACGGCAACGCCATCAGACTCCATATCAAAGACTCGATCGAAGGAGATATTGAGATCGAACTTGAGGATGCCATGCGCAACATGGAATCGCAAATCAAGGAATCAGTAGAGCGTCTGAAAGAAAAAGCTGAAAGAGAAGCAGAACGAGCAAAAAGACGTCGCGGCCGAAGCAACTGATTTTTGGCAGGTAAAAACTCCTGATATAAGATCAGAGTACGCGTTCTACCGATCGCTTGATCAATTCGGACAGAATTTCGAAAGTGGCGCGCCCGATTCCGGGCGCGCCACTTTCTCTTGGTCCCGCCACGTTCAGGCATTCAATTTCATGTTGATCCAGCCAACGAAGAATCTCGCCCACGTCCGGCCGCGATTGAGTCCGACCGATCATGCCCAGCTCCAATACCAAACACTGTCTGTTGAGTTTGGATGCGATTTCGTGGGTCAACAGTGTGCCGCCAGTCAGTGGCAGAGATAGAACGAGAATGAGTGTCCCATCCGAAGCGAGGACGTTGGCCTCAGTGCGTTGGCCGTAATCGCGGGACGTCGTTTCCATCAGCGGATATCGCTGCGGTATCGGGCCGTCTTCAGCGCGCCGTCCCCTGGGGCAGTGCCCTCCGCACGGGAATCCGGAGGCCAGCGCTGCGTCGAGTGCTCCGCGGTCAACTCCGCTCTGTCCTCCGGTTATGATGCGCCTCAAAGGCATGTTAAAATGAACTCCACTGCGACATTTAAGGTGGTCCTTTCGTCAAGTTAATGAGCCGTATCTTGTGTGCCAATCAAGCCAGTGATTCATGCTTCCCTGTCAAAAACCTGCTTTTCAGCTCCCTTCCGACGTCCATTACCTGAATTGTGCCTACATGTCGCCTCTTTCCCGCCGTGTCGAAGAGGCGGGTATTGAGGCGATCAGAGCCAAAAGAGATCCCTCACGCATCAAGCCCGCAGACTTCTTCTCCACACCGGATCGAGTCAGAGAATTGTTTGCCCGCCTGATTCATTCTGAGGCATCTTCCCGCGTTTCACTGCTACCTTCGGTATCCTACGGAATTGCCATTGCGGCAAAAAATCTCCACGTGAAGCCGGGACAAAATATTGTACTCCTGCACGAGCAGTTTCCCAGCAATCTGTATACATGGCGACGACTGGCTGACGAAAAAGAGCTCAATCTGAGAACGATTCAGGCTCCACCTGATTCCAAAGAAAAGTGTCATGCCTGGAATGATGCGATTCTGGAAGCAATCGATGACAACACGGCCGCGGTAGCACTTCCCATCGTGCATTGGACGGACGGGACACTTTTTGACCTGGGACGAATTTCGGAACGTGCGAGAGAAAACGGGGCGGCCGTAATTCTCGATGGAACGCAGTCAATCGGAGCGATGCCATTCGATGTGCAGGAAGTTAAGCCCGACGCTCTCATCGTAGCCGGCTACAAGTGGCTGTTTGGCCCTTACTCAAGTGGCTTCGGATGGTGGGGGGACCGTTTCCTGAATGGTACCCCGATCGAGGAGAACTGGATCAACAGGCGAGGCAGCGAAGATTTCGCCGGATTGGTTGATTACGAAGCCAGTTATCAGCCCGGCGCCGTCCGATTTGATGTTGGGGAAAAAAGTAATTTCACCCTTATGCCGATGCTGGAGACCGCCCTCTCCCAGATTCTTGAATGGACGCCGGAATCCATTCAGGAATACGTCGCCGCTTTGATGGAGCCTTGGGAAGCCGAAATTCTGGACCTGGGATTCCAACTGGCTGACAAACGGGACCGGGGCAATCATCTGTTCGGAATTCGTATGCCTTCAGGTGTGAACGTATCGGAAGCGAGAGACATTTTGGCTGCAGCCAAAGTATCGGTGTCAGTCAGAGGAAGCGCCATACGAGTCGCTCCACACGTCTACAATGATCGGACAGATATGCAGGCTTTTGTGGACGCTCTCAAAAAAGTAGTTCAGAAATGAGGACTCTCAGATCGGCTCACAAGGCAGAATGCTCTTCTGACGCGTCATGGTAGGGCATCCGGGATACGGCACGGGAATTGGATATCAGTTCATTCAAAGTGGGGTCATCTAAAGTCGCTGCCCCCTAAATTGCGCGAAATGCAATACAAACACTACATATCCATCCGCTTGTTGCCATTACTGGTGCTGCTCGCTGTTTCGAGTGCAATATCTGGTTCTGCTCAGGACACGAACGGAGATGCCCGGATGCTTGCTCAGCGACTCGCGCACAGATATGAGTCCATCGAAACGATGAAAGCTCGTTTTGTACAAGTCGCCAGATCGTCTTTTTTGGACGAAGATGAGCGCTTTTCAGGCGATCTTACCTTCTCTCAAGACAAATACCGCGTTGAAACAGGAGGTCAAACGATCGTCACGGATGGAGTGACCACCTGGATTCACAATAGAGGCGAGAATCAGGTCCTCGTTAACAACTACGTTGATGATGAAGGGTCTTTTTCACTGACCACATTCTTGCGCCAGTTCGACCAGGAATATGATGTTGCCGGTGATGGACAGGAGTCCTTATTGGGCACCATGCATGACAGGCTTTATTTACGTCCGCTGGATGATTTTTCCTCGTTTCAGAGTGTTCGACTCTGGATACGCAGGTCCGACCTGATCGTAACGCATCTGGTTGTCGTCGATCTTAATGACGTGACCATGACCTTCGACCTGTCAGACATTCAGGTGAATCCTCAGTTGGAATCGCACGTGTTTGAATTCGAAATCCCGGAATCAGTGGAAGTGATTGATCTGAGGAATTGAATAATCCTCAAAGCACGAATTGGAAACCATTTGCTGCTCTCGGGAATTCTTCCGTGTTTTCTTTCTTGAATGACCATTGGACGACCGATTCATGAACAAAAGCAGCAAGCAGTGGCTGATTCGCGGTGGCAGTTTTGCCGTGGCGGCTCTTCTCCTCTACCTGGCATTGCGGGGGGTTGACATTGCCGGTGTCAGAAAGGCGTTTGCTCAGGCCAACTACTGGTGGTTGCTCCCAATCGTTGCAATAACGCTTTTGAGCCACTGGCTGCGAGCCATGAGATGGGTTCTCTTCCTGGAAGCGTCACCTGGAAAGGAAGCGGACACTGAGGATGGTTCGCCTCAGCATGTCAATCGCAGCAAGGTGTCTACGGTCAACGCATTTCTGTCCCTCATGGTCGGATACATGGCCAATTATGCCGGCCCCAGATTGGGAGAGATCATCCGCACGGGAAACGTCGCCCGTAAAGAGCGCATGCATTTCTCAACCGTGTTGGGTACGGTCGTAGTCGAAAGAGCCCTGGACATGGCCAGTTTTGGCATCTTTTTACTCAGTGTACCGTTCATTTTCAGCGCCCGGATCGCCGACTTGGGTTCCTTGCTCCTGGAGCCCATCATTTCGTGGCTCGCAGCCCAATCCTTCTTTAGCATCGCCTTGGGCGCTACCGTTCTGGTACTCGGGGCCCTCGGATCCCTGGTTTTTCTGATTCGTGGAGTACGGGATCCGTCATCCAGAATTGGCTCTCTGTTTTGCCATTTCAGGAATGGATTTCTCTCCATATTCCACACATCCAAACCTGTTCAGATCATTGTCCAGACCGTTGCGATTTGGTTTTGTTACGGTCTGATGGCCTATTTGCCGTTCGTTCTACTGGGCCAAAACTCAAGTTTCGAAATCAGTTTTATCGATGCCTGGGGACTCATGCTCATCGGAGCCATTGGAGTGATCATACCTTCTCCCGGTGGCATCGGCACCTATCATTTCATCACGATTCAATCTCTCGCTTTACTTTTTACCATGCCTCAAGCAGAAGCGGCTTCGTATGCACTCCTCACTCATACTGGACAAATGCTTCTCTACATTATCGTGGGGTTTGCAGCTATGCTGTTTCTGGGGGCTACGTTTTCGCTGCAGAACGGAGGCGATCTGGAAAGCACTGAAAATCCGGCGAGTGCGCAGAGACAATGAATCGATGTGCTCTCATACTGATTCTGATCTGTTTTGGAGCCACGGTGAGCGTCGAGGCCCAAGAAACGGCGTTGCATCCTTTGATGGATGGTACGATCCGATCGGATTTTGCTGAGGGTGCCCGGATCATTTTTATTCGTACAGCCCTCAATATCGACGTTGACGACGAGATCGTATCTGGTCGATCTCAAATCAATGCAGTTCCCGGTGACGCGTCTTCACCGACCGACAAAATCCAGAATGTGTTTTTGATGGTCCAAGACCTCGATGTCCAGTCCGTCTGGAGCGGATCAGATTCCTTGAGCTGGTCCGTGTCTGGCGGGATCCTGACGACCGTTCTTGATTTTTCGACCGTGCCTGAGCTCACCATCGAAATTCGCTTTTCTGTAAGAAGTGCTCTTCGCCGTCGGCACAGGGGACAAAGCCCGTCTGCGCTTTGGTCTTCCTCTGCTCCCGGCCAATCCGGTTGGCGCCCGACTCCACTCGATGAAATGGATCCTTACGATGCTCTGACGTCGATTTCTGCCCCTGCACGCTGGAAAGTGAAGACCTCATCCGCACTACATCGCGGAATGTTCTCTGATACGGACAGGGTGTACTCCAGCTCTCAGACAACGGGCAGATTTGCCCATCATAGCGGCTTTTTTGCCTACGACTCCACGGAAGTTCTGTTATTCGACGAGGAAGATCTGAATTCGCTGGTACCGACTATCGCATCAGATTCCCTGAAGAATCAGATGTTTTCCTTCGTCACCTATCATCTGGAAGAACGGATCGGAATCGAAATCGAACCTCCTTCTGAGGTATTTATAGTTCCGGGTGCCCTTTCCATCGAATCATTCGATCAGCTTGCTGTCATTCCCCAATATGATATGCGTGGGCCCGATTCATGGATCGAGCAGTTCAATCAGAACCGCCGTTCGATTGGCGTCCTTCTTGGACCGTCTTTCAGCAGACTCGTACTGACTGATATATGGATCAAACCGGCTCTGTCGTCCTGGCTGGCCATCGATTATTTGAGAGCCTCTCAGTCAGACGCTGCTGCAGGTCTGGTACTTGAACACCTGAGGCAGGCATATCTGAAAGAAGCTTCAGAATATGTCCGACCTCTGGTTTGGGACCGGTGGGAAAATGCTTCAGACCTGCTTGATACGCATGCTTTTGCAAAGGGGGCATGGGTTATGCGAATGCTGAAAGAGCGATTGGGCGAGCGGGCATTTCTGGCAGGCATCAAGCAATTTTTTGCAACTCCCGAGGGCGAACTGATGGATTCAGAAACCCTTCGCCGGAGTTTTGAGTCTGTCTCCCGCGAAGACCTGCGGACTTTCTTCGATGTGTGGGTATACAGCGCCGGACACCCTGAGCTTTCCCTTTCACACAGCTTTGATGTCGCATCAGAGAGAGCCAGCGTTTCCGTTTCTCAGCATCAAGAAGGCCAGCTGGTACCGGAGGCGTTCGAGTTCGACGCCACCTTCCAGTACTCGTCTCTGGCCGAAACTAACACGATCACAATTCGGCTTCAAGACAGACAGCAATCGAGTACGTTTCCAACCAGTATCGCTCCTCGGTTTGTCCATCCCGATGCGTTTGCGGAAGTTCTGGTCGACTTTCAAACGCCCCCATCTCGGGACGATCTCGTCTCTCAGTTGAGATATTCAGTGGACGACGGATCCACGATCCGCTCGCTGAACCTGTTGGCTGGAATGGATTTGAATCCATCGGTTCTTCTCGGACTGCGATCTTCAATCACCCAGAATTCAGATCCCGCTCTGTTGCACTCCGCCAGCGAGATACTGGCAAAAATGGCTCCTTCAGGATCTGCGTTAGCCACGCTCCAATTGTGGGCCGGACATGATGACAGTCGGGTCAAATCTTCGGCGCTCAGATCAATCGCAGCGTTTGAGGGAAATGCTTCGGCTTTCTCCACAGCCCTTGACGCGGCAAATACTGGTAGAGACGGACGTGTCCTGTCGGCTTCTGTGACGGCACTGGCGAGCCTACGACCCGGCAACGCGTGGGCATATTTCAAGTCCGCTCTTGTTACCGAGTCCGAAAACGATCGGGTTCGGCTCGATGCGTTGGATCTCATGGGGCCAGAAACCGGTCCGAACGACGAGATGATTGAGAACATCAGAGGATTCCTGGATGAGGATCCGATTCTTAGTTCTGCTGCTCTCAAGGCCATCTGGAGGATCGATCCGTCACACTCATTGGCCATCGATACAGTGGGAGAATGGATCGGGTCTGATCTGGCCATTCAACGGATGACGGCTATCCAACTCCTTGGCCGAAGCGAGTCTCTTCAACTCGAGCCTGATGACATTCTTGGCGTGATAGCGCGGGAGCCATATTACACCCTGCGCAGGCAATTCAAAGCACTTTTACCTGCCGCGGAACGAGAACCATAGAGTGGTTCATTCTGACGGTTCAGCCGAAGGGTCGACCAACCGAAAAACGGCCTGAACGACTCGATCAGAATATAAAACGGCTCGCCCTCCAGCGTGTACCGTTCAGGTCAATTCACTTTGCACCCAGTCAGATCTACCCTACTCTTTCATTGCGGAGTAAGGAACTGCCCCTCCTCTCCGTCGGAAAACGCCAGACCTTGAAACAGGCTATCTGACAACAAGAATCTGACAAGTGAGATCATGCAGGCAATGACTGAACACACCAGCGAAAATCCGCTGGACGGCCTAATCAGTGACGATATATACGACGTTCTGGACGATCACAATCTCCTGAGTGAAAAGGGAGTTCGTGACTACCAGATCAGGAAAACTTTTCGCGTAATGCGGGGACAGAATGTACCAGCATATGATGCGATTGAAATGCTGAGAGACGAATACCCGTATCTGCAATTTGATACGATTCGCAAGATCGTCTACAAGCTCAACGGCAATCGGCGTTAGGAATTTCTGCTTGATCCAGAATTTCAGGTGTCGACCGTCCCGATAGGGATTGGTTGCGCTTGAAAGGTGGGCGCCCCGACTGACCTTTGCGCGGTACCGCATCGGTTAGTCGGGGTCGTTTGTTTTAACGCCGCACCACTTTGACGCGTCGATCGGAATCAGCATTCCAATTCGAATCAACGGCCAGCTTCAGATTCTTGAAAGACGGGCCTGAAAAAGAAGAATTCCTGCAGCCACGGATGCATTGAGAGACTCTACGCCGGACTGAACAGGAATGCTCACGAGATAATCGCAGGCTTCTCGAACTACCCGGCTCATTCCCTTGTCTTCGCTCCCGATAACCAATCCTATCGGCCGGTCCCAGTCCATTTCTGCAAACGAGGTATCTCCTGTGCCTTCCGCGCCTACGATCCAGTACCCTCTCTCTTTCATTTGAGAAATAACCTGAGACAGGTTGGTGACACGCGCGATCATCAGATGGCCAATCGTTCCGGCTGAAGTCTTGATGGACGCCGCAGTCACAGGTGCCGCATTCCTGTCAGGAATGATCATCCCTCCTGCTCCTGCGGCAGCGCTGCTCCTGGCGATGGCACCCAGATTATGCGGATCCTGAATATGATCGAGAATCACGACGACCGGTTTGTGTTGTCGGACTTCGTCCAATCCTGGTGCGATGGCCGTCAGCATATCATCAACATCCATGTAGTCAACAGGAGAAATGCTCAACAACACGCCCTGATGATTGACTCCCGGTACGAGAGCATTCAATTTCTGAGCGGGTACAAACTGCACAGGTACGCCCTCAGATTGAGCAAGATTTCGAAGGGCAAGTAGAGAACCGGAAGCTCCCTTCTGGAGCAACATTTTTTCGACCCTCGCGGTGTCTTTTTCAAGCTGTTCGCGAACGGGGTTTCTTCCTGCAACGAATCGCGGCGCTTCGGAGGACTCGGATTTCTTTTGCTTGTTCACCTTGACCCTGACTTGGATGAATCGGCTTTCGTATTCTTCGCGGAATGACCCGAGGAGCGGGCCCCATTCAAGGTAATCAAGTCTGGGCGAATGATGCCTGCCAAAAGTACAGTATGAAGCGTTTTTCAATGACTTCCCGACTGGAGCGTGTTCTCGTAGCGCACGCAAGGGACTGTTTCATTTCACAGTCTCACCTCACTGAAAACTGGCAGAAATATCGTTTCGCGTATGAGCCGGACTTTGAAAAAGCTTGCGGAGAGTCGGACGCGTTCATCAGTTTGTTGAGTGAGTTCGGGGCGCAGGTCGACATCCTTCCGCCAACCTTTTGCACAGGGCTTGATTCGCTGTACGTACATGATCCGGTCGCGACTACGGCAAATGGCTTTCTCACCACTTCGATGGGAAAGGAGTTGAGACAGGACGAACCGTCCGCGGTTGGCATCCACCTGAAGGAAAGCGGCTTTGAAGTTTCTTCCCTCTCATCTCCGTCGGCACGGCTCGAAGGAGGGGATATCGTGTGGCTGCGACCTGACCTCGTTGCTGTCGGAGAAGGATTTCGCTCTAATCGTGAAGGAATCGAAGCACTGCGCGAACACTGTGGCAACTCAGTTTCAGAGATTGTCTCCGTTCCTCTGCCCTACTGGAATGGCCCTTCCGACGTGCTCCATCTGATGTCTTTCATTTCGCCTCTTTCCGACAGAGACCTACTGGTCTACAGTCGATTAATGCCTGTGATATTCAGACAGAGATTGCTGGACTACGGATTCAACTTGATCGAACTTCCTGCCCAGGACTACGATACCATCGGATGCAATGTGCTGGCTCTCGATGAGTCAACATGCCTTATAGAAAGCCGCAATGTGGCGACGATTGATTTGCTGAAAGACAGGGGCTTCGACGTCCGCACATATTCGGGCCAACACATTTCTCTCGCCGGCGAGGGAGGCCCTACCTGCCTCACCAGACCGTTAATGCGATCCTAGCCTGATTGATTTGCAAGTTTTGGAACCTGGGTGGGCTCGCGCTTGGGCCACGTTTTCCAGATTCCGATAACACCTACCAGTATCAATAACAGCGCTATAATCTCCGCCTGTGTCATGGTCTGGCCGAAGATATCGAACCGGTTGTTGACCCGGATTTTCTCTATGAAGAAGCGCTCAGCACCGTTGAAAACCACGTAAACCCAGAAGAGCCAGCCGGTCAGATGTGCGTGTTTGCGAAACGACCACAACAGCGCAAATATGAGTGTTGCTGCAATAAACTCGTATATCGGAGTTGGATAAACCGGCGTGGCTGAGAGGTCGATACCCATGATATTGTTGGGGTAGGTCTCAGCCCACATCCACATCGGCAACCAGTCCGGCTTTGCGGCTACATCTGACGCAATGCCCCAGTCACCATCCCCGGACAGTTGACACCCGATCCTGCCGATTCCGTAGGCGATCATGACCCCGGGAGCAATCGCGTCAGCAACCGAACCGAGGTCGAGCCCTTTCTTACGCACGTAATACACAACACCCATGCCACCCACGATCATTCCACCATAGAACGTGAAACCACCGGTGGTGAATATCATTCGCGATGGATTCCGGAAAAACGTGTCCAGATTTTCAAAGATGTGAAAAGCTCTCGCTCCCAGGAATCCGGCCACTATCAGAATGATGGCAATTGTACCGACTATGTAAGCGGGAGAAACCGTTATCATCCGCTTTTTGCCCTTCTTAGACTTCTCCGGATCTGGAATCCTGACGCCAGAAAGCTGCCTGATCCCGTACATGCGATCAAATTCTTTCTGTAAAAGCCAGGCGCCAAACATGGCCCCGAGCGCAACCATGAATCCAAACGAATTGATAGGGATCGGAAAATTGAAGCCGAACCAGTCAGAAAATATATCGCTCAGACGGGGGTACATGGATAAAGCGTGTTCATGAATTTCCGAGTGCGGAGATCAGCCGGTAAAAGCTGGTGAAAACGCCAACCCCTGCCCTGCCAATCCGTTCCATCGCTTAATCTCAGTCTGACTAAAACGTCCTAACAGCTTCCATCAGGCCGGTTTTTGTACTATCGAGAGTAAATCAGAAAGAGGAACTGATTCCTGACTCGAATCAGCCATGTTTTTCAATTGAACAACTTCTGACGCCAGTTCGTCATCACCGACGATGGCTACAAATCGCGAGTTCTGTCTATTCGCCTCGCGCATTTGCGCCTTCATGGAACGGCCTTTTAAATCGTAAGAGACGTTCAGGCCTTCATCGCGAAGTTTCTGGGCGGCTGAAAACGTCCAGTCAACCGCAGAGTCTCCGAGGGCAACGATGAACACGTCGGGTTTTCCAGCCAGAGATTCTTCCATCCCCGAGGCATACATCGCCATGATCATCCGCTCAATGCCCGCAGCAAACCCTACCGCAGGAACGACCTGCTTGGAGCCCACCTCTTTCGATAGAAGATCGTAGCGGCCTCCACCGGCAAAGGAACTCTGAGCTCCCAATGACGGACTCTCAAATTCAAACGCGGTGCGGCTGTAGTAGTCCAGGCCTCGAACCAGTCGTGGATCTTCCACGAAGGCAATCCTGACATCCGTGAGATATTGTTTTACAGAATCGAAATGCGCCCGACTTTCGTCATCGATAAAATCGGTCAATAGCGGTGCATCCTGGAGCAACTCCTGCTCCTTCTCATTTTTTGTATCCAGAATCCGCAACGGATTGGACTCCAGACGATTTCGGCTGACCTCAGAAAGATCGTTAGCGAACGGAGTGAGGTAATCTATGAGGGCCTGCTTGAATCGGGGCCGACTCTCCTCATCGCCCAACGAATTGATTCGAAGGGTATACTCGCTTATTCCCAGCTCGACTACGATATCACGAAGTGAAGCGATCGACTCAGCATCTGCTCGCGCGTCTTCGGATCCGATTATCTCGATTCCAAATTGATGAAATTGCCTATACCTGCCTTTCTGGGGCCTTTCTGCCCTAAAACAGGGCCCAATGTAGAACAAGCGTTGTGTGCCACCCTTCTGCGCAAGGCTGTGCTGCAGATAGGCACGCATTACGGGAGCAGTGACTTCGGGTCTCATCACATAATGGGTGCTTCCGCGTTCGAAAGAGAACATTTCCTTCGATACGATGTCGGTCAGTGCTCCAATTCCTCGGGCAACCAATTCAGTTGGCTCCAAGATCGGGGTGCGGATCTCAGACGCTCCGTACCTGGTCATGACGTTTCGCACGACTTCCTCAAGTCGTAGCCAGACGCGTGTCGGCGCAATGAAATCCCCGCCCGATGTGTGTCCATCAGGTAGGATATCAAAGGTGCCGGGAATGTTTTTGAATTGCTTCATCCAGATCAATTCAAGTTGGCTTCGGCCTGGTGGATACGATCCAGTAACTCTTCACCCGTCTTGGCGGACAGGATCAGATCTCTATTTTCCGCGCGATTCATCATCCGGGAGAAGCGACTCAAAATTCGAACGTGCTGCGCTTTTGCATCCTGTTTTCCGACGAGCAGAAAAACAATCTGAACAGGATCATTATCAAGGGCGCTGAAATCAACTGGCTTCTTCGTGGTTGCGAGCGCGGCAACTACGCCAGTAACCGCAGAAGTCTTGGCATGGGGAAGCGCAAGTCCTTTTCCGACGCCCGTGGACATCTTCTCTTCCCTTTCGTGCACCGCATTTCGGACTTCATCAACATCACTGATGGATTCGTCATCAGCCACCAAATCGATTACAGCATCGATCAGTGATGATTTAGATTCGGCCTCAATTCCGACCGCAACATTGCTGATATCCAGCAGACCTTTTAAATCCATCTTGCCCTCGCATTGCGTCTATCCGACTCCATCGGTATTCCAATAATTCGGGCCGCAATCTACCAAGAAAGGTCTTTGGTTACACCCTTTTCGGCGAGATTTACTTGTTTCAGAACAATATTAACAAAGCACCGCTACATGCGCACGATATCAAACGAACGCAACCGCTCAACAACATCTTGCATGTCTTGGGGAAGCTCGGCATCGAAATCCATTTCCTTTCCGGTTGCGGGATGCTTGAATCCGAGTGAAGCGGCATGAAGTGCCTGCCTTGGCAGCATCTTGAACAGGTTTTTATAGAATGCACGCCGCTGTCCCTCGTCCTTGCCGTATCTGATCCGATCCCCTCCGTAGGTAACATCTCCGAATATTGGATGCTTCAAGTGGGCAGCATGGACCCTGATCTGATGGGTGCGTCCGGTTTCGAGGCGGAACTGGGTCATAGTCGTATAACCGAACTTCTCAATCGTTTTGTAGTGCGTGATGGCTCGTTTCCCTTTTCCCGGCGCTACAACGGCCATTTTTCGTCTATCACGAACGTCCCTCGCAAGCTCTGTATCGAGCGTTCCCTCATCCTCGTCCGGAGTCCCCCAGACAATTGCCAGATATTTCCGACGTGTGCTCCGCTCCGCAAACTGACGAGATAGGGCCACGTGGGTGACGTCATTTTTTGCGACGACGAGTAATCCGCTCGTGTCCTTGTCCAGACGGTGCACGATTCCAGGACGAAGAGCTACATCGCCTTCATATCGGGGCTGAAGATTGACATTCGAGAGCCCCGTGTCCGGATCCAGTTCTGCATCCTCTTCATCGTCCATCAAGATGGATCCTCCGCCCACGTGATATAGAAGAGCGTGAACCAGAGTGCCCGTACGATGACCATGTGCCGGATGAACGACCATGCCTGGCGCTTTGTTGACCACCATTAAATGGTCGTCTTCGTAACGGACATCAATCTCGATATCTTCGGGAAGGATCTCTACAGCCGGAGCCTTCATGATCGTGCAGACAAGCTCATCTCCCGCCTGGACTACGTGTGAGGGTTTGCGGACAACGCGCGTATTCACAACCACCTGTCCCTCCTTGATGCCTTTCTGAACTTTGGCTCGAGTGGCGTTCTGAATGAAGCCAGTCAGATATACATCAAGCCGCTCAGCCTCCTTGTATCCGGATGGAACGTTGAAGGCTATTTCTGTCGGTTGTTTTTCGGGTTCGCTCATTCAGGAGTTTACCAAAAAATGACCTTCCTAATTGTTCTTCCTTCGCCAATATCTGTGTAACAATCGCGTGTGGTGGGCATCATAATGTTGTGTTTCAGAAGGGATAATCTGGCAATATCTTCCCTCTGATGATTAACACTTCTGAATAGCCGGTCGTCTGGTGGGGTCGACCGGCTATTCTATATTCTGGCCTTATTGCGACGTCCGGAGCTGGCTTCGAATCGATTGCCGGGAAGTGAATGAATGAGGTCATCGCATTCCAGCTTCAGGAGCGCAGCCCACAATTCACCTCCAGGATATTCCAGGGCTATCTCCAAATCGTCAATGTGCGTTTCACCAGCCTCCAGCGTTTGAAGAATGGCGGTTTCGAGGCTTGAACGGGGCGTATTGTTTGCGTTTTCAGGACCAGGAGCGGAGTTGAGTTCGGGAAGAATCCCTTGATCCCGGTAGTCAGATAACACCTGTTCGATTGAGCACAGAATTTGTCCTTCACCCTTTAAAATGGCCAGATTAGCGCCCCTCGACGTCTCTTCATCGAGCCTGCCCGGTACGATGTACACGTCCCTGTTCTGATCGATTGCGCTTCTCGATGTGATCAATGCGCCAGCTCTTTCGAATGCCTCAACCACGATCACTGCCTGGCACAGGCCACTGATGATTCGATTTCGGACCGGGAAATTGTGGGGCTCGGGTTCGGCGTCAGGCGGCAATTCCGATAGAAGACAACCCGATCGGGCTATGCGACGGGCCAATTCCGTGTGCTCGCGGGGGTAGACTCTGTCGAGACCGGAGCCCAACACCGCGATCGTCTTTCCTCCAGCATCGAGTGCTCCTTCGTGGGCGGCCCTGTCGATCCCGTACGCGAGGCCGCTCACTACGCTCAAACCAGCGGACGCCAACTGAAAGGCCAGTCGGTGCGCCGTGCGTCGGCCGTAGGCCGACGCACGGCGCGTTCCTACGATTCCTATATGTTTGCCTTTCGAGACATTGATTTGCCCTCTTACCCAGAGCACAGGTGGAGGATCATCGATCTCACGCAATAATGGCGGATAGCCTGAATCTGACAGTGAGACGAGCGACAAATCTCCTGAACTCAATCGTCTGGTCTGCCGGGAGACATCGTCGTCTGCCACGGTCCTCATCTGGTGTTCGATCCGTGCCGCCGTACCCGGACCTATGCCTTCAACAGATTGCAGTGACTTCGAAGATTGTCGTTCGATGACACCGGCCGATCCAAACCGGGTATAGAGGCGTCGCTGTAGACGAGGTCCCAGTCCGGGAGTCGCATTGAGCTTTAAGCCCAGATGATGCTCGTGCCCGTTCGTCGCTTTCTTGTCACTCGCTGATTTCGCCAAACGACCTGCTCTTCTGAACGTACGTCCACAATCCTCGCTTCAGCGGGTCCAACCCTTTTCTGGCAACAGAACTGAAAGCAAATATTTCAATCTCTTCAGTTATGGACGCTTTGGCTTCTTTGACGACCTGTTTCTGTTCATCCGGCGGTATCAGGTCCAGTTTTGATAGGCCAATCACACGTGGTTTGTCCAGCATTTCCTTGTTGTATTCCCTCAACTCGCCGAGCAATGTCTCATACTCTGCTCCGACATCCTCAGAGTCCAACGGGATCATGAAGAGCAAAACGGCATTGCGCTCAATGTGCTTGAGAAACTGGATGCCGAGACCTTTGCCCAAATGAGCTCCTTCGATAATCCCAGGAATGTCAGCGATCACAAATGATTCAAATGAATCCAGCGAGACGACTCCGAGGGAAGGTTCGAGTGTGGTAAACGGGTAGTCGGCAACCTTCGGCCTTGCTGCTGACAAACTGGATACCAGGGTGCTTTTTCCGGCATTGGGAAATCCGACCAGTCCGACATCAGCCAGCAACTTCAGCTCAAGCGTGATATTGTATTCTTCCCCGGGCTCTCCTGGCTGTGCGTGACGCGGAGCCTGATTGGTGGACGATTTGAAAAACGTATTCCCTTTGCCGCCTCGACCTCCCTGCGCAAGTTCAAGTAGGTCTCCGGCGCTCAGCAACTCTCCAATCACTTCATCGGTGTCAGAGTTCTTGACGACAGTTCCGACCGGCACTCTCATCACGATGTTTTCGCCGTCTTTGCCCTTTTTGTTGGCACTCGACCCGGAATGGCCGTTTTCTGCAAAATGGTGACGATTATAACGATGATCAAGCAGTGTATACAGGTGCGAATCGGCAAGGAGACTCACCGATCCACCGTCACCTCCATCTCCACCGTCGGGCCCGCCCTTGGGTTCGAATTTCTCGCGTCTGAAAGAGACACGCCCGGAGCCGCCCTTTCCGCTTCTCACGGATACTGTTACGTAGTCAACAAATTTCATAATGCAGTATACACACGCTCAGCCTCCTGCGCCCAAGCAGGGGGTGAAGAAGGAATCAACAGGCCTTTCATCAATTCCGAAGCCCGTGATTTGTTATTCTTCGACCCATGGCCAACAAAGAAATAACCATATACACCGACGGATCGTGCAGCGGCAATCCCGGTCCGGGAGGCTGGGCGGCACTCCTCATGTACGGTGACAGGGAGCGCGTCATCACGGGTGCGGAAAAGCTGACGACGAACAACCGCATGGAGCTGGCTGCCGTCGTTGAAGGGCTGCGTGTTCTCAAGGAGCCCTGTAAAGTGCGCATTCATACGGACAGCGCATATATCGCCAATGCGTTCAATGACAACTGGATTGAGAACTGGATTCGAAGAGGCTGGAAAACAGCATCCAAAAAGCCGGTCAAGAATCAGGATTTGTGGAAAGACATGCTTTCACTGATGGAAAAACACGAAGTGTCTTTCATCAAAGTAAAAGGCCATGCGGACGATGATCTCAATAATCGGGTTGATGGGCTGGCGGTTGAGGCCATGAAACTGGGCTGACCCACTACCGAGCTACTCGGTGCGCTGAATATCTCCGCGACCAGAGAGAGCTTCCACAAATGCCTGTTCGAACAACTCCACTTCACTTGTTCTGACATCCAGGTGGATCACCGTGTCATCGCCGTACTCAGTACCAGAGATAATCGCGTCATGCTTCCCGATGACATGCATGGCCGGTGAGGTATCTTGATAGCCAAAGCGGGCCGCTACCCGGGTTCTGGGTATGACTTCTCTGACCTCGGCGTCATCAAGCGCCAGCGAAGCCGCATCGCCATAGGCCCGGACCAGTCCTCCGGTGCCCAATTTGGTGCCCCCGTAGTATCTGACGACGACAACCAGCGTATCCGTCAATGCTCGTGCTTCAATCTGTCGAAAAATGGGTAATCCGGCTGAGGATCCTGGTTCACCGTCGTCACTGTATCTGTACAAATCGCTTGTTGGACCGATTCGGTACGCACTACAATGATGGGTGGCATCATAATCTCTTTTTCGGATGGCAGCCAGAGCTTTGTCGGCTTCCTCAACAGAAGAAACAGGAAGGGCCTCGGCAATAAACCGAGACCCTTTTTCCTTGGTCACAGCGTGACCAGCCTTGTCAAGTACGAGATAGGTTTCCGACATCAGGACTCAAAATTTCTGCTCCAATATAAGACTCAACATCAAGTCTGGATGCCGCGGACGAAGCCGCTCTCGAGTGGTGTATTCATTTTCGTCAGGGAGCGACTTTCCTGAGGAAGCTGTCGTGACCTTCAGACCATAGACGATTCTGTGCCGTTCGGGCCGGCTCTTCCCGGTCGAAACGATTGAAATACACTCTATACGATTTCGTATCGCCGGCTTCCACGACAAGTATCCACGCTTCCCTGAACTCGGCCGCCAGTTCTTTGGCGCCGTCCATCGTGGAAAACGAACCAATCTGGAGTGTAAACAGCCCCGTTTCAGACTCCACGACGGGTTTGATAGCCATCTCGGGCTTCAGAACTTCAGGCTCTGGAACAGTTGGTTGTTCATATATTTGTACGGGTAGATTGACGCTCGGAGCATCACTCAGAGAGATTGTTTCAGACTTTTCTGCAATCGTAGCGGGTATTTCATCGGTCGCCAGCGCGATTTGATGTCCCGCGTCCAGAACCTGGATACTTACCTGCTGAGGACCGTTCGAAAAAAGGCCCAATTCCCGCGCGGCTGCACCAGAAAGGTCAATGATGCCCGTCGATTTTGTGTTCGGACGGTCATTGATGCGTACGACTACGGTTTCCTGCGAAAGCACGTTCGTGACGCGAACCATGGAGCCGAATGGGAGATCCGAATGTCCAGCCGTGAGGGCTTTATGATCGTAGCGTTCACCGGAAGCAGTTTTTGAGCCGTGCTGACTCAGATTGAACCACGTGGCGATACCAGTATCCTGTGCCTGAGTTGGCAGCGCAAAAAATAGCGCTGTTGCAACAAGCATGGCGATAATGAGCCAGATTGACGAGAGAAGGTGTTTTTTTGAGATGATCATGGCGATCCTCCAGAGAGGTTTTTTGTTGTCCTGTACCTCCTGCAGGCCAACAAATGTGCCACATTCACAAAACGACGCTCAGATCCGGATTATGGCGCTTTTTCTTCAAGAACAGTCGAAATGCGCCGAAAATGGCCATCCAATTGAGCAGAATTTTCCGAATTACGGTAAAAATGGCCGTTCCCGGACCACGCAGATCAGCCCAGAATTCGCGCGATCAAACCGATTTCTGAAAGCACTGACTTAACTTTCAAACAGTCCTCGAATTCGCCTTCGAAAACCAGGGCTTTCCCGTCCAGATGGACCTTCCAGGTCATGTCTTCAGCCGTCCCCATCGAACAGCCAATCGCTTTGATCAACTGCACGATGACCTGTTCAAACGTATGAACTTCATCGTTGTACAGGACGACACGCCACGCTGTCTCGACCAGTTCTTCAACCTCAACAGCGACTTCATGCTGATGTTCAGGCTGCGACAATTTCATGGATTGCTAGGTGGAAGTCTTCCATTACAGGATTGGCGAGAAGCTGCTGACAGGCCTTCTCGGCAATTGCCCGAGCTTCTTGCTCGTTTTGAGCATCAATTTCCATCTCGATATACTTACCAATCCGTACCTGAGAGACGGCTTCAAAACCGAGTTCTGAAAGCGCGTGATGGGAGGCCTTTCCCTGAGGATCCAGAATGGAAGGTCTCAGCGTGACGGTGATGTTAGCTTTGAACATTTTGATGTTGAAAACGGATGGAATGGATGTAGACCCGGTCAGAGCCAAAGATACAATTTACAGATCTTCCTGCGAGGCCGGAAATGTTAAGACTTCATTCTGAAGTATCGTCGGAAGTCGCTCGAAGTGCTTTCAGGAAACCGCCGAACGAGCGACCTATTCCCAGCAAGACGTAAGAGATCATCACAACAAGAAGACCCGGTTCGCGGAATACAACCATCACGATCAGCGCCGCGATCCCAACGAGCGTCTTCCTTGGATTCCTGCGAATGTATTCAACCGACGGCCGTGGGACGGAATCGAATTTTATATTTGAAACCATCAGCCCCGAAAGCGTGATGACAGTTATCAGAATCACGCTCATGTCACCGTAATTCTCCACGAGTTGCCGCACGAGATCGGCGTTGAGAATGATGGCAACAATCACCATCGCTGAAACCGGAATCGGCATGCCGACAAAATAGTCGCTCTTGGTCCCCTCAAAGTTCACGTTGAAGCGAGCCAGGCGTACAGCTCCGGCCAGGGCGGGAAGCGAAGCGATGATGACACCGGGCGTCCCGTACTCCTGGAGTCCGAAGACGTAGATCATAAACGCAGGCGCGACGCCAAATGAGACGATATCGCAGAGGCTGTCCAACTCCATACCGAACGGGCTGGTACCGTTGGTCAACCTGGCCATCATGCCATCCATCATGTCGAAGAAACTGGCAAGCAGAATCAACCATCCGGCGTATTCGAGTCGTCCTTCCAGGACCTGAATCAGGGATAAAAATCCACAAAACAGGTTCATCAGGGTGAAAAACGACGGAACGGCTGCACGCGGAATCTTGCGAGACCGTCCCGCTCCTTTTGATTCGCGATACGAAATCAGTCGCTGCCGGAAGCGTCTCTGCTTCAGACCCGGGCGTGCATTTTTTCGTTTGGCTCGCAGCATGATTTACAGGCTTTGCTCTGAATCGCGGGGAGATGACTGGTTCAATCGCCCCAGAATGGTCAATCCGCCTCTGACTTTGTCCCCAACCTCAACCGATACGTCCGCATCAACAGGAAACAGGATATCCATTCGAGAGCCGAATTTCACTATTCCGAAACGGTCACCTGTTGAGACGGTGTCTCCGACGGAGATATGATACACAACTCGCCGTGCAACTGCCCCGGCAATCTGCTTGAAAAGAACTTTTTGCCCGGATTCGTGCTTCACTCCAATCTGTGACCGTTCGTTCAACTCGCTGGCCTTTTCGTGCCACGCGACGAGGTAGTCTCCAGACACGTATTCATCAAACTCCACGACTCCTCCGATGGGAGCTCTGTTGACATGTACGTTGAGCGGAGAGAGAAATACTGAGATCTGGCGGGCCCGACCATCGAGGTACAGTGGTTCGTCGACCTCCTGAATCAGAACAACTTTCCCGTCCGCAGGTGACAACATCGTCCATTCGTCTACCTTGGTTATTTCACGCGCGGGATCGCGAAAAAAGTACAAGGTGAAAAGCAGGAAAAACACGCCCACACCCTCGATCAAATATCCCGGAATACCGCCTGTCATCCATCCCAGAAATCCGAGAACGACAAACATGCCAAATGAGGCGATAATGAGACCATAGCCTTCTTTTGCGAACATGGAGGAGCGGTTTGATGAGGGGAGTCAAGGTCCGGGCCGTCGTCTGTGCGCACAAATTTCCGCATGCCGACATTCTCCCGGGTCTTTTCTTGATGAAACCCGAAAATAGCATTCACGTTGGACAGCCGCCCCATTCCACTATACAATTCCATACAACTTCGTGTCGACGGTCGCTTTTCACACGCTCGGATGCAAACTCAATTTCGCAGAGACATCTGCGATTTCTGAACAGTTTGTATCGAATCAGTTTGAGGTGGTGCGTTTCGGTGAACACGCAGACGTTGTTGTTCTCAATACGTGTACGGTCACCGATGAAGCTGATCGTAAGTGTCGTCAAGCCATCCGGCGGGCGATGAGAGCCAATCCGGAAGCGTGCGTAATCGTAACAGGATGTTTTGCCCAGCTTCGTCCGGAGCAGATCGCCGAGATCGAAGGAGTCGATATCGTGCTGGGAGCGAATGAAAAGTTCAATCTCTTTTCTTATGTCGATGCATTTACAAAGCGTGAAAAAACTCAGATCGACGTTTCTTGTATCGACGATGTCACGGATTTCGGGGCGGCGTATTCCGCCTCGGAGAGGACGCGGGCGTTTTTGAAGGTGCAGGATGGATGTGATTATACATGTTCCTTCTGTACGATTCCGCGTGCGAGGGGCGCCTCGCGTTCCGATTCTATTTCAAGTGTAGTCGCGCAAGCCGAACAGATTGCGGAAAAAGGATACAAGGAAATCGTCATATCTGGCGTAAATATTGGCCTTTTCGGACAGGATCGGGGAGAATCCTTGCTCGAGCTGATTCAAGAGCTCGACCAGGTCGACGGGATTGAGAGATATCGCATCTCCTCCTGTGAGCCGAACCTTTTAACGAACCAAATCATTGAGTTTGTCGCCGCATCGCGCTCATTCATGCCGCACTTTCATCTCCCCCTCCAGAGTGGTGATGACTTCGTTTTGGCAAAGATGCGCCGCAGATACAAGCGGGCCGTTTACGAAGATCGAGTCGAGCGTGTGCTTCGTTTAATTCCCGACGCAGCGATTGGGGTCGATGTGATTGTCGGCTTCCCCGCGGAGTCAGACGAGCGCTTTGAGAACACGTTCGCGTTCATATCTGATTTGCCCATCTCCTACCTGCACGTTTTCACCTATTCAGAGCGCCCTGATACGATTGCGGTCAACGAACTCGCCTCCATGGGAGGTCCGCGGGTTGAGAAGCACATTCGGTCCCACAGAAACAGGCGCTTACGGCTGCTCTCTGAGAAGAAGCGCGCTTCCTTTTACGCCCGCTTCCTCAATCAGGAGCGAGCTGTTCTTTGGGAAGACAGCGAAAAGGACGGCCTGATGAACGGATTTACGGACAATCATATCCGTGTTGAAACACCATTCGAAGCATCGAGGGTCGCCATGATAGAGAGGGTTCATCTTTCGAATATCGCCGTTTCAGGCAACATCACGGCCTCGGAACTGATTCATCTCCCAACTCTTTGATCCGAGTCCAGAGTAACTCTTGACGGACTTTTACTTCTTGATAAACCGATATGACCAAAGCGTACTCGTATTACAGTATTCTCCTGAGCGCGCTGATATTGCTGATCGGCGGATGCGAAATTATCGGTCCTGATCGATCCGAGAATGATGATCTCGCCGACGCCCGAGTAGAATGGTCGAACTATCAGGATGGGACATACAGTTATCTGCTTAATAGAGGGTGCTTCTGTATTGTCGCGGGGCCACATTTCGTTCAGGTGGTTGACTCTCAAGTGGTTTCCGCAATCAGCACCCACTCTAATGAAGTAGTGCGCCACGAAGACCTGCAGTACATCGAGACCGTGGAAGATGTCTTCGATATGATCGAAGATGCACTGGAGACTGCGGACAAGATCGACGTCGAATATTCGGAGTTCGGCTATCCCACATCCGTCGACATAGACTGGATCAAACAGGCAGTTGACGACGAGATGTTCATAACGATCAGCGAAGTTCAGCTCGGAATCACGCCCATCGATTGACCGTCGGCCAATCCCAAATCTCTACCTTGACAGGTAGAGATTTCTCATTTACTCGGCGCTTTGCGCCTCGTGAATTCGAACCTGACGCTGCTTCGCAACGCTCGCCCCGCTTCGCGGGCCGGCCTGCCGCTCTTCGGTTTCCGGAATGAACTCCGTTCATTCCGAACCCACTTATCGCGACAGGTAGAGAAAGTGGAATTTGCCTCCTTTCAGTCGGCCAATCCCAAATCTCTACCTTGACAGGTAGAGATTTCTCATTTACTCGGC
>CAZEHJ010000001.1:0-68 GCA_964512485.1 uncultured Rhodothermales bacterium | reverse complement strand
CTTCGGTTTCCGGAATGAACTCCGTTCATTCCGAACCCACTTATCGCGACAGGTACAGGTTTCTCATT